>NZ_JBIVIV010000012.1:0-329967 GCF_044749865.1 Streptomyces sp. NPDC088910
GTTACATTCCGAACCCGGAAGCTAAGCCTTTCAGCGCCGATGGTACTGCAGGGGGGACCCTGTGGGAGAGTAGGACACCGCCGAACAATCTTTATCAATGCCTTGGCCCCCGAGCTTCGACTCGGGGGCCAAGGCATTTTTGTTTTCCGTTACCCTCTGTTCACGTCGCTCCGAGACTCTGGGCCTCCCGATAGGCGGAGGTGTGGAGACGTGCAGCAGATGACGACTGCCGGACGACGGCACAGGATCGCTTCGGACGCGACGGCCGCCGCGCTGCGCACGTCGCTCGAGGAGCTGGGTATCGGGACAGGGGACGAGGTCATCGTCCCGTCGTTCGGTCCGGGCGCGCCGGCCGACGCCGTCCGACTCGCGGGCGCCACACCGGTGTTCGCGGACATCGACCCCCGGACGTTCTGCCTGGCCCCCGAGGCCGTCGCCGCGGGCGTCACGGCGCGGACGGCCGCGATCGTACCCGTCCACGTATTCGGGCACCCCGCGCCGATGGCGCGGCTCGACGACCTGGCGTCGCGCCGTGGTCTGGCGCTCGTGGAGCAGGGCACCGAGGGCGGTGTCGAGGAGGACGCGGGAGTGGTCGCCCGGCGGCGGGCGCACGCGCGGTTCCTGGACTCGGCGCTCAAGGGCGTGGTCGTGCCGTACACCGAGCCGGGGGCGCACCACCTCTACCGGCAGTACGCGGTACGGATTCCCGGCAACGGCCGGCCGGACCGGGACGCCTTCGCCGCGGCCCTGGCGGCACGGGGCGTGCGGGCGACCGTGAGCGTGCCCGTACCGGTGCACCGGATGCCCGCGCACCGGTCGGGGGCCGTGTTGCCGCAGACCGAACTGGTGGCCGCGGACAGCCTGTCGCTGCCGGTCCACCCCGGCATCACCCAGCGGGAGTTGACGCACATCGCGGACGCCTGCAACGCGCTCGGCGGACTGCTGTGAACCGCCGCTGAACGTCCCTTGAGCGTGCTCCGAGCACCCGCGTTCATGGGATAGGATCTTCCCATCGACGCGCCCCAATAGCTCAGTCGGTAGAGCGTCTCCATGGTAAGGAGAAGGTCTACGGTTCGATTCCGTATTGGGGCTCGGCACAGAAGGCCCTCACCGTCAGGTGGGGGCCTTCTTCATGCCGTCGCGCACCAGGACCCGCGCCAAGAACCTCGCGCCGAGGACCGCGCGAAGAATCCCCGCGCGAAGAATCCCCGTGCGAAGAACCCGCGCTACTCGGACTTCTTCGGGACCCGCATCGACAGGATCGCCATGTCGTCGGACGGCGCGTCAGAGGCGAAGCGCTCAACGGCCCGTTGGATACGGGCGGCCACGGCACCCGCGGTCAGGCCCGTACAGGTGGACAGGACGTCGGCGAGGCCGTCGTCGCCGAGCATGCGGGTGCCCTCGCGGCGCTCGGTGACGCCGTCGGTGACGCAGAGCAGGACATCGCCGGGGTCGAGGGAGACGGTCTGCTCGTACAGTTCGAGGTCGTCCATCACGCCGAGCAGCGGCTGCGGTTCGGCGGCGGGTTCGACGGTGCCGTCGGGGCGCAGGCGCAGCGGGAGCGGGTGGCCGGCGCAGACCATGCGCAGGACGGCGCTGCCGTCGTGCTGGGGCCACAACTCGCCGTACAGGAGCGTGAGGAAGCGGCTGCGGGCGCCCTCGTCGAGGATGGCGGCGTTGAGGCGTTCGAGGACGGCGGGGCCGCCGAAGCCCTCGCGGGCCAGCAGGCGCAGCGCGTGCCGGGCGAGGCCGGTGACGGCGGCGGCCTCCGGTCCCGTACCGCAGACGTCGCCGATGGCGAAGCCCCAGCAGCCGTCGCGGATCGGGAAGAGGTCGTAGAAGTCGCCGCCGACCTCGTTGCCCTCGCCCGCGGCGCGGTAGACGACCTCGACCTCGACGCCGGGGATGTGCGGCAGCTCCGGCGGCAGGAGGCTGCGCTGGAGGGCCTGGCTGATCGCGGTGCGCTCGCTGTAGAGGCGGGCGTTGTCCAGAGCGAGGGCCGCTCGGCGGGAGAGGTCTTCGGCGAGTTCGAGGATCTCCTGGCGGAAGCGTTCGTCGGCGGGCTTGCCGAGGGTGAGCATGCCGATGACCCGGTTGCGGGCGACCAGCGGCAGGACGACCGTTTCGCCGCCGACGGCCGCCGCGGTGGCGAGCGCGACACCGGGGGCGCTCGGCGCGCGCCCGCCCTTGCCCGAGGTGGGCGTGGCGGCGTTCGGCGCGGACGAGGAGGGCGCGGAGCGCGCGCCGACCCCGAGGCTGCGCAGAGAGGCCCGCAGGGCGCTGGAGTGGGCCGCGTCGGAGGGCGCGGTCCACATGCGGGCGCCGGGTGTCGGGTCGGGCTCCGGAGGCCGTACCTGGGACAGCAGCGCCTTGATGCCGTCGATGCGGTCCTCGTCCTCGTGCAGGACGAAGGCCAGCTCCGGTTCCGACTGCTCGGCGATCGTGTAGACCGCGCACCAGCTCGCCAGCGTCGGAACCGTCATCTGGGCCATGAGGGCCAGCGTCTGGTCGCGTTCCAGCGTGCCCGCGAGCAGGTCGGACGCCTCGACGAGGAAGGACAGCGAGCCGCGGCGCAGCCGTTCCAGCTCGGTGAGCCGGGCGCTCTCCACGGCGAGCGCGATCCGGTCGGCGGCGAATTGGAGCCGCAGCGCTTCCTGGTTGTTGTAGCGGCCGGGGGCCTCGGCGGCGACGCCCAGCGAGCCGGTCAGGCGGCCCTCGACCTTGAGCGGCACGGTGACCACCGAGCGCATGCCGGTGCCCGACAGCAGCGGTACGGCGCCGGGGACCGCGGTGAGGTCCTCGTGGACGGCCGGCATACGGGCGCTGCCGTAGCGTCCGGTGCCCGCTTCGACGGGGACGCGGGCGAAGCGCTGGCGGGCGGACGGCAGGCCGGTGGAGGCGCGTACTTCCAGCTCGGTCTCGTCGTCGGTGGCGAGCAGCAGGTAGGCGGCGTCGCCGTCGAGCATGTCGCGGGCGCGTTCGACGGTGCGCTGGAGGAGGCTGTCGAGGTCGTCGGGGGCGGGGGAGCCGATGAAGACCTCGAAGGCGTCCGTGGTCTTGCCGCGCTGGCCGAGGCCGGATTCCGCGCTGCCGGAGCCGCGGGACGGCGTCTGGAGCACGGCCCGCTCCTCGGCGCGCACCAGCAGGATGACGGTGGAGGGCTCGCCCTCGCTGTCGCGGACGCGCAGGTGGGAGCCGTACACGGGCAGGACGCGGCCGTCGGCGTCGCGCAGGCCGTAGGTGCCTTCCCAGCGGGAGTGCAGCAGCGCCTCGGCGAGGCCGATGCCGGTGCCGGGGGTCTGCGGCCAGGCGGTGAGGTCGGCGAGCGGTTTGCCGACGACGTCGGCGGCGGGGTGGCCGAAGAGCTCGGCCGCGTCGTCGTTCCAGCGCGTGATCGAGCCCATGCGGTCGACCTGGACGACGGCGACGCGCACGCTCTCGTCGGTGAGCGGGAGGTCGGCGGCGGGCAGGACGGGTCCCGCGGAGCGGGTGCCCGCGGGGCGCTCGGGCAGGTCGAGCTGGAACCAGACGTGCTTGCCCGCGCCGGTGTACTCCACGCCCCAGCGGCTGGCCAGGGCGGCGCACAGCAGCAGGCCGCGCCCGCCCTCGTTGTCGGGGTCACGGAACTGGCGGCCTCTGCCCTGGATGGGGATCTCGCGGTCGGGGTAGTGGTCGGCGACCTCGACGCGTACGGCCGTCTCGTACCGCAGACACTGCACGTCGGCGGCGGTGCCCGCGTGCACGACGGCGTTGGTCACCAGTTCGCTGGTGAGCACCACCGCGTCGTCCACGACGTCGGCGAAGCCCCAGCCGTGCAGGGTGTCGCGTACGAAGGCACGCGCGACGGCGACCGACCGCCCCACCGGTTCGAAGCTGGCCGCAGCGCGCGCCGTGATCACCGGTCTCCTCGTTGCTCGTCCGTGGGCGGGTCCGCTGACCGGTCCCGCCGCCCGTGCCGCCGCCGTCCTGCCCGGTCCTCGTCGGCGGCCCCCTGAGGTGTACGCCTGGCAAGGTGCGGCGCCGCCGACACAAGAGCCAGGTTACTTACCCACGCGGACACCGCGTGCGCCGGTTGCGGGTGTTTCCACCCCGAACGTGCCACGGGTTATAAGCGTTGCCGCCGAACTGTTATGGCCGGGTGGGGCCATGGTGAAACACTGGGCATGCTCTCAAGGCAGCAATCTTGCACTTTTGCAGGTCGGTCGACCCTCCAGGAGGGACACGGTGGAGTCTGGCGCATCGGCGCGGGGCACGAGCACGCGCACGAAGAACGGGCGATCCCGCGCCAGTGGGACCGTAGAGGTCGATTCGGCCGCGCTGGTCAAGCTCCTCGGAGCGCTGGCCGCGATGCGGGACGGGAACTTCCGCAAGCGGCTGACGGTGTCGGGTGACGGCGTGATGGCGGAGATCTCCGCCGTCTTCAACGAGGTCGCGGACCGTAACCAGCACCTTACCGGTGAGCTGGCCCGGGTCCGGCGGGTCGTCGGCCGGGAGGGAAAACTCACAGAGCGGCTGGAGACCGGTGCCTGCGAGGGCGCCTGGGCCGCCGCGATCGAGGCGTCCAACGCGCTGGTGGACGATCTCGTACGGCCGGTGTCGGAGGTCGGGCGGGTGCTGTCGGCGGTGGCCGAGGGCGACCTGGAACAGCGGATGGACCTGCGGTCGCAGAACGCGGACGGGTCGGCGCACCCGCTGCGCGGCGAATTCCTCAAGGTCGGCCGGACGGTCAACGGGCTGGTGGACCAGCTCTCCGCGTTCACCGACGAGGTGACGCGGGTGGCCAGCGAGGTCGGTACCGAGGGCAAGCTGGGCGGCCAGGCGAAGGTCCGGGGCATGGCGGGGTCCTGGAAGGACCTCACGGACTCGGTCAACACCATGGCGTACCGGCTGACCGCCCAGGTGCGGGACATCGCGCTGGTGACGCAGGCGGTCCTGAAGGGCGATCTGTCCCGCAAGGTCACCGTGCACGTGGCCGGCGAGATGCTGGAGCTGAAGAACACCGTCAACACGATGGTGGACCAGCTCTCCTCGTTCTCCTCCGAGGTGACCCGGGTGGCCCGCGAGGTGGGCACCGAGGGCGAGCTGGGCGGCCAGGCCCAGGTGCCGGGCATGGCCGGTGTGTGGAAGGACCTCACGGACTCCGTGAACCTGATGGCCGGGAATCTGACGGCCCAGGTGCGGGACATCGCGCAGGTGACGACGGCGGTCGCCAACGGCGACCTGTCGCAGAAGATCACCATCGGCGCGCGCGGCGAGGTCGCGCAGCTCGCCGAGACGATCAACGCGATGACCGAGACGCTGCGGACGTTCGCCGACGAGGTGACGCGGGTCGCCGGTGAGGTCGGCGCCGAGGGTCTGCTGGGTGGTCAGGCGCAGGTGCCGGGCGCGGCGGGTACGTGGAAGGACCTCACTGACTCGGTGAACACCGCCTTCCGCAACCTGACCGGCCAGGTGCGCGACATCGCCCAGGTGACCACGGCGGTCGCCAACGGCGACCTGTCCCAGAAGGTCACGGTGGACGTCTCCGGCGAGATGCTGGAGCTGAAGAACACCGTCAATACGATGGTCGACCAGCTCTCCGCGTTCGGCGCGGAGGTGACGCGGGTGGCCCGCGAGGTCGGCGTCGAAGGTGTGCTGGGTGGTCAGGCGCAGGTGCCGGGCGCGGCGGGTACGTGGAAGGACCTCACGGACTCCGTGAACACGGCCTTCCGCAACCTGACGGGCCAGGTCCGTAACATCGCGCAGGTCACGACGGCGGTCGCCAATGGCGATCTGACGCAGAAGGTCACGGTGGACGTCTCCGGCGAGATGCTGGAGCTGAAGAACACCGTGAACCGGATGGTCGACCAGCTCGGTTCCTTCGCCGCCCAGGTGACGCGGATGGCGCGTGACGTGGGTACGGAGGGGCGGCTGGGCGGTCAGGCGCGGGTGGACGGTGTGGCCGGCACCTGGAAGGACCTGACGGACTCCGTCAACTTCATGGCCGGCAATCTGACGTCCCAGGTGCGGCAGATCGCGCAGGTCACGACGGCTGTGGCGCGTGGTGACCTGTCGCAGAAGATCGACGTGGACGCGCGCGGGGAGATCCTGGAGCTGAAGAACACCATCAACACGATGGTCGACCAGCTCTCGTCGTTCGCCGAGCAGGTGACCCGCGTGGCCCGTGACGTGGGCACGGAGGGGCGGCTCGGCGGCCAGGCGCAGGTGCCAGGCGTCGCCGGTGTGTGGCGTGACCTGACCGACTCCGTGAACGGCATGGCGGGGAATCTGACGGCCCAGGTCCGCAACATCGCCGAGGTCGCCACCGCTGTGGCGCGCGGTGACCTGTCGCAGAAGATCGACGTGGACGCCCGGGGCGAGATCCTGGAGCTGAAGAACACCCTGAACACGATGGTCGACCAGCTCTCCGCGTTCGGCGCGGAGGTGACCCGGGTGGCCCGCGAGGTGGGCACCGAGGGCATCCTGGGCGGGCAGGCCGAGGTGCAGGGCGTCAGCGGCACCTGGAAGGACCTGACGCAGTCCGTCAACTTCATGGCGAACAACCTGACCAGTCAGGTCCGCAACATCGCCGATGTCACCAACGCGGTGGCGCAGGGCGACCTGTCCCGGAAGATCACCGTCGACGCCAAGGGCGAGATCCTGGCGCTGGTGACGACGGTGAACCAGATGGTGGACACGCTGTCCGCGTTCGGTGACGAGGTCACGCGCGTGGCCCGCGAGGTCGGTACGGAGGGCCAGCTCGGCGGCCAGGCGCGGGTCCGTGACGCGTCGGGCATCTGGAAGGACCTCACCGACAACGTCAACCTGATGGCCAACAACCTGACCAGCCAGGTGCGTTCGATCTCGTCGGTCGCCACGGCCGTGGCCAACGGCGACCTGACGAAGAAGATCACCGTCGAGGCGCGCGGCGAGGTCGCGCAGCTCGCCGAGACCATCAACACGATGGTGGACACGCTGTCGGCCTTCGGTGACGAGGTCACGCGCGTGGCCCGCGAGGTGGGCACCGAGGGCATCCTCGGCGGCCAGGCGCGGGTGCCGGGCGTGGCGGGCACCTGGAAGGACCTCACCGAGTCGGTGAACGGCATGGCGTCCAACCTGACCGGTCAGGTGCGGCAGATCGCGCAGGTGACCACGGCGGTCGCCCGCGGTGATCTGTCCAAGAAGATCGACGTGGACGCGCGCGGCGAGATCCTGGAGCTGAAGACGACCATCAACACGATGGTCGGGCAGCTCTCCGCCTTCGGTGACGAGGTGACCCGCGTCGCTCGCGAGGTGGGCACGGAAGGACGTCTGGGCGGTCAGGCGCGGGTGCCCGACGTCTCGGGCATCTGGAAGGACCTCACCGAGTCCGTGAACCTGATGGCGAACAACCTGACCAGCCAGGTCCGCAACATCGCGCAGGTCGCGACCGCGGTGACCCGCGGCGATCTCAATCTGCGGATCGACGTGGACGCGGCGGGCGAGATCCTGGAACTCCAGGACTACATCAACACGATGATCGTCCGTCTGCGCGAGACCACGCTCGCCAACAAGGAGCAGGACTGGCTCAAGGGCAACCTGGCGCGGATCTCCGGCCTGATGCAGGGCCGCCGCGACCTCGGCGACGTGGCCGCGCTGATCATGAGCGAGCTGACCCCGGTCGTCTCCGCGCAGCACGGCGCCTTCTTCCTCGCCGAGGACACCCAGGAGGTCGGCGAGGAGTACGAGCTGCGGCTGATCGGCGCGTACGGCTTCTCCAAGCGGACGATGTCGTCGGTCTTCCTGCCGGGGGAGGGGCTGATCGGCCAGGCCGCGGTGGAGAAGCGCTCGATCCTGATCGAGAACGTGCCGCCGGGTTATCTGAAGATCACCTCGGGGCTCGGCGAGGCACCTCCGTCGCACGTCATCGTGTTGCCGGTGCTCTTCGAGGGCCGGGTGCTCGGCGTGATCGAACTGGCCGCCTTCCAGCCGTTCACCCAGATCCAGAAGGACTTCCTCAACCAGATCACCGACATCATCGCGATCAGCGTCAACACCATCTCGGTCAACACCAAGACCGAGGGACTGCTCAAGCAGTCCCAGGAGCTGACCGAACAGCTCCAGGAGCGCTCGGCGGAGCTGGAGAACCGGCAGGCCGCCCTGGAGATGTCCAACGGCGAGCTGGAGGAGAAGGCCGAACTGCTGGCCCGGCAGAACCGCGACATCGAGGTGAAGAACACCGAGATCGAAGAGGCCCGCCAGGTGCTGGAGGAGCGCGCGGAACAGCTCGCGGTCTCGATGCGCTACAAGTCGGAATTCCTCGCCAACATGTCGCACGAGCTGCGCACCCCGCTCAACTCGCTGCTCATCCTGGCGAAGCTGCTCGCCGACAACGCGGACGGCAACCTCTCGCCCAAGCAGGTCGAATTCGCCGAGACCATCCACGGCGCCGGTTCCGACCTGCTCCAGCTCATCAACGACATCCTGGACCTGTCCAAGGTCGAGGCCGGCAAGATGGACGTCTCGCCGACCCGTATCGCCCTGGTGCAGCTCGTGGACTACGTGGAGGCCACCTTCCGGCCGCTGACCGCGGAGAAGGGCCTGGACTTCTCCGTCCGGGTCTCGCCCGAACTGCCGGTCACCCTGCACACCGACGAGCAGCGGCTGCTCCAGGTGCTGCGCAATCTGCTGTCGAACGCGGTGAAGTTCACCGACAGCGGCTCGGTGGAGCTGGTGATCAGGCCCGCGGGCACCGAGGTGCCGCAGTCGATCAAGGAGCAGTTGCTGGAAGCGGGCACGATGCGCGAGCCCGACCAGCCGCTGATCGCCTTCTCCGTGACCGATACGGGCATCGGCATCGCGGCCAGCAAGATGCGGGTGATCTTCGAGGCGTTCAAGCAGGCCGACGGCACCACCAGCCGGAAGTACGGCGGTACGGGCCTCGGTCTGTCGATCAGCCGCGAGATCGCCCGGCTGCTCGGCGGCGAGATCCACGCCGACAGCCAGCCGGGACGCGGCTCGACCTTCACGCTGTATCTGCCGCTGTCCCTGGGCGACTTCCCGCAGGCGCTGCCGCAACTGCCCGCGGGCGGCCACGGCGGCGACTTCGAGCAGGGCTCGGCCGGCGACCGGGCGCGCCCGGGCAGCAGCCTGGCCCGGCTGCGCCGCCGTTCCGCGCAGCCCCCGCAACTGCCCGAGGGCGGCGGCCAGTCCAACGGCTCTGCGCCCTCGAACGGGTCGGGTCCGCGCGGCGGGTCCGCGAACGGCTCGGCCAACGGCTCCGCGCAGTCGCGGGGTCCGGGCGGAGCGGGCACCGAGGACACCTGGTCCGACGAGGGGCACCCCGACGCGTACACCGGCTTCTCCGGCGGCTTCAGCGGCGAGAAGGTGCTGATCGTGGACGACGACATCCGCAATGTCTTCGCCCTCACCAGCGTCCTCGAACAGCACGGCCTGACCGTGCTGTACGCCGAGAACGGCCGCGAGGGCATCGAGGTCCTGGAGCAGCACGACGACATCGCCGTGGTGCTGATGGACATCATGATGCCGGAGATGGACGGCTACGCGACGACCACGGCGATCCGCAAGATGCCGCAGTTCGCCGGGCTGCCGATCATCGCGCTCACCGCGAAGGCGATGAAGGGCGACCGGGAGAAGAGCATCGAGTCCGGGGCGTCGGACTACGTGACCAAGCCGGTCGACACCGACCATCTGCTCACCTTGATGGAGGAGTGGATGCACGCCCGGTGACGGCCGGGCGCGGGCCCGGCGACGCCATGGGCCCGCGCCCGGGATCGTGCGCCCGATGAGGTGTGAGGGCGCCGATTAAGGGGAACCTTCTGGTCTCCGCCTACGTTTGCGGTACGTGTTGAGTGACCTGGCGGTGACAGGGTGTGGCGAACGGCGGGGTGCGGCTACCATGACCGGCACAAGGACGGGCGGCACGACGGAGTCGTCCCCGGGGGCGGCGACCGGTGTAGTGCCGGGGCGAGGAGGGCGGGCCATGGTGCAGAAGGCCAAGATCCTCCTGGTCGATGACCGGCCGGAGAATCTGCTGGCGCTTGAGGCGATCCTCTCTGCGCTCGATCAGACGCTGGTACGGGCATCGTCCGGGGAGGAAGCGCTGAAAGCGCTGCTCACCGATGATTTCGCGGTGATCCTGCTCGATGTCCAGATGCCGGGCATGGACGGGTTCGAGACCGCGGCGCACATCAAACGGCGGGAGCGGACCCGGGACATCCCGATCATCTTCCTCACCGCCATCAACCACGGCCCGCACCACACCTTCCGGGGGTACGCGGCGGGCGCGGTCGACTACATCTCCAAGCCGTTCGACCCGTGGGTGCTGCGCGCCAAGGTGTCAGTCTTCGTCGACCTCTACACCAAGAACTGCCAGCTCCGGGAGCAGGCGGCACTGCTGCGGCTCCAGTTGGAACAGGGCGTGCCGTCCGCCGCGGGCACCAACGGCAGGGGACGCGGCGCGGGCGAACCCGCGGGGCTGCTCGCCGAACTGTCCGCGCGGCTGGCCGCCGTCGAGGAGCAGGCCGAGGCGCTCACCAAGCAGCTCGACGAGTCCGCGGACGCCGCGGCCGTCGCCACCGCCGCCCACCTGGAGCGCAAGCTGACCGGCCTGCGCCGCGCCCTGGACGCGCTCGAACCGGGCACCGGCAACGGCGTCGTCAAGCTGCCGAATCAGGAGTGAGCCGTACGGGGAAGGCCGCGCGCCGCTTTTGACGTCGCGTCAGTCCCCGGCCCCGGCCGGACGACACGAACGGGCGTACTCTCAGGCACGCGTGTCACCCGATCACAAGGGCGGTAACCTCGGCACCATGGCCTCACGTACGTCCGGCACCGCCAAAAAAGCCCCGGCGAAGCCTGCGGCCAAGAAGACCGCGGCGAAGAAGCCCGCCGCCGCGAAGAGCGCCGCGGGGAGACCGCCCGCCAAGAAGGCTGCGGCGGCCAGACCCGCGCCCCGGCCCGCACCGTCGCCGACCAGCGGGCTCTTCCGCATGGCGCGCGCCGTGTGGCTCGGCCTGGCGCACACCGTGGGCGCCGTCTTCCGCGGCATAGGGCGCGGCGCGCGCGGCCTGGACCCCGCGCACCGCAAGGACGGCCTGGCGCTGCTCCTGCTCGGCCTGACCCTGGTGGTCGCCGCGGGCACCTGGTCCAACCTCCAGGGCCCGGTCGGCAACCTCGTCGAGATCCTGATCACCGGCGCCTTCGGCCGCCTCGACCTGCTCGTGCCGTTCCTGCTCGGCGCGGTCGCCGTACGCCTGATGCGCCACCCGGAACAGCCGGAGGCCAACGGCCGGATCGTGATCGGCCTGTCCGCCCTCGTCATCGGCGCGCTCGGCCTGGTCCACCTGGCCTGCGGCGCCCCCGGCCGCGGCGAGGGCGCGACCGCGATGCGCGACGCGGGCGGCCTGCTCGGCTGGGCCGCCGCCTCCCCGCTCGTCTACACCGTCGGCTCGGTGCTCGCCGTCCCGTTGCTCCTGCTCTTCACCGGCTTCGGCCTGCTCGTGGTCACCGCCACCCCGGTGAACGCGATCCCGCAGCGGCTGCGCCAGGCCGCCACCCGCCTCGGCGTGTACGAGGCGCCCGCGGACCCCGAGGCGGTCCCGCTGGAGGACTTCTTCGAGGACGAGGACGACCCCCGCACCGCCGACACCACCGACGAGTCGCCCGTACGGCGGCTGCCGATCCGCTTCGGCAAATCGGCCGCGGAGCCCTACGACGTCGACAGCGACACCGACCCCGACGAGCGCTCCGCCGTCGCGTCCGCGGCCGGGGGCGACCCGGGCGCCGACGAGCCCAAGCCGCGCCGCCGCCCCAGGCGCCGCTCCGGGGCGCTGCCCGGCGACCGGGACGAGGACGGCAGGGACGCGGTGGACGTGGCCGCCGCTGCCGCCGCCGCGCTGGACGGCGCGGTGCTGCACGGTGTGCAGCCCTCCCCGCTGGTCGCCGACCTCACCAGCCGGATCAGGAAGCCGGTGCCGGCCGCGCGCGCCGAGGACACCCCGGAGGATGCGAGCGCTGCCCCCGCGGAGTCCGGCGGCGTCCCCGACCTCACCAAGAAGTCGCCCGAGACCACGGGACCGCCGCTGCCGCCCCGCGCGGAACAGCTCCAGCTCTCCGGCGACATCACCTACGCGCTGCCCTCCCTGGACCTGCTGGAGCGCGGCGGCCCCGGCCGTACCCGCAGCGCCGCCAACGACGCGGTGGTCGCGGCGCTCGGCCAGGTCTTCAAGGAGTTCAAGGTCGACGCGGTCGTCACCGGCTTCACCCGCGGCCCGACGGTCACCCGCTACGAGGTGGAGCTGGGCCCCGCGGTCAAGGTCGAGCGGATCACCGCGCTCGCCAAGAACATCGCCTACTCGGTCGCCAGCCCCGACATCCGGATCATCAGCCCGATCCCCGGCAAGTCCGCGGTCGGCATCGAGATCCCCAACAGCGACCGCGAGATGGTCAACCTCGGCGACGTGCTGCGCTCCGCGGAGGCCGCGGGCGAGGACCACCCGATGACCGTCGCGCTCGGCAAGGACGTCGAGGGCGGCTACGTGATGGCCAACCTCGCCAAGATGCCGCACGTCCTGGTCGCGGGCGCCACCGGCTCCGGCAAGTCCTCCTGCATCAACTGCCTGATCACCTCGGTGATGGCCCGCGCCACCCCCGACGAGGTCCGGATGGTGCTGGTCGACCCCAAGCGCGTCGAGCTGACCGCGTACGAGGGCATCCCGCACCTGATCACCCCGATCATCACCAACCCCAAGCGGGCCGCGGAAGCCCTCCAGTGGGTGGTGCGCGAGATGGACCTGCGCTACGACGACCTCGCCGCGTACGGCTTCCGGCACATCGACGACTTCAACGCCGCCGTGCGCTCGGGCAAGGCCAAGACGCCCGAGGGCAGCGAGCGCGAGCTGACGCCGTATCCGTATCTGCTGGTGATCGTGGACGAGCTGGCCGACCTCATGATGGTCGCGCCGCGTGACGTGGAGGACTCCATCGTCCGCATCACGCAGCTCGCGCGGGCCGCGGGCATCCACCTGGTGCTGGCCACCCAGCGGCCCAGCGTCGATGTCGTGACCGGTCTGATCAAGGCCAATGTGCCCTCCCGGCTCGCCTTCGCGACGTCCTCGCTCGCCGACAGCCGCGTCATCCTGGACCAGCCCGGCGCCGAGAAGCTGATCGGCAAGGGCGACGGGCTCTTCCTGCCGATGGGCGCGAACAAGCCGATTCGTATGCAGGGCGCCTTCGTCACCGAGGACGAGGTCGCCAAGGTCGTCGACCACTGCAAGGCGCAGCTCACGCCCAGCTACCGCTCCGACGTCACGGTCGGCAGCGGCCCGAAGAAGGAGATCGACGAGGAGATCGGCGACGACCTGGACCTGCTGTGCCAGGCCGCTGAGCTGGTGGTTTCCACCCAGTTCGGCTCCACGTCGATGCTCCAGCGCAAGCTGCGGGTCGGTTTCGCCAAGGCGGGCAGGCTGATGGACCTGATGGAGTCGCGCGGCATCGTCGGCCCCAGCGAGGGCTCCAAGGCGCGCGACGTGATGGTGAAGGCCGACGAGCTGGACGACGTCCTCGCCGAGATCCGCGGCGGAGGAGCGTAGGAGCGGCCGGTCCGGAGCCGGGCGTCGGCAGGT
The DNA here is from genome assembly GCF_044749865.1 of Streptomyces sp. NPDC088910. Lineage (NCBI taxonomy): Bacteria > Bacillati > Actinomycetota > Actinomycetes > Kitasatosporales > Streptomycetaceae > Streptomyces > Streptomyces sp. NPDC088910. The sequence goes on from NZ_JBIVIV010000012.1 coordinate 13,602, forward strand.
CGAGCGCGCGGGAACGGCCGGTCCTGTACGTACCGGGGGCCCGGACGGCCCACGGAAATGCGTAAGTCACGGGACTCGGGGAATGTGTTGGGGCAACCGTTTCTCCTGTTCGTACGTCAAGTTGATACAGGGGGGCTCGTATCGATGCACACGGGTGAACCTGTCGGCTTCCGACGACGATCCTGACCGCGATCCCGATGGCAACCCCGACCGCGATCCCGATGGCAATCCTGATGGCGGACAAAAAGTGATCGTCCGGTTGCCGCCGCGTTTCGTACCCCCCCTAGACTGAACTTCCAGCAGGTGGCTGCACCCTCGAAAGGCGCCCTCGTGTCCGTCGGCAACTCGCCCTCCGAAGACCGGCCTTCGGTCGGTCACGCCCTCGCCCAGGCCCGTATCGCGGCGGGGCTCTCCATCGACGAGGTCAGCACCAGCACGCGGGTGCGCGTCCCGATCGTGCAGTCGATCGAACAGGACGACTTCTCGCGGTGCGGCGGCGACGTCTACGCCCGCGGGCATATCCGGACCCTGGCGCGCGCCGTCGGCGTCGACCCCGAACCGCTGGTCGAGCAGTACGTCGCCGAGCACATCGGCGAGGAGGCGCCCGCTCCCGTCGCGCCGCTCTACGAGGCGCAGAAGATCCGTTCGGAGCCGCGCCGGGCGAACTGGACGGCGGCCATGGTCGCGGCGATCGTCGCCGTGGTGGGCTTCGTCGGCTTCACGGTCTTCACCGGCGGCAGCGGCGGCGACAAGACCGCGGCGAACTCCCCGAGCCCGTCCGCGACCACCAGCGCGCCCGCCGTCACCCAGTCGCCGCAGAGCAACGGCGCCGATCCGAAGACGGACCCGACCGACAGCGCCATCGCCGCCGCCCCGCCCGGCAAGGTCACCGTCAAGATCAGCGCCGAGAGCGGCACGAGCTGGGTCCAGGCCAGTGACGGCAACGGCAAGCAGCTCTTCCAGAAGTCGCTGAAGAAGGGCGAGTCCCAGACCTTCACCGACGACAAGAAGATCAAGCTCGTCGTCGGCAACGCGGGCGCCGTCAAGCTCTTCGTCAACGGCAAGGACCTCGGCGCCGCGGGCACCGACGGTCAGGTGGTGCGTCTCACCTACACGCCGGGTGACCCCACGCAGGGCTGAATTGTGCTTCCCCGCCGTCCCGGCACCACCGCGAGCACCGGTGGCGCGGGGGCGGCGGCGACATGGCCGGGTACGCTGAGCCTATGCCCGAACCCCGTACCGTCGCTCTTGTCACGCTCGGCTGCGCCCGCAATGAGGTGGACTCCGAGGAACTCGCCGGCCGGCTGGCGGCGGACGGATGGCAGTTGGTCGACGACGCCTCCGAGGCCGATGTGGCGGTCGTGAACACCTGCGGCTTCGTCGAGGCGGCCAAGAAGGACTCGGTGGACGCGCTGCTGGAGGCCAACGACCTCAAGGGGCAGGCGCGCACCCAGGCCGTCGTCGCGGTCGGCTGCATGGCCGAGCGGTACGGCAAGGAACTGGCCGAGGCGCTGCCCGAGGCGGACGGCGTACTCGGCTTCGACGACTACGCGGACATCTCCGACCGGCTGCGGACGATCCTGGCCGGCGGCGTCCACGCGTCGCACACCCCGCGCGACCGGCGCAAGCTGCTGCCGATCAGCCCGGCCGAGCGGCAGGCGGCGAGTGTGGCGCTGCCGGGGCACGCGCAGGGGCACGGGACGTCGGGCGAGGAGCCGGTCGAGGCCGCCGTGAGCGCTCTTGAGACTTCCGAGGATTTCGCGGCCCAGGCGCCCGCCGATCTGCCCGAGGGCGTCGCGCCCGCCTCCGGCCCGCGCGCGCCGCTGCGCCGCCGCCTGGACTCGGGACCCGTCGCCTCCGTGAAGCTCGCCTCCGGCTGCGACCGCCGCTGCACCTTCTGCGCGATCCCGTCCTTCCGCGGCTCCTTCATCTCCCGCCGCCCCTCCGACGTCCTCGGCGAGACCCGCTGGCTGGCCGGAGAGGGCGTCAAGGAGGTGATGCTGGTCAGCGAGAACAACACCTCGTACGGCAAGGACCTCGGCGACATCCGCCTGCTGGAGACGCTGCTGCCGGAGCTGGCGGCGGTCGACGGCATCGAGCGGGTCCGGGTCAGCTACCTCCAGCCCGCCGAGATGCGCCCCGGCCTGATCGACGCGCTCACCGGAACTCCGGGCGTCGTCCCGTACTTCGACCTGTCCTTCCAGCACTCCGCGCCCGCCGTGCTGCGCGCCATGCGCCGCTTCGGCGACACCGACCGCTTCCTCGAACTGCTGGACACCATCCGGGCCAAGGCCCCGGAGGCGGGTGTCCGCTCGAACTTCATCGTCGGCTTCCCCGGCGAGACGGAAGCCGATCTGGCCGAGCTGGAACGGTTCCTGGGCTCCGCGCGGCTGGACGCCATCGGCGTGTTCGGCTACTCGGACGAGGACGGTACGGAGGCGGCGACCTTCGGCGACAAGCTCGACGAGGACGTGGTCGCCGCCAGGCTCGCGCGGGTCTCGCGGCTGGCCGAGGAGCTGACCGCGCAGCGCGCGGAGGAGCGGCTGGGCGCGACCGTACGGGTGCTGGTCGAGGCGGTGGACGAGGAGACCGGCGAGGTGACCGGCCGGGCCGACCATCAGGCGCCGGAGACCGACGGGCAGGTCGTGCTGGCGGTGCCCGACGGCGCTCCCGCCCCGCTGCCGGGGACCTTCGTCATGGCGAAGGTGACGGCGACCGAGGGCGTGGACCTGATCGCGGAGCCGCTGGACGCCCCGGCGGTTCCGGCGAGCCGTGCGGTTCCCGAGATTCCGGCGGTTCCTGAGATTCCTGAGATTCCTGAGGATACGACCGGGACGGCGAGTGCCGCGGGGGGCGTGACCGACGCCCCGCGCGGCCTGCAGGAGGTGGGCAGATGACCGGAGCCCCCGCGCCCGCCGCCCCGGCCTCCTCGACCCCCGACCACCTCGGGGACCCGGTGCTGCCCAAGGCCGACCTGTGGAACATCGCGAACATGCTCACGATGGCCCGGCTGGTCCTGGTCCCCGGCTTCGTGCTGCTGCTCGTGCACGGCGACGGGCACGACCCGGCCTGGCGCTCCTTCGCCTGGGCCGCCTTCGCCGTCGCGATGATCACCGACCTCTTCGACGGCGAGCTGGCCCGCCGCTACGGCCTGGTCACCGACTTCGGCAAGATCGCCGACCCCATCGCCGACAAGGCGATCATGGGCGCGGCGCTCGTCGGCCTGTCCGCCCTCGGCGACCTGCCCTGGTGGGTCACCGTCGTCATCCTCTTCCGCGAGCTGGGCATCACCGCCATGCGGTTCTGGGTGATCAGGCACGGCGTGATCCCCGCCAGCCGGGGCGGCAAGCTCAAGACGCTCACACAGGGCATCGCCGTCGGCATGTACGTCCTGATCCTGACCGGCCCGCTGGCCACCGTACGGGCCTGGATGATGGGCGCCGCGGTCGTCCTGACCGTCGCCACCGGCTTCGACTACGTACGGCAGGCGGTCGTCCTGCGCCGCGCGGGACTGGCGGCGGAGCGCGCCGCGGTCGCGGCGGCCTCCGAGGCGGTCGCGGAAGCGGCCGCCGCTCCGGCCCAAGCTCCGGCGGGCGCCACCGCGGCGGATTCCGTGGCCGGCGTCGAGCTGGAGGCCGAGGCCGGGGCCGAGCGACCGCAGGGCGTATGACCGCCGCTGGGCGGGCGGACGCGGCGGAGGTACTGCGGCTGCTGGACGAGCGCGGCCGGACGCTGGCCGTCGCGGAGTCCCTGACCGGCGGTCTGGTGGCCGCGGAGCTGACCGGGGTGCCCGGCGCCTCCCGGACCTTCCGCGGCTCGGTGACGGCGTACGCGACCGCCCTCAAGCACGAGCTGCTCGGCGTGGACGCGGCCCTGCTGGCCGCGCGCGGCGCCGTGGACGCCCAGGTGGCCCGCGAGATGGCCGGGGGCGTACGGGACCGGCTCGGCGCCGACTGGGGCGCCGCGACGACCGGGGTGGCGGGACCGGACCCGCAGGACGGGCAGCCGGTGGGCACGGTGTTCGTGGCCGTCGCGGGTCCCGGCGGTGCGGTGGGCGCCGCGCTCAGGCTGTCGGGCGACCGTACGGAGATCCGGCGGGCGACCGTGGCCGCCGTATTCGAACTGCTGACCTCGGAGCTGAGGAAGACCCGCCCCGAGAAGAGTCCGGAGGTGAAGGATAGGGAAGAACACGGGGGGAAGGGATGTTTGCAGCCCTGAGTGAACACGACATCGCTCCCCGCACGGCCGGTGCCCGAGGCGGTACGGTGGGGCGAAGAGGATGCGGATTCGCGGTCCGAGGAGGGAGCCACCGATGATCCTGCTCCGTCGCCTGCTTGGTGACGTGCTGCGTCGGCAGCGCCAGCGCCAGGGCCGCACCCTGCGTGAGGTCTCTTCGTCCGCCCGGGTTTCCCTGGGCTATCTGTCAGAGGTCGAACGGGGGCAGAAGGAAGCGTCATCCGAGCTGCTCTCGGCGATCTGCGACGCCTTGGACGTTCCTATGTCCGAGGTGATGCGGGAGGTCAGTGACGATCTGTCGCTTGCCGAGCTGGCACAGTCGGCGGCGTCCGAGACCACTGCCGCGCCGATGCGGCCCCTGCTGGGTGCGGTCACTTCTGTCACGTCCATGACGTCCACACCGGACGAACGGATCACTATCAAGGCGCCCAAGAAGTCTGCCGAGGCTGTCGACGTGGTCGCCGCCTAGCCTTCTGACCTGCTTGTTCCGACGGCCCCGACCGGCTCGCTCCCGGTCGGGGCCGTCGGCGTGTGCCCGTACGTCCGCCGGGCTTCGGCCGTTCCGCCGCCCTTCTCCCGGCCTTCTCCCGCCGTGCTTCGGGCCGCGCTTCGCGCCGTGCTTTCGTCCGCGCTGTTGTTCGTGCTTTTGCCATGTGTGCGAGCCCGAGGCAGGGTAGGCGGGGAGGGTCAAGGGGGGCGAAACGGACCTCATGGTGTCGATCCGCTAGGAGAGAACCGCATGACTGTCGTCAAGAGCCCGCTGTCGGAGCCGGACCGGAAGACCGTCGGAGACGCGCTGCAAGGCGCCCTGGTGGACCTCCTGGACCTGTCGCTGCTCGCCAAGCAGGTGCACTGGAATGTCGTCGGCCCGCGCTTCCGCTCCGTCCATCTCCAGCTCGACGAGGTCGTCGACACCGCCCGGCTGCACTCCGACACGGTCGCCGAGCGGGCCTCCGCGATCGGCGTGACGCCCGACGGGCGGGCCCGCACGGTCGCCGAGACCAGCGGGATCGACACGGTGACCGACGGCTGGGTCAAGGACACCGAGGTCGTCGAGATCCTGGTCGCCGCGCTGGACGCCGTGATCGTGCGGATGCGCGAGCGGATCGAGACCACCGAGCAGCCCGATCCGGTCAGCCAGGACATCCTGATCGGGATCACCGCCGACATCGAGAAGTTCCACTGGATGTTCCAGGCCGAGAACGTCTGACGCCCGGCCGGAATGTCGCTTTGCGTGCATATGTCGCAGTTGGTCGTGGCCGTGCGGCGACCCTTTCGGGTGAACGTTGCCCGGGGCCTGCCGGCGCGCGGCTAGCGATCTTGGCGGCAGGGCATCGCACCTGAGTACGGGACCCGCCGCGGGCGGCCTCCCGCCGCAACCTCGGGGGTCCGAAGGAGGCGGCCATGCGCGCACTGCGAGTTTTCGTGCTCCAGGCCACGGACCGGGTGGGGGGCTGGTCAGGGGACGGGTCATGGGGTCGGTCACGGCGCCTAACATCGGTGCGGCCGCCGGGCCGGGAGACGCCGGACGGTTCTCCGGTCCGCGGTGGGGGATTCGCGGGCCGCGGTGCTGAATCCGGTGTCCGCCGTACGGGATCGGGCCGGGGCGTACGCTCCGCCGCCGTTGTGTTCGCGCTCGCCTGCGGGCTGCTGTGGTGGTGGGCGGTGCTGCGGCTGTGGATACGGCCGGAGGCCGTCGGGTCGTGGGAGGGCGCGATGGCCGCGGGCGGTTGGAGCCTCGGGCTCATACCGCTGCACGCGGTGCCGACGGTGAAGCGGCGGATGCGGGCGGCCGTGGCGGGTGACGCGGACGGGCCGTCCTTTCCGCGGGGGCCGATGGAACGGGTGCGGACCGGACGGCTGTCGCCCGACGCCGGATTCCGGGGATGCGTCCTACCAGGGCATGGCCACCCCGCCGTTGGGGCGGAGGATCTGGCCGGTGACGAAGGCGGAGGCGTCTGAGGCGAGGTAGAGCACGGCCGGGGCCACGTCCTCGGGCCTGCCGACCCGGCCCAGCGGGGACATGCGTGCCAGCGACTCCTCGGCGCGGGCCTGCGCCCTCTCGTCGAACACCCCGTCCGCGCCGGTGCCGTAGTGCGCGGTCATCGGGGTGCGGATGAAGCCGGGAGCCACGGTGTTGGCGCGGATGCCGAGCGGACCCAGCTCGGTGGCGAGGGTCTTGGTGAGCTGGACGACGGCCGCCTTGGACACGCTGTAGCAGAGCAGGCCGCGCGCGCCCGTGTCGATCGCACTGGACGACATCGTGATGATGCTGCCGCCGCCGCGGTCGGCCATCGCGCGGGCCGCCTCCTGGGCGCAGTGCAGCACCCCGCGGAAATTCACCGCCAGGACGCGGTCCAGGTCGTCGTCGCTGGTGTCGAGGACGCCGCTGCTGTGCATGATCCCGGCGACGGCCGCCAAGATGTCGAGGCCGCCGTGGTCCCGGACGATGCCGGCGACGGTCCGGGCGATAGCCGCTTTGTCGGTGACGTCGAGCGCCCGGGGCTCGGCCCGCCCGCCGGCCTCATCGATCAGCGCCGCCGTCTCGCGTACCCCCGGCTCGTCCCGGTCCGCGCACACCACGACCGCGCCCGCTGACGCGAGCGACCGCGCGCTGGCCCGGCCGATCCCGCTCGCCGCTCCGGTGACCAGGGCGACCCGCCCGCTGAGGTCGTACGCCGTGACCGTCATGCGTCCGACCGTACGACCGTATCTGACGGTGCGTCAATTGCCGTGCGGAGGCGGACCTTTCTGGCAGCTCGGGCACCAGTACGCGACCCGGCTCTGGTCCGCCCTGCCGTGCCGGTCGGTCCTGACCGTGGTGCCGCAGCGCAGACACGGCCGGTTCGCCCGGTCGTAGACCCAGTGCGTACGGCCGCGCCGCGTATCGCCCGTGGTGATGTGGCCGGAGCGCTCCTTGTTCGCCTCCAGCAGCCGCTTCGCCAGCGCGACCACCTTCTCCGGCGCCCTGACGTCGCCGACCGCCGTCCACGGTGTCACCCCGCGCAGAAAACACAGCTCGACCACGTACACATTGCCGAGCCCCGCCATATTGCGCTGGTCGAGCAGCGCCTCGGCGATCTCTCGCTCCGGCTCCGCGACCAGCCGCGCCAGCGCCCGCGCCGGGTCCCAGTCGGGCCCGAGCAGATCGGGGCCCAGGTGGCCGACGGCCTCGGACTCCCGCGCGGTCGGCAGCAGCGCCAGTACCGGCAGCCGGTAGCCGACGGCCGTCCTGTGCTCCGTCTCCAGCACCGCCCTGATCTGGTGGGCGGGACCGCCGCGCCAGCGCTCACCGGGCGCGTACAGGTGCCAGGAGCCCTCCATCCGCAGATGCGAGTGGAGCGTCGCGCCGCCGTCCAGCCGGGTGAGGAGGTGCTTGCCGCGGCTCACCACTTCGAGGACCCGGCGGCCGGTCAGATCGGCCGTGGCCAATTGCGGCACCCGCAGGTCGGCCCGCACGAGGGCGCGCCCCGCCAGCGCGTCATGCAGTCGGCGGGCCGTCAGCCAGACCGTGTCTCCCTCGGGCATCTGTCCATGATGACGCGGGGCGGGGGCGGGGGTCACGTCGGGGCGGCGGCGGTTTCGGCGCGCCCCTGGGGGCGGGGTGCTGGGGGTTCTGGTGCGGGATCAGCCGAGCAGGCGGCGTTCGGTCGCCGCGGCCACCGCGCCCGCGCGGGTGTCGACGCCGAGCTTGTCGTAGATCCGGCCGAGGTGGGTCTTGACGGTGGCCTCGCTGATGAACAGGGCGCGGGCGATGTCGCGGTTGCCGAGGCCGCGGGCGAGCTGGCCGAGGATGTCGCGCTCACGGGCGGTCAACTGCGGTCCCGGCGCGCGCATATGGGCCATCACGCGCCCCGCGACCGGCGGCGACAGCGCGGTGCGGCCCTGCGCGGCGGCGCGGATCGCGGAGAACAGCTCCTCCGGGCGCTCGGCCTTCAGCAGGTAGCCGGTCGCGCCCGCCTCGATGGCGCGGGTGATGTCGGCGTCGGTGTCGTACGTGGTGAGGACGAGGACGTACGGGCCGCCGTGCGCCGTGCCTGTCCCGGGCGCCGTGCCTGTCCCGGGCGCAGCGGCTGCTCCGGGCGTGGCGGCTGTTCCGGGCGTCTCCGGCCGAACGGATTCGGCCGGTGCGTGGGCCGCTGCGGCGGCGATCCGGCGGGTGGCCTCGACGCCGTCGATGCCCGGACCGAGCTGGAGGTCCATGAGGACCACGTCCGGCCGCGTCTTCGCGGCCATCGCGACGGCCTCCTCGCCGCTGCCCGCCTCGCCCACCACCTCGATGCCGTCCGCGCTGGCCAGCAGCGCCATCAGTCCGGCACGCACCACGGCGTGGTCGTCGCAGACCACGAGACGGACGGGTCGGATCTCGGTCACGGCGCGGCCTCCAGGGCTTCGAGGGGGACGGCGACGGACAGCACGGTGCCCTCGCCGGGGGCTGACTCGATGCTCAGGGTGCCGCCGAGCTGGCCCACCCGCGCGCGGATCGCGGGCAGCCCGTGGCCGCGTACCCCGGTGGCGGCGACGGCGGCCGGATCGAAGCCGCGCCCGTCGTCGGAGACGTCGAGCAGCACCTGGTCGTCGAGATACGTCAGCGTGAGCGTGGCGTGGGCGGCCCCGGCGTGCTCCGCGGTGTTGGCGAGCGCGCCCTGCGCGATCCGCAGCAGCGCCGACCGCTTACGGTCCGGGAGCGGCACGGGCGCGCCCTCCACGTGGCAGCGGACCGTGAGGGCCGACGGCCGGGAGCGCGGAGCGCGCTCGGAGTCGGCAGAGCCTTCGGAGTGGTCGGAGCCTTCGGAGCGGTCAGAGCTTTCGGAGCGGTCAGAGTCTTCGGAGTGCTGCGCGGCGAGCGCGCGCAGGGCGTCGTCCAGGTCCTGTCCGACGAGCGCGGCGGGCGCGAGGTCGTGCACGAAGCGGCGTGCTTCGGCGAGATTCTGCTCGGCCACGGCGGTGGCGGTACGGACGTGGCCGCGGGCGGCGTCCGGTGCCGTCTCCCAGATCCGGTCCGCGGCCTGGAGCAGCATCCGCTGGCTGGACAGGCCCTGCGCGAGGCTGTCGTGGATCTCCATCGACAGCCGCTGCCGTTCCGCGAGGGTGCCCTCGCGCCGTTCGGTGGCCGCCAGTTCGCGGCGGGTGCGCACCAGGTCGTCGATGAGGGCCTGCTGACGGCCGGTCTGCCGCCGCATGTGGACGAAGACGGCGGTGGCGAGGGTGGCGACGGCGGGTGGCAGCAGCACCAGATTGGGGTCCGTCCCGTCCGCCAGCCGCAACTCCGCGATGACGACGAGTACGGCGAGCGCGGCCACGAGCGCCACGGCCGCCCGGGTCGGCAGCGACCGCAGGCCCGTGTAGATGAGCGGGACGGCGCACCAGGCGAAGCTCGGCGCCAGCAGGACGACGACGGTCCAGCAGGCGACGAGGGCGGCGAGGCGTGCCAGCTCCCACTTGCGGGGGAGCGGTTCGCGTCGCCGTCCGGGCCGACGGCCCGCGAACTGGAGGACCGTGAGCGCCACGCTCAGCCCGATCACCCACGGCAGGCGACCGCTGCCGGGGTGCCGGTCGACGAAGCGGATGAGGGCGCCCGCGAGGAGGACGACGAAGGCGCCGTTCATGACCGCCGCCAGCCACCAGCCGTCCGGATCGGGGCTCGGCTCCGGGTCCCGCTCCGATGCCAGCTCCGGCCTCAGCTCCCATACCGCATCCGAATCCGGCTCCGGCTGCGGCCTCCGGTTCGGCTCCGGCGTCCGGTTCGGCTCCGGGGTCGGGACCGGGGGCGCGTCCCGGTCCTGGCCGGGCGGCGGCGAGCTGTGCATCGGGGCTCCTGGTCGAGGGCGAGGTCGGTGCGCTGCGAGCGGTACGGGAGGCGCCCCGGTGACCGGCCGCCATTCGCAGCGTGACCTGCCGGAACGGCCCGCGCATCGACCGATCGGATGACCCGCCTGTCCTCCATCATGCCCGTGCGGGCGAGCCGTATCGCGGACCGGCGCGGCCCCGGTCCGGCCCGAGGATCGAAGGCAGAGGCGGGAACGCGAAGGTGGTCCCGCAGACCCGAGGAGTTGGAACGTCCATGAAGAAGATGTCCTCCCGTACCCGCGTCCTGACCGGTGCCGTGGCCGTCGCAGCCGTCGGCGCGGCCACCTTCGGCGCCGTCTCTGCGACCGCCGCCGCCCCGGCCGCGTCCGGCAAGGCCGCCCCCGCCTCGGCGAGCGCCGCCGCGAACAGCAAGGACACCCGTCAGGTCGACCGGCTCACCACCGCCGCCGCGACGAAGGCCGCGCAGGCGGCCCTCGACGCCGCGAACCGCGCCGGCCAGCACGTCACCGTCGCCGTCGTCGACCGGGACGGCAACACCGTCGTCACCCTGCGCGGCGACGGCGCGGGACCGCAGTCGTACGAGTCCGCCGAGCGCAAGGCGTACACCGCCGTGTCCTGGAACGCCCCCACCTCCGAACTCTCCCAGCGCCTCCAGCAGACTCCGCAGCTCAAGGACATCCCCGGCACGCTCTTCCTCGCGGGCGCCGTTCCGGTCACGGCCACGAGCGGGCCCGTCGCGGCCGTCGGCGTCGCGGGCGCGCCCAGCGGGGACCAGGACGAGCAGTTCGCCCGGGCGGGAGCAGCAACGCTCCGCCATTGAAGGCCGACGGGCGGGGGGACAATCACCCCGGCGCCCGACAGACGTGAGACGTGCGGGAAGCCCGAAGCACCGGAGAAGCCGGAGAAGCGGGAAAACCCGGAGAAGCTTTCCGGAGAAGGAGGAGACACCGGCATGGCCGACCTGAACACCAGGCTGCTGGACGCCGCCCACTGCGGCGACGCGGAGCAGGTGACCGCCCTGCTCGACGCGGGCGCGGACATCGAGACCCGCGACGACCAACGGCGCACCCCGCTGCTGCTCGCCGCACTCGCCGACCACCCCGAGGCGGCCCGCAGGCTGGTCGCCGCCGGGGCCGATCCCAACGCGCGGGACTACCGCCAGGACACCCCCTGGCTGGTCACCGGCGTGACCGGCAGCGTCGAGATGATGCGCGCCCTGCTGCCCGCGCACCCCGACCTGACCCTCACCAACCGCTACGGCGGCGTCTCCGTCATCCCCGCCTCCGAACGCGGCCACGTCGCCTACGTCCGTGCCGTCCTCGCCGAGACCGACATCGACGTCAACCACGTCAACCGCCTTGGCTGGACCGCCCTCCTCGAAGCCGTCATCCTCGGCGACGGCGGTCCCGACCACCAGGAAATCGTCCGACTCCTCCTCGCCGCCCACGCTTCCCCCTCCCTCCCCGACACCGACGGCGTCACCCCTCTCCAGCACGCCGAACGCCGTGGCTTTGACGCCATCGCCCAACAACTCCGCGCCGCGACCTGACGCAGGCCCCGGCCCCAGCCCCCTCGCCGGTCCCCGCCCCGCCGGGGCGGGCGACCGGCTGCGGCGAGCCCGCGACCGGTCGCCCAGGGCGGGGCGAGACGCGCCCGGCGGCGGGTGCGTCCGGGCGGCCCGCAGACCGGGGCGACTCCCGGGGGGGCCAGGTCGAGGTCCCGGCCCGCCACGACTGCCCCACGCAGTGGCCCGCTGCTTCCGCCGCCCTGCGTCCGACCGGGCTCTATCCGCCGTCCCGCAGGCGCAGGCCCCGCGGAGTGGCGTGGAAGCCCGCGGCTTCCAGAGCACGGCCGAGCGGCGAGGTGAGGGCCGACTCACCATTGGTCCGCTCCACCGTGAGGCGGCCCAGCGCGCCCTCGCGGACGGCCAGCGCCAGCGCGTCCGCGGCGGCCTGGAGACGTATCTCGTCGTCGGGCCACGCCAGCAGCGTCTTGCCGCCACGCTCGACGTAGAGGGCGGGCTCTCCGTCGATGAGGACGACCAGGGCGCCGGCCTTGCGGCCCGGTTTGTGGGTGACGCCCGCGGGCTGCTCGGGCCAGGGGAGGGCCGCACCATAGGCGTTCGCGGGGTCGGCGGCGGCGAGCACCACCGTACGGGCGCGGGAGGCGTGCTCCTCCTCGCGGTCGCGCGCCGTGCTCAGGGCGCGCAGCCGGTCAACGGCGCCGTCCATGGCGAATTGGGCCGCCCCCAGTCCCTCCACCACGTAGCCGCGCCGGGCCTGCCCGGTCTCCTCGAAGGCCGCGAGCACCCGGTAGGCCGCGGAGAAGCCGCCCGCGACGCCCTCGGCGGCCACCGCGCCCCGGGTGACCACGCCGTGCCGGTCGAGCAGCGTGTGGGTGAGGGCGTGCGCCCGCAGCGTCGGGTCGGGCTCGGCGGACGGTACGAGGGACCAGCGGCCCGCGGTGGTCGGCGGACCGGAACGGGACGCCGTCGCACGCGGGGCGCGGGTCGCCAGCGAGCTGTACCGACCGCGCGGAACGGCCCGCGGTGCCCGGTGTGCGGTGGAACCCGCCGTGCGGCCCGAGCCGAGGAGCGCCCTGAGCGGCGACAGGGTGTCGTTGGTGAGCCGTCCCGACCAGGCCAGGTCCCAGACGGCGTCGGCCAGTTGGGGATCGGTGGTGTCCTGCCCCGCGGCCCGCACCTGCTCGGCGATCTGCCGGAAGAAGAGACCGTAGCCGCCGGACAGCGCGGCCAACACCGCCTCGTGCAGCGGGGACAGCTCCAACGGCTGCGGGGCGGGCAGCAGCAGGGGGGCGCTGTCGGCGAGGTAGAGCGACACCCAGCCGTCCTTGCCCGGCAGGGCGCCCGCCCCGGCCCACAGGATCTCGCCGGAGGCCGTCAACTCGTCCAGCATCGCCGGGTTGTAGCCCGTCACCCGGGACGGCAGCACCAGCTTCTCCAGCGCCGACGCGGGTACGGACGCGCCCTGCAACTGCTCCACGGCCCGCACCAGCCCGTCCGGACCGCGCAGGCTGTGCGTGCCCACGTGCTGCCACTGCGGGAGGAAGACGCCGAGCGTGGCGGGCGGCACGGGCTCCAACTCCTGCCGCAGCGCGGCCAGCGAGCGGCGCCGCAACCGCCGCAGCACCGTCGCGTCGCACCACTCCTGGCCCGCGCCGCCCGGCCGGAATTCGCCCTGCACCGTACGGCCCGCCGCCGTCAGCCGTTGCAGCGTCCCGTCCGCCACCGCTGCGCCCAGGCCGAATCTCCCGGCCGCCTCCTTGGTCGTGAACGGCCCGTGCGTGCGCGCGTACCGGGCGAGCAGATCCCCCAGCGGGTCCCTCACCGGCTCGGTGAACGCCACCGGCACGCCCACCGGCAGCGCCGTACCGAGCGCGTCCCGCAACCGCCCCGCGTCCTCGACCGCCGCCCAGTGCTCCGCCCCGGCGATCCGCACCCGGATCGCCCGCCTTGCCGTCTCCAGCTCCTCCGCCCACCCCGGCTCCGCGCCCCGCGCGGCCAACTCCGCGCCGGTCAGCGGTCCGAGCACCCGCAGCAGATCTGCGACCCCCTCGGCGCTCTTCACCCGCCGGTCCTCGGTCAGCCACTGCAATTCGGTGTCCAACTCGGCCAGGACATCGGCGTCCAGCAACTCGCGCAGCTCCGCCTGGCCCAGCAGCTCCGCCAGCAGCCGCGAGTCCAGCGACAGCGCCGCGGCCCGCCGCTCCGCCAGCGGCGAGTCGCCCTCGTAGAGGAACTGCGCCACATAGCCGAACAGCAGCGAGCGGGCGAAGGGCGAGGGCTCGGGTGTGGTCACCTCGACCAGCCGCACCCTGCGGGCCTCGATGTCGCCCATCAGCTCCACCAGACCCGGCACGTCGAAGACGTCCTGAAGACATTCGCGGACCGCCTCGAGGACGATCGGGAAGGAGCCGAACTCCGAGGCGACCTGGAGCAGTTGCGAGGCGCGCTGGCGCTGCTGCCACAGCGGGGTGCGCTTTCCGGGGTCGCGGCGCGGCAACAGCAGGGCGCGTGCGGCGCATTCGCGGAACCGGGAGGCGAACAGGGCCGAGCCGCCCACCTGATCGGTGACGAGCTGTTCGACCTCGCCCTTGTCGAACGCGACATCCGCCGCGCCCACCGGCGACTGCTCGGGGTCGAACTCCGCTCCGCGCAGCACCGGATCGGAGTCCAGCAGGTCCAGGCCCATCAAGTCGGCGTCCGGCAGCCGCAGCACGATCCCGTCGTCGGCGTGCATCGCCTGGGCGTCCAGGCCGTAGCGCTCCTGGAGCCGCGCGCCGAGCGCCAGCGCCCACGGCGCGTGCACCTGCGCGCCGAAGGGGGAGTGGATGACGACCCGCCAGTCGCCCAACTCGTCGCGGAACCGCTCGACCACGATCGTCCGGTCGTCCGGCACATGACCGCACGCCTGCCGCTGCTCGGCCAGATACGACAGCACATTGTCCGTCGCCCAGGTGTCGAGACCGGCCGCCGTCAGCCGCTCCCTGGCCCGCTCCGGTGCCAGCGCGCCCACCTCGCGCAGGAACGCGCCCAGCGCACGGCCGAGTTCGAGCGGGCGGCCGAGCTGGTCGCCCTTCCAGAACGGCAGCCGTCCCGGCACTCCCGGCGCGGGCGAGACCAGGACCCGGTCGCGAGTGATGTCCTCGATGCGCCACGAGGTGGTGCCCAGGGTGAAGACGTCCCCGACCCGGGACTCGTACACCATCTCCTCGTCCAGTTCCCCGACCCGGCCGCCGCCCTTTTTCGGGTCGGAGCCCGCCAGGAACACCCCGAACAGCCCGCGGTCGGGGATCGTGCCGCCGGAGGTGACGGCGAGCCGCTGGGTGCCGGGGCGTCCGGTCACCGTGTTCGCCACCCGGTCCCACACCAGGCGCGGGCGCAGTTCGGCGAAGGCGTCCGAGGGGTAGCGCCCGGCCAGCATGTCGAGGACCGCGATGTAGGCGGAGTGGGGCAGCGCCGAGAACGGCGCCGCACGCCGCACCAGGGCCAGCAGGTCGTCCACGTCCCAGGTGTCGAGCGCGGTCATCGCCACGATCTGCTGGGCCAGCACGTCCAGCGGATTCGCGGGCACCCGTAGCGACTCGATCGCGCCCTGCCGCATCCGCTCGGTCACCACGGCGGACTGCACCAGGTCACCGCGGTACTTGGGGAAGACCACCCCGGTGGAGACCGCTCCCACCTGGTGCCCCGCGCGCCCGACCCGTTGCAGACCGGAGG
Organism: Streptomyces sp. NPDC088910; assembly: GCF_044749865.1. NCBI lineage: Bacteria > Bacillati > Actinomycetota > Actinomycetes > Kitasatosporales > Streptomycetaceae > Streptomyces > Streptomyces sp. NPDC088910. Next base: position 28,888 of record NZ_JBIVIV010000012.1, read on the forward strand.
CGACCGAGGGCGGCGACTCCACCTGCACCACCAGATCGACCGCGCCCATGTCGATCCCCAGCTCAAGGCTGGAGGTCGCGACGACCGCGGGCAGCCGCCCCGCCTTCAGGTCCTCTTCCACCAGGGCCCGCTGCTCCTTGGACACCGAGCCGTGGTGTGCCCTGGCCAGCACCGGCGGCGTGCCCTTGGCGGCACCGGACTGGGCCATGATCTCGGCGGGGGAGTGCGCCTCGGGCAGCGCCTCGCCCTCGGCCCGCTCGTAGGCGATCTCATTGAGCCGGTTGCACAGCCGCTCCGCCAGACGGCGCGAATTGGCGAAGACGATCGTGGAGCGGTGCGCCTGCACCAGGTCGGCGATCCGCTCCTCCACATGCGGCCAGATCGAGGCCCGCTCGGCGGGACCCGCCGCCGGCCCGGTGTGCTCGGCCACCGGGGAGCCGCCCAGCTCGCCCAGATCCTCCACCGGCACGACCACCGACAGGTCGAACCGCTTCTGCGACGGCGGCTGGACGATCGTCACCTTGCGGCGCGGCGACAGATAGCGGGCGATCTCGTCCACCGGCCGCACGGTCGCCGACAGCCCGATCCGGCGGGCGGGCCGGTCAAGGAACTCGTCCAGCCGCTCCAGGGAGAGCGCCAGATGCGCCCCGCGCTTGGTGCCCGCGACCGCGTGCACCTCGTCCAGGATCACCGTCTCGACCCCGCTCAGCGCCTCCCGCGCGGCGGAGGTGAGCATCAGGAACAGCGATTCGGGGGTGGTGATCAAAATGTCCGGCGGCCTGGTCACCAGCGCCCGCCGCTCCGCCGGAGGCGTGTCGCCCGAGCGGATGCCGACCCGGACCTCGGGCTCCGGCAGTCCCAGCCGTACCGACTCCTGCCGCAGCCCGGCGAGCGGGCTGCGCAGATTTCGCTCGACGTCCACCGCGAGCGCCTTCAGCGGCGACACGTACAGCACCCGGCACCGGCGGCGGGCCTCGGCGGGCGGCGGGGTGCTGGCCAGCCGGTCCAGGGCGGCGAGGAAGGCCGCCAGCGTCTTGCCGGAGCCGGTCGGCGCGACGACCAGCACGTCGGAGCCCTCGGCGATGGCCGACCACGCCCCGGCCTGGGCGTCGGTGGGCTCGCTGAACGCCCCCGTGAACCACGCGCGGGTGGCCGGGGAGAACGCGTCGAGACTGCTGCGACTGGACATGGCATCCATCCTGCCTCGCCGCACCGACACCGCGCGGCAGCCGACCCCTCAGCCTGTGGATAACTCGCTGGACGCCCCGGCCCGCCACCGGTCCACAATGGCCGTGTGACGGTGCGAGAGCAGGCCAGGTACTGGGAACACCCCGGACTGCCCGGAGTCGACCTGCTGCGTGCCCGCTATGTCCGGCACACCTTCACCCGGCACGCCCACGACAGCTACGTGATCGCGGCGGTCACCGGAGGCGTCGAGGGCATCGGGCTGCCCGGCGGAGCCGAACGGGCGGGCGCGGGCGGAGTCGTCCTGATCAACCCCGAGACCCCGCACACCGCCTACGCGGGCGTCGAGGAGGGCTGGAGCTACCGGGTCCTCTACCCCTCGCCCGCCGTGGTCGCCGCCGTCGCCGCGGAGACCACGGCGCTGCGCGGCACCCCCTCCTTCAACGCCTCGGTGCTCGACGACCCCGTGACCGCCCGCATGATCGCCGACGTCCACCGCGCCGCCGAAGGGGACAACGCGCTCGCCGCCGACACGCAGCTGCGCCTCGTCGTCGCCCGGATGCTCGCCCGCCACGCGAACTCCGCGGCCCTCGGACCCGCGCCCGTCGCGGGCGCGGGCGTCGCGGCCCGCGCCCGCGACCTGCTGGCCACCCGCCTGGCGGCCCCGCCGAGCCTGGAGGAACTGGCCCGTGAGGTCGGCACCGGCCCCTTCGCCCTGCTGCGCGCCTTCAAGGCCGCCTACGGGCTGCCGCCGCACGCCTGGCTGACCAGCGAGCGGGTCAGGGCCGCCCGCCGCCTGCTCGACACAGGCGTCAGCCCGGCCGACACGGCCGCCGCCGTCGGCTTCACCGACCAGCCCCACCTCAACCGGCACTTCGCCCGGATCGTCGGCGTCCCGCCCGGCGCCTACCAACGCGAGCGCAAGAACGTACAAGACCCGCCGTCCCGCCGTCCCTAGCCTCATGCGGGTGACGGGACATCCGATAGCCACAGAACCCGCGGAATCCGCCGACCGCAGAGAATCCACCGGGCCGGCGGACCGGCAGCCACGCTCCGCGCGCGCCCAGGTCGTCCGCGACGCCCTCGGGGTGGGCGTCGCCGTCGGGCTCTCCGGCTTCGCCTTCGGCGTGACCTCCGCCGGAGCCGGGCTCGCACTCGCCCAGACCTGCGCCCTGTCCCTGCTGGTGTTCACCGGAGCGTCGCAATTCGCCCTGGTCAGCGCCCTGGGGGCGGGCGGCAACCCCTTCGCGGCAGCCGCAGGAGCCTTCTTCCTCGGCACCCGCAACGCCTTCTACGGGCTCCGGCTCTCCCAACTCCTCCGCCTGCCCGCCGCGATACGGCCGCTGGCCGCGCAGTGGGTCATCGACGAGACCTCCGCGGTCGCGCTGGCGCAGACGGACCGCGCCTCCGCGCGGCTGGGCTTCACCGTCACTGGAGGCAGCCTCTACGCCCTGTGGAATCTGACCACCCTCATCGGCGCCCTGGGCGCCTCGGCGCTCGGCGACCCCGCTTCCTGGGGGCTGGACGCGGCAGGCCCCGCCGTCTTCCTCGCGCTCCTCGCCCCCATGGTCAAGGGGCGCGCCGAACGGGCGGTCGCCGCGGTCGCCGTCCTCCTCGGCCTTGTCTGCCTGCCACTCCTGCCCGCCGGAGTCCCGGTCCTGGTCGCCGCCCTGGCAGCGCCCCTCGTCCTGGCCGTCACCCGCGCGAAGCGCACCGGAGAGGACGCGTCAGGAACCGTACGGAAGCCGGAACGGGCACCAGCACAGGCACCAGCAAAGGCACCAGCACGGGCATCGGCATCGGCACCGGCACGCGAAGAGGGAGAGACAGCGGAATGAGCACAGGAGCGAGTACCTGGATCGCCGTCATCGTGACGGCCCTCGGCTGCTACGCGGTCAAACTGCTGGGCCTGTCCGTACCGGCGGGATTGCTGGAACGCCCCGTGGTCAAGCGCCTCGCCGCGCTCGTGCCCATCGCGCTCCTCGCCGCGCTCACCGCCCTCCAGACCTTCGGCACCAGCGGACTGCGGCTGGCCGTGGACGCGCGCTCGGCCGGGCTCGCGGCAGCGGCCGTCGCCCTCCTGCTGCGGGCGCCCTTCCTCGTGGTGGTGGCCGCGGCCGTCGTCGTGACCGCGGCCGTACGGGCCGTTTCCGGCATGTGAGCCACGGGCCGGTCCTCCGCGACATCCGGTGCCCGGTCACCGGCGTAAGGACCGGGCACCTGGATCAGCGCCCCTTACCCGCGCGGCCTCGCCGTCAGCCCAGACGGCCGTACGCGCGCAGCGTCCGCAGCGCCTCGATCGTCACCATGGGCCGCCCTTCGAGGGCGGAGCCCGGCGCCCACTCGCGCCAGGTGATCGGCCAGCCGCCGTCGTCGCCCTGCTGCCCCGCGAGATGGTCCAGCGACCGTTCCATCTCGGTGTCGGTGAACCACGACCGGGCGGCCGAGTCGGGGGAGGGCGCGAAGTCGTGGGCGAAGTGGTGTTCGCCCGGCGCGTATCCGGTCGGCGGCGCGACCCGCCCGGCGCGCTCGGGCTCCAGCAGCGCCAGACCCTGCTCTCGCACCAGTCGTCCCAGCCGCTCCACCGCGCCCTGCGCACGCGGCCGGTCCTGCGCCGAGGCCAGGAACGCCAGCGAGGCCAGCACCTCGTAGGGATGCGTCCGGTCCAGGGCGTCGATCGCCGCCCAGCAGAAGTCCGTCGACCTGAACAGCCACGCGTGCCACACCTCGTTGCGGCGCAGCAGCCCCACCACGGGCCCGGTGGCGAGCAGGTCACCGGGCGGGTCGTCGGAGATCCGCATCCAGGGCGCGTACGGATAGCCGCGCAAGGACGCGTCGACCGCGGGCAGCGCGCCCTCCGCCGTCGAGCACGCCGTCAGATAGCGGCAGATGCGCTCGGCCCTGCCGCCCCTGCACCGGTCGATCTCGTCCAGCACCCGCAGCGCGTACGCCACGTGCAGCGGCTGGCTCACCGGGCCGCGCAGGTCGGGCTCCAGCGCGTGGCCGTATCCGGCGTCGTCATTGCGGTACGCGTCGAGCGCGGTCTCGACCGCGTCGCCGTCGCCGTCGAGGAAGTGGAAGGCGAACCTGCGCTGCTCGAGCACACGGGCGGTGAGCCACACGAACTGCTCGGCGCGACCTAGCGGGGTTGCTGGCATGCGCGCACCCTAGGGCGTGCGCGGCGGCCTGAACACGGCTGAGCCGAGGAGCCACCCGGCTGTGTGACGGTACGCGTGCGGGCGCGGGATACTGGCAGTCATGCGGTTGACGATTTTCTGGGAGCGGATGCGCGCGCACTTCGGCGACGCGTACGCCGATTCCTTCGCGCGGGACCATGTGATGGCCGAATTGGGCGGCCGTACGGTGCATCAGGCGCTGGACGACGGCTGGGAGGCCAAGGACGTCTGGCGCGCGGTGTGCGCCTCGATGGACGTGCCCGCCGCCAAGCGCTGACGCGGCGTCGCGAGCGGAGCGACGGATTCAGGAGTGGCCCGACACCCCCGGCGGGTCGCTTGACATCAAATTCGAACATCCATTCTTATGGCTTGTGCCGGGTGGATTTCCGTGGTGACGAAGCGTGTTTCCGCCGGAGTTATCCACAGCACGGGGCGACGGCCGGGCGCGTTGTCAGTGCCAGGCGCTAGCGTCGTGGACGTGAAGCGATCGAACCAGACATCCCGGGTGGAGCCCATGGCAGGAAACGACCGCGAGAAGGCGCTCGACGCCGCGCTCGCGCAGATTGAACGGCAGTTCGGCAAGGGCGCGGTCATGCGCCTGGGCGACCGGCCGAACGAACCCATCGAAGTCATCCCCACCGGATCGACCGCTCTTGACGTGGCACTCGGCGTCGGTGGCCTGCCGCGCGGCCGAGTGGTGGAGGTCTACGGCCCGGAGTCCTCCGGTAAGACGACCCTCACCCTGCACGCGGTGGCCAACGCCCAGCGGGCGGGCGGCACGGTGGCGTTCGTGGACGCCGAGCACGCGCTGGACCCCGACTACGCCAAGGCGCTCGGCGTCGACACGGACAATCTGATCCTGTCCCAGCCGGACACCGGCGAGCAGGCGCTGGAGATCGTGGACATGCTGGTCCGCTCCGGCGCTCTCGACCTCATCGTGGTCGACTCCGTGGCAGCCCTCGTGCCACGGGCCGAGATCGAGGGCGAGATGGGCGACTCGCACGTGGGTCTCCAGGCCCGTCTGATGAGCCAGGCCCTCCGCAAGATCACCAGCGCGCTCAACCAGACCAAGACCACCTGCATTTTCATCAACCAGCTCCGCGAGAAGATCGGTGTGATGTTCGGCTCGCCGGAGACCACCACCGGTGGCCGCGCGCTGAAGTTCTACGCCTCCGTCCGGCTCGACATCCGCCGGATCGAGACCCTCAAGGACGGCACCGAGGCGGTCGGCAACCGTACCCGCGTCAAGGTCGTCAAGAACAAGGTCGCGCCGCCCTTCAAGCAGGCCGAGTTCGACATCCTCTACGGCCACGGCATCAGCCGTGAGGGCGGCCTGATCGACATGGGCGTCGAGCACGGCTTCGTCCGCAAGTCCGGCGCCTGGTACACGTACGAGGGCGACCAGCTCGGTCAGGGCAAGGAAAATGCGCGCAATTTCCTGAAGGACAACCCCGACCTGTCGGACGAGATCGAGAAGAAGATCAAGGAGAAGCTCGGCGTCGGCGTGCCGAAGGTCGAGGCGCCGGGCGCACAGCCCGGGGCGGACGCGGCAGGACCCGCGGCCGTGGCCAAGACCGACGCGCCCAAGGCCGAGGTCCCCGCGCCCAAGGGCGCGAAGGCGACCAAGGCGACCGCCGCCAAGGCCTGACGCCGTGGCGCGCAGGTCCCCTGAGCGCGGCGGCTCTTCCGAGTCGAGGGCCTCGCGAGAGCCGCCGCTCGATCCCGAGGAGCAGGCGCGGGCGCTGTGTCTGCGCCTGCTCACCGGGACGCCCCGCACCCGCAGGCAGCTCGCCGACGCCCTGCGCAAGCGCGAGATCCCGGACGAGGTCGCCGAGCACGTCCTGGAACGCTTCCAGGACGTGGGGCTGATCGACGACCAGGCGTTCGCCAACTCCTGGGTGGAGTCCCGGCACCGCGGCCGGGGTCTCGCCCGCCGTGCCCTCGCGCAGGAGCTCCGCCACCGCGGAGTGGACGCGGAGCTGGTGAACGAAGCGGTCGGACTGCTCGACCACGACCAGGAGGAGCAGACCGCCCGCGAGCTGGTACGCCGCAGGCTGCCGGGCACCCGCGGGCTGGACCGCGACAAGCGGATCCGCCGCGTCGCGGGCATGCTCGCCCGCAAGGGCTACTCCGAGGGCCTGGCCCTCCGGGTGGTCCGGGAAGCGCTCGCCGCCGAGGGCGTCGAGGAGGAGCTCGAAGAGGAGCCGTGGGAGTGACGGCGGCGAGGACGGCGGAATCCTGGAAGGCGAGGGAGTACGAAGGCCCCGCCACCGGACGTCGCCCTGCCGCCAGGGCCTCCCAAAACCGCCCCGCCGTCCGGCACCGGGACCATCCACCAAGGGAGGCGGTGCCGGTGACCGGCAGCCCGGCGGGCTGACGGTGACCGTCCGGCAGGGCGTGCCCGGCCCGGCTGCTACCGGGTGTGCCCGCTGACCCGCGTGCCCGCCGCGCCGCCGGGCCCGCCGCCTTCACCGTCACCGTCACCGTCACCGTCGTCGGAGTCCGGCTCCGTACCTTCACTGCCCGCCGGCACCGGCGGACCGCCGCGGGCCAGGTCGGCGTACGAGTACAGCTCCGCGGGGCGGCAGCCCACCATCGCCGTGACCAGGCGTCCGTCCGGCCGGATCAGCAGCACACTGTGCGCGGTCGCCCCCGGATACGTCTCGGCGACGACCAACTCCGCGCGGGTCGGCAGCGCGGCGACCGCGGAGGCGAGCCGGGGCATGAGCCCGGCGGTCAGCCAGTGACGGCTGTCCCACACCCCCGTACCGGGCGCGATCAGCACCACGATCAACCCCCGGCCGAGCCGGTCCCGCAGCCGTCCGACGGTGCCGTCGAGCGCGGTCACCGACACATCGGTCACCGCACCGCCCGGCGGCGTGTCGCACCCGGCGACCAGCGGCGACGGCCCGGACTTGCCGCCTCCGGAGCGCGGCGCGGGCAGCGCGAGCGGCGAGCGCCCGTAGACCGAGGACGCGGCGGCGGACCCCCGGCCGAGATGGCTGTCGGTCAGCAGCTCCGCCTGGCCGCGCGCCGAGCCCGACAGCACCGCGTGCCGTACCGTCTGCCACGCGCCACTGGCCCGCAGCAGCGGAAGCGCCTGGTCGGTGGCGCGCAACCGGGCGCCGACCGCCCCGCGCCGCTCCGCCTCGTAGCTGTTCAGCAGTATCTTCGACGCGCCGTCGTGCCAGGCCAGCGAGAGCTTCCAGGACAGATTCTCCGCGTCCCGCAGCCCCTCCTCGACGCTCTGCGCGCCGAGCGCGCCCATCAGGTGTGCGGCGTCCCCCGCGAGGAAGACCCGCCCCCTGCGCCAGCGCCTGGCCAGCCGCTGGTGCACCGGATAGTCGGCCGAGCCGACGAGTTCGTACGGGACGACGCTGCCGCACCAGGCGGTAAGCGTGGACCGCAGCCGTTCCACCAGCGCGTCGGACGTGAGCAGCCGTCCCTGCGGGGGCAGCAGCCAGTCCAGCCGCCACAGGCCGTCCGGCAACGGACGGGCCGTCACCTCCTGGCCCGCGGGCGCCCCCGGCGGGTCGCGGTGCAGCAACGCCACACCCGGTTCGGGGAGTTCCGCGCGGATCACCGCCACCGCGTGCCGGTCGACGGCGGTGCGGCCGGGGAAACGTACGCCCGTCAGCTTGCGGACCGTCGAACGGGGACCGTCGCAGCCGACCAGGAAACTGCCGCGCCACCAGGTGTCGTGCGACCCGCGGGTGTGCACGGTGATCCCGAGACCGTCCTGCTCGAATGCGTCCACCCGGCAGCCCGGCACGATCCGCACCGACCCGCAGGCGAGCAGCGCGTCGCGCAGGCCGCGCTCCAATTGGTGCTGCGCGATGTGCGTGGGGGAGTCCTGCGGTCCGAATTCGACGCGCAGCACTTCTGTACGACGGCGCAATGTGCGCCAGGCCGACCAGGAGGCTCCGTCGCCGCGGACACCGGCGTAGCCGAGCCGTTCGACGAACGCGACCGTGTCGGGGCCGAGGACCGCGGTGCGTGGGCGCCGTAACCCGTCGGCATCGGTCAGCGCCTCCGCCTCGTCGAGGACGATGACGGGGACGTCGCGGCGGGCCAGAGCGAGGGCGAGGGCCAGGCCCACGGGACCCGCCCCCGCGACGATCACCGGGTCCATGGAGAGGCCCCCGGAAGAAGTGCGGTCACAAAGCGTATGCAACCCACTGCGCCTTCCCACGTCAAGCGACGGTCCCGCCTCGGCGCGGTGCGCCGCTCCACGCGCCCTCCGTGCCCCATGCGCGCCCTCGAGCACCTCCGGTGCGTACCGGGTCGGTAACGGTCCACCGCGCGAGCCGGTAGGGCCTTGACGCACCCCGTGCCGATCGGCGTGGATTCGGTCCACAGGTACCGCTACCGCACACGAACAACACGATCAGCCGAAATGATCATAAGACCGGATGAACAGGGAGGTTGACGATGCGACTGCTCCTCGTGGAGGACGACGACAGGGTCGCCTCCGCCCTCTCCGCGGTCCTCGGCAAGCACGGCTTCGACGTGCGGCACGCCCGCAGCGGCGAGGAGGCGATCCAGGCGCTGCTGCCCGGCGACGGCCCCGCGTACGACTGTGTCCTGCTCGACCTGGGGCTGCCCGACCAGGACGGTTTCGAGGTGTGCAGCCGGATACGCCGCCGTACCGCGACCCCGGTGATCATGGTGACCGCGCGGGCCGACGTACGCTCCCGGATCCACGGCCTCAACCTGGGCGCGGACGACTACGTGGTGAAGCCGTACGACACGGGCGAGCTGCTGGCGCGGATCCACGCCGTGAGCCGCCGCCCGCCGCTGAACGCGCAAGGCGCCGCCGGGCCGACGGCCACCGGCGCGACCGTCGCGGGCACCGGAGTGCTGGCCGCCGCGCGGACCGGCGAGACCGGCCCGCAGGAGAGCGCCAAACTGCTGCTCGGCACGGTCACCATCGAACTGTCCACCCGCCGCGTCACCGTGGAGGGCGATCTGATCGCCCTCACCCGCAAGGAGTTCGATCTGCTGTCGCTGCTCGCCAAGCGGCCGGGTGTCGTCTTCCGCAGGGAGCAGATCATCAGCGAGGTGTGGCGCACCGCGTGGGAGGGTACGGGTCGCACCCTTGAGGTCCATGTGGCGTCCCTGCGCTCCAAGCTGCGGACCCCGGCGATGATCGAGACGGTGCGCGGGGTCGGATACCGGCTCGTCGTCCCCGTCGGCTGACCCGTCGAGGCCACCACCTTGCGCTCCCGCCTGCTCCCGCTGCTCATCGTGCTGATGGCCGGTGTCCTGCTGGCCCTCGGCTTCCCGCTGGCCGCCAGCCAGGCCGCGTCCCAGCAGCAGCGCGTCGTGGTCGACCGCATCGACGACACCACGCGCTTCGCGGCGCTCGCGCAGTACGTCACCGCGCGGGAGGAACAGACCGCCGTGGACAGCGCCGACGACGAGCGGCTGCACACCCTGCGCACCGAACTCACCCGCTACAAAGAGCTGTACGGCATCGACGCCGGAGTCTTCTACCGCGACCGCACCGCGATGGCCGCCGCGCCCGGCGACTGGAAGGTGCCGGACGAGGGCGAGCTGTTCGACGCCTACAACTCGGCGCTGCTCGGCCGCCGCACCCACGACCCCCGCCAGGTGTGGCCGTGGCAGACCCGCAAACTCGCCATCGCCTCGCCGATCGTCCGGGACGGGGACGTCGTCGCCGTCGTCGTGACCGATTCGCCGACCGGCGCGCTGCGCTCCCGCATCCTGCACGGCTGGCTGCTGCTGGCGGCCGGGGAACTGGCGGCGATGGCCATCGCCGTGCTCTTCGCCGTCCGCCTGACCGCCTGGGTGCTGCTTCCGGTCGCCACCTTGGACCGCGTCACCCACGACATCGCGACCGGCCGGATGAAGTCGCGTGTCGGAACGGCGGGCGGCCCGCCGGAACTCCGCCGCCTGGTCCGTTCGTTCAACGAGATGGCCGACAACGTCGAGGAAGTCCTCGACCAGCAGCGGGCCTTCGTGGCGGACGCGTCGCATCAGTTGCGCAATCCGCTCGCCGCACTGCTGCTGCGGATCGAATTGCTCGGCCTGGAGCTGCCCGACGGCCACGACGAGGCCGAGGCGGTGAAGGAGGAGGGGCACCGGCTCGCCCAGGTGCTCGACGACCTGCTGGGCCTGGCGCTCGCCGAACGCTCCGGCAGTCATCTGGCCGTCACCGATCTCGCCGCGCTCGCCCGTACCCGCTCGGCGGCCTGGCGACCCGTCGCCGACCAGGCGGGAATCTCCGTGGAGTTCACGGTGGAGGGGGAGGACTCGGAGGACCGGGGAGGTGAGAGCGCGGGGGAGCGGGCGGGCGAGAGCGCGGGGGAGCGGGCGGCGCTCAAGGTGACCGGGTGGGCCGACGCGGTCGCGCTGTCCAGCGCCTTGGACGCGGTGATCGACAACGCGATCAAATTCACCCCGCGCGGCGAGGCCGTCCATGTGCGCGTGGCGGCGGACGACCAGCGCACCGCGATCTCCGTCGCCGACAGCGGCCCCGGTCTGACGGACGAGGAACTCGCCAGGATCGGCGATCGTTTCTGGCGCAGCGCCCGGCACCAGAATGTGCACGGCTCCGGCCTCGGCCTGTCCATCGCCCGCGCTCTGCTGAGCCAGGGCGGCGGCGCCATCAGTTACGGGCGGCGCGATCCGCACGGCCTGGAGGTCATCCTGACGGTGCCGAGGACGGCGCCGGTCGGGGTGTGACCGTCCGGTTGTCGGATCGTACGACCGTCTGATCATGACCACGGAGTGCGCGGCGGGGTGAGCGCGCGGCGCGGCCGAGGTCGCGGCGGAGCACCCGCTACGGCTTCACCGACCGGTAGTACCGCTCCGCGCCGACATGCAGCGGCAGCGGATCGGTGAACACCGCGGTCCGCAGGTCCACCAATTGCGCGGCGTGCACCTCCTTGCCGATCGCGTCCCGGCTGTCGATCACCGCACGGGTGAGCCGTTCGACCAGGCCGGTGTTCGCGCGGTCCGTGGTGACCAGCAGATTGGCGACGGCGATGGTGGCGATCGCCTGCCCCTTCTGCGCCTGCGGATACGCGTCGGCGGGCATCACGGCCTGCCGGTAGTACGCCATCTGCGGTCCCATGGAATGCAGCTTCGCCACCAGGTCGCCGAGTTGGACGAGCTTGATGCCCGGCGAGGAGTGCGCCATCTCGGCCACGGCGGCGGTCGGCAGCCCGCCCGACCAGAAGAACGCGTCCAGTTGCTTGTCGCGCAGCATCGCGGGCGCCTGGTCGATGCCGACCGGTATCGCGTCCACATCCTTGGTGATGTCCAGGCCCGCCGCCGCGAACAGCCGCCTGGTGATCAGATTGACCCCGGAGTCCGCCTGGCCGACCCCGACCCGCAGCCCGCGCAGATCGCGCGCGGACCGCACCGTCGAATTGCTCGGTACGACAAGCTGCATGTAGTCGTCGTAGAGCCGGGCGCAGGCGCGCAACTGGTCCTTGCCTGGACCGTTGTAATCGGCGACGGCGTCGGCCGCGGCGATGGTGAAGTCCGCCCGTCCTGACGCCACCCGCTTGATGTTGTCGACCGAGCCCTCGGTGTGCACGAGATTGACCCGCACTCCCGGCAGCGCGGTGTGCAGATCGCCCTTGAGGAGCAGCCCGTACTTCTCGTACACCCCGCTGGCGACCCCGGTGGCCAGCGACATCGGCGCCCGCGGATACGAAGGCCCCGCGTTCGGCAGCAGCCACCACAGCAGGAGGGCGAGCACGGAGACCCCGGCCAGCAGCGCCTGGAGCACGCGCCGCCGCCTGCCCAGCGCGGCATCGCGCAGGCGTACGACGGGGCGGGGGAGGTCCATGCATGGGGATCCTGCCAGCCGGGCGGGAATCGGGGAAGGGCGGTCGGCGGCGGCCGGTCCCGGGAAGGCGGGGGCGCCGGGCCCCGGCGACCACGTACTCTGGGTGATTGTTATGAGCGCGCGTACTTACGAGGTCCGCACCTACGGGTGCCAGATGAACGTCCACGACTCCGAGCGGCTGTCCGGCCTTCTGGAGGACGCGGGGTATGTCCGCGCGCCTTCCGACGCCGACGGCGCGGATGTCGTCGTCTTCAACACCTGCGCGGTGCGGGAGAACGCCGACAACCGGCTGTACGGCAACCTCGGCCAGCTCGTACCGAAGAAGGCCGCCAGGCCCGGCATGCAGATCGCCGTCGGCGGCTGCCTGGCGCAGAAGGACCGCGACACCATCGTGAAGCGGGCCCCCTGGGTCGACGTCGTCTTCGGCACCCACAACATCGGGCAGCTCCCGGTGCTGTTGGAGCGGGCCAGGATCGCCGAAGAGGCCCAGGTCGAGATCGTCGAGTCGCTGGAGACCTTCCCCTCGACGCTGCCCTCGCGCCGCGAGTCCGCGTACGCTGCCTGGGTCGCGGTCTCCGTCGGCTGCAACAACACCTGCACCTTCTGCATCGTCCCCGCCCTGCGCGGCAAGGAGAAGGACCGCAGGCCCGGCGACGTGCTCGCCGAGGTCGAGGCCCTGGTCTCCGAGGGCGTCGTCGAGGTCACCCTGCTCGGCCAGAACGTGAACGCGTACGGCTCCGACATCGGCGACCGGGAGGCGTTCGGCAAGCTGCTGCGCGCCGCGGGCACCATCGACGGCCTGGAGCGGATCCGCTTCACCTCGCCGCACCCGCGCGACTTCACCGACGACGTCATCGCCGCCATGGCCGAGACGCCCAATGTGATGCACCAGCTCCACATGCCGCTCCAGTCCGGCTCCGACACGGTGCTGAAGGCGATGCGCCGGTCGTACCGGCAGGATCGTTACCTCGGGATCATCGAGAAGGTGCGCGCCGCGATGCCGGACGCCGCCATCACCACCGACATCATCGTGGGCTTCCCCGGCGAGACCGAGGAGGACTTCGAGCAGACCCTGCACGTGGTGCGCGAGGCGCGCTTCGCGCAGGCCTTCACCTTCCAGTACTCCAAGCGGCCCGGCACCCCCGCCGCCGAGATGGACGGCCAGATCCCTAAGGCCGTCGTCCAGCAGCGGTACGAGCGGCTGGTCGCGCTCCAGGAGGAGATCTCCTGGGAGGAGAACAAGAAGCAGGTCGGCCGCACCATCGAGGTGCTGGTCGCCGAGGGCGAGGGCCGCAAGGACGACGCCACCCGGCGGCTGTCCGGCCGCGCGCCCGACAACCGCCTCGTGCACTTCGAGCGCCCGGACGAGCCGGTCAGGCCCGGAGACATGGTGACCGTCGAGATCACCTACGCCGCGCCGCACCATCTGCTCGCGGAGAAGCCCGCCGCCGCCGTACGCCGTACGCGGGCGGGCGACGCGTGGGAGCGGCGCAACGCGGCCCCGGCCGCAACCGGCACGGGCGTGATGCTGGGCCTGCCGACGATCGGCGCGCCCGCCGTGACGGAGCCGGTGTCGCTGGGCGGATGCAGCGTCCAGTGACGCGCGCGGTCCCGGACACCGGTGCGCGGCCGAACGTGCCGACGCCGTTGTCCGGCGACGGCCGTCTATCCGCGAGGCCGCGCCGGTAAGGTTTCGATCATGCTGGTCGCCGCTGCCGTCTGTCCCTGCCCGCCGCTGCTGGTCCCGGAGGTGGCGGCAGGCGCCGCACCCGAACTCGACGCTCTGCGGGCCTCCTGCGCCGACGCCATCGGCGTCCTGGCCGCTTCCCGGCCCGACCGGCTGGTCGTGATCGGTCCGGCGGACCGGCCGCACCGCGGTGCTTTCGCCGAGGGCTCCACGGGCTCTTTCCGGCCGTTCGGTGTCGCGCTGGACGTCCGCCTCGGATCGGAACGCGGCGCGGACGCCGACGTCACGGCCGAGCCCGCTGCTGAGCCCGCACGCACATTGCCGCCCTCGCTCGCCGTGGCCGCCTGGTTGCTGCGCGGCTGGCACGCCGCACCAGTCGAGGGGCTGGGGGTCGGCGAGCAACTGGAACAGCCGCACTGCGCCGCCGCGGGCCGCGCTGTCGCCGAGGCCGCGGGACGCGTCGCCCTGCTCGTGATGGGGGACGGCAGCGCCTGCCGTACGGTCAAGGCGCCCGGCTACCTGGACGAGCGCGCCGAGCCCTTCGACGTGGCCGTGACCGCGGCCCTGGCGGCGGCCGACACCGACGCGCTCACCGCGCTGGACGCGGAGTTGGCCGATGCGCTGAAGGTGTCCGGCCGGGCGCCGTGGCAGGTGCTCGCGGGCGCGGCACAGGGCGCGGGCCTGGCGGGGGAGCTGCTGTACGAGGCGGCGCCGTACGGCGTGGGCTACGCCGTGGCGACCTGGACCTGAGCCGGAGGGCTACGCGGACACCTGACCCGGAGCCCCCGCCCGGACGCGCGACTCGGACGTCCTACGGCAGGGCGCTCAGGCTGTCGCGTCGCCGTCCTTGCCACTCTTGTCCTTGAGATTGCCCAAGGCGCCCTTGGCCTTGTCCACCCCGGTGCCGATCTTGTCGCTGTACTTGCCGCAGGTCTTGGAGTCGACGGTGTGCGCCGCCTTCTCCAGCCCCGACTCGATCTTGCCGCCGTGCTGCTGCGCCAAGTCGCCGGCCTTGCTCTTCGCCAAACCCAGCTTGTCCTTGAACGTGTCCTTGAGGCCCATGCGGCACCTTCCCAAACATCGTGAATCCCCCGCCCTGTTCCCGACCATACCTGTGCCCGCCCTGGCCTGCTTCACGCCAATCGATCGAGGTCAGCGGCCAATGTTTGCGAGACTGGCCACGTGAAGAACCGTGTGATCGCCGTCGTCGGCCCGACCGCAGCCGGGAAGTCCGATCTGGGCGTGGCCCTGGCCCGGATCCTGGACGGCGAGGTGATCAACGCCGACTCCATGCAGCTCTACCGCGGTATGGACATCGGCACCGCCAAGCTCAGCCCGGACGAACGCCAGGGCGTGCCGCACCACCTGCTGGACATCTGGGACGTGACACAGGCCGCCAACGTCGCCGACTACCAGCGCCTCGCCCGCGTCGAGATCGACCGGCTGCACGCCGAGGGCCGCGTCCCGGTGCTGGTCGGCGGCTCCGGCCTGTACGTACGCGCCGCGATCGACGCCCTGGAGTTCCCCGGCACGGACGCGGCCGTCCGGGCCCGCCTGGAGGCCGAACTCGACATGCGCGGCTCCGGCGCCCTGCACGCCCGGCTGGCCGCGGTCGACCCCGAGGCCGCCCGCGCCATCCTGCCCAGCAACGGCCGCCGGATCGTCCGCGCCCTCGAAGTCGTGGAGATCACCGGCCGCCCCTTCGCCGCCAACCTCCCCGGCCCCGAGGGCGTCTACGACACCGTCCAGATCGGCGTCGACGTCCCCCGGCCCGAACTCGACGAACGCATCGCCCTGCGCGTCGATCGCATGTGGGAGGCCGGTCTGGTCGACGAGGTCCGCGCCCTGGAGGCCGCGGGGCTGCGCGAAGGACGTACGGCCTCCCGCGCGCTCGGCTACCAACAGGTGCTCGCCGCACTGGCCGGTGAGTGCACCGAGGACGAGGCCCGCGCCACGACCGTACGCGCCACCAAGCGCTTCGCACGCCGTCAGGACTCGTGGTTCCGCCGCGACCCGCGTGTGCACTGGCTCACGGCCCGCGGCACGGAACTCGCGCACCAGGCGCTGACGTTGCTCCAAGAAGCGGTTACAGCCTGATCACGTGATGGCATCGGGACGCTCCGGCGTCCCGGACCTGCCGGTCGACCGTGCCATCATCGAGCATCTAGCTACGGTGTCGGAGAATCGGGAGGGCGCGTGGCGATGGAAGCCGGCCCACGCGACACCCCAGCCGGGCGCGACCCCGCGGCGGAAGCCCAGATTCCCCCGGAGTTTCCGCGCAATGGCGCGATCCCCGAGTCGAGGAACACCCTGGAGCCCTTCGAGCCCCTGGACTCCCTCGGCTCCCTGGAAGCGATCGAGCCCCTTCCGCCGATGGAGGAGGGCCAGTCCTTCCGCGAGCTGCGCCCCCAGCGCCGACTGCGGATCTGGCAACTCGCCCCGATCATCGCCCTCGCGGTGAGCGGATCGCTGATGTTCGCCTTCCCCCTCGCCTTCGAATCCGGCGACGCGGGACCTGTCGTCGCCATGCTCGGCCTTCTGCTGTGCTGCTGCTCCGCCGGGTGGGGCCTGATGGCCGCCCGCCGGGTCGGCTACACCTGGCCCGGCCTGCCCGCCCGCGGCTCCGGCGCCCGTGTCGACTGGCGCTACGTGGCCGGGTACACCGCGCTGATCGCCCTGCTGGCGGTGCTCGCCGTATGGCGCGTCGCCCGGCTGCGCTGACGGCCCCGCCCACCAGCCCGTCCTCCTCCGTCGCCCGCGTACGATCGATGACGTGACTGACGCGCGCCACGACACCGCACCGCTCGCCTTCCTCAAGGGCCACGGCACCGAGAACGACTTCGTGATCGTCCCCGACCCGGACGGTCTGCTCGACCTGTCCCCGGCCGACGTCACCCGCCTGTGCGACCGGCGCGCCGGAATCGGCGGCGACGGCCTGCTGCGCGTGGTCCGCTCCGCCTGCCACCCCGAGGCCGCGGCACTCTCCGACCGGGCCGAGTGGTTCATGGACTACCGCAACAGCGACGGCAGCATCGCCGAGATGTGCGGCAACGGCGTCCGCGTCTTCGCCCGCTACCTCCAGCGCACCGGCCTCACCGACGCGGGCGACCTGTCCGTCGCCACCCGCGCCGGCGTCCGCGACGTCCACATCGCCAAGGACGCCGACGACGGCACTCCCGGCGACATCACGGTCCGCATGGGCCGCGCCACGCTTCCCGAGGGCGCCGTCACCGTCACCGTGGGCGACCGCAGTTGGCCCGCGCTCCACGTCGACATGGGCAACCCGCACGCCGTCGCCTTCGTCGACACCCTCGACCACGCCGGTGACCTCCTCCGTGCCCCCGCGGTCGCCCCCGCCGACGCCTACCCGGCGGGCACCAACGTCGAATTCGTCGTCGACCGCGGGCCGCGCCACGTGGCTCTGCGCGTCCACGAGCGCGGTTCCGGCGAGACCCGCTCCTGCGGCACGGGCGCCTGCGCCGTGATGGTCGCCGCGGCCCGCCGCGACGGCGCCGACCCGGCCGTCACCGGCCGCCCGGTCACGTACACCGTCGATGTTCCCGGCGGCCGACTGGTGATCACCGAGACCGCCGACGGACAGATCGAGATGACCGGACCCGCGGTGATCGTCGCCGAGGGCGTCATCGACCCGGCCTGGCGCGGCGGTCCCTCCGCCGACCCCGGTGCCTGAACCACCACCTTTCCGGCGGTATCCGACCGGGATTCCCGCACACGTTCCCTCGAACGGGTGATGGGGATCACTCTCGGCGAGAGCGTGACTGCCGCACGTGGTGGGCTCGGTAGCATCAATCACCGGCGCGGCCCCACGGGGCGTGGAGAGCGTCCGCAGCCGGTTCAGGCTGCTGGAGGTGCCCGATGAGCGCAGACAACGCGGTGGACGCCGACCGCAGTGCCGGGGCCCCGCGCCGTGGACTGCGCCGGATCGACCTGCTCAGGCTCGGCCGCGCGGCGCTGCTCGGCCCCAGCGGCCGGGACCGCGTGCCCGACGCCATCGAGCACCTCACCAAGGTGCACCGCGCGCGCCACCCCGAAGCGGGCCCCGAAGCGATCGAGACGCTGCGGCGGGCGTATGTGCTCGCGGAGTCCTCGCACCGCGGTCAGATGCGCAAGAGCGGCGAGCCGTACATCACCCACCCGCTGGCGGTCACGCTGATCCTCGCCGAACTGGGCGCGGAGACCACCACCCTGACCGCCTCCCTCCTCCACGACACCGTCGAGGACACCGATGTGACGCTCGATCAGGTACGGGAGGAGTTCGGCCAGGAGGTCAGCTATCTCGTCGACGGCGTCACCAAGCTGGAGAAGGTCGACTACGGCGCCGCCGCGGAGCCTGAGACCTTCCGCAAGATGCTCGTCGCCACCGGCAACGACGTACGCGTGATGTCGATCAAGCTCGCCGACCGGCTGCACAACATGCGGACCCTCGGGGTGATGCGCCCCGAGAAGCAGGTGCGGATCGCCAAGGTCACCCGCGATGTGCTGATCCCGCTCGCCGAACGCCTCGGTGTGCAGGCACTGAAGACCGAGCTCGAAGACCTGGTCTTCGCGATCCTCCACCCCGAGGAGCACGCCAGGACCCGCGCCATGATCGCCGCGAACGCCGCCGGACCCGACCTCCTCGCGGCTGTCGCCGAGGACCTGCGCAAGGTGCTGCGCGAGGCGGACATCGCCGCCGAGGTCGCCATCCGCCCGCGGCACGCGGTCTCCGTCCACCGCGTCCTGCTCAAGCGCGGCGGCGCGGAACTCGGCAGTTGCGACTTCGGCCGCCTGCTCGTCGTGGTCGCCGAGGACGCCGACTGCTATGCCGTGCTCGGTGAGCTGCACACCTGTTTCACCCCGGTGATCGCGGAGTTCAAGGACTTCATCGCCGCCCCCAAGTTCAACCTGTACCAGTCGCTGCACACCGCCGTCGCCGACGAGCGCGGCCGGATCGCCGAAGTCCTGGTCCGCACCCGGCGGATGCACCGGGTCGCGGAAGCCGGGGTGATCGCGCTCGGCGACCCGCACGCCGTGGAGGAGACTCCGCAGGCCGCCGAGGCCGAGCAGGGGGCGAGCGCGGCGGAGACCTGGGGGAGGGTGGACCCGACCCAACCCGGCTGGCTCGCCCGGCTGTTGGAGTGGCAGCGCGACGCCCCCGACCCCGACACCTTCTGGTCCGCTCTGCGGGACGACCTCGCCCAGGACCGCGAGATCACCGTCTTCGCCACCGAGTCCGGCGAGTCCATCGGCACGATGCGGCTGGCCGCCGGGGCGAGCTGCGTGGACGCCGCCTACGCGGTGCACGGCGAGGCCGGTCACCAGTGCGTCGGCGCCCGCGTCAACGGGCGGCTGGCGCCGCTGGGGACCCGGCTGCGCGACGGCGACACCCTCCAGCTCCTGATGGACGACTCCGCCACCTCCGGCCCCGACGCCGACTGGCTGGAGCACGCCATCACCCCGGCCGCCCGGATCGCCATCACCAGGTGGCTGACCCAGAACCCGGCGACGGCAGACGAGGACAAGCCGGCGTCGGCCCCTGCGGTACGCCCGACCCACGCCGCGGGCCAGGCGCGCGCCGCTGAACCGGTTGCGGTCACCGACCTGCCGCACGCGACCGTGCGGCTGGCCCGCTGTTGCACGCCGGTGCCTCCGGACGGCCTCACCGGATTCGTCATCCGCGGCGGTACCGTCGCCGTCCACCGCGTCGAGTGTCCGAGCACCGCCCGTATGGTCACGGCGGGCCGGGCGCCCGTACCCGTCCGCTGGCGCGACGACGGCCCCGCCAACGGCTTCCGGGCCACGATCCTCGCCGAGGCGCTGAGCCGCCCGCGCCTGCTCGCCGACCTCACCGAGGCCATCGCGGCCCAGGGCGTCGGGATCGTCTCGGCCGCGGTGGAGCCCCCGCAGGAGCACCGGGTGCGGCACACGTACACGGTGGAGCTGCCCGACCCCCAGGCGCTGGCGGTCCTGATGCGGGCGATGCGGTCGGTGCCGGGTGTCTATGACGTCTACCGCGCGCGACTGGCCGTCACGGCGGCGCAGCCCTGAGACCAGGGCGTACACACGCTTGGACGCGTGCGAGGACTCTCGTGAGGACGCGGGCGCGGAAGCCCGGGTGCGCACCTGCGGGGACTTCGGGAAGTGGGTCATCACTGTCTCCCTCGATCGTTACTCCCGGTGAACGTCTGGTGGCAGATCGTAGGTTCCGGGGTGATCGTCACCCACACGAGTGATTCCGGCGACGGCCGCCGGAGATCCGGTCCTGTCGGCCGGCGGACAGCCCTCGCGGGTATCCGCGGCGAAACTCGCGTGACCGCGAGTGTCCGGCGTGCGACCATCGTAGTAACGGCAGAAACACCGCCGACCCGTTGACCGCTCGACCAAAGGATCCAATGACCTCCTCTTCTTCTTCCTCTTCGAACAACCGCCAGCGCCTCCCCGAGAGCCTTCGGGCCGACGCCCTGATGGAAGAGGACGTCGCCTGGAGTCATGAGATCGACGAGGACCGGGACGGCGACCAATTCGACCGCTCCGAGCGTGCGTCGCTCCGCCGGGTCGCCGGACTCTCCACCGAACTCGAGGACGTCACCGAGGTCGAGTACCGGCAGCTCCGACTGGAGCGCGTGGTGCTCGTGGGCGTCTGGACCACGGGGACCGTCGACGACGCCGAGAATTCGCTGGCCGAGCTGGCGGCGCTCGCCGAGACCGCCGGAGCACTCGTCCTCGACGGTGTCATCCAGCGCCGCGACAAGCCGGACCCGGCCACGTACATCGGATCCGGCAAGGCACTGGAGCTGCGCGACATCGTCGTGGAGACCGGCGCCGACACCGTCGTCTGCGACGGTGAGCTGAGCCCCGGCCAGCTCATCCATCTGGAAGACGTCGTCAAGGTCAAGGTGGTCGACAGGACCGCGCTGATCCTCGACATCTTCGCTCAGCACGCCAAGTCCCGTGAGGGCAAGGCGCAGGTCTCGCTGGCACAGATGCAGTACATGCTGCCGAGGCTGCGCGGCTGGGGTCAGTCGCTGTCCCGGCAGATGGGTGGCGGTGGCGCCGGTTCGTCCGGCGGCGGCATGGCGACGCGTGGTCCCGGTGAGACCAAGATCGAGACCGACCGTCGGCGTATCCGCGAGAAGATGGCCAAGATGCGCCGGGAGATCGCGGAGATGAAGACCAGCCGCGACCTCAAGCGTCAGGAGCGCAAGCGGCACAAGGTGCCGTCGGTCGCCATCGCCGGATACACCAACGCGGGCAAGTCCTCGCTGCTCAACCGGCTCACCGGCGCGGGCGTCCTGGTGGAGAACGCGCTGTTCGCCACCCTGGACCCGACCGTGCGCCGCGCGGAGACCCCCAGCGGACGGCTCTACACCCTGGTGGACACCGTCGGGTTCGTGCGGCACCTGCCGCACCACCTGGTCGAGGCCTTCCGGTCCACGATGGAGGAGGTCGGCGACGCCGACCTGATCCTGCACGTGGTGGACGGCTCGCACCCGGTGCCCGAGGAGCAGCTCGCGGCAGTACGCGAGGTGTTCCGCGATGTCGGCGCGCTGGACGTGCCCGAGATCGTGATCGTCAACAAGGCGGACGCCGCGGACCCGCTGGTCCTCCAGCGTCTGCTGCGCAACGAGAAGCACGCCATCGCGGTCTCCGCCCGCAGCGGCATGGGCATCGACGAGTTGCTGGAGATCATCGACCAGGAACTGCCGCGGCCCGATGTGGAAGTCGAGGCGCTGGTGCCGTACACGCACGGCGGTCTCGTCTCCCGGGTGCACGCCGCGGGTGAGGTCCTCTCCGAGGAGCACACCGGCGACGGCACGCTGCTCAAGGTGCGGGTGCACGAGGAACTGGCCGCGGAACTGGCCCCGTTCACGCTCGTCGCCAGGACCTGACAGGGCTGAGGCGCCACGGCAGTTCGACGCCAGGGCGACGCGCACACTGACATGAGTAAGGGGCCGCCTCCAGGAGGCGGCCCCTTACTCATGCGTCGTTCCCTAGTTGAACTTCTGGCTCACCCCGTCGAAGACCTTCTTCGCCTCGGAACCCAAGTGCGGCCCCGCCAGCCAGGTGTTCGTCACCGGCCCGATCGACGTATTGCTGACCAGTGCCGTCGTCCCGTCCGGCCGCTTGGCGAACCAGCCGCCGCCCGACGAACCACCCGTCATCGTGCAGCCGATCCGGTACTCCGTCGGCGCCTGGGCGTTCAGCGACAGCCGGCCCGGCTTGCCCACGCAGTCGTACATCTGCTGCCCGTTGAAGGGGGGCGCCGCGGGATAGCCCCAGGCGCCCATCGTCCCGATCCGCGTCGCGGACGGCGCGTCGAACCACACCGGCATCGCCGTACCGACCGTCTCCTCCAGCGACTTGCCGCCCGCGCCCTCCTCCGGCTTCACATGCAGCACGGCGAAGTCGTACGGCGAACCGCTGCCGCCGGACTCGGCGCCCGTGCTGATCCACTGGTCGGAGGTGCTGGCCCAGTCGGCCCAGAACACGCCGTACGGCGCCAGCACGTCACGCGAGGCACCCTCCAGGGCCGCGGCGCTCTTGCCCGTGTCGTTGTAGGCGGGGACGAAGGCGATGTTGCGGTACCAGCCGCCGGAGGCACCCGCGTGCACGCAGTGGCCCGCCGTCCACACCAGATTCGACTTTCCCGGATGCGCCGGATCCCGGACCACCGTCGCCGAGCAGACCATCGAGCCCTTGGGCCCGTCGAAGAAGAGTTTTCCGACACCAGGTGCGGCCTCGTGGTAGGGCGCCGTGACCCGGCTCGCTTGCACCGGATCCGGCGCAGGGTCGCTCTCGCCCTGGTCGGCCGACACATTGGTGGGCACCTTCTTGTCGCTCTGGTCCGCGCCCTTCATGCGGTCGTCGCTCCACAGCCCGTTGATCACCGGGTTGACGAAATCCGCCGCCTTGCGCAGCCACTTCGCCTTGTCCCAGTTCTTCCAGCCGCCCTTCTTGTACGCCTGCTCCCACTTCTTCAGGTCGTCGAGGCTGGTCGGGAAGGACGTCGGCAGACCGAGGTTGTTGCCCGCCGTCACCGACGAACTGGGCTTGGCGTCCGCGGAGTCACCGGACGACCCGCACGCGGTGGCGGTGCCCGCGAGGAGAACGGCTGCCGCCGCCGCGGCCACCAAGGGCCTTCGTATGGATGACATGGACTGCTCCCCCTGAGATGTCTTCGGCTGTACGGCAGTTGCCGCCCCCGATGCGCGGTGGCCACCACTATGCCGCTGGTGTGAGGGACGGCCGGGGGTGTTTGCCGGTTCCGCGCCGAAAGTCTCCGGGCCGCCCGTGATCGAGCCGTCACCCAGTCGTTAGTACGGACGGGGGACGACTGCCTGGACGCCGACCCGGAGGAGTGAGCACGTGGCCGCCATTTCGAGCGCGCCGGGACAACGACTGGCGGCATCGGCCGAGGTGTCCGCCGAGGGACCGGCCGACGAATCCATGACGGGGGAGGCGATTCTCCGCAGGCAGGCGCAGCGCGAATCGGCCGCGCGCACCTATGCGCGGTCCCTGCCGGTGGTACCCGTCCGCGCCCGCGGGATGACCGTGGAGGGCGCCGACGGCCGCCGGTATCTCGACTGCCTGTCCGGTGCGGGAACCCTCGCTCTCGGCCACAATCACCCCGTCGTCCTGGAGGCCATCAGGGGCGTCCTGGACTCGGGCGCTCCTTTGCACGTCCTGGACCTCGCGACCCCGGTCAAGGACGCCTTCACCACCGCGCTGTTCGAGACGCTGCCGCCTCAGCTCGCCGAGCACGGCCGCATCCAGTTCTGCGGGCCCGCCGGGACCGACGCGGTGGAGGCGGCCATCAAGCTCGCCCGTATCGCCACCGGGCGCGGCGGACTCCTCGCCTTTTCCGGCGCCTACCACGGCATGACGGCCGGCGCGCTCGCCGCTACGGGTGACACGGCGGTCCGCGGCGCCGGCGGCGAAGCGGACGCGCGGATCACCCGTCTGCCGTACCCGTACGACTACCGCTGCCCGTTCGGCATCGGCGGCGACCGGGGGGCCGAGCTCTCGGCGCGCTGGACCGCGCATCTCCTCGACGACCCCAAGGGCGGGGTGCAGCCGCCCGCCGCGATGCTCCTCGAACCGGTGCAGGGCGAAGGCGGCGTCATCCCGGCGCCCGACACCTGGCTGCGCAGGATGCGTGAGATCACGGCAGCGCGCGGTATCCCGCTGGTGGTCGACGAGGTGCAGACGGGCGTCGGCCGTACCGGCACCTTCTGGGCCGTCGAGCGCAGCGGAATCGTGCCCGACGTCATGGTGCTGTCCAAGGCCATCGGCGGCAGCCTCCCGCTGGCCGTGATCGTCTACCGCGAAGAGCTCGACGCCTGGCAGCCGGGCGCCCACGCGGGCACCTTCCGCGGCAATCAACTCGCCATGGCCGCCGGTACGGCCACGCTCCGCTTCGTACGGCAGCACGCGCTGCACGAGCGCGCGGAGACCGTCGGCGCGCGCATGCTCAGCCGCCTGCGCGGACTCGCCGCGCACCACGACTGCATCGGCGACGTCCGAGGACGCGGTCTGATGATCGGCGTCGAACTCGTCGACACCGAAGCCGAGCCCGACGACTACGGAGCGCTTCCCGCCGCGCCCCGGCTCGCCGCCCGCGTCCAGCAGGAGGCCCTGCGCTGCGGACTCATCGTCGAACTGGGCGGACGGCACGGCGCCGTGATCCGGCTGCTGCCGCCGCTGACCATCACCGACGAACAGGCCGAAGCCGTGCTCGACCGGCTGGCCGCCGCCATCGACGCCGCGCGGACCGCGACGCGAGGCGGCCCGGCATGACCCCGGCGGACCGACCGCGAGAAGCCGTGCCGCCGCGCGGTACCGACGAGTGGAGCCCTGGCATGACCGCACCCGTGGACCCCGGCACCCCCATGCCGCCCGGCGCGGCGGTGCCGCTGGCCGCCGCCGTACCGGTGCAGCGACCGCGCGCCGCCGCGGCCGACCAGGATCCGGACCCGTTGGAGCACCCGGACCCGTACCGCGTCGCCGACGCGGCGGGCGCCGAGAATCTGCTGCGCTGCTGGGTCCGCGAGACGGTCCTCACGGAGCCCGCCGACAGCCTGCTGCGGATCTCTCTGCCCGCCAGCGGCACGCAGGCCCAGGCGGCTGTCCTGCACTGGTCGGCCACCGGCCACCACCGCTTCGGACCGGTCCGCCTCACAACCGCCCCGAGCCGCCCGCTGACCGCGGTCGCGCTCGCCGCGCTGCTGGCCCGTGAAGGCGGCGGCGCGGCGGCCGAGGGCGACGACCTGGTGGCGAGGGTGGCCGATTCGGTACGCAGGACCGCCGTGTTCGTCAGCGAGCGGCGTGCGCGGCCCGGCAGGCCCGAGCCGGAACTGCCCTTCCTGGAGTCGGAACAGGCCCTGCTCCTCGGTCACCCGACGCATCCCGCGCCCAAGGCCCGCGAAGGGCTCAGCGAGAGCGAGAGCGCCGCGTACTCGCCCGAGACGCGCGGCTCCTTCGCGCTGCACTGGCTCGCCGTGGACGCCGCCGTCCTCGCCACCGACTCCGCGTGGACCGACCGCGGCCGACCCGTACCGGCCGCCGATTTGCTGACCGCGATGGCCGGGCCAGAACTCGCGTGCCCCGCAGGCACCGCGCCGCTCCCGCTGCACCCCTGGCAGGCGCGCGACATCCTGCACCGGCCCGCCGTCCAGCGGCTGTTGGACGCCGGGCTGCTGCGTGACCTGGGCCCGGTCGGCGACCCGTGGTACGCCACCTCTTCCGTGCGGACCGTCTACCGTCCCGACGCGCCCGCGATGCTCAAGCTCTCCCTGGCGCTGCGCATCACCAACTCCCGCAGGGAGAATCTCCGCAAGGAGCTGAGGCGCGGCACCGAGGTGCACCGGCTGCTGCGCAGCGGGCTCGTCGCGCGCTGGCACGCCGCCCACCCGGGCTTCGACATCGTCCGCGACCCGGCCTGGCTGGGCGTGGACACGCCGGACGGCACACCGGTGCCCGGCCTGGACGTCGTGCTCAGGCACAGCCCGTTCGGCCCCGGCGACCAGGCGCACTGCGTGGCGGGACTCACCTCGCCGCGCCCGTGGCCCGGCGTTCCCGCGCCCGCGCTGCGCTCCCGGCTGGCCATGCTCGTGACCCGCCTCGCGGAGCGCACCGGAAGGCCCGCGACGGCGGTCGCCACCGAGTGGTTCCTGCGCTACCTCGACGCGGTCGTACGGCCGGTGCTGTGGCTCGACGGCGAGGCGGGCATCGCCCTGGAAGCGCATCAGCAGAACACTCTCGTCCTGCTCGACGGCTCCGGCTGGCCCTGCGGCGGGCGCTACCGCGACAACCAGGGGTACTACTTCCGCGAGTCGCACCGCGCGGAGCTGGAACGTCAGCAGCCGGGCATCGGGGCCGACAGCGACACCTTCGTCGCCGACGAGATCGCGGACGAGCGGATCGCCTACTACCTCGGCGTCAACAACGTCCTCGGCCTCATCGGCGCCTTCGGCTCCCAGCGGCTCGCGGACGAGCAGGTGCTGCTCGCCGCGTTCCGCCGCTTCCTGGCCGCCGCCGCGGGAGGCCGCAGCAGCCTTCCCGCCCGGCTGCTGGACGCCCCGGAACTGCGCAGCAAGGCCAATCTGCTGACCAGGCTGCACGGAATGGACGAACTCGTCGGACCGGTCGACACCCAGTCGGTCTACATCACCATGCCCAACCCGCTGACCGTCTGAGCGGACCGTCCGGCCGCGCGTCCGTCCCCGGTCCTCGCCCCCGGACCCGCACCGGATCCCCGCCGGGAACCGGCCCGGACCCCCGACGAGGACCGGACCCCGCTCAGGAGAGGAAGGAGCTTCCGTGACACCCGCCGACTCCAGTACCGAGGACACCCTCGACCTGAAGCTGCCGCCCGAATTTCTGGCCCTCTTCGCCGCGACGGCGTTCGACGCCGCCGAACCGGACACCGAGTACCCGGCGGGCGCCGCGAGGCCAGGACTCCTCGGCGCGGCCGCCTCCTGGCCGGCCGTCGAGACCCCCGCAGGCTCCTTCCGGCTGGTGCCGGTCCGCGTCGACCGCGACCTGCCGCTGCTCACCCGCTGGATGAACGACCCGGCCGTCGCCGAATTCTGGGAACTGGCCGGTGACGAGCGCGTCACCGAGCGGCACCTGCGCGGCCAGACCGAGGGTGACGGACGCAGCGTGCCCTGCCTCGGCGTGCTGGACGGCACGCCGATGAGCTACTGGGAGATCTACCGCGCCGATCTGGACCCGGTCGCCCGTTTCTATCCGGCCCGGCCGCACGACATCGGCGTCCACCTGCTCATCGGCGGCGTCGCCGACCGGGCACGCGGCCTCGGCGGCACACTGCTGCGCGCCGTGTGCGACATCGTCCTCGACCACCGCCCCGGCTGCCCACGAGTGATCGCGGAACCCGACCTGCGCAACACTCCCTCCGTCGCCGCCTTCCTCACCGCGGGCTTCCGCC
The DNA here is from genome assembly GCF_044749865.1 of Streptomyces sp. NPDC088910. Lineage (NCBI taxonomy): Bacteria > Bacillati > Actinomycetota > Actinomycetes > Kitasatosporales > Streptomycetaceae > Streptomyces > Streptomyces sp. NPDC088910. The sequence goes on from NZ_JBIVIV010000012.1 coordinate 56,205, forward strand.
TGTCCGCGGAACTCGAACTGCCCGGCAAGCGGGCGGCCCTCATGATCCGCGACCGTTCGCTGCGCCACCGGCTCTGAGCCCGGCCGGCAACGCCTGCGCCCCGACACCGCGTCCTTCGGGCGCTGCCTCGACGGCGGTTCCCCGAACCCTCCTCACCCCTGCCTTCCAGGTCACCAGGTCCCCACCGCAGGAGCTCCACTGTGCTCACCCCCTCCGTGTCCGACTCCGCCGCCTGGCAGCACGCGGCCAGGCGCCTGCTGGCCAAGATGCTCGCCGAGTTCGCGTACGAGGAGGTGATCGTCCCCGAACCGGAGCCCGCCGAGGGCCCGACCGCGTACCGGCTACGGCTCAGCCCGGACGTGACCTACCGCTTCCGTGCCCGGCGCGGCGCGTACGGCAGTTGGTACGTGGACGCGGACAGCGTCACGCCGACCGGTGACCCGCTGCACTTCCTGCTGCACGGCCACGAGAGCGTGCTCGGCCTGAGCGGCGACACCACAGGGCACCTGATCCAGGAACTCCTCGCGACGCTCCGCGCCGACGTGCGGCTCGACAGCACCGCGCTGACGGCGGCCGAGCTCGCCGACCTGGACTACGCCGACCTCGAAGGCCACCAGACCGGCCACCCCTGGCTGGTCGCCAACAAGGGACGTATCGGCTTCTCCGCCGCCGACGCCGCCCGCTGGGCACCCGAGGCGCGCAAGCCGGAGCGCCTGCCCTGGATCGCCGTACACCGCGACCTCGCCCAATACCGCGGTATCCCCACGCTCGCCACCCCCGATCTCCTCTACGCCGAAGAACTCACCCCCGGCACCCTCGACACCTTCCGGCACACCATCGCCGACCGGAACCGCGACCCCGCCGACTACCTGCTGCTGCCCGTCCACCCCTGGCAGTGGGACCAGGTGATCGCGCCGCTCTTCGCTCCCGCGATCAGCGACGGATCCATCCTCCACCTCACCACTGACAACGACCTGCGGCTGCCCCAGCAGTCGATCCGCACCTTCCTCAACACCAGCCGCCCGCACCGGCGCACCGTCAAGCTCCCGCTGTCCGTCCTCAACACCCTGGTCTGGCGCGGCCTGCCGACCGAACGCACGCTGGCCGCCCCGGCCGTCACCGCCTGGGTGCGGGGACTGCGGGACGCCGACCCCTTCCTGCGGGACGAGACGCGGGTGATCCTGCTCGGTGAGGTCGCCTCCGTCACCGTCGAACACCCGCAGTACGACCGGCTGCCCACCGTCCCGTACCAGTACCGCGAACTGCTCGGCTGCATCTGGCGCGAGCCGCTGGCCGCCCATCTGGAACCGGGAGAGCACGCCCGTACCCTCGCCGCGCTGCTGCACACCGACCCGAACGGGCGATCTTTCACCGCCGAACTCGTCGACCGGTCCGGTCTCGCGCCCCGCGTATGGCTGCGCCACCTCTTCGCGGCGCTGCTGCCGCCCCTCCTGCGTTTTCTCTACCAATACGGCACGGTTTTCTCCCCGCACGGCGAGAACACCATCGTGGTCTACGACGAGCACGACATCCCGGTACGCCTCGCGGTGAAGGACTTCGTCGACGACATCAACGTTTCCGCGGACCCACTTCCCGAACACGACGGCATGCCGGACGACGTACGCCAGGTGCTGCTCACCGAACGGCCCGAATTCCTCACCCAGTTCATCCACGCGGGCCTCTTCATCGGGGTCCTGCGCTATCTCGCGCCCCTGTGCGAGGCACAACTGGACGTGCCCGAAGCCGAATTCTGGACCCTGGTGCGGGACGAGATCATCCGCCACCAGGAGCGCTTTCCCGAACTCAAGGAACGTTTCGCCGCCTTCGACCTCCTTACGCCCCGCATCGACCGACTCTGCCTCAACCGCAATCGGCTGCACCTCGACGGCTACCGCGACCGGGCACAGCGCCCGCACGCCGCCGTGCACGGCACGGTCGCCAACCCCCTCCACCTTCCCCGTCCCTGAGGCGCGCCGCGACCGAGCCGATACGATCCGAGCACGGGGACCCGGTACGGAATCCCGTACGGAACGCGTACGGGAATCACCGCGGAAAGGTGGGGGCGGCCATGCGGGAGGCAGCGGGCGCCGAACCCTGCCCGGAGTGCGCTACGGCCGTGCGGCCGGGACAACTGCTCTGCCAGGGCTGCTTCGTGCCCTTCTCGCTGATGGCCGCGGCCCGCGCCGCGCAGACCCCGCCGCAGGGAGCCGCCCCCGAGGCATCCCCGGAACCGACCGCGCTGCTGCCGAGCGCCCACGGCGCCGACTCCGAACACACCCGAGTGATCAACGTGATCCCCGGAGCGCTGCCCCGACCCCTGGAGACGCGCAGGGACGCACCGCCGCGGGCGCTGCGACTGCGGTTCCCCAGCGGCGAGATCGTCGCGGTGGAGCCGGCCAACTCGATCCGGCTCGGCCGCGACCCGAAGCACTGCCCCGCCGTGCCCTTCCTCTCCGCGCACGACAATCTGTCCCGTATCCACGCCATGGTCGGCGTCGAGCCCGACGGCTCCGCCTGGATCTCCGACGAGAGCTCCACGAACGGCACCTTCGTCCACGGCTACCGGCTCGCGCCCGGCGAGCGGGCGCCCGTACGCCCCGGCGACACCCTCCGGCTCGCCGCCGACGTCACCGTCCGCGTACTGCTCTGACCTCCGCGTAGGCGGCGATGCAACGGGCCAGCGGGTGCTCGGGGCCCAGCGTCTGCGCGGCGTCGGCCGACAGCTCCTCGAAGCGGCGGACGACGGCGGCCGTGCCGTTCAGACCCTCCAGGGCCCGCGCCCGGCCGAAAAGCGCCGCAAATGGTGCGGCCTCGTTTTCCGCACCCTGGCGCGCGATGTGCTGGAGCGCCTGCCAGTAGCGCTCGTCCGCGTCGGTGAACCGGTCCGCGGCGAGCAGCCCCTCGGCGTCCTCTAGCAGCGCCCACAGCACATGGCCGGCGCTCTGGTCCAGCACCGTGGGACTGCGCCGTACGGGAGCGGGCCGCATCAGCGCGCGCAGCCGCTCGGCCACCTCCCCGGCGTCGGCGGGCCGGTCGTCCGGCTTCTTGGCGAGCATCCGGTGCACCAGGCGCGCGAGTCCGGCGGGCACCTCGGGGCGCCGCCGCTCGATGGGCTCCGGCACCTCGTGGACGTGCATGTACGCGTATCCCACGGACGTCCCGGCCGAGAAGGGCGGCCCCTCGGCGAGCATCGCGTACAGGACGCAGCCGAGCGAATAGAGGTCGGACCGCGCGGTCACCTCGGCGCCGCGCGCCTGCTCGGGCGAGAAGTACGGCGGTGAGCCCATGACCGCCCGCGGATCGGTGTACCGCGTGGCGCTGTCGTCGCGGTGCGCCACCAGGCCGAAGTCGCAGATCTTGACGACGCCGTCCGGGAGAAGCATCAGATTCTCCGGCTTGATGTCCCGGTGGACGAGACCGCGCTCATGCGCGTGCCGCAGCCCGGCGCTGATCTGCATGCCATAGGCGATGACATCGGCCACCGGCAGTCCGCCGCGGTCCAGCAGCACTTGGCGGAAGTCCGCGCCGCGCAGCAATTCCATGACGATGAACGGCCTGCCCCGGTGCTCGCCCGCGTCGTGGACGGTGGCCACATTGGGATGGCTCAGCGCGGCGGCGGCCATCGCCTCCCTGCGGAACCGGCCCTGGCGCTCGTCACGCTCGCCGTCGCCCCAATCGGCGCGCAGCGTCAGCACCTTCACCGCGACACGCCGCCCCAGACTCCGGTCGAGAGCCGCGTAGACCTGCCCGTACCCGCCGCCGCCCAGCGACTCCTCCAGGAGGTACCGGTCGCTGAGGACCGTACCGATCCCGATCTCCCCCGACACGTCGTCCTCGTCCCCGCTCGTTCGCCGTCGCGGCCCGGTTCACCCGGGCTCCTGCCCCGGCGGCCACGGTACGGCCATCATGGTGGGACCCGCCGCGTCCGCGCTCACCCGCGGTCCGACGGTACCGTCCGCCGGGTCCTCCTCGAAGACGAACTGACGGCCGCTGGGCAGCAGTTCCAGCCGTTCGTGCAGGACGACGGAATCCCCCTGGCGCAGATGCCACAGCGCGCCGTGCGGCAGCGGCACCAACTCGTCACCAGTGGGGCGGCGGCACCGCACCCAGGTGCCGTTCGCACTGCGCTCGTCCACCACGCTCAGCCCTGTGCCGTCGTAACTGACCATCACATGAGTACGGCTCACCGACTCGACCTCGGTGTCGTCGATCCAGGCGCCGAGGACGACACCGCCGTCGGCGGGCGCCCGGCCGACCGCGAGCGGCTCGCCCGCCGTCACCATGAAGCGGCCCCGCACCGTCCCGTCCATGACCACCTTCACCTGCGCGCGGGACGGACGGGGACCCGCGTCCGCCAGGGGCAGCCCGTGCGTCGGGCAGAGAACCTGGGATTTCCGGCGGCGGGGGAGCGCGGTGCTCGGCCGGTCGGCGGCGCCGAACAGCGGGCAGTCGGCCTCGGGACAACGCCAGTCACGGCCGAGGACCGCCCGGTGCGCCGACCGGTCCCAGCGCCGGTACACGCCCGCCTCCAGGAGCAGCCCTTCCTCCTCCTTGCGGGAGACCTGCCACTCGGGAGGCACCGGCATGATCCGCGGCCGTACGCCGATCACGCCGTCCGGCTGAAGGAAGGGCCGCAGAAAACGGTCCCGGTTGCCGGGAATCCACGGATAGGCGCGGTGGAAGTCCAGGAAATTGTCCGCGCTGACCACCCGCAGCTCCAGCGCGTCGGCCAGCTCCAGGATGCGGTCGTCCGCCCTCGGCAGGACCTCCAGCAGCCCTTCGAGATACCAGCGGTCCAGGCGCTGCCGCTCCTCGGGCGTCAGACGGCCGTCGGTCAGCAGGGAGCGGTCGGTGATCGCGTACACCTGCACGGCGGGATCGCGGGTGAATTCCGCCAGCGCGTCCAGCAGACCCGACAACCGGGCCAGATCCGCCGCCCGTTCCCCGCCGAGCGCCGGTTCACGCACCACATTCGCGACGTCGATCACATATTCCGCGGCGGAGGCATCCAGAGTCAGGCGGCGCTCGAACGGCATGTGTCCAGAAGCTATCACCGCCCGACTTGAACGGTCCGCCGAACGATCCGCGGCACCCGGCGCGGACGGCGATGTCAGTGCGGCCCTCTAGGCTTGCCTCCCTATGACTGCCACGCCCCCACCCGCGCTCACCGACCTGCTGCACGCCGCCGTCACCGCCGTCGGAGGTGTCGAGCGGGCCGGTCAGGTCACCATGGCCCAAGCCGTCGAGGCCGCCGTGGACGACCAGTCCCATCTGCTCGTCCAGGCCGGTACCGGCACCGGAAAATCGCTCGGCTATCTGGTGCCCGCGCTCGCCCACGGCGAGCGCGTGGTGGTGGCCACCGCCACCCTCGCGCTCCAGCGCCAGCTCGTCGAGCGCGACCTGCCGCGCACCGTCGACGCGCTGAAGCCGCTGCTGCGCCGTGAGCCGCAGTACGCGATGCTCAAGGGCCGATCCAACTACCTGTGCCTGCACCGCCTGCACGAGGGCGTGCCGCAGGACGAGGAGGACGGTCTCTTCGACCCCTTCGAGGCCGCCGCGCCGACCAGCAAGCTCGGCCAGGACCTGCTGCGGCTGCGCGACTGGGCCGACGAGACCGAGACCGGCGACCGGGACGGCCTCACCCCCGGCGTCTCCGACCGCGCCTGGAGCCAGGTGTCGGTCACCTCGCGCGAGTGTCTGGGCGCCACCAAGTGCGCCTACGGCGCCGAGTGCTTCGCCGAGGCCGCCCGTGAGCGCGCCAAACTGGCCGACGTGGTGGTCACCAACCACGCGCTGCTGGCGATCGACGCCATCGAGGGCGCCCCGGTGCTGCCGGGCCACGAGGTCCTGATCATCGACGAGGCGCACGAACTGGTCTCCCGCGTCACCGGCGTCGCCACCGGCGAGCTGTCCCCGGGCGCCGTCAACCGCGCGGTCAAGCGCGCGTCCCGGCTGGTCAACGAGAAGGCCGCGGACGCCCTGCTCACCGCCGCCGAGGGCTTCGAGCGCGTGATGGAGCTGGCCCTGCCGGGACGCCTGGAGGAGATCCCCGAGGATCTGGGGTACGTCCTCGCGGCGCTGCGCGACGCCTGCCGCCAGGTCATCACCGCCATCGGCGACACCCGCGACAAGTCCGTGCAGGACGAGGACGCGGTCCGCAAGCAGGCACTCGCCGCGGTGGAGCACATCCACGGGGTCAGCGAGCGGCTGGTGCTCGGCTCCGAATTCGACGTGGTGTGGTGCGAGCGGCACGACCGGTACGGGGCCTCGCTGCGGGTCGCCCCCCTGAGCGTGTCCGGATTGCTGCGCGAGAAGCTCTTCACCGAGCGCTCGGTGGTGCTCACCTCCGCCACCCTCAAGCTGGGCGGCGACTTCAACGGGGTGGCCGCCTCGCTCGGCCTGGCCCCCGAGGGCACCGAGGGCGAGGACGTCCCGCAGTGGAAGGGCATCGACGTCGGCTCGCCCTTCGACTACCGCAAGCAGGGCATCCTCTACGTCGCCAGGCACCTCAACCAGCCGGGCAGGGACAGCAACCGCGAGGACATGCTCGACGAACTCGCCGAGCTGATCGAGGCGGCCGGCGGCCGTACCCTCGGGCTGTTCTCGTCCATGCGCGGCGCCCAGGCCGCCGCGGAGGCCATGCGGGGCCGCCTGGACCACCCGGTGCTGCTCCAGGGCGAGGAGACGCTCGGTGAGCTGATCCGTACGTTCTCGCAGGACGCCAAGACGTGTCTGTTCGGGACGCTCTCGCTGTGGCAGGGCGTCGATGTGCCGGGTGTGAACTGCCAGTTGGTGGTGATGGACCGGATCCCGTTCCCGCGGCCCGACGACCCGCTCATGAGCGCCCGGCAGAAGTCGGTCGAGGAGCACGGCGGCAACGGCTTCATGGCCGTGGCCGCCACCCACGCGGCCCTGCTGATGGCACAGGGCGCGGGACGGCTGATCCGGGCTATGGGCGACCGCGGCGTGGTCGCCGTCCTCGATCCACGGCTGGCCAACGCCCGCTACGGCAGCTTCCTGCGGTCCTCGATGCCCGACCTCTGGTACACGACCGACCGCAATCAGGTCCGGCGTTCTCTGGCGGCGATCGATGCGGCGGCGACGGCGGCGGTCGTCGGCTGACAGGACGGGGACAGGGCAGGGACAGGACGGGGAAAGGGCGGGGACAGGGCGGGGACAGGGCCGACCGGAGCGGGGCTTCAGGCTGGCGGCTGACAGGGGAGTCGTACGGCTCAGTCGACGCGAGGACGGCCACTCAGCGGGCATGGCGGGGCCCCGGAACCGGCGCAGAGGTCCCGGGGCCCGTTCGTTGGGGTCGGTCAGACCCGGCGGAGCACCGCCACCACCTTGCCGAGGATCGTCGCCTCGTCGCCGGGGATGGGCTGGTACGCCGCGTTGTGCGGAAGCAGCCACACATGGCCGTTGTCCCGCTTGAAGCGCTTCACCGTGGCTTCGCCGTCCAGCATCGCGGCGACGATGTCCCCGTTCTCCGCGACGGGCTGACGGCGTACCGTCACCCAGTCGCCGTCACAGATCGCCGCCTCGATCATCGAGTCGCCGACCACCTTGAGCACGAACAGCTCGCCGTCGCCGACCAGTTGGCGGGGGAGCGGGAAGACGTCCTCGACCGACTCCTCGGCGAGGATCGGGCCGCCCGCCGCGATCCGGCCGACGAGCGGCACATACGAGGCGGAGGGCTTGCCCGCCGTGTCGGTGGGCTGCGGGTGGCCGCCGTCGGAGCCGCGGACCTCGTACGCGCGGGGACGGTGCGGGTCGCGGCGCAGGAAGCCCTTGCGCTCCAGGGCCATGAGCTGGTGGGCCACCGAGGACGTGCTGGACAGGCCGACGGCCTGGCCGATCTCGCGCATGGACGGCGGATATCCGCGACGCTGCACGGAGTCCCTGATGACCTCGATGACGCGGCGCTGCCGCTCGGTGAGCCCGGAGCTGTCGGCACGAATACCGGGGGGCCGCCCGGGGAGCGATCGTGCGGGCTTCGGGCTGTTGTCTTCGCCTGTCACGTCCAACGGGCCGATCCGATCCTGGGAGCGGTCATGGGCGGTCAATGTGGCGCTGTCTGCGGTGGTGGTCACGGCGGCCCCTTTTCGATGTTCTCCCACCGCATGGACTGCGGCCGGCCCGCTTCGCAGTCGCGGGCAGTTAGTACAACGGTAGTGGGTTTCGAAAGGTTGCGCCAAACACACGTTCGAGTGAATCTGCGTAAATCCGCTGACGTGATCAAGGTATCGGGTGTATTGGTCGAATGGAAGTTCGATTATCCACGGCCTGCCGAGTGTCCCGGGGGCTCCGTGCGGCTCAGTCTGCCACCCGTGCCCCGGCGGCGGGCCGTCACGACACTTCCCCTAGGCTCACCTCCGGCCGCAGGCGCGACACGCGGAGCGACGGTGTTTGCCCGCCGCCCCCAGATCTAGTGGTTGTATATGCACCAGCCACCACCCGTAGTGGTTTCGCGGGGGGCTGGCGGCCGCAAACTCCGCGGGATCGCCTATGCTTGGGACTGCTTCGAGGGGCCGGCAAGGCTCCCCGAAGGCCATTTTGTCGTGCGCTCACCGCGGGTGAGGAAGGGAGCCGGGAACCATGCACTGCCCCTTCTGCAAGCACCCCGACAGCCGCGTCGTCGACAGCCGCACCACCGATGACGGCACCTCGATCCGCCGCCGTCGGCAGTGCCCGGACTGCGGTCGCCGTTTCACCACGGTCGAGACCGCGTCACTGATGGTCATCAAGCGCAGCGGAGTGACCGAGCCCTTCAGCCGCAGCAAGGTGATCGCGGGCGTGCGCAAGGCATGCCAGGGCCGCCCCGTCACCGAGGACGCCCTCGCCCAGCTCGGGCAGCGCGTCGAGGAGGCGGTCAGGGCCACCGGCAGCGCCGAGCTGTCGACCCACGACGTGGGACTGGCCATACTCGGTCCGCTTCAGGACCTCGACCTGGTCGCGTATCTGCGCTTCGCCTCGGTCTACCGGGCGTTCGACTCGCTCGAGGACTTCGAGACGGCCATCACGGAGCTGCGCGAGCAGCTGCCACCCACCACTCCCGGCGGGCTCGACGAGGACCTCGGAGTCCCCGCGCCCGCAGTCGCCGCCGACTGAGCGGAACGGCGGGGACCCACAGATTTGCCGGAGCGCCAGGTGCGCCGAGGCGGCAGACATCACCGTGTTGCGGGAAGATCCGCGCACATTAGGGCGTTTTCGCCCGTATAGGGAGGCGGAATGACAGAGACGACGAGCGGCCCGGCACGCGGTTCCCGTACCAAGGGATCCAAGGCGAGCAAGGGTCTGCGCATCGAGCGCATCCACACCACCCCCGGCGTGCATCCGTACGACGAAGTGGTCTGGGAGCACCGTGACGTCGTCATGACCAATTGGCGCGACGGCTCGATCAACTTCGAGCAGCGTGGCGTCGAGTTCCCCGACTCCTGGTCGGTGAACGCGGTCAACATCGTCACCAGCAAGTACTTCCGTGGCGCGGTGGGCAGCCCCAAGCGCGAGAAGAGCCTGAAGCAGCTCATCGACCGAGTGGTGCTCACCTACCGCAAGGCGGGCGAGGACCACGGATACTTCGCCTCCCCCGCGGACGCCGAGATCTTCGAGCACGAGCTGACCTACGCGCTGCTGCACCAGGTGTTCAGCTTCAACTCCCCGGTGTGGTTCAACGTCGGCACCGCTCAGCCCCAGCAGGTCTCCGCCTGCTTCATCCTGTCCGTCGACGACTCCATGGAGTCGATCCTCGACTGGTACAAGGAAGAGGGCATGATCTTCAAGGGCGGCTCCGGCGCCGGCCTGAACCTCTCCCGGATCCGCTCCTCCAAGGAACTGCTCTCCTCCGGCGGCAACGCCTCGGGACCGGTCTCCTTCATGCGCGGCGCGGACGCCTCCGCGGGCACCATCAAGTCGGGCGGCGCCACCCGCCGCGCCGCCAAGATGGTCGTCCTGGACGTCGATCACCCCGACGTCGAGGCGTTCATCGAGACCAAGGTCAAGGAAGAAGAGAAGATCCGCGCCCTGCGCGACGCGGGCTTCGACATGGACCTGGGCGGCGACGACATCACGTCGGTGCAGTACCAGAACGCCAACAACTCCGTCCGTGTGAACGACGAGTTCATGAAGGCGTACGAGTCCGGCTCGAAGTTCGGGCTGCGCGCCCGGATGACCGGTGAGGTCATCGAGGAGGTCGACGCCAAGGCGCTCTTCCGCAAGCTCGCCGAGGCCGCGTGGGCCTGCGCCGACCCGGGCATCCAGTACGACGACACGATCAACCGCTGGCACACCTCGCCGGAGACGGGCCGGATCACCGCCTCGAACCCGTGCAGCGAGTACATGCACCTCGACAACTCGAGCTGCAACCTCGCCTCGCTCAACCTCATGAAGTTCCTGCGCGACGACGGCAAGGGCAACCAGTCCTTCGACGCCGAGAGCTTCGCCAAGGTCGTCGAGCTGGTCATCACCGCGATGGACATCTCCATCTGCTTCGCCGACTTCCCGACCCAGAAGATCGGCGAGACCACCCGAGCCTTCCGCCAGCTCGGCATCGGCTACGCCAACCTCGGCGCGCTGCTGATGGCGACCGGCCACGCGTACGACTCCGACGGCGGTCGCGGCCTCGCCGGCGCCATCACCTCGCTGATGACCGGCACTTCCTACAAGCGCTCCGCCGAACTGGCCTCGGTCGTCGGCGCGTACGAGGGCTACGCCCGCAACGCGGACGCCCACAAGCGCGTCATGAAGCAGCACTCCGACGCCAATGGCGCCGCCACCCGCGTGGACGACCTGGACACCCCCGTCTGGGCAGCGGCCACCGAGGCCTGGCAGGACGTCGTCCGGCTGGGCGAGAAGAACGGTTTCCGTAACGCGCAGGCGTCGGTGCTCGCGCCGACCGGCACCATCGGCCTCATGATGGACTGCGACACCACGGGCGTCGAGCCGGACCTGGCCCTGGTCAAGTTCAAGAAGCTCGTCGGCGGCGGCTCGATGCAGATCGTCAACAACACGGTGCCCGCGGCCCTCAAGCGGCTCGGATACCAGGCCGAGCAGGTCGAGGCGATCGTCGCCCACATCGCCGAGCAGGGCAATGTGATCGACGCCCCGGGTCTGAAGCCCGAGCACTACTCGGTCTTCGACTGCGCCATGGGTGAGCGCGCGATCTCCGCCATGGGTCACGTACGGATGATGGCCGCCGCCCAGCCGTTCCTGTCGGGCGCGATCTCCAAGACGGTCAACCTGCCGGAGACGGCGACCGTCGAAGAGGTCGAGGAGGTCTACTTCGAGGGCTGGAAGCTCGGCCTGAAGGCGCTCGCGATCTACCGCGACAACTGCAAGGTCGGCCAGCCCCTCTCGGCCAAGAAGAAGGACGAGAAGCCGGCCGAGGCCGCCGCCGAGGCGTCCGCCGCAGTCGAGAAGGTCGTCGAGTACCGTCCGGTCCGCAAGCGCCTGCCCAAGGGCCGTCCCGGCATCACCACGTCCTTCACGGTCGGCGGCGCCGAGGGCTACATGACGGCGAACTCCTACCCGGACGACGGCCTCGGCGAGGTCTTCCTCAAGATGTCCAAGCAGGGCTCCACCCTCGCGGGCATGATGGACGCCTTCTCCATCGCCGTCTCGGTGGGCATGCAGTACGGCGTCCCGCTGGAGACCTACGTCTCGAAGTTCACCAACATGCGCTTCGAGCCCGCCGGTCTCACCGACGACCCGGACGTACGGATGGCGCAGTCGATCGTCGACTACATCTTCCGTCGCCTGGCGCTGGACTTCCTGCCCTTCGAGACCCGCTCCGCGCTGGGCATCCACTCCGCGCCCGAGCGGCAGCGCCACCTGGACACCGGCTCCTACGAGGCCGCCGAGGAAGAGGTCGACGTCGAGGGCCTGGCGCAGTCCGCGCCGCGCGAGGTCCGCGAGGCAGAACCCCGTAAGCCGCTGGCCGTGGCCAAGCCCGAAGCGGGCGCGGCGGCGGTACCGGCTCCCAAGGAAGCGCACAACTCCACGGAACTGCTGGAGATCCAGCTCGGCCTCAACGCCGACGCGCCGCTGTGCTTCTCCTGCGGCACCAAGATGCGCCGCGCGGGGAGCTGCTACCTGTGCGAGGGCTGCGGATCGACGAGCGGTTGTAGCTGACATCCGGGCGCGGCCCGTTTGTTGAACTGACTGGTCAGGGCGGTGGGGCCCGGGGGGCCCCCGGGCCCCACCGCCCTTTTCCGGCCCTTCCGGTCCCTCACGCGATTGCCTCCCCCGCACAGGGACGATCTCCGGCGTCAACGCCACTACGATGGCGCGGTGTTGGTGAAGTGGATGCGCTGCGGGGTTGTGGATCAGGCGGGGTTCGACCGGGGGCAGCGCAGGTGGGCGGCGCTCAAGGACCAGCCCGGCTTCCGAGGGCAGGGCGGCGGCTGGAGCCGTGCCCAGCCCGGAATGGCGCATCTCTTCGCCTTCTGGGACAGCCGGCGGTCCTACGACGCCTTCATGGCCGGGCCGCACGACGGGATCGCCGCGTCGCAGGGCGACACCTACGAGATGCTCGCGGTGAATCTCTTCGAGCACCGGCTGGACGTCAAGGTCGGCTTCGAACCGACCTTCGCCGACGTCGATGTCCTGCGCGTCGCCCTGTGCAAAGTGCGGCCGGACCGTGTCGACCACTTCACATCGATGCAGCAACGGGTGTGGAATCCCGCCATGGCGGGTTCTCCCGGCATGCTGCGCGGCGTCTTCGGCCAGGGTCCGGGAAACGACTTCCTGGTGCTGTCCATGTGGAATTCGGCGACGGAGCGCGGTAAATACCGCGAAGGAGCGGTGACGCGGCTGTCGGAGCGCGCCGAACTCGACACCGATGTGGTGTCCGTGGCGGGTGACGTGGTGGATGTGGTGCAGGGGTGGACGGTCTGAGAGCGGATGGCTCGGGTGACACGGGTGGTGCCGACCGCGCGCCGGATATAGGCGGCGCTGTCACGGGTGGGGTGGAAGCCACCGCTGTGACAGCAGTGGCGGCCGACGATACGCAAGCCCCTTCCCCGCACCAGGTGCGGCTTTTCGGGGCCGCTTATCGGATGCTCGGATCGGCGTGCGCGGCGGACGAGGCCGTACGGCACGCGCTCACCCGTACGGCCGACACCGGCGCGGGCGACGCGCTGCCCGAGCTGGTCCGCGAGGTCTTCGGCGCGATACGGGCCGTGCCCGAGCAGGCGGCGCGGCACCGGCGTGAAGCGCACGCGGGCTCCTGGCTGCCGGAACCGGTGCTCACCGAGGGCGGCGCGATGGGCGCCCTGGGCGCTCTCGAGACGGTCGAGAGCCGGGAATCGGTGTCCATGGCGCGGCTGGTCGCGCTGGAACGCCTGTCGTCGGCCGAGCGGGCCGCGTACGTCCTGCGGGAGACCTTCGGCTACGGGTCGGCGGAAACCGCCGTCGTCCTCGGACTGCCCGAAGTGCAGTGCCGCGCCCTGCGGCGCCGGGCACGGCAACGGGTGCGGGAGTCCGCCACTGGCGTTGACCTGCCCTGGCCGCAGCGGCGGCAGCTGGCCGAGGACCTGATGCGGGCCGCCTCGCACGCGGACCAGCAGGCGCTGGCGGAACTGCTCGCCGACGACGTGGTGGCCTGGTCGGACGGCGGCGGGGTCCCCGGGACGGCCCGGCGTCCCGCCCTGGGAGCTGCCAAAGTGGCCCGTTACCTGGCCGGACTGATCAGCCAGGCACCGGCGGGAACGCGCGGCCGGATCGTCGAGATCAACGGCGACGCGGCGGTGCTGGCGACGACCGGGGATGTCGTGGTGGCCGTCGTGGCGCCGGAGTTCGGGCCGCAGGGGCTGGTCGGCATCCGCACGGTGGCCGATCCGGGACGACTGGTGTTCCTCAACCGACAGTGGGCGCGGCGGGGGTTGCGGCGCTGACCGGTGCCTGCTCTTTCGCCTGCGCGCTCACCTGCTCTTTCGCTTGCGCGCTCACCTGCTCGTTCGCCGATGAGGCCGCGCCTGTGCTCGCGTCTACGCTTGTGGTCGCGCGTGCCCCGGCGGGTCCGTCCGCCCTCAGCAGCTTTGCCAGGGCGGTGGTGATCTGTTCCCCCAGGCTCGCGTCCACCGGCGCGTGGTGGCTGATCAGCCGGTACCACATGGCGCCGAAGGCGAAGTCGACCGCGAGGTCCAGCGTCCGGTCCTCCCCGGCCAGTTCACCGCGCTCCACCCCGCGGGCCAGGAGCGCGCGGAGCGCCTGCCGCCGGGGCCCGATCACCGTGGACTGGAGCCGCTGTGAGAGGTCCGGGTCGTGCTGGGCGTCGGCCATCAGTCCGACCAAGGCCTTGCCGGTGAGTTTGCGGGTGAGCACGAAGGTGGCGTCGAGCAGCGTACGGACGTCGCGCAGCGTGTCGCCGCTGTCGGGGTCCAGGTGCTCCGCCTTGCGCAGACCCAGGTCGCGCAGGGCGTCGAGCAGGACGTCCTGCTTGGCGGGCCACCAGCGGTACACGGTCTGGCGGCCGACCCCCGCGTTCTCCGCGATGCCCTTCATGGTCAGGGCCTGATAACCGCCGTCCTGGCAGAGCCGCAGGGCCGCGTCGAGCACGGCGCGGCGGGCGGTCTCACTGCGGGGTCTGCCCCGCGCGGGTGTCTCGTCCACGAATCCACTTTACAAGGCATGGTGTCTCGCATACTCTTAACGAGTCGGCATGTCTCGTAAATGGAGCTCGCAATGAACGAACGCGTTGTCGGCGGCCGGGGGGAGCGCCCCGAGGGCAAGGTCGAAACCGACTCCCGGCGGACGATCCTGATCACCGGTTCCACCGACGGCCTGGGTCGCTGGCTCGCCATACGCCTCGCGACCGACGGAGCCCGTGTGCTGATCCATGGCCGCGACGCCCGCCGGGCCGAGGAGGTTCGCGACGCCATACGGGAGGCGACGGGTGAGGACCGCGCGGAGGTGCTGCTCGCCGACGTCTCCGATCTCGGGCAGGTCGACCGGCTCGCCGACGAGGCGCTGGCCCGTGCCGACCGGCTGGACGTGCTGGTCAACAACGCGGGAATCGGGACCGCCTCGCCGGGCGGAGCGCGGGAGGCGGACGAGCACGGCGTGGAGCGGCGGTTCGCGGTGAACTACCTGGCGGGGTACCGGCTCACGCACCGGCTCCTGCCCCTGCTGACGGCGTCGGCGCCGTCCCGCATCGTCAACGTCGCCTCCGCGGGTCAGCAGGCGATCGACTTCGGCGACCCGATGCTGACCAAGGACTACGAGGGCGGGCGGGCGTACACGCAGAGCAAGCTCGCACAGGTCATGTTCACCTTCGACCTGGCCGAGGCGTTGAAAGGCACCCGTGTGACGGTGAACGCGCTGCATCCGGCCACGTACATGGACACCACCATGGTCAGAGAGGGAGGCATAGCGCCGTGGAGCTCGGTGGAGGAGGGCGGGGAGGCGACCTTGCGGCTCATCGAAGGCACCGATGTCGGCACCGGCCGGTACTTCAACGGCACCCGGGAAGCCAGGGCCGACCGGCAGGCGTACGACGGGGACGCCCGACGTCGGCTGCGGGAGCTGTCGGAGGAGCTGACGGCGCGACTGTGAGGCGGATGACCCCCGGATCAGCGCGCCGGAGCGACAGTCGCGCAATAGGCTGATCGTCATGGGACGCCCTCGCCGCATTGTGCTCATCCGGCACGGCGAGTCCCAGGGAAACAGGGACGACACCATTTACGAGCGGGTGCCGGACCACGCCCTGGAACTCACCGCCACCGGCCTTCAACAGGCGAGGGAGGCGGGAGCGGGCTTGCGTGAGCTGTTCGGCGAGGAACGGGTCCAGGCATTCGTCTCTCCGTACCGCCGCACCTGGCACACCTTCCGGGCACTGGGGCTCGACCCCCGGCTGACCCGGGCTAAGGAGGAGCCGCGCCTGCGGGAACAGGACTGGGGAAACTGGCAGGACGTCGAGGACATCCAGCGGCAGCGCAAAGCCCGCGACGCCTACGGCCACTTCTTCTACCGCTTCGCGATGGGGGAGAGCGGCGCGGACGTCTACGACCGGGTCGGGGCCTTCCTGGAGACGCTGTACCGCGCCTTCGACAAGGAGGACTTCCCGCCGAACGTGCTGGTGGTCACCCACGGGCTGACGATGCGGTTGTTCTGCATGCGCTGGTTCCACTGGACGGTGGAGGAGTTCGAGGCGCTGTCCAACCCCGACAACGCCGAGACCCGCACACTCCTGCTCGGCCCCTCCGGCGGCTATACCCTGGACCGTCCGTTCGTGAGGTGGCGGACGCCCGGCCCGCCTGGCGGCGGGGAGTGGTGAAGTCGGCCGGTGACTTTGGGCACACGGAGATTGACCGGGATTGAACACGATGTCAGAGTTTCCGACGCCATGACCCCTCACACCACTGAAACCGACCGCGCCGCGCGCGCCGTGGCCAGCCTCCGCGGACTGGCCGTGGGCGACGCCCTGGGCTCCCAGTTCTTCGTCCCCGCCAACTACCCGGCACTTCAGAACGGCCAACTGCCACCCGGCACATGGGGGTGGACGGACGACACGGAGATGGCCTGCTCGGTGGTCTCCGTGCTGATCAAGCACGGACGCGTCGACCAAGACGCCCTGGCCCACTCCTTCGCCGAGCACCACGACTTCGACCGCGGCTACGGCCCGGCTGTCAACCGGATGCTGCGGCTGATCCGCCAGGAAGGCGGCGACTGGCGGGAACTCGCGGCCGGCCTGTTCAACGGGCAGGGCTCGTGGGGCAATGGCGCCGCGATGCGCGTTGCGCCCCTTGGTGCCTGGTACGCGGGTGACGCCGTCCAGGCCACCCACCAGGCGGAGATCTCCGCCTACACGACGCATCAGCACCGTGAGGCGGTCGTCGGGGCCATGGCGGTCGCCGCCGCGGCGGCCCTCGTCGCCGACCCCACGGGACCCCAGGCCCCGTCCGACCTCCTCGGGGCGGTTCTCGACCTCGTACCGCGCAGCGCGGTGCACGCGGGCATCCGACGGGCCAGGGACATGCTCGACTACGCGGACGTCGCCACGGTGGCCGCCGTGCTGGGCTGCGGGCGGCGCACCAGCGCCCATGACACCGTGCCCTTCGCCCTGTGGGCGGCGGCCCGCCATCTCGACGACTACGAGCAGGCGTTCTGGACCACTGCCAGGGCCGGTGGAGACGTGGACACGACCTGCGCGATCGTCGGCGGCATCGTCGCGTCCCGGCCGGGCGGCCAACCGCCGGTCGACTGGCGGGAGCGGACCGAAGTCCTCCCGGACTGGGCGTTGTCCGACTGACCGACCACCGTGGGACGGCGCGAAGCAGCGGGGTAGGCTTGGTACTGCCATGCCGTACGAACCACCCACCCACAGCGTCGAACGCTCCCTTCGTGCCACCCTCGGGGCGCGGACCGTGGCGGGTGTGGACGAAGTCGGCCGCGGCGCCTGGGCCGGACCCGTCACCGTGTGCGCCGCTGTCACCGGACTGCGTCGCGCGCCCGAGGGGTTGACCGACTCCAAGCTGATCACCCCCAAGCGCCGGGCCCGGCTGGCCGCCGTCCTCGGCGACTGGGTCACCTCCTACGCCCTCGGGCACGCCTCACCCGAGGAGATCGACGACCTCGGGATGACGGCCGCGCTCCGGCTGGCGGCCGTACGCGCGTTGGAGGGACTGCCGGAACGGCCGGACGCGGTGATCCTCGACGGCAAGCACAATTACCTCGGCGGTTCCTGGAAGGTCAGGACCGTGATCAAGGGCGACCAGTCCTGCGTCGCGGTCGCCGCCGCGTCCGTCATCGCCAAAGTGCAGCGGGACACGGCGATGGCCGAACTCGGCGCGGATTACACGCCGTTCGCCTTCGCCGACAACGCCGGATATCCGTCTCCTGTTCACCGTGCGGCCCTGGAGGAGTTGGGGCCCACCGCGCAGCACCGGATGTCGTGGTCGTATCTGGACGCGCTGCCCCGCTGGCAGCACCTCAAGAAGGTCCGTCAGCCGGTCGAGTCAGGGGAACAACTCGGTTTCGATTTCTGATCCACACGCCACCCCCCGCTGCGCATCCGTGCGGCATTTGATAGACATCAACTCATGCCTCTCATCCCCGAGGAGCCTCAGATTCACGAGAGCGTCCCGGGTCCCCGTACAGCTCCGGCCACCGGCCGCAGTGCGTCGACCCCCCGTCCTGTCCCCGGTCCGCCGCGGCCCGCAGCGCCGCGTCCCGCGCCGCCGAGGGAAGCCGCCGCAGGCGTCGGTCCGGGCCGTCACGGCCCCGCCCGTCCCATCGGTACCCCTGGTCCCGCCGCACCCTCCGGCCCGGTGACCCCGGCCGCGACGGCGGTTCCTCCCACCGTGCCGCAGCAGCGCGCCCAAGAGCCCGCCGCCGCCCAGATCCAACTCATCCCCGCGCCGACCGACGGTGCGCTCGACGCCGCCGACGAGACGGTCGACCTGCTGCTTGACACGGGTCGGGCACCCGGCGAGATCCTGGTCTTCACCACCGGTGACCAGCACCCGTGGGCGGCGCACGAACTCACCTTCGGCGAAGCGTCCTACTGGGCGCAGTACGACGCGGCCGACGACGTCTTCTACGCAGACATCTCCGCCGAGCGCACCACCGGGCGACCGGTCGTGGTCGTCGCCGTCAACGGCGGCAGCGACGACACGCTGCCGAGGGCGCTGGCGGGCGCACTGGCCAACGCGGGCGTCCTGCTGATCGTCTGCGGCGACCCGGCCAGGGTCAATTCCCTGCTGGGCGCCAGCGCCTGACCGTCAGCGCGCGGCCGCGCGGCGAAGAGCCTGCGTCGTCCCACCGGGGATGCCGTGCGCCGCGTCGCCCGGCCGCCGCGACCACGAAGCGGCGTTCGGTGTGCGGCCGACGCGATTCTCGCCGATCACATTCCAGCCGTCGGCGGTCAGGGTGACGTACGACCCGGAGCGAAGGCCGTGCAGGGTGCAGGCGTCACGCAGCCCCCACATCCACGCCCCGTCCTCCTCGGTCCAGCCGGGACCACCGTCCCGGCAGACCATCAGGACAGCGGTGCGTACCGGTTTGCGCAGTCGCAGATCGTGCGGGATGACGCGGCGCAGGTGCGAGAGCAGCGCATTGCGCCGCTCCCAGCCGTCGACCACCCCGCTGCGGGCGGTGAAGGAGGCGCTGGCCCGGATCCGGCCGTCCGGGTCGTACACCGCGATCACCGCGGTGGACGGGGACGGCAGGTGCCGGGCGTGCAGGTCCTTGATCACGTCACGCGGATTGGCCAGCAAAGGTACGCCGATGCCTGCCCATTCGGCCGGCTCCAGAGTGCGCGACGCGAGGGAAGTTGCGGCGGAGGACGTCTCCGGAACGAAGCCGATGGTCACGGTCCTCCTTTCATGGATGCACCCGTAGACCGGGCGCGGGCGCACGCCGGTCAGATGGCTCGATGAGCCGATAGGGGATCCGGCATCAATTCTCGCTCCCGTATTGCCCCGCGGCAACGGGCAATTGAAGCCGCCGACCGGTATGGACCTGTCCGCCGCTTAGATCCTGTCCCGTCCGGCGCCTCGCCACGCACATTCACCCCTGAACGGCCAGGACCAGCGGGAAGACAGCCGTCGCACCGGCCCGCCGCAGCAGCCTGGCCAGGACCGCCAGTGTCCAGCCCGTGTCGGAGAGATCGTCGACCAGCAGCACGGGACCGGGATTCGCCTGAAGGGCCGCGGCCAACTCCTGCGGTACGACGAAAGCCCCGTGCAGGGCGCGTACCCGCTGTGCGCTGTTACTGCGCGGTACGCCGCCCGGGTCTCCCTGATCCGCGTACTCGACCCGGCCGAGCAGGGGCATTCTGCCGACCTCGGCGATACGGGTGCTGAGCGATTCCACCAGCACGCCGTGGCGGCGAGAGGCGACACCGACCACGCCGACCGGGCGTGCGGGGGCGTCCGGCGCGCCGCTGGCCCAACCGCCGGGCCCCTTGGCCCAGTCGGCGAGCACCTGGATCACGGCGTCCACCACTTCCGGCGAAACCGGCTGGTCGACGGCTCCTTCGGCGAACAGCGGCCGCAGCCGGTTGCCCCACCCGATGTCGGACAGACGGCCCAACGCCCGCCCGGTGGACGCCTGTTCCGTCGCCGGAATACGACCCTTGAGCGCGACCCCGATCGCCTCGAGACCGGTCGGCCACATCTTGCGTGCTTCCAGCTCGACTCCGGGGCGCCCGAGCGCCGCGCGTGCCGCGTCCAGCGCGGCGTTCGACACCTCCAGCGGGAAGCGCGCGCCCGCGCAGTTGTCGCAGCGTCCGCAGGGCGCGGCCTGCTCGTCGTCCAACTGCCGGCGCAGGAACTCCATCCGGCATCCGGTGGTGGTCGCGTAGTCCCGCATGGCCTGCTGCTCGGTCTCGCGCTGGCGGGCCACCCACGCGTACCGTTCGGTGTCGTACGCCCACGGCCGCCCGGTCGCGGTCCAGCCGCCGCGCACCCGGTGCACCGCGCCGTCGACGTCCAGCACCTTCAGCATGATCTCCAGGCGGGAGCGGCGCAGATCGACGCGTGTTTCCAGCGCGGGGATGGACACCGGGCGGTCGGAGGCCGCGAGCACTTCCAGGGTGCGGCGCACCTGCTCCTCGGGCGGGAAGGCGAGCGACGCGAAATACCGCCAGATCGACTCGTCCTCGCGCCCGGGCAGGAGCAGGACCTCGGCGTGGTCGACGCCGCGTCCGGCGCGGCCCACCTGCTGGTAGTAGGCGATCGGCGACGAGGGCGATCCGACGTGCACGACGAATCCGAGATCGGGCTTGTCGAAGCCCATGCCCAGGGCCGAGGTGGCCACGAGTGCCTTGACACGGTTGGCGAGCAGATCCGCCTCGGCCGCCTGCCGGTCCGCGTTCTCGGTCTTCCCCGAGTAGGAGGCGACGGGGAAGCCGCGCTGCCGCAGGAACGCCGTGATCTCGTCGGCCGCCGCCACGGTGAGGGTGTAGATGATGCCGGAGCCCGGAAGCGTTTCGAGGTGGTCGGCGAGCCAGGCCAGCCGGTGGGCGGCGTCGGGCAGTCGCAGCACGCCGAGCGACAGGCTCTCGCGGTCCAGCGGCCCGCGCAGGATGAGGGCGCCTTCCTGATCGGCCCCGGTGGCGCCGGTACCGAGCTGCTCGGCGACGTCGGCGGTCACGCGGGCGTTGGCGGTGGCCGTGGTCGCCAGCACGGGGACGCCGGGCGGCAGATCGGCGAGCATCGTCCTCAGCCGTCGGTAGTCCGGGCGGAAGTCGTGACCCCAGTCCGAAATGCAGTGCGCCTCGTCGACGACGAGCAGGCCGGTGGTGGCGGCGAGCTTGGGCAGCACCTGATCGCGGAAGTCCGGGTTGTTGAGGCGTTCCGGGCTGACGAGCAGGACATCCACCTCGCCCGCCGCGACCTCCGCCTCGATCTCGCCCCATTCCTCGGTGTTGGACGAGTTGATCGTGCGGGCCCGGATGCCCGCGCGTGCGGCGGCTTCCACCTGGTTGCGCATGAGGGCCAGCAGCGGCGACACGATGACCGTCGGGCCGCTGCCCCGCTCGCGCAGCAGAGCCGTGGCCACGAAGTACACGGCCGACTTCCCCCAGCCGGTGCGCTGGACGACCAGCGTTCTGCGGCCGTGCGCGACCAGCGACTCGACGGCGAGCCACTGGTCCTCGCGGAGCCGTGCGGTGCCCGGCTCGGCGCCGACGAGTCGGCTCAGTACGGTGTCGGCCGCGGAACGCAGCGCGGTGGGGGTCTCGGTCATGCCCCCATGCAACCTGATCGCACCGACATCGCGCCAACCCCGCTCCGTGGCCTGTGGATAACTCCACCGAAAGTTATCCACAGGTTTTTGGGGGGTCTGGTGTGATTCGCGCGATTACGGCATCGTCGATCTCATGACACAGAGCAACGAGATTCAGCACGGAGAGTCATCATCCGAAGCGGCCGACGTCAAAGTCACCTTGCGCGGGCCCGCCGACCTGGCCGACGCATTGCCGTACTTGATGGGTTTTCATCCCAATGACTCCGTCGTGCTCGTCGCACTGCACGGCGAGCACGGCCGCTTCGGCGGCCGACTGCGACTGGGCCTGCCGGAGGACCCGAGTGAGTGGCCGGAGACCGCCGACCAACTCGCCGACTGCCTCGTGAGAAACAGCACCCGGCGCGGTGGGCGACCCGACGCCATCGTGCTGTTCCTGTGCCGGGACCCGCGTGAAGGAGAGCGCGCGTCGACCGTGATGGAAAGGCTGAGGCCGCTCGCCCAGCGGATCCGGGTGGCCTGCGGGGCGCTGGACGTGCCCGTCGTCGAGGCGTTGTGCGTCTCGGCCGGCCGTTGGTGGTCGTACTGCCGCCCCGCGGAGACCGTCCCGGCTGAGGGAACGGTCCTGGCTCCGCCCGGCCGGTCCACGATGGCGGCGGCCAGCGCCTACGCGGGAATCCCGGCGCCGGGTTCGCTGCGGGACATGGAAGCCAGGCTGAAGCCGTCCGAGGCGCGGAATCGTGAACACGAGATCGCCCTCGACGCTGCCTGCGCCGAATTGGTGCCCCGCATGCTTAACGACGGTGACTGCGAGAGCATCCGACAGCGAACACTCGCCCTTGCCCGTGCGGCACTTGAGAAGTTCCGCTCCGCGCCCCGGATCGACGATCCCGCGCGTGCGGACCGGCGGGACGACCGGCTCCTCTCCGACGACGAGGGCGCGGCGGTCATCCTCGGCCTCCAGGACCGCACGGCACGCGACCGCGCCGCCGAATGGATGGAGCCCGAGCGAGCGGACGCCGCCCTTCGACTGTGGCGGGCGCTCGCCCGGCGCTGCGCAGGACCGTACGCGGACCATGCCGCGGCCCCGCTCGCCCTGGCGGGCTGGGTCGCATGGTCCTCGGGGGACGAGGCCGAGGCGCGGGTCGCCCTCGGCCTCGCGCTGGACCTCGAACCCCACTACACCTTCGCGCGGTTGCTCCACCACTCCGTCAACGAGGGTCTGGACCCTGAGCTGTTGCGGCGGAGCCTGCGGCAGGAGCGGCGACAGCGCGTGATCGCCTCGACTACAGCTCGCCGCGGGCCAGTCGGATCAGCCGGTCGAGGACCCGGCCGCCACTCACCCGGAGACCGTCGTGTTCGAACTCGTCGGTGACCCAGGTCCGCAGCCCGCGCACCGCGCGCGCGGTGGCCAGCGAGTGGGCGGTGTCGACGTACATGTCGTCGTGGTAGATCGCCGCCGCCACCGGAATCTCATTGGCCGCCAACTGGCGGGTGTCATAGAGGTCCGGCCACTTCTCGCGGCGCGCGACAAGCTCCGCCGTCTCGCGCAGCGGTGCGAGCGCCGGATCGGACGTGAACATCCACGGATGGATGCTCTCTCCCGTGAACAGCACGGGAGCGTCCCCTGCCAGCGCGCGCTCGGCGTCGAACCGCGGGAATTCACCGCGGACGGCCTCGGCGGCCCAGCCGGTGCCGTGAGGAGAGACGGACCCCTGTCCGTAGACCGACTCGTGCAGCACCGCGTAAAGGGGATTCGCGGCGAAGGACAGATGCTGCTGGACCTGGGAGAGAAAGGAGTCGGAGAAGACGGGACCGGTGGGACCCGTCACGAACGCGTACTCCAGCAGGTAGTGCAGGGTGTGCGAACCGGTGCCGGTGCCGAGCATCAGACCGAGGGACTGGAACGCCTCAGGTGTGAGGCGGCCTCCGCCGGGCAGCGACACCGCCTCGTCGCGCAGGCGGCGGACGATGGTGCGCACCGTCTCGACGTCTTCGGGGTAACGGGCGTAGTGACCGGCGTTCTTGCGCTCGATGCGGGGATAGGCGGCGCGGTAGACGGCCTCGGCGGTCACATCAAGACCCGGCAGGCCGCCCGTGACGAACACCTCCCGCAGACCTTCGGGCGCCGACGACAGATAGGTGACCGCGCAGAAGCCGCCGAAACTCTGGCCCAGCACGCTCCAGCGCGCGTCCTCTCCGAGGAGCTGACGCCTGATGAATTCGCAGTCCTGGACGATCGAGTCGGCCCTGAAGTACGACAGGTAGTGCGCCTGGGCAGCGGCGTCGCCACGGGTGGGCAGCGTCTGGCGGGTGGCGGGCGTGGAGCGCCCGGTGCCGCGCTGGTCGAGCAGCAGCACCCGGAAGTCGTCGAGCGCGCGCGGCAGCCAGCCGTCCCGTCCCAGCGGGCGCGGCGAGCCGAAGCCCGGACCGCCCTGGAGATACAGCAGCCAAGGCAACGACTCGCGCTCCCGGCCCGCAGCCACGACCTCGCGGGCGTAGACCTCGATCCGCTCCCCGTCCGGGGAGGAGTGATCGAGCGGTACGGCGAACGTGTGGTCGGTGATGACGGTGCCTGGCTGGCGGTGGACGGTCATGGAGTCTCTTTTCGGGGGTGCGGGCCGTGCGGGGAGCCGGGGCTCCCGTTCAGGAACGGTAGACGGGCCGTGACCTGTGCGCTCGGCGGGGCGTTCACCCGGCGTGCAGCACTCTCCCGGAAGACGAATCCCGTACGAGCGGGCGGCGGCTCCGGCCGTCGCCCGGGCCGCACGCGCGGCGAAGGCCGGAGCCCGGTGAGCACGCCGCCGCTCGTCGTACCGCGCCGGGCGGCACCCGGCCCGGTACCCGTCCACGACGCCGTCATCTGTGTGGCGGTGCCGGCCCTCGCGGTGTCCGCACAGCACGGGCAGATGCGCGGCGACGGTCTGGACGGCTTCTACCGCGACGGCAGGCGACTGCTGAGCCGCTGCGAGCTGACGGTCGCGGGAGCCGAACCGGTGACCGTGCAGGCCAGGCTGCTCGACGCGGGACGGGCACGTTTCCTGGCGGTCGTCCGGACACCCGGCGACCGTGGTCCCGACCCGGTCGTCACGGTGGAGCGCGTCAGGACCGCCGAGGGCGGTGAGCGGATCACGTTCGCCAACGCGGGGCCGGTACGGGTGGCGCTGCCCGTCGAGATCGCGTTCGGCACTGATCTCGCGGCGCTCTCCGCGGTGGCCGCTGGGCAGGCCGGGGCGGATCTGACGGCCGGCGTCAGCGGCTCGGGGCTGCGCTGGTCGAGCGGCGGGGAATCGTCGCGGGTCACCGCGACTCCCGCGCCGGACGCGGCGCTGGGCGCGTCGGGACTGCTGAGGTGGGGCCTGGAGGTGGCGCCCGGAGCGGCACGGACGATCGAGCTGCGAGTGGAGCCGGCACCGGCGGCCACGACGGCGGGCAGCGCGCGGGCACCGGTCGGCGACAGACCGCCGCCGATGTGGGCCGACGCGCGGCTGGAGGGCGACGACCCCAGAGCCGGTGTCCTGCTGGACGCCTCGCTCGGGGACGCACAGGCCCTGCTGCTCCGCGCGCCGGAACATCCCGCCGACCTCTACGTCGCGGCCGGGGCGCCCTGGCGGATGGGGCTGGCCCCCGCGGACGCGCTGTGGGCGGCGCGGATGCTGCTGCCGTTCGGCACGCGGCTCGCGGCGGGCACGCTCCGCACGCTCGCCAGGTTGCAGGACCCCGCGACGGGCCGTGTGCCCGGAGTGCCGCGGCACTCCGGACCGCACCTGCCGCCGTTGGACTCGGGCGTGGAGGCGACGCTGCTCTTCGTGACCGTGCTGGCCGAGGCCCGACGCTGGGGGCTTCCGGCCCGCGAGGTGGTGCCGTTGCTCCCGGCGGCGGAGCGGTGCCTCGGCTGGATGCGGGCGGCGACTACGGATTCCGGCCTGGTCGTGGACCCGTCGGCGGACGGTCCGGTGCGGGCGGAGGTACAGGCGTACGCGTATCGCGCGGCGGTGCAGGGTGCGGATCTGCTCGACGCCCACGAACGGAGTGGGGCGGACGGCTGGCGGGAGTACGCGGCGGCGCTGCGGGCGGGCTTCCGGCGGGGATTCTGGCTGGAGGATCCGGGCGGTGGGCGGCCCGCGCTGGCGCTGGCCGCCGGGGGAAGACCGGTGCCGGTGCTGTCCTCGTCGCTCGCGCACCTCCTCGACACCGGGCTGCTCGGCGAAGGGGCGCTCGCTCCCGGGTTGTTGGACAAGGGGCAGACGGAACAGCTCGGCAAGCTGTTCGCCGCGCCGGACATGAACTCCGGCTGGGGTCTGCGGACGATGTCGGCGAAGACGCCCGGCTTCAGCCCCTTCGGCCACCGCGGAGGTGCGGTGCGCGTCCATGAGACGGCGCTCGCCGTGTCCGGCCTCGCCGCGGCGGGGCTGGAGAAGGAGGCGTCCGCGCTGGTGGGCGGGGTGCTGGACGCTGCGGCGGAGTTCGGACTGCGGATGCCGGAGATATACGGGGGCGAGCAGCGTTCTGCGGGCGGTGCGCCGTGCCCGCACCCCGTGGCGTGCCGTCCGGCGGCGGTCGCGGCGGTCGGGGCCGTCCATCTGCTGACGGCGCTCGCCGGGGTGCGGCCGGACGCGCCGGGCGGCACGGTGGCGGTCCGGCCGATCAGCGCCGCGCCGCTGGGAGCCGTGCATCTGACGGGGTTGCGGGTCGCGGAGCAGCCGTTCTCCGTTCGGGTCAGCCGTCTGGGGATGGCCATGATCGAGGAGGCGGCGCCGGGGCTGCGCCTCGGGACCTGACCATGGGCGAGGACCGAGCGGGGAGGGACGGGAAAACGTATCGATCCGATAGGGATCAGGCTCTCGATCCGGCTGATTATCGTCAGGCAGACGACTATGATCGCGCCATGTCGCCCTACGACCCGTCGGCTTTCCCGCCATTCGCCGTCACCGTCGACCTGGTCGTGCTGACCGTGCGACATCACGCGCTGTGCGCACTATCGGTAAGGCGCGGCGAGCCGCCCTTCCAGGGGCGGTGGGCGCTGCCCGGCGGATTCGTCCGCGAGGACGAGGACCTTTCCCAGGCCGCGGCGCGGGAACTGGCCGAGGAGACGGGGCTCCGGGCGCAGAGCGGCGCTCATCTGGAGCAGCTCGCCACCTACGGGGATCCGCAGCGCGATCCGCGGATGCGCGTGGTCAGCGTCGCCCATCTGGTGCTCGCGCCCGACCTGCCCGCCCCCCGGGCGGGCGGTGACGCCCGCAGCGCGCGCTGGGCGCCGGTCGGGACGTTGCTGGGCGAAGGGGGACAGGAGCACGCGGGGGAGACGGCACCGCTCGCGTTCGACCATGCCCGGATCCTGGGGGACGGGGTCGAGCGCGCGCGGTCGAAGATCGAGTACTCGTCGCTGGCCACCGCCTTCTGCCCGCCCGAATTCACAGTGGGGGAGCTGCGGCGGGTGTACGAGGCGGTGTGGGGTGTGGCGCTCGACCCGCGCAATTTCCACCGCAAGGTGACCGGCACGGTCGGTTTCCTCGTGCCGACCGGGGGGACGACGACCCGTCAGGGCGGCCGTCCCGCGCAGTTGTTCAGGGCGGGCGGGGCCGCACTACTCAATCCGCCGATGCTGCGGCCCGAGGTGTAGAACCGGCTCCTTCCGCAAAACGCCCATTTGCGGAGCTATGGTGCAAGGGTGATCCAGGCCATCGGGTTGACCAGCATGCCCCGCCGCAACGCCCCGCCCGCCGTCACCGACCTCACGTTCGACATCAGGGCCGGTGAAGTCACCGGCCTGCTCGGTCCCGCCGGATCGGGCAAGTCCACCGCCCTGCGCCTGCTGCTCGGGCTGGAGGGCGGACGCGGTGCCACCCTCGTCGACGGCCGGCCGCTGCGCGGCCTCCCCCACCCCGCCCGCGTCGTCGGCGCCCTCCTGGGTGACGTGCCCGGACATCCAGGACGCACTGCCCGAAGCCACCTCCGCATGCTCTGCGCCGCCTTCGGACTGCCCGCCACCCGCGCCGACGAGGTGCTCGACCAGGTCGGCCTCGCCGAGGTCGCCGAACAGCGGCTCGGCACGTACTCGCTGGGCATGGACCGCCGTCTCGGTTTCGCCGCGGCCCTGCTCGCCGACCCCCGCGCGCTGATCCTGGACGACCCGGTGCGCGAACTCCCGGCCCGCGAAGCCGCCTGGGTGCACGCGCTCGTACGACGGCATGTCGCCGCCGGGGGCGCGGTCCTGCTCACCGGCCGTGATACCAAAGCCCTCGCCCGTACCGCCGACCACGTGATCGCGATCGACAAGGGGCGCCTGGTCGCGGACCAGTCGGCCGCGCACTTCGCCCGCACGAGGATGCGCCCGTACGTGGCCGTCCGCTCGCCCTACGCCGAGCGCCTGGCCACGCTGCTCACCGAGGACGGCGCCGAGGTGATCGCCGCGACCGGCAGCCGTATCGCCGTCTACGGCACCACCTCGGCCGCGGTGGGGGAGACCGCCTACCGCCACGGCATCCTGCTGCACCACCTCGCCGACGAGAGCGGAAACGGCGTCACAACCCCGGACGCCACCCCCGAGGCAGAAGGCGGCGTGGCGGCCGCCGTACCGCCCGCCCTGCCGCAGCCGCGGCGGCGTCCGGCACGGCAGCACGGCCCGGTCCGGCCACTGCGGTACGAACTGCGGCGCGCCTTCGGGGTCCTCACGCCATGGCCGATCGCCGGAGCGGCACTGGTCGGCTCGGTGCTCGGCACGGTCCTGATGGCACGCACCGGGGCTGTGTCCGTACCGCCGTTGCGGTTGATCTCCGGATGGGCGGTCCGGCTGCCGCTGCCCGCGGCGGCCGTGGGCGCGGGCGTGCTGGGCGCACTCGCCTACGGGCAGGAGTTCCGCTACCCCGCCCTCGCGCCGGGGTACGGCCCCGAGCCGCGGGTCCTGCGGCTGCTCGGCGCCAAACTCGCCGTGAGCGGAGTCTGCGCGCTGCTGCTCGCCGCGTTCGCCGCCGTCGCCGACACCCTGGCACTGCGGCTGACCCTCGGCCCGGGAAAGGCGCCGGATCTGACGACGCTTCCTGCCGCGCTCGGCGGCTGGGCGGCGCTCGCCGTCGGCTGCGCCTGGGCGGGGGTGCTCGCGGCGGGCGTGTTCCGTACCACCGCGCTCGGTGTGGCCGCCGTCCTCGCCGTACCGCTGCTGGTCGCTCCGGCCGTACGGGGACTGTTCGGTGGGCCGGTGGCACGACAACTCGCCGACGCGGGCGGAGCGTTGTGGTCGGTGGTCAGCGGGGTCTCGCAGGGCGGCGGCGGAACTGTCGAGAGACTGCTGCGCTTCGCCGCCCAACCAGTGGTCTCCGCGCTGTCGTTGTCACTCACCGTGCTGGTCTGCGCCTATCTGGCAACCGCGTTGCGCGGACGGCGACGCTGGCGCCGCCCAACTGCCCCACGCGTCAGCCGAACTGCGCCGCTTACCAGCAAGAAGGGATGATTCATCGCCATAAAACGTCAATTATGAGGTGATGAGCGCTCACCCTTTCGTGTGCTTTTCAGCAAAGCCCTCAAGGCGCGCATCGGCATCGCCGACAAAGGATGCGTGAGTACCCTTGCGCACACCATGATGACCGCGGCTCGTTCTGCCGACTCCGGAATCGCCGGATCGGGCGAGCTGGACCGCTATTCGTACGCCGAAGCCCCTGGCACCGACCGACCTGGACTGACGTCCTGGGAGGGCATGGAACCGGATATGAACCGGATGGGCCGCCGGGCCGGCGGCAGCCGTGGCCGGGGACTGCACGGACAACTCGTCCAGCAGCTCGGGCAGATGATCGTCTCCGGCGATCTGGGCGCCGACCGCCCGCTGGTCCCCGAGGAGATCGGCCAGCGCTTCGAGGTCTCCCGCACCGTGGTGCGCGAGTCCCTGCGCGTGCTGGAGGCCAAGGGCCTGGTCAGCGCCCGGCCCAACGTCGGAACCCGGGTCCGCCCGGTGAGCGACTGGAATCTGCTCGACCCCGACATCATCGAATGGCGCGCCTTCGGGCCGCAGCGCGACGACCAGCGCCGCGAACTGCTCGAACTGCGCTGGACGATCGAGCCGCTGGCCGCCCGGCTCGCCGCGGGCCACGGCCGCGAGGACGTACAGCAGCGCCTCGCCGACATGGCGGAGATCATGGCGCACGCCGCCGCACAGGGCGACGCGCTGACCTTCTCCAGGGCCGACGCCGAATTCCACGCCCTGCTCCTCCAGGTCGCGGGCAACCGGATGCTGGAGCACCTGTCGGGGATCGTCTCCTCCGCGCTGCACGTGTCCGGCGGCCCGGTCACCGGCTGCGACCGCCCCGGCGACACCTCGGTCGGCCTGCACCAGCGGATCGTCGAAGCGCTCGCCGAGAGCGACGGCGGCACGGCGGAGGCGGCGATGCGCCAGCTCCTCACCGTTCTGCCCGAGCAGCCCGAGTCCGCTCCCGCCGACCACGTCGTCCCCGGTCCGCGCGAGCAGCACTGACCGTGTCGCCCTCCGCCGCGGGCCCCGGAACACCGGGGTCGGCGGCGGTCCCATGTGGTCTCCCGTGGCTCTCCCGGCCGCTCTCCCGCGCCCTCGCACGGCCGGACGGGTCATGTGTCCGGATTTATGACCGATCTGCACGATTTAGGGTGTGACTCGGGCCACGTAGGGTGGGCGTAACGCTTGGCGAGGCAGCGCGATGACTTAAGAGGTGGCCACGGCACAAGGAATATTCAGCGACGATTTTGACGCTGAGTGGCTGTGCGGTTCCACCGAGTCGTTCCCATCGTTCCGAGAGGTTGTTCGTGTCGGCCAGCACATCCCGTACGCTCCCGTCCGAGATCGCCGAGTCCGAGTCTCTGATGGCGCTCATCGAGCAGGGTAAGGCCCAGGGGCAGATCGCCGGCGACGACGTGCGTCGGGCGTTCGAAGCGGACCAGATTCCGGCAACCCAGTGGAAGAACGTTCTGCGCAGCCTCAACCAGGTCCTCGACGAGGAGGGTGTGACGCTGATGGTGACTGCCGCTGAGGCGCCCAAGCGCACCCGTAAGAGCGTCGCAGCCAAGAGCCCGGCGAAGCGTACTGCCACCAAGACGGTCGCCTCCAGGGCGACCCCTGTCAAGAAGACCGCTGCGCCCAAGGCCGCCGCCCCGGAGGCGGAGGCCGAGGCCGAGACCACGGTGGAGCCATCGGTGGAGGCGGAGAGCCCAGCAAGGAAGGCGCCGGCGAAGAAGGCCGCCGTCAAGAAGACCGTTGCCAAGAAGGCCCCCGCCAAGAAGGTGGCGGCCAAGAAGACGGCCGCAGGCGAGGACGAGGCCGTCGACGCGGAGGAGACGGTCGAGGAGGCCGCCGCGGGCAAGGGCGGCGAGGAGGAGACCGAGAAGTCGGAGTCCGAGAGCTTCGTGCTCTCCGACGACGACGAGGACGACGCGCCCGCACAGCAGGTCGCCGTCGCCGGTGCCACCGCCGACCCGGTCAAGGACTACCTCAAGCAGATCGGCAAGGTCCCACTGCTCAACGCCGAGCAGGAGGTCGAGCTGGCCAAGCGCATCGAGGCCGGTCTCTTCGCCGAGGACAAGCTGGCCGCGGCCGACAAGCTCGCCCCCAAGCTCAAGCGCGAGCTGGAGATCATCGCCGAGGACGGCCGCTGGGCCAAGAACCACCTGCTGGAGGCCAACCTCCGCCTCGTGGTCTCGCTGGCCAAGCGCTACACCGGTCGCGGCATGCTCTTCCTGGACCTGATCCAGGAGGGCAACCTGGGTCTGATCCGCGCGGTCGAGAAGTTCGACTACACCAAGGGCTTCAAGTTCTCCACCTATGCCACCTGGTGGATCCGGCAGGCGATCACCCGCGCGATGGCCGACCAGGCCCGCACCATCCGTATCCCGGTGCACATGGTCGAGGTCATCAACAAGCTGGCCCGCGTGCAGCGCCAGATGCTCCAGGACCTGGGCCGCGAGCCCACCCCGGAGGAGCTGGCCAAGGAACTCGACATGACCCCCGAGAAGGTCATCGAGGTCCAGAAGTACGGCCGCGAGCCGATCTCCCTGCACACCCCGCTGGGCGAGGACGGCGACAGCGAGTTCGGCGACCTCATCGAGGACTCCGAGGCGGTCGTGCCGGCCGACGCGGTCAGCTTCACGCTGCTGCAGGAACAGCTCCACTCGGTGCTCGACACCCTCTCCGAGCGGGAGGCGGGCGTGGTCTCCATGCGCTTCGGCCTCACGGACGGGCAGCCGAAGACGCTGGACGAGATCGGCAAGGTCTACGGGGTCACGCGCGAGCGGATCCGGCAGATCGAGTCCAAGACGATGTCCAAGCTGCGTCACCCGTCGCGGTCCCAGGTGCTGCGCGACTACCTGGACTGACCCGGCCGGGCTGACCCGACGTCATTTCCGCGGAGTTCTCCGGAGCCCTTCGGGCCTCCGGAGAACTCCGCGGACGTCTTTCGGGCGACATGGCCTCTTTGCGGATGCGGCCTCCGGCCCTATCGATCACTCTGGGTGTCCAGAGTGCTCCACAGGGTCAGGAGGCCGCATGCGTTTCCCCTTCCGTGCCGTGACCGGTCGTCGTCGTGCTGTGATCGGCGGTCTCGCGGCGGCGCTGTTGCCGACGCTGGCCGTCCCGCTGGCCGCGCCCGCGACCCCGGCCGCCGCCAACGGCGTCGTGATCGGTGGCAACCCGGCCAGCACGGACAGCACGCCATGGGTGATGGCCCTGGCCAGCCGTAAGCGCTTCGGCTCCGGCAGGTCCGGCCAGTTCTGCGGCGCGGTGGCCGTCGGGCCTCGTACGGTGATCACCGCGGCCCACTGCTTCGGCCGTGAGGCGCTCGGAGCGAGCGACTGGCACCAACTGCCCGACCTGCGTGTGATCGCCGGTCGTACGGACCTCAGCGGCGGTCGTGGGCAGGAACTGGGCCTGTCGCAGGTGTGGGTCAACCCCGGCTTCGACTCGACGACGAACTCCGGCGACATCGCGGTCATCACGCTGGCGACCGCGTTGCCGAAGGGCGCGACGATCCCGATCGCGGACTCCTCCGACGAGCAGGACTACCGGGCGGGCACTCAGGCGCAGGTCTACGGGTGGGGTGACACGACCGGCCGCGGCACGTACTCGAACACGCTGCGTTCCGCGACGGTCACGGTTTTCGCGGACACGGTGTGCGCCCAGGCGTATCCGGGGAGTTTCGACGGCACTTATGTGCGCGCCTCGATGATGTGCGCGGGTGCCAAGGGCGGCGGCCGGGACGCCTGTCAGGGCGACAGCGGCGGCCCGCTGGTCGTGGGGGACCGGGTCGTCGGTCTGGTCTCGTGGGGCAGTGGCTGCGCGGAGGCGGCCTATCCAGGGGTCTATACGCGCGTCTCGGCGATGGCCTCACTGGTGGCGGCCCACAGTAGCTGAGCGCTGGCGCAACGCGGTCGAGTGCTGGCGGAAACCAGCTGAGCTGCGGGCCGCGGTTGAACGGAAGACGGCGGGCGGACACCCCCTGGAGGGGTCTGTCCGCCCGCCGACTCGAATTCGTCGCCGATGCGAAGTGTCAGCGCTCGTCTTCTCCCGCCGTTGCCGGGGTGTCGGTCAGCCGTCCGGTCTCGTCCTGTATTTCCGAAGCGATCTTCTTGAGCTCCGGCTCGAACTTGCGTCCATGGTGTCCGCAGAAGAGCAGCTCACCACCGCTGATGAGGACAACGCGCAGGTATGCCTGAGCGCCGCAACGGTCGCAGCGGTCTGCCGCTGTCAGCGGACTCGCGGGGGTCAGAACAGTAGTCACGTCGCCTCTTCTCTAGCTCGACGAGCTGTCGTACCAGGGTCAACATCCAACCAGGCCGAAAACGTTCCCGCTCTCAGCTTTTCCTCGAAAACCGACCTCGGGGTGACTGGATGTTACCGATTGGCGGCGAATAGGAGTCAGTTGCGTCAGATGTCGCTTATGGAGCTGTTGTCCGGACTTGCTCCCGGCTGGCTTGCCGGTTGTTGCTGAGGACGTGCCCGGAGCCTAAATGGTTCATGCCTCTTTGGGAAC
Organism: Streptomyces sp. NPDC088910; assembly: GCF_044749865.1. Classification (NCBI taxonomy): domain Bacteria; kingdom Bacillati; phylum Actinomycetota; class Actinomycetes; order Kitasatosporales; family Streptomycetaceae; genus Streptomyces; species Streptomyces sp. NPDC088910. The sequence goes on from NZ_JBIVIV010000012.1 coordinate 89,873, forward strand.
GTGACATGTGTATCACTCGCGCGGGTTATCGAACGCATGCTCGAAGAGGGCTAGCATGGAAGCCGGGACGAGGGCCGTGTTGAGGCCCGGATACCGGGTCGCGGCGCTGTCACCCCTCCGGGCATCGGTACCCTCTCACCGACACGGCTGAAAAAAACTTCAGAACATTCCTGATCGAGGAGCTGCCCGCGTGACCGCCGAAACATCCGTGCCGTCCTCTGCGCTGCTGACGGGTGCAGATCGCGACGGCTCCAACTACACCGCGCGGCACCTGCTCGTCCTCGAAGGGCTGGAAGCGGTTCGCAAGCGGCCCGGTATGTACATCGGGTCAACAGACAGTCGCGGTCTGATGCACTGCGTCTGGGAGATCATCGACAACTCCGTCGACGAGGCGCTCGGCGGTCACGGCGACCGCATCGAGGTCATCCTGCACGAGGACGGCTCGGTCGAGGTCCGTGACAACGGCCGCGGCATCCCGGTGGACGTGGAGCCCAAGACGGGCCTGTCCGGCGTCGAGGTCGTCATGACCAAGCTGCACGCCGGCGGGAAGTTCGGCGGCGGCTCGTACGCGGCCTCCGGCGGTCTGCACGGCGTCGGCGCGTCCGTGGTGAACGCGCTGTCGGCCCGGCTGGACGTCGAGGTCGACCGCAACGGCGCCACGCACGCCATCAGCTTCCGTCGCGGGGTCCCCGGGATCTTCACCGAATCCGGCGCCGAGGCGCCCTTCGACCCCGCCAGCGGGCTCACCAAGGCCAAGCGGGTCCCCAAGACCCGCACCGGCACCCGCGTGCGTTACTGGGCCGACCGGCAGATCTTCCTCAAGGACGCCAAGCTCTCCCTGGACCACCTGCACCAGCGCGCCCGCCAGACCGCCTTCCTGGTGCCCGGCCTGACCATCGTGGTGCGCGACGAGCGCGGCATCGAGACCGACAAGCCCGTCGAGGAGGTCTTTCACTTCGACGGCGGCATCAGCGAATTCTGCGAGTTCCTCGCCCCCGACAAGCCGATCTGCGACGTCCTGCGCCTGTCTGGCAGCGGCACCTTCAAGGAGACCGTGCCCGTCCTCGACGACCGCGGCCACATGACCCCCACCGAGGTCACCCGCGAGCTGGGCGTCGACATCGCGCTGCGCTGGGGCACCGGCTACGAGACGACCGCCAGGTCCTTCGTGAACATCATCGCCACCCCCAAGGGCGGCACCCATGTGACCGGATTCGAGCGCTCCGTCACCAAGACGATGAACGAGGTGCTGCGCTCGGCCAAACTGCTGCGCGTCGCCGAGGACGACATCGTCAAGGACGACGCCATGGAGGGCCTGACGTCGGTGATCACCGTGCGTCTGGCCGAGCCGCAGTTCGAGGGCCAGACCAAGGAAGTGCTCGGCACCTCCGCCGCAAACCGCATCGTGGCCAATGTCGTCGCCACCGAACTGCGCGAGTTCCTGACCTCCACCAAGCGGGACGCCAAGGCCCAGGCGCGCGCCGTCCTGGAGAAGACCGTCGCCGCCGCCAGGACCCGCATCGCGGCCCGGCAGCACAAAGAGGCGCAGCGCAGGAAGACCGCGCTGGAGACCTCCTCGCTCCCCGCCAAGCTGGCCGACTGCCGCAGTGACGCCGTCGACCGCAGCGAACTGTTCATCGTCGAGGGCGACTCGGCACTCGGCACCGCCAAACTGGCCCGCAACTCCGAGTTCCAGGCGCTGCTGCCGATCCGCGGCAAGATCCTCAACGTCCAGAAGTCGTCCATCTCGGACATGCTCAAGAACGCCGAGTGCGGCGCGATCATCCAGGTCATAGGAGCCGGGTCCGGCCGCACCTTCGACATCGACCAGGCCCGCTACGGCAAGGTCATCTTCCTGGCCGACGCCGATGTCGACGGCGCCCACATCCGCTGCCTCCTGCTCACCCTTTTCCAGCGCTATATGCGCCCGATGGTCGAACAGGGCCGGGTCTTCTCCGCCGTCCCCCCGCTCCACCGCATCGAACTCGTCCAGCCCAAGAAGGGCCAGGACAAGTACGTCTACACCTACTCGGACAACGAGCTGCGCCAGACCCTCCTCGACCTCCAGCGCCGCAACGTCCGCTACAAGGACAGCATCCAGCGCTACAAGGGCCTCGGTGAGATGGACGCCAACCAGTTGGCCGAAACCACCATGGACCCCCGCCACCGCACCCTGCGCCGCATCAACATCAGCGACCTCGAATCCGCCGAGCAGGCCTTCGACCTCCTGATGGGCAACGAGGTCGCCCCTCGCAAGGAGTTCATCACCAACTCCGCCACGACCCTGGACCGGTCGAGGATCGACGTCTGACCTGCGGCGGAGCAAGCGGGCTGCCGTGCGGGTGCCGCAGCGGTCCGCACCCAGTCCGCAGCCGCACTGACAGGACGTCAGTGCGGGGGAGCGGCTACGTCTCCTCTGGGGGCGGCGTATTGCCGTCGCCGGGGCCGTCCGCGTACGCCTTGTCGACGGCAGCCCGGGTCCGCTCCTCGGAGTCAGGCCACAGGTGGGTGTAGATGTTCAGCGTCATGGCCGCGTTGGTGTGGCCGAGGCGCTCGGAGACGGTCTTCACGGATTCGCCGTGCTTGATCAGCAGGCTGGCGTAGTGGTGCCGCAGAGCGTGCGGGCCGATGCCGTCCGGTATGTCGGCCTTCCGGCACGCGGGGCGCCAGACCCGCTTCATGAACTCGTTGTACGCCACGGCGCCGCCTTGGGGCGCCGTGAACAGCCAGTCCTGCGGCGCCGGTGCCGGGAACATCTTGAGATGCGCCTTCATGGCCTCGGTGGCCATCCTCGGGAGCGGCACGACGCGGTAGGAGCGGTCGGTCTTGGGCGGGCCCACGAACACCCCGTGCTTGGTCTGCTGGACCTGCTGGTCGACAGTGAGGGCCGCCTGGGGCAGGTCCAGGTGCCGGCGCTGGAGACCGAACACCTCGCCTGGCCGCAGCCCGGTGGCTGCCGTCAGGAGGACGAGGCCCTTGTAGGGCGGGGCTATCTGCCCGGCGAGGTTGCGCACCTGGGGGACAGTCAGCGGCACGATCCGCTTCCTCGGCACTGTCGGCAGCTTGGCGCCGGTGCAGGGGTTGTTGGGGATCATGCGGTCGCGGACGGCCGCGGTGAAGACGGCGTTGACGGTGTTGAACACCGTACGTGCCGTGCTGGCGGCGAGGCCGTGGGTCGTCGTCAGGCCGGTGATCCAGCTCTGGACGTCGCCGGGCTTGATGCCTCCCAAGGTCCGTCCCTCCCAAGCGGGATAGGCGTGACACCGGAGGTGCTGCTCAACGGCTCGTGCGGTTGAGGGGCGGTGCGGCTGGCCGGCGCGCCACTGCTCGGCGTACTCCTTGAACGGCTTCTTCGCCGACTTCGGGTCGACGTACTGGCCGGTGAGGACACTTGCGGTGACTTCGTCGAGCCAACGCTGGGCGTCGACCTTGCGGTCGAAGTGGCGGGAGTGCTCCTTGCCGTTGGGATCGCGGTAGCGGGCGCGCCACTTGCCGTTGGGGCGCTTTTGGATGTTGGCCAAGTCAGGCTCTCTTCCTGTGGGTCAGTGGTAGTAGCCCCCGTCCTCGATGTACTCGGTCAGGGCGCGTGCGTCGCGCTCCTCGCCCATGAGGCGGAGGGCTTGCTGGTGGATAGCGGTGGAGCTGTCCGGGTGGGCTTTCAGATAGGCGGCGATCGTGGTGACGGCTCTGTGGAGGCGGTCCTGGGCGTCGCGGGATTCGTAGAAGGCTTCGACGGCCTCCTGGACGAAGCGCCGCCCTTCGAGGTCGATGCCGTCCAGTGGCGGCGACATGAGCTCTTCCAGAGGCAGTTCGAAGACGCGGGCGAAGCCGAGGGCTTCGTCCAGAGTGATCTTGCGGCGGGGCTTGCCGTTCTCCATGCGCCACACGGCGGTCTGGTTCATCGGGACGCCGGCCTTGGTCATACGGGCTGCCAGTTCGGTGGTGCTCCAGCCTCTCGTCTCGCGTTCCAGGGCGATGCGTGCGGCGGCGTTGCCTTCGCTGTACAGCAGCGGGGCGCCGCCGTGGTCGGTCCCGGTCATCGTTCGTGTCTCCTCTCCGGCGTGGTCGGGTTCCCCAGGGTCTAGTCAAAATGTACCATAGATTATGCGATTTGCATAGCGGCACTTTGTGTGGGATCATTATTCAAAATCGCTAGCGACCTAGTCGAAGAGGAGAGATGGACCGCTACCTGACCACCGCCGAGGTGGCCGAGCGCTACCGGACGGCTGACAGCACCGTGCGGTACTGGCGCCACATCGGCTACGGGCCCAAGGGGGTGAGGATCGGCCGCCGGGTCCTGTACAGCGAGGCCGAACTCACCCTCTTCGAGGAGCGCCTGGCCCAGCAGAGCCCCAGCCGCGACGACTGGACCCTGGGGGCCTGATGCGCGCAGCCCCGGAAAACGAAACGACCCCCGGCGCTACCAACGCCGAGGGCCTCGTGAACATCCCAGCAACCGAGCTATCGATTCACCACGGTGAAGGCGGGCCTGCCAGCCACAGCCTCACCGAGAGGAGTTCAGCATGAATGCTACGCCCCCGACTCCCGACGGCGCATCCCCGCTGCCTCCGTGGCCACCGGTCACCGTGCCGGGCCAGCAGATCCGGCAGATGCCCGCCGAGCGGGCCGAATCGGAGATGGTGGTGGAGGTATCGCCCGTCGTGGCGCCGAAGCCCCTGGACTGGGGTGCTGCTGAGGGCTCGCGGCTGCTGGGTGCCCTGCGGTCGCAGATAGCCCGCTTCGTCATCCTGCCTTCCACGTACGCGCTTGACGCGGCCACGCTGTGGGTTGCGGCCACACACTTGCAGGCCGCCTGGCAGCATGCCCCGCGCCTGGCGGTCGTTGGCCCAGCCAAGCGGTGCGGCAAGTCCCGGCTGCTGGATGTGCTGACCGAGACGGTTCACGAGCCGATGCTGACGGTCAACACGACGCCGGCCGCGGTCTTCCGGTCCATCGGCGACCAGCCGCCAACCCTTCTGGTGGACGAAGCCGACACGATCTTCGGCAGCGTGAAGGTCGCGGAGAAGAACGAGGAGCTGCGCGGCCTGCTCAACGCCGGTCACCAGCGCAATCGTTACGTCACACGCGTGGTCGGCAATGACCACACCCCGCACCGGTTCGCCACCTTCGCCATGGCTGCCCTCGCCGGGATCGGCGACCTCCCCGACACGATCATGGACCGGTCGGTGGTGATCCGGATGCGCCGCCGGGCCGAGGGCGAGCGGGTCCACCCGTTCCGGTCCAGGCGCGACACCCCCGCTCTGCACGCCCTGCGGGAGCGCATCGTCTCCTGGTCTGGACCGCTGGTGGACACGGCCGCGGACCTGGAGCCGGAGCTGCCGGTGGAGGACCGCGCCGCCGACACCTGGGAGCCGCTGGTCATCGTCGCCGACCTCGCAGGCGGACCGTGGCCGGACCTGGCCCGGCAGGCATGCGTTCGGATGGTCGCAGCCGAAGCACAGGCGGAGGAGGACAACCCCGGCGGCGCTAGGGTCCTGTCGGACATCCGGCGGATCTTCTTCGCCCGCCGCGAGCCGGACAGCCTGACCACCACCGACCTCCTCGCCGAACTCCGCTCGGACCCCGAGGCGCCGTGGGGGGAGTGGGGGAGGGCCGGACTGTCCGCACGAGACCTCGGCTCGCTGCTGCGGGAGTTCGGGATCGTCTCGGGCAACGTCCGCATCGCCGACGGCACCCAACGCAAGGGCTACACGCGCGGCAAGTTCCTCGACCCATGGCGCCGCTACTGCCCCACGGTCCACCCCGCCGCTGGCAGCCCAGCATCCGGTACGGGCTGAGCCCAGCCGCCCCCGGGCTGCCGTCCTTGCCGTCCCTGCCGTAACACCGCAGGCCAACAAGGGTCTTCGCGAGACGGCAACCGGGTCCAAGACGGCAACGCGATCATCACCTGGTCGCGTTGCCGCCTTGGGACGGCGCCCGTACCCGTCCCGTGCCGTCTTGACCGTCCCCGCCGTACCGCCGCAGGTCACACATGGCGCGGCTGGGACGGCAGCACCGCACTCGCCGTCCCAGCGCGCCGCCGTCCCGCCGGGCAGATCAGTGACGGCAGTCTGCCGTGCCTAAGACGGCACCGTCGGCCCACTGCCGTGACCGGCCTGACCTGCGGCTGCAACGGCCAAGACGGCAAGACGGATCTTCCAGCAAGCCCACGTCCGTAAGGATCTTCTCCCGCATGCCCACCACACCACCGAACGCCGACCCGGCCGCCACGGGAGCGTTCGCCCGCACGACGATCACGGTCGTGATGGCGGTCATCGCCACGCTCGCCTTCGTGTTCTCCTTCGGCAACGTCTGGGCCTTGGCCCTCCGGCTCGGCATACCGCGCCCGATCGCGCCGCTGATAGCCCCGATGGTCGACCTGTCTGTGGTCGGCCTGCTCGTTGCCCTGCACCACTTGGCCGCCCACGGCACCGACCCCGCCCACCTGCGCTCGGCCACGAGGCTGATGCACCTGTGTGGGCTGCTGACCGTTGCCCTGAACACCGCCGAACCTCTGCTCGCCAAGCATTACGGCCGTGCCGCACTGGACACCGTCGCCCCCGCACTCCTGCTCGGCTGGGGAACTGTCGGCCCCACGCTGCTCCGCCACCTCCACACACCCACCGTCACGGACACGACTCCGACCAGCACCGGTCGCGTACCCGACGCAGCGGTCGCGGCTGCGGTCCAGCAGCCGGAGCGCGCACAGGTCACAGCCTCGGACCGAATACCGGCACCCGCCCGTAGCCGACCGGAGAACGCCAAGCGCGCCCCGACCGGCAAACGCACGGGACGACCGCCGGCGGCATCCATGGACCAGCTCATCGCGATAGCCCGCCCCGCTGTCGCTGAGCACGGCCTCAGCCTGGCCGTGGTCAAGCAGGCGATAAGCGACACCGGTACACCGGTCGCCAGCTCCCGGCTGACCCAGCTGATGAAGCACCTCAAGGGCGAACACGCCCCCGCCGCCGAAGCGGTGGAACCGGCGCGGACGCATCCTGCGGACGCCTGACCAAAGCTCCGCCGACCAAGGCTTGCGCATGTCCGCGATCCGGATGTGCGGAACTCCCGCATGGGGCTTCCGCACATCCGGGCGCCGCTCTTCTACACCGCGAACCCGGATCGGCCAAACCGCCACCCGTCCGAACCATGACCCGTAATCGAGAGGACCCGCACCGTCATCCGCTACACCGGAAACACCCCGATGGAGATCACCGTGAAGCCCACCCCCGACACCGGCACGGACGCCGAGGAAAGCCCCGGACCCGCCGCCAAGGGCCATAAACTGGCGGGTCTGTGGCGGCGGGCCTTCACCAGCACGGCCCCGGGCGGAGCCAGTTGTACCCAGTCTCCGACTGTTGGCCGGAGTCTGGGGTCCTCCGCCCCGGGGGTGGCGGAGGAGGCCCGGCGCGAGGGCGCGCCGGACGGAGAAGCAGGCGCCGCCACCGGCCCCGGCATGGACCGGCTCGACGCCATACAACGCACCGTCCTTGCTGCCGCGCACGCCGGCGAACGTGTCCGAAGCGCGCCGATCAATACCAGTGACGACGCGTGCGAGGAAGACGCAGCGTTCATCCATGCCGACGTTCCCGCGCTCGATGTGCCGCCGCTCGCCGTGCCCGCCAATGCCCAGGTGATGCCGAGGGGCAGGATCCGCCGGTTCAACGGCAAGCGCCGCAGGCTGCGGGTCGGGCCGGTGGGCTTTACGGAGTCCGAGCATGCCGAGCTGCTGTCGGCAGCCGACCGGCACGGCTACGGGAGCACGCTGTCGGGGTACCTGGCGGATATCGCGCTGGCGTTCATCCGGGGCGCGTTCACCGTCGATCTTCCGCTGCACACCGACCGGCAGGCGGTGCAGGGGTTCCGCGCGCAGATCCGGTACGAGGTCAACCGGATCGGGGTCAACATCAACCAGATGGTGCACGTGCTGCACCGCGACGACCGGATCGAACCCGACATCCGCGAACGCCTGGAGGACCTGGACCTGCTGCTGACCCGTATCGCCTGCGCGCTGCTCCTGCCCACCGAACCCACCGCGCCCAGCGATGGGGAGGACGCGTGATCCCTTCGGTGAAGAAGCCCGGCGGGAACACCCGCGGGCTGCTGGCCTACCTCTACGGTCCCGGCCGGCATGACGAGCACCACGACCCGCACATCGTGGCCTCCTTCAGCCCCCGCGGCCTGCCCGACCCCGGCCGCAACCTGGACGCCACCCTCACCGCCCTCGGCCGGATCCTCGATGCCCCCGTCCGCCTCCGCAACGAGGGCTTCGGCAAGCCCGTCACCGATCACGTGTGGCACTGCCCCGTGCGCGCCGCACCCGGCGACCGGTACCTGTCGGACGCCGAGTGGGGCGAGATCGCCCGCCGTATCGTCCACGCCGCGGGCATCGCCCCCGACGGTGACCCGCTGGCCTGCCGGTGGATCGCCGTGCGGCACGCGGATGACCACATCCACATCCTGGCCACCACCGTCCGCGAGGACGGCCGCCGCCCCAAACTCCACAACTGCGGCATGCGCGCCCAGGCCGAAGCCCGCCTCATCGAAAAGGAGCTGGGCCTGCACCAGGTCGCGCCCGGCGACCGGACCGGGGACCGCCGCCCCACCCAGGCCGAGATGCACAAGGCCGAACGGCTCGGCTGGCAGCAGACCAGCCGCCAGTGGCTGCAGGAGCGCGTCCGGGCTGCCATCCCGCACGCCGCCAGTGTGGAGGAGCTGTTCGCCTATCTTGAGGCCGACGGTGTCGAGGTCAAGGTCCGCCGGCTGCCCTCGGGCGACCTCCAGGGCTACAGCGTCGGCCGCCCCGGCGACCTGAAAGCCGACGGCACCCAGCTCTACATCCCCGGCGGGAAAATCGCCCCCGACCTGACCCTCCCCAAACTCCGTGACCGCCTCGCGGGGAGCGCGCCGGAGGAACAGCCAACGGCCCGCCGCAACCGGCCCAGCACCTGCTGGCAGCGCACCACCAGCGCCCTCGACTCCCTCCATGACCACCTCACCCAGCACCCGGACGCCTGGGACGACGCGCGGGCGCAGGCGCAGATCACCGCGCTCGGCGAGATCATCGACGCCACCGCCCAGACCGGACCCGCCGAACTGCGCAACCAACTGCGCTCCGCAAGCAGGGAGTTCGCCCGCGCCCAGCGCTCCCGCATCCGCGCAGACCACCACACCGCAACCGGCTTGCGCCAGGCCGCCCGCGACATCGCCCACGCCGGCGACGGCCCCGACGGCAGCGCCTTCGCCGTCCTGCTCACCGCCCTGGTCTGGTCAGCGATCCTCGCGGCCCGCTGGCACCAGGCCCGTGGCCACCGCCAGCAGGCAGAAGCAGCCCGTACCGCGGTGATCCATCTGCAAGCCGCCTACGACCAGGCCGCCGCCCCGCACCTCACCGCCCTCACCCACCGGCAGCCCACCATGGAGATCACCCACACCCTCGCCGCACACGTCCGCGCCGCCGTCCCCGACCACGCCGACCGCATCCTCACCGACCCCACCTGGCCCGCCCTCGCAACCGTCCTCGCCGACGCCCAAGCCGCAGGCCACTCACCCCGCGCACTCCTGACCGAAGCAGCCGCCCGCCGTGAACTTGACTCAGCCCGCCAACCCGCCCAAGTCCTCCTCGGCCGCATCCAACACACCACCCGCAACCCCGCACCCAACCCCCGCGCCGAAGCCGCCCGCCAACGCTCCCAAGCGGTGTTCCCAGGGTTCCCTTCGGTGACGGCCGCTCCACCGATCTCCTCACCCTCCGCCCCGCCTCCGGACCGCGCCCGGTCTCATCGGTAGTCGCCCACCCAGGACCATGACTACTCGACGCCCGTCCAAGTACGCGCGTGGGGTCGTGCTTCTATACCGTCGAGATCGCAGACGCAGTCCGCCGCGTACGTCATGGCGGCTTGGCTGCCGTCCGTGGTGTGCCATGTATCGAAGCTGGGGAGTGGTCGCGTAATGCCGATGTCCGGTGCTGGGCGCGGTCACGAGGGCTTCACCTCGTCGCGTGCCCGCCAGGTCATGGTGGAGGCATGCGGCGCGGCGGGCTTGGACGCCGGGGGAGCGCGGCTGATTCGCCTCGGCGAGAACGCTTTGTTCCGGTTGGAACGCCAGCCGGTGATCGTACGGATCGCGCGCTCGGAGGAGTACCTGGATTCCGCGCGTCGGGAAGTAGGAGTATCGCGGTGGCTGGCGGACGAGGGATTCCCGGCAGCGCAGGTCGTGGAGGACATTGAGCAGGCGGTCGTTGTGTCCGGTCACCCGGTGACGTTCTGGCGTCGGATCGAGGAGAGCGGTCGGGCGGCGACGTATGGCGAACTCGGTTCGATCCTGCGCGAACTGCACGCGCTGCGGATGCCGGAGACGCTGGTCCTTCCGAGGTTCGAGCCGATGGGTCGGTCGGTCCTGAGGATCGAGAAGGCGGTCGGCATTTCCGAGTCCGACCGGGAGTTCTTGCGGGAACGCCACCGGCAACTGGAACGTGAGATCGGACAGTTGTCGTTCGCCTCCCCGGTCGGTCCCGTCCACGGCGACGCACACGTCCAGAACCTGATGGTGGACCGCTCCGACCGCGTGATCCTCATCGACTTCGAAGTCTTCTGCCGTGACCATCCCGAATGGGATCTGATGGTGACGGCCACGGAGCACGACAGCCTGGGCTGGCAGACGCCCGACCAGTACGCGGAGTTCGTCGGCGCGTACGGGCGCGATCTGCGCGACTGGCCGGGCTTTCCGACGCTGCGAGCGGTCCAGGAATTCAAGATGACCACCTGGCTCATGCAGAACGTCGGTGAGAGCGACGAGGTCGCCAGAGAGTACGCGCGCCGTATCGCCTCGCTCCGCGACGATCAGGCGCCCCGTGACTGGCATCCCGGCTGACGTCGCCGCTACTGGTCGTCCAGGCCGGAGAGCGCCGTCCGTACGTGGTCGTTGAACTGCTGCACTTCTGGGTTGCCGGCGTGCACCGAGACCTCGCGCTGGAAGTCCAGGACATAGCGCTGGAAGCGGGCCGATTGAAGAGCGTCCCCCGCCGTCACCGCGAGACCCGCGGTCGTGACGGCCGCTTCAAGTTGCCCGTCCAGGAGTTGGCTCTGCGCGAGCACCATCCGGCAGAAACCCAGCGACCGGGCGTACTTCGGATCGGTGAGCGCGACCGCCTGCTCGGCGTAGCTGACGGACTGGGCCGATGCGCCGAGGTCACGGAAGCAGTGGCAGAACTCGCCCACGAGCTCGGCTTCGTCCATGTAGGCAAGCCAGGGCGGATCACCTCCTTCACCCACATGAGCTAGGTGGTTCTCGGCTTCAAGCATGGCGCGCTGCGCGCCTTTCGCGTCCCGGGCCGTCGCAAGGGCGCGCGCCTCGTGAGCCGAATACATCGCCATCGCGCGCGGTGTTGCCCGACCGTTGCTACCGCCCTCGACCGCGGCCCTCGCCAGCCGAACCGCTCGCGGCACCTGCCCGAGGTAATTTGCCTGGTGGCTCATGTTGGCGAGGATGCGCGACCCCATCATCCGGTCGCCGGTCACCTGCGTCAGCCTGAGCGTCGACAGGAGGTACCGGTCCGCGAGGCGGTGGTGGCCGCTGTCATAGGCGGTCCACGCGAGGAGTTGGGAAATCTCGGCTGCGGCGTTGAAGAGGGCGGAGCCGACGCGCTCGCTGTAACCGGCGTCCAGCAACGGCAGGACCTCGTGCCGGAAGTAGTGACGCAGCGCCTTGTGACCGTGACCTCCCCCGTAGAGAAAGTCCAGGTGCATGAACATCTCCGCCGCGGTCCGGACTGCGGCGACATCTCGCATTCCGATGCGACGGGACGCGGGCCGGTCAGAGGGAACCCCGTCGGGTCGTGTGACGAGCCAGGACAGCACGGCGGCGTTGACCTCGTTGTCGTGCAGCAACTCGACGGCCGGTGGCTTGCCCTCGGGCCGCAGTTGCGTCAGTCCGTCGAGTACGCCCAGGGCCTCGGCGAGAGTCGCCGCGTAGGTCGTACCGTTCGGAGCGGGGCTGATCGTCGGGCTGGAGAAGCCGCAGTCGGCGGGGGTGATCCTGCGGCCTAACTTGGCGCCGAGCGCTTCTGCCACGAACGCCGCGTTCTCGGCCTGGATGCCGGCGCCGTCGAGCCACCGCTGCACTGACACGTGAGTGGTGCCGACGCGGACGCCGTGCCGCAGCGCAACGTCGCGGACGCGGCGGGCTAGGCCCTTGTTGGACGCTCCCCCCTCGGCCATCAACGCGGCGAGGCGGCGGTTGGGTTCTCTGTCCATGGTCCCCCTGCCATCGGGTGGTGACGGCGAGTGGCAATCCTGTCACGCTCCGGTCGGCTGGGGCAGGGGGTTCATGAGTGAACCCCCTCGACGCGCGGTGAACCTCCCGTACTCGCGAACTCCCCGGTGAACGCTGCCGCTCTCCTTGCCGTCGCCGTTGACTGGCGAGCACACCCGGTGGAGCGGCTGACAGGCCGGCTCCGTGGTGCATGTCGCAGCAGGGAGGTGAAGCGATGATTTCCGCAACGGCGGTTCTTCAGAGTCGATTCGATCTAGGGCACGAGCTGGTTGGCGTCAGCGACGCCCGGCGTCACGCGCGGGATGTCCTCTGCGAGTGGGGCATGCCTGATGAGGTGCTGGACGACGCGCTGAGCATCGTGACGGAGTTGGTCGCCAACGCCATCCGGCACGCCGAGACCGGGGAGTCGCGTCCGCGTCACTCGCCGCTGTCTTCCGTTCTGGAACTGCGGGTCGTCGTTGGCCACCTCTACGTGGTGGTGCACGACGCAAGTCGGCGGGCACCGATCCTCCGGCCTCTGTCCGAGGACGCCGAGAACGGACGCGGGCTGTTGCTCGTCGCGGCTCTGACTGAAGGTGCCTGGGGCTTCGTCTACGCCACTCACGGCGCAGGGAAGCTCGTCTGGGCCCGACTCTCCCTGCCACGCGCGGCAACGGACGGGGTGGCGCCGGACAGCGTGCCTGCCGCCGATCAAGCTGACCAGTTGCCGCGGTCCGTCGTTGCTGTCGGAGCTGGGACATGACGCCGTTGACCCACCGCGCCGCACCCGACGCGTGCCGGTCGCCATGACCGCGAGTCGGCAGCCGCCCGCCCGTATGCCGCCGAAAGCGGCTCCACTCACCGAAGGAACACGAATTCATGCCCGGTGCCCAGGAGGAACGGCTCATTTGCGGCCGGCGGGTGGTCTCACCGCCGGCGCTGGTAAAGGCCGCGCTCACCATGGCCAACGCCCTCACGCCGGGGACGTATTCGGACGACGACGCCCAGCAGGAACTCGTATGCGCGATCGACCACGACAACTCGGAGCACCAGGCGCTTGTTCTGGGCCTCCGGGGTCCGCACGCAGGGTCTCTGTGGACGGTGTGGTGTGACGGCGCGGAGCCGAGCACCGTCGTCGAGTTGCCGGACTGCCCGGCCGTACGGCTCGGGGAAGCGTGCAGCGAGTTCGAGGGCCATCCGGGCGGCCACAGCTGGGAGTTGGCTGACTCGCGCCTCCTTGCGCCCGAGCGCTCCGCCTGATCGCTGGCAGAGCCCGGCGCCTGACTCGGCTCTCATGATTCCCATCTCACGAAGGACTCACTTCCATGCCCCCTGCCGCCACGGCTACGCGGACCCGTAACTCCGCACCCAAAGCGTTCGACGCTCCCATTTCACCGCCCGCATCGGAGACGATCACGGTCTCCAACCGTTGGATAATCACCGCGGACGACGGCTCCGTCGTCGCGGGCCACTTGCCCGACTGGGCTCAGGAGGACCCCACCGCCCACGGTGTCCCCGCCGGTCAACTTCCCGCCCGCATGGCCGACATCACGCACTGGGCGGACTTCGAGGGCGCCTCCCTCCGTGCGCACACCGCCGAAACGGGCGGAGCGACCGGCCTGCCGGAGGCGGTCATGATCTTCGCCAGCAGCATCATGTGCCACCCCTTCCCGGACTCCTCAGAGCCGCGCGTCCCCTTCGCCGAGGTCCAGATCACCCCCGACTGCTGGATGACCGGCCTCGACCCGGACGCGCTCATCGCCCTCGCAGCCACCTTGCGCACGCTCGCCGGGCGCATCGAGAACGACGTGCGGCCCCTGCTGCTCAGCGCCCGCACGGACTGGGCGGCCCACCACCCCTCGTCCGTCCGCAGTTGAAGGAGAGAGGGGTACAACCGTGTCCTTCCAGAAGCTCCACGGCGCTGGCAACGACTTCGTCCTGCTCGCGCGCCCTCTCCCCGACGTACACCGGGACTGGTCCGCGACGGCGCGGCAGTTGTGCGCCCGGCGCACCGGCATCGGAGCGGACGGCCTCGTACTCACCGCCGTGACGAGCACCGACCCCCTGGTCCTCGACGTGGCGTGCTTCAACGCCGACGGCTCCGCGTCCAGCATGTGCGGCAACGCCCCGCGCTGCGTCGCCTGGTCCGCGGCCAAGACGTACGACTGCCGGACGCCGACCCTGACGATGACCGGCGTGAAGCATGAAACGCCGGTCGGGGGCGTCAGGTCAATTTCTTGATCTGTGCAGCAAGGACTGGCAGAGGGATTTGGGTGTCTTTATCGTTTTCTTTCGAGACTCCGAACGAGGAGAAGGTGATCAGGGTCGCTCCGATGCGAACGACGATGTAGGAGTGTTGTGTCGGTGGCACCATAGTGGCTGCTTTTCCGCGGAGTGTCCGTGTCATTCGGTAAGAGATCGCCTCGTCGCCGAGGTGCGGGTCAGGTAGTTCCTTGAGGTTGTTATAGGTGTATTCGGTGTCTCCTGGTATTCCCTTGAAGGCTGTGCACTTGCGGAGCGCTTGGTGGAGGTCGGAGATCGCCAGGCTCGCGGTTGTCGGGGTGTAGGAGGCGAGGATGATGGAGGTCTGTTGACCGTTGTCCTGTGACGTGTCCTCGGCGGTTTGGACGACGCGGCCGGTAGCGGGGTAAGCCGTTCGATACCTGATCACGTCCCAGACAGGCTGGCAGGCGGCCGGTGCGATGGGGATGCGCTGGCTTGTGTCGAGCAGGCCGACAGGTTTTCCTTTGCCGCCGATAGTCAGGATCTCGTAGCCGATGAGATCCGAGGGATCCAAAGCAGCCGTGTCCAGGCCGTGTTGATCGAGGACGCCGCCGGGCGCTTTCGGCGGAAGTACCGACGAAGGGGCACGTGTCGCTCCGGAAGGCGCTGCTGCCGATGAAGTCTCCTCGCCCTTCGTGGCGTTGTCGCCGCGAGGGGTGCCATTCGATCCGCAACTGGAGACCGCAGCCAATACGGCGAGCACTCCTATCGTTGCCAGGCTGGGCTTTGCTCTGCCTATGCTCACTGTGTTCTCTGTTCTCATGCTCAATGTCTCATTCTTGCTCTAAGACAGCTGTGCCCCGGCTGCCGTTGTAAACGGCCGTACGGATCTTAGGGCCGTTTGCGGCAGGTATCGACCTGGTGTCGCTGACTGCACGGGCTGAACAGAGGTTGAACAGGCTCTGCAGTCAGCTCTGTTCAGCCCGTGCACTGTGGTTCATGCTCCTGGCAGGTCAGAAGATGCCGGTGATGCGGGTGGCCCAGGCGGCGGTGCCCACGAGGTGGGGACTGCGGTGGGCGGTGGGTCCTCCTGGGTAGAACAGGAGACAGCCGGTGGGGCAGTTGGTACTCATGGCCGCGCCGGCGTCGTCGACGTAGTTGATGGTGGCGTTGGCATCGGCTGGCGTGGTGGCCCACAGGTCGCCGTAGGTTTCGCCGTCGGTGGGTTGGAACTGGCGATAGGCGATGTCGGCGCCGGCGTCAGGGTCGCTGTAGGTGGCGGTGGTGACGGTCCCCTGGACGTTTCCGGGGGAGGCCAGATACGGACGTAGCTGCCAGCTTGCGGTGCCGTAGACGGTGCGAGCGCCCAGTGAGTAACTCCCGTTGATGAGCTGGCCGGGATACAGGTAGAGCTGGCCGGTACTAGGGTCCCGGGCGATAATATCCTGGATGCCGTCGCCGTTTTGATCGCCGACAGCGAGGTTGGTGTAATCCTTCCAGCCGCCGTTTCCGATGGTCACGCGATTGCCCAGTTCGAAGGGCTCGACTTGGTTCTGCGATGCGGCGGTTCCACTGCCGACGGTGTTTCCGGTGTAGAGGTACAGATTGGCGTTACTGCAGGCGGCGCTTGTGCATTCGATGGTGATGAGGTCGTTTCCTCTTTCGTGGCCCTGCGTAGTGTTCAGGTCTATGTCGCCGGGCATGATGACCTGCCGGATACGGATCCAGTCCGCGGCGTCGTCGACATTCGTGTGGACGAGTTCGCGGCGGGTGTCGTAGTTGGGAGAGCCCAGGCCGTTACTGCCGTAGACGTAGAGTCTGTTGTTGCTGAGGCGCACGACGAAGTCTTCGTAGCCGTCTGGCGCTGCGGTCGAGCTGGCGAAGCCGCGCAGGTCGCCGCGGTGGGCGATGAGGGCGCCGCTCCAGCCGGAGAGTCCGACTGTCTTGGCTGCGGCGACCTTGCCGGTGCCATCTCCTGAGTACAGCAGTAGTTTGCCCTCGCTGTCTGTGGCGATCAGGTCGGGGTAGCCGTCCCCGTCGAGGTCCCCTGCGAGGTCACCGGTCGCCAGACCGGAACCGGGGTCCTTCCCGGGACCGTAGACGAACTCGGGCTGTGTAGTGCTGAGGACTGTCGCGTCGGTTATCTTGTCGAGAGGAGAATGGTTGCCAGCGAGGTCGTAGGCCAGAGCATGGAGAATGCTGACCGGCCAGCCGCTGGGGACCACGGAAATGGTGGCGGTGTGATGGTCGGTACCGACGTTCACCCAGGCGCCGTTCGAGCAGCGATCGCTGGCGGCCGACAGGTACTG
Source organism: Streptomyces sp. NPDC088910 (assembly GCF_044749865.1). NCBI lineage: Bacteria > Bacillati > Actinomycetota > Actinomycetes > Kitasatosporales > Streptomycetaceae > Streptomyces > Streptomyces sp. NPDC088910. The sequence continues at coordinate 106,657 of NZ_JBIVIV010000012.1, forward strand.
GTCCATACTCCAGCAGAAACCGGCAACGTCGTTAGCGGAGTTGTAGAGCTTGAGCTGTACGGCCTTGCGGGCCGGGTATTTGTCGGTGGGCTCGTCGGCTGCGGTGCCGTCGGTGTTGGTGACGACAACGGTTGCTGCGGGGCCGATACGGTCGACCTGGAACCCACAGGAGGCCGTATAGGCGCTATAGGTGTTCTCCTGGTCCTTGGCACGGACTTTCCAGGTGTAGGACCCGTTGGTTAGTTTTGACGCGGGAACGGTGACGGAAGCTGTCTGGCCGCTGGAGACGGTGTCGGTGGAGGGGCTGAAGGACACTGCGGCGCCGCCCGATGTGGCCACGGAGAATTCGCCGGTGACCGTTCCGCGGTCCTTGTCGGTAAGTTTCGCGGTCAGCGTGATGCCGCTGTTTCCGATAAGGCTGCCACACGCGACTACCTTGTTGCCGTCGCCTCCCGGACTCCATGAGCCTTCCCACGCGGCGTGGCTGTCGACGGTCGGCTTGTAGTTGTAGGTGATTTCGAGCGCGGGGTTGTTCTTGAAACGCTTGAAGCTGTTCTGGTTGTCCTCGTAGCCGTCACCGGCACGCATACCGAAGGCCAACGCCTTCCAGCCGTTGTTGGCCGCCTGCTGAACGTAGTTGGTGAGCGCTGTGGAGTGGTAGTCATGCCCTAGGTTGCCTGGGCAGTATGTGGGGTTGCCGTGGGCGTAGGAGGCGGAGTCCAGTTTGGCCGCCCATCCAGGCTGGCTGTTCCAGGTCGGGGTGGTGTCAATACTGCCGGTTGACCACAGTTCGGTTGGTCCGGCGACGGACTTGTCGCACCCCCATGAGTGGGTTTCGACCACGGCGAAGGTCGCGTCGAGGATGTTCGCACCGGCCAGGCCATCGGTGTTCACGGCAAAGAACGACCGTGTGCGGCCAGTTCCGTTGAAACCGACCCGCGGCTCGTCACTCGGCGTGCCGGAGTGCCAGCCGGAACCGTTCGGGTAGGAGTCGCTCGGGGTGGCGGAGTACACAACTGCCCACTTTGTGCGTTGCCCACCGGTGAACACTGGGTCGACGACGAGTGGGAATTGGCCGGCCGTGGCCAACAATGTGGGATCCGGGGTCAAGACCAGAGTGCCGTCGCTGACCGTGGCGCCCACCGGAGCGGTTCGTGGCTGATCAACATCCGCGTCGGACGTGGTCGTGCGGGCAATGTCGTTGGTGTGCGGAGCTGTTCCGGCGGGCCGTTCGTCGGTACTGGCGGGCTGCTCCCACATTTTGGGGGGCGGAGCGCTGAAGACGGTGTTGCCGTCTGTGTCGGTGGCGGTCAGGTTGTTCTCGGCGTCGCTGGTCAGGGTGACCCCGTTCGTGGCGACGCCGAGTTTGATGCTCTGCACCTCGGGGTTCGCAGCGGCCTGGGGCGTGTTGATGATCAGGTGTTCGGTGAACCCGTCGACTTCGGCGATGACCTGGAGGTCCACGTCGGGAAGAACCGACCGGTACAAGGCGGTGTTGTCGCTGAGCTCGGGCTGCGGCAGCGCGGTGGGCCAGGACAAGGACAGGACCTTGTCGTCCTTGGTCATGGTTGCCAACGCTGTGGTGCCGCCGCCGGAGAAGGTGATACCGAAGGCTGGTGAGACGGGGCCCACGGTTCCGTCGGGGTGCTGGATCACGGTGGCGTCTGCCCTCTTCCACTCGCCCTCGTATCGCGACCACATCGGAGTGGAGTACTCGCGTCGGGTGACCGTGCCGTCTGGGTTGGCGAAGACCTCGGATGACGCTTCCCGTAGATCCTCGATCTCGACGCGCTGTCCGGTCTCCGCCGCGGTGTCGAACGCCATGGCCTCGGAGGCCGGCGGATTTGCCGGGGGTCCGTCGTCGGCGGCAGCGACGGTTGCGGCAGGCAGTGCCAGCGTGGCGACGGCAGTCACCGATAGTCCAAGGGCGAGAAGGAACGCTACCGGGCGCCCTCTTCTTTGGGCCTTCGGTCGGGGGTCTCTCATGAGGCGCCTTTCTGGAGCGCACGCAGAATACGTGGGACCCGCAGGTTATTCGGAACTCCCCACATTTTTAAAGTGCTCCAGGGTAGTGAATGCCGAGACAACGGAATGAAAAATTCCACTTTGCCCTTCCAGTGGAGGCGATATTTTGGGGTGACTTGTCCGATTGATTAGCGGGTGGGCATAAATGGCCGTCCAGGGTTATTTGTTCGGTCTACGGCAGTTGATCCTGCGGAAAAATCATCATGATTCGGGCATGGGCTCTCTGGGTCTTGCGTAGACACCATTGAATCCGCTTTGCTTTACAGGTTCTTTACGGGTGTGGCTCTAGGGGTGGGGATTCCATGATGTTCCGCCGTGGCTTTGGCATGCCGTTTTCGGCTCATTCGCCGGTCGGACGATTCAGCTTTCGCTCCGTTATGGTCGGTCCGCTTTCCGCCGCTCTCGGGCTGTCACTGCTCGCCGCCCCTGCGTGGGCCAAACCTGGCGACGGGTTCACGGTCCGGCCCGTACCGAAGACCGCATCGGTCTCGGGCAAAGACCTTGTCTCGCCTGCCCCCACCGTGCCGCCGCAGCACGAATCATGGAAACCGCTGAAGAAGGCCGACTGGCCAGTCGGTGGCGTGGCAGATGTCACGGTGCCCGTGGTGGCGACTGGCACCGCTAAGGGAGTCGGCAGCCAGCGGGCTCGGGCCGGGACGCTACCTATCAGCGTCGGCCGCCCCACCCAACCTGCCGCGGGAGCCAAGGCCGATGCCCGGTCCGCACGCACCCTCGGCAGCGCCACCGCCGCACCGGACCGCGTCCACGTCACCCTCGCCGACCACGGGACCGCGGAACGGGCCGGTGTCCAGGGCTTGCTGCTCTCACTTCAGCCCGTGGGCAGTGTCCCGGCGACCGCCGCGGCCGATGTCCAAGTCGACTACTCCGATGTGGAGTCGGCGTTCGCCGCAGGATGGTCGTCTCGGCTGCGGCTGGTCCAGATGCCTGCCTGCGCGCTGACCACGCCAAGCAAGGTCGGATGCCTCACCAGCCTCCCCCTGCCGACCGACAACGACAGCGCGGCCCGGACCCTGACCTCGACAGTTTCGTTCCCACCGAACCAGTCAGGTGCTGAGCGCACCGCCGCCGACAGCGGCATGGTGGTGTTGGCCGCCACCGCCGGAACGAGCGGCGACGAGGGGTCGTTCAAGGCGACGTCGCTGGCTCAGGCCGGATCGTGGTCGGCAGGCGGTAACTCCGGCGCGTTCGGCTGGGACATGCCGCTGGCCGTTCCGCCCGTGCCCGGCTCCTTGGAGCCGAACGTGGCCTTGTCGTACAGCTCCTCCTCTGTGGACGGTCGCACCTCTTCGACCAACAATCAGACCTCGTGGATCGGTGAGGGCTGGGAGTACTCACCGGGGTTCATCGAGCGCACTTATGCCTCGTGCGAGAACGACAAACAGGGCGGCAACAACACGGCCAAGGTCGGCGACTTGTGCTGGAAATCGCCGAACGCGACACTCTCGCTGAATGGCAAGTCCAGCGCCCTCGTCTGGGACGCGGGCAAGAACACCTGGAAACTGGCCAACGACGACGGCTCCCGTGTCGAGCAGGTCTTCGGCAGTTCACCCGGAGACGTCAACGGGGATGCGGACAACGAGTACTGGAAGGTCACCGCGCTCGACGGCACGCAGTACTGGTTCGGGAAGAACCGCCTGCCGAACTGGACCAGCGGCAAGGAGGAGACGAACTCCGTCTTCACCGTTCCGGTCTACGGCAACCACACCGGGGAGCCTGGTCACGGCGCGGACTTCGCCTCGTCGGCCGAAACGCAGGGCTGGCGCTGGAACCTCGACTATGTGGTGGACCCGCACAACGACGCCATGGCCCTCTACTACGCCAAGGAGACCGGCTACTACGCACAGAACGGCAAGATCGCCACACCGGTCTCCTACATCCGCGGCGGGTATCTGAACCGCATCGACTACGGTCTGCGGGTCGGTGCCGTCTACTCCACCACCAACCCCGCTGGCCGGGTCACCTTCGGAACCACCGAACGTTGCCTGGCCAGTTGCGGAACCTTCGACGCCGCCCACTCCACAAACTGGCCGGACGTGCCGGTCGACCTGAATTGCACTGCGGGCACACAGTGTCTGCAAACCGGACCCTCGTTCTGGTCCCGTAAGCGACTGACGGACATCAACACCTTCGCGCTGCAAGGCAGCACTCTGCAACCGGTCGACACCTGGACGCTTGCTCAGTCCTTCCCGCCCACCGGGGATGTCTCGACTCCCACACTGTGGCTGGACTCGATCCAGCACACCGCCAAGGCCGGATCACTGCCCGACATCACGCTGCCGAAGACGACCTTCGGCTTCGGGAATGGGCCGATGCCCAACCGGGTGAACGCTGCCGAAGGCCGCCCTCCGCTGAACAAGTACCGCCTCGGGCAGGTCACCAATGAGACCGGCGGTCAGATCCTGATTACCTACAGCCCCACCGAGTGCACCCCGACCGACCTGCCCACGCCTGACCAGAACACCAAGCGCTGCTATCCGTCCTGGTGGACGCCGGACGGTGCGATTGACCCGGTCAAGGACTGGTTCCACAAGTACGTGGTCACCCAGATCGTCGAGGACGACACCACCGCCGGCAGTGGTTCGGCATCGACGACCACCACATACCAGTACGAGAGCGGCCCGAACTGGCGGCGTGACACCTCCGAGTTCACTGTCGACAAGCACCGCAGTTGGAGTGACTTCCGCGGCTACGGTCTGGTTCGCACCCTCACTGGCGCGACAAACCGCACAAAGACCGAGACCAGTTACTTCCTCGGTATGTCCGGCGACACCCTCGCCAACGGCAGCCCCAGAACGGTCCACACGGTCAACGGCATCGCCGACCGCAACGACTTCTCCGGCCGTATCGCCGAAGCCCGCACCTTCGACAAGGACGGAATCGGCGGCAAGGTCGTCGCCAAATCCACTTACCTGCCGTGGGAGTCCGACCCCACCGCCACTCAGCCGGTCACTGGCGTCACCGACCCCGACAAACCCAGTGTCCCCGGGCCCTCCCTGCCTGCCGCTCTCGCCCGCCACTCGGGAACCGTCACCGAGAAGGCCAGCACGTTGACGGACGACGGCACGAGCTGGCGCACCCTGACGACCAACCGTGTCTACGACACAGTCTACGGGCTCGTCACCGCAGAGGGAGACGGCGGCGACACCGCCCACGGGGTGGAGCCGAACTGCACCCGCACGTCCTACGTCACCCCCGACACCACCAACTGGCTCATCAGTTACCCGGCCCAGGTCACGAACGTCGACCAGGGCACCTGCGGTGCCGACTACCCCCCCACGGCGGTCACCGCCTCCACCCGCACCAGCTACGACAACAGCGCCCCAGGGGCTGCTCCTACTCCCGGTCAGGCGAACGCCACAAAGACTGAGGAGGCGTCGAAGCTCCAAACCGGTGGTCAACTGGTTTGGGATACCACCAGTCAGTCGGTGCACGATCAGTACGGGCGGGTAACCACTCTCAAGGGTCAGGATGCCCAGCCCGTCACCACCGTCTACACCCCGGCCACTGGTGCTCAGCCCACCATGCTGACGGTCACGAATGTCAAGGCGCAGTCCACCACGACCGTCCTCGACGGACTGCGCGGGCTCACCTTGAAAACTACCGATGCCAACCAGCGCACGGCAACGAGTGAGTATGACGCGCTAGGACGTCTCACCAAGGGGTGGAGCACCGGGCGACCTACCAGCGCCAACCCCAACGCGACGTTCACCTACAACGTCTCCGCGACCGTACCTTCCACGGTCACGTCGAAGAACCTGTACGAGGACGGCACCTGGGGTACCTCGATCGGGATCTACGACTCCTTGCTCCGGCAACGGCAGACGCAGACCGATGCGGTCGGGACTACGGGACGTGTCGTCACCGACACCTTTTATGACACCCTCGGCCGGCCCTTCCAGACCGACGCGCCGTTCTACAACGACAAGGCCGTCTCGACCACGCTGCTGACGGTCGTCCCCGACCAGATTCCCGTCTCCACCGTGACCGAGTTCGACGGCCGCAACCGGCCGACCGCGGTGATCACTCTATCGCTCAACGCGGAGAAGTGGCGCACCACGACCTCGTACGGAGACACCTGGACCTCGACTGCTCCCCCGACCGGCGGCACCGCGACCCTCACCGTCAGCAATATCCGGGGCCAAACCACCGAACTGCGCCAGTACAAGGACCGTAACCCGCTCATCGGGGCCGCAGCGAGCCAGTACGAGAAGATCACCTACGCCTACGACCGGGCCGGAAAGCTGTCCAAGGTCACCGACGCCTCCGGCCGCAACTCCTGGACCTACGGCTACGACCTGCGCGGTCGCCAGATCACCGCCAGCGACCCAGACAAGGGCGCAAGCGCTACCACATACGGAAGCGACGGTCAGGTCGCCACTGTCACCGACGCGCGCGGTATCACTCTGGCCAACACGTACGACGAACTCGGCCGCAAGACCAGCCTGCGGACCGGGTCGACTACCGGCACCAAGCTTGCCGAGTGGGCCTATGACACCGCTTCGGGTGGCAAGGGACTTCCCGCCTCCTCCATCCGCTACGACACCACCCAGACTCCGGTCGCCGCCTACACAACGGCGGTGACCGGTTATGACTCCGCAGGCCAGGCCACCGGCACCAAGGTCACAGTGCCCTCCGTGACTGGAGAGGAAATGCTTGCCGGCACCTACACCGTCGCCAGCACCTACACTCCAGTCAGTGGCCTTCCCACCACCACGGCCTACAGCACCGGCAATGCCAATGCCACGACGGCCCTGCCCGCAGAGACCGTCACCAACCACTACGGCGCTCAGGACCAACTCGGTATCGTCGACGGCACGCTGTCGCAGGTCTACCTGCGCGGTACCAGCTACACCCCGTACGGGGAACTCGCCCAGGCTCAGCTCGGCAATACCGGAGCCATGGTCGTCCAGACCCTCGGTTACGACGCCATCACTCACCGCCTGGCATCAACGCTCGTCGACCGCCAGGCGTCCGGACCGCAGACCCTGTCGAACATCAAGTACACCTACGACACGGCCGGGAACATCACGCGGGTCCGGGACGATCAGAACGACGGCACCATCGCCGACGACCAATGCTTCGCCTACGACTGGGCCCGGCGCCTGTCGGAAGCATGGACAACTGCTGACGCCTGCACGACACGACCGGACAACGGCACAGGTACCCCGGCGCTCGGCACCGTGGATCCCTACTGGACCAGTTGGACCTTCACCAACAGCGCCGACCGGGCCACGGAGACTCAGCACAAAGCTGGACCAATCACGGCCAACACAATCCGCAGCTACACCTACCCCACTACCACCGGTGTCGCACGGCCGCACGCGGTGCTCAACGTCACCGCCGTCGGCGGAGCCACGGGGACAGACACCTACCAGTACGACGAGGCCGGCAACCTCACCACGAAGACCCCCGCTACTGGAGCCGCGCAGGGCCTCACCTGGAACGACGAAGGCAGCCTCGCCACCTCGACAGTGTCCGGCGCCACCACGAAGTTCGTCTACGACACCCAGGGCACTCGCTTGCTCAAGCGGGAACCTGCAGAGACCACGCTGTATCTGCCCGGCGGACAAGAACTCGTCCTCACCAAGTCCACGAACGCCCTTGCCGGTAACCGCTATTACGCCGTCCCGGGCGGCTCCGCGATCCGCACCAGCAGCGACGCCAGGGTCCGCCTCCTCGTCGCGGACCCCCACGGCACCAACACCCTCTCCATCAGCGCCACGACACTCGCCGTCAACCGCCGCAAAACCCTCCCCTACGGTGCCCCCCGCGGCACCACTCCCACCTTCTGGCCCGGCCAAAAGGGCTTCGTCGGCGGCGACATTGACACCGCCACCGGTTACACCCACCTCGGTGCCCGCGACTACGACACCACCACCGGCCGTTTCATTAGCGTCGATCCACAACTGGACCTCGCCGACCCCCAGTCCCTCGGCGGCTACGGCTACAGCGACAATAGCCCCGTCACCCTCAGCGACCCCACCGGGCTCGGCGTCATGGAATGCATGAACGGCACCATGAGCAACTGCTCCAACGGAGTGCCGACATCCACCTCCAGGTACGACAAAACCAAGGACCCACGCGAGCCCACACCCGAACGGACATGGATAAACGACAACTCGCCGTCAACGACACAAGGTGGGGGCGACCTTTCCCGATCGCTCCACCCATTCATGCCCAATCAGCCTTACTCAGGAAACTACTGGTTCCCAACCACGAACGCCCCTGGTTCTGGGGAATCTGAGGTCGCCTGCTTCGGACGGCTGGCCTGCGCCAAGGCGTACACGTACATACTCGGTCACCCGAACGATGTGGCCGGGGCGCAAGAAATAGCTGCGACCTACTGCATCGGCCATTTCGAAGAGTGCGCCAAAGACGCGGCCGTTTCAGAGGCAAGCAAGAACCTCTACAGTGACACGGCCCTTATGCTAGCCGGAGGCGCCAAACTCCCTGATCTGGGCGAGCTCGACGACGTCGCCGCAGCGATCAGGGCCGGTCTCAAGAATGGGTGCAAAAACAGCTTCTCGCCGGACACCCCCGTGCTCCTCGCTGACGGTACCTCGAAGCCGATCGGTGAACTGAAGGTTGGCGACAGGGTCGCAGCCGCCGACCCCGGCACGGGCAAGTACGAAGGCGGTCGCACCGTAACCGCCACGATGGTCAACAGCGACGACAACCTGCTCGACCTGACCGTGCAAACCTCCCCCGGCCACACCTCGGTCCTCCACACCACCACCGAACACCCCTTCTGGGACGACACCACCCACGCCTGGGTCAACGCAGTGCAACTCACCCCAGGGCACGCACTCGAAACCGACAACAACGCTCACGTCGTCGTCACCGCCGTCCGCCCCGCCCCCGGCGCAGCAGACATGCACAACCTCACCGTCTCCCAACTTCACACGTACTACGTGCTGGCAGGGGTCACCCCGGTACTCGTCCATAATTCTCCTTGCCCAGTTGGACCGGGGTGGTTCCCGCATGGATCAGGAAAAATCCCCAACGAGTGGTCGGGCCCCAGTATGACCAGGAAGTTCAAGAAGAACGAGAGTAAAGAAGGTTTTGTGTGGCGTGCTCCGAAAGGACAGGACAGTGTCCGTATAGACAAGGGGGACCCCGGTTCGCAGTGGGGTAGCCAGCAGGTTGATCACGTCATAATTAACTCAGGTGGCAGGATCGTTGGCAGAGGGGGGCAGCTGCTTCCCGCTGGGGCAAGAATTCAGGATTACCCAGTGGAGGCTCATGTCCCCCTTAGTGAGTGGCAGACGTGGAGGAATTGGAATGCCCCGTAAAACCGCCAATCTGCAGACTCCCTGGATTCGTGCTCAGTTGATCGACTGGTTGATCAGGTTGAGTGACAGGGATTGGCAGGAGAAAAACTGGATGTCGAGAGATCAAAATAATTCTGGTCTCGATGATGTGCTAGATTTTTTTGATGACTCTGGCGTTCTCGCGGAACCGCGCGGGAGGCTAGGATTTGTGCTCATCGACGAGGAGGAAGTTGCAGCTATGCAAGCGTTGAATTCTGTGCTGGACCGTGCAATTTCTGTACCGTCATCGCGCGATTCGGAAATCATCCAAACGCACTTCTGGGACGATGTCGTTACCGCTGCTCATGGCGCTCTCGTCGCGATGGGCGAGGGAACTCGTTAGTTGGGTGCATGTACATCATTCTTATTTGCTAAAAGGTGAACCTATGCTGGCGACAACGCCAGCGGACGACGGCTGCCGCGAGTGGACTATCGTTGCTCTCTTCAGTGGGGTGTAGACATTGCTGGAGGCGGAGCCGGACGTGGGCATTGATGCCGACTGTGACGCCGATAAATCAGCGGGCTCAAGCGGCGAGAGGTTGTCGGCTTCCTCGTGTCGGGAGATTTTGAGGTCGGCCGCAGTGGCCGTCAGGCTCAGCGGTAGGAGCGTGGCGTAGGTGCCGGTTTGCTTGAAGCGGTCCGCAAACGGTCCGCAGGACAGTCGAAAACGGCCGTCGGAGGCCAACGCTGGCAAGCGGAGAAATGCCAGGTCAGCGCACACCTGGCGGCTTCGCCGCAGGTCAGGACGTTGTCGGATTGGTTCATCACCAACTCCGCCACGACCCTGGACCGGTCGCGGATCGACGTCTGATCTGCTGCCGGGCCGGGGGTCAGGGGGTTGTTGGGTTCTGGAGGGTGCGGCGGAGGCGGGCGGCGGGGGCGGGGCGGTCGGCGGCGGTGAGGAGTTCTATGAGGCGGGAGCCGACGCGGTGGTGGAGGGCCGGGCCGCCCTGGGGGGAGATCGCGTAGAGGTCCATGATCTCGGTGGCCTCGTCGAAGAGGGCGAGGGCTTCGTCGAGCCGGGGGTCGGCCGGGGTGACGCGGACTTCCGCGGCGATGAGCAGGGCGCCCGCGAGGCGGTGGAGGGCCAGGGGGTCCTTCTCGGTCAAGCGACGGCAAACCATGACGCACTCGTCGGCTGTGTCGGTGGCCTCGGCGAAGCGGCCCGTGACCATCAGCGCGCCGAGCAGGACGCCGAGAGCCTCGGCCAAGGTGTGCTGTTCGGCGATCGCCTCGCGGGCGCTGACGCGGCGGAGGATCGCGACGCTCTCGTAGGCCGCGGTCAGGCTCTCCTCCGGGCGTTGGGCGACGAGCAGGCGTACGGCGAGTCCGTTGAGCCCGTCGGCGAGTTCGCGCTCGTAGGCGGCGGGATTGACCCTAGCGAGGTCGCGGTAGAGCTCGACGGCCTCGTGGGCCAGCGGGACGCTGTCGGGTTCGCCGACACGTTCGAGGGCGGCGGCCAGGTGATAGAGGGCGTTGGCCAGGGACATGGCGTGGGCGGACGGGTCCTTCGCATGCAGACGGCGGCGCAGGGCGACGCTCTCCCGGCCGTGTGAGATCGCCGACCGCGGACGGTCGGTACGCAGGTGGCACACGCCGAGGGCGGCCAGGGCGGCGGAGAGGTTCGACTCGTGCTTGCCGGGCTCTTCCGCGGCCAGCGCGCGCAGGAGCGTCACGGACTCCTCCAGGGCAGCCGTCGCGTCGTCCCAGCGCTGCGCGTACGACAGATCCCGTCCGATACCGAGCAGGCCGCTCGCCAGGTCGGGACGGTACTGCTCGTCGTACGCGGCCAGCCTGCGCTGTACGGCGACGGCTTCCTCGGTGGCGGCCAGGGCCTCTGCCCGGCGTCCGACCTCGCCCAGGCGGTCCGCGTACGCCTTGAGGGCGAACGCCAGATTGCCTTCGACCACGGGGACGAGCGAGGGATTGGGGACGCCGTCACGGGCGATGGCCCGGAACTGGGCCAGGACGGCCTCGGATTCGGCCAGTGCCTCCTCCAGCCGACCGGCGTGGTGGAGGCGGACGCCGTGCTCGTGCCGCTCCGCGGCCTGGTCGTTGGGGTTTCTGGCGCGCTCCAGGCGGTGCGGGAGCAGCCGGGTGCTGACGGCGGCGATTCCGGGGTCCAGGTCGGGACTGCGCCGGTTGAACGGCGGGAAGAACATCGCGACGGCTTCGAGGAGTTCGGGGCTGATGTCGTCAAGGGCGGCGAGCGTGGCCAGCGCGGCGCTGCCCCCGACGACGGCGAGTTGAGGGGCCGTGCCGAGCAGCGGGAACAGGTGGAGGGGGCCGACGTGGGGCCAGCGCTGGGCGGCGGCGGTCAGAAAGACCACGGCGCGCGGCATCCAGCTTCCGGTGACCGCGTCGCTCACCACGTCGGTGCCGCTGAGCATGGCGCTGACGGTGCGCCCGGCCCAGTCCTGGGCCGGGTAGTCGGCCCGGTGGCCGGGAAGGGTCAGCGCCAGGAAGTCCTCGGCGAGCCGGTCCGGGTACAGCGGTTCCAGGACGGTGTCGCGGTCGGCCTCGGCCGGTGGGTAGCAGACCGCGTGATCCGCGAGGATGCGATCGGCCGGCAGCCGGACCGCGAGGTCGCTGATGGCCACCCGCCCCTCCTCCGGGCTGACCGGCCCGGTGAGCGCCGCGGTGAACACGGTGCGGTTCATGAGCGCGGGCGAGGTGCGGAACGCCGGTGCGGACGGGGCGATCTCGTGATCCGCGTCGCCGTACAGCCGCGCCCAGTGCAACTGCTCCCGGTCCAGCAGATAGCTGGACAGGCCCGCGAGGTCGGTGGGCGCGCGCAGCCCGTGGGCGTCGGCGTCCACGGCGACCAGGGCGGCCATGTGCACGGCCAGGGTCAGGCCGAAGGCCGCGTCACCGAGCGGAGCCGGTGCCGCGATGCCGCCGGGGGAGACGCCGTAACGCGCGGCGAAGCTGTCGCGGGCCACGGCGAACATCTCGGACCGCGGGGATGCGGCGGCGCCGTCACCGCCGACCTCGTCGGACAGCGGCGCGAGCCGTTGCAGCGAGGTCCTGGCCTGCTGGTTCGCGAGAGCGGCGCGCACACTCGGCCAGACCTCGTCGCCGCGGGCGATCAGCAGCACCCGGGCGCCGCGCCCGCTGTCGCGGTGCACCAGCGCGTTGCCGAACAGCCACATGAGATGGGTCAGCGGCCAGCGGTCGGCGTAGTCGACGATCAGCAGCACACCCGCGTCGCCCCGGTCGCGGAGGTCCTGACTGCCGGGAGGCGGCAGCACGCTCCCCGGTCCGTGGGTGGCGGTGACGACCTGCCAGCCCTCGGCCAGCGACTCCTGTGCGAAGCGGTCGGCGAGACGGGTCTTGCCCTGTCCGCCCGGCGCGCACAGCCACTGCACGGCGAGCGGACCGCCGCCGTCGCGCCAGCGCCGTAACGAGGTCAACTCGGCGGTGCGTCCGGTGAACTCCACGACCCGGAAACGCGCGTTGAGCATCCGGCTCGGTACATTCAGCAGAAAGCCGTCGTCCGGCAGGACCGGCGGCTGCCAGCGTTGCAGCAGGTAGACCGGGACGCCGTCGCCGAACACGTGAATGTCCGCGCCCACGACCCCGTAGGCGAAACCGCTCTCGGCGCGTACGGACTGGCTCACGCTCCCGCCTCCCCACCGTGCGGTGTCCGGCGCTCCACGTTCCGCTGGCCGAGATCCGACACGGTGCCCTCCCCGTTGTCCGACGATCCGATCGCCGGTCGCTGGAAAAGCGTACGCAGCGCCGCCCCCCGGACGCAGGGGATCCGCTCACCGGGCGGGCGCTCGGACCGATGCCGGACCGGCGCCGGAACGGCGTGGTCGCCCACAGCACGGGGGCGTTGGTGGAGGGGGCTCCACCCGGGGGTGGAGAGGGAGATTCAACCCCCGGTTTGATCCGCTGAGCTGGGGGTTTCCGTAGATTCTGAGATGTCGGCGAACCCGTCGGCCTCGTGGGAGTCGCTTTACGGAGGCGTCCGTCATGTCCGGTCTGATCGATGCGCTGGTGATCGTGGCGGTCATCGGTGTGGTGGTCACCCGCCAGCTGCGGCCGAGGAAGGTCACGGGCGGCCGGCGGTGGTGGCTGATACCGGCGGTGCTGGTGTTCATGGCGCTGCGGCAGCACGGGCTGATCGACCCGGAGCACCGGCAGACGGCGGTCGCGCTGCTGGCCGTGGAGTTGGTGGTCGCTGTGGGGATGGGGTTGGCATGGGCGTGGACCACGCGGTTGTGGACCGAGAGGGACGGGACGGTCTGGGCGCAGGGAGGGAAGGTCACCGTCGCGGTCTGGGCGGCGGGGGTCGCGGTGCGGATCGGGCTGTACGGGGTGGGTACGGCGATGGGGGTCCACCAGGACAGCGGCTCGTTCCTGATAGCGCTCGCGGCCACGCTCCTGATACGCGCCGGGGTGCTCGCCTGGCGGGCCCAGAGCGTGGCGCCGTCGTACCGTACGGCCTCATGAGCGGTTGGACGTCCTGGCCTTCGAAGGAGGCGCTGTCCCGCGAGAACCGGTCGTCCGCGCGGCGGGCGTTCGGCCGGGGAGTGCGGCTGCTCTTCGCCGCCGCGGCGCTCTGGGGGATCCTGGCCCGCACGGATCTCAACGGGTGGCTGACCGCGGCGTCCGTGCTGGGGCTGGCGGTGGCGGCCGTCGTGGTGTGGGCGTTCTTCCGGTTCACGCTCGCGCACCGGGCGGCGCCGTCCGTCGCACTGATCGCACTGATGCTGGGCGCCGCCTTCGGGCTGCACGCGGTGGGCGCCGATGTGCCCGCGACGCTGCTGTGGTGCGGCTGCGCGGTGCTCGGGATGGAGCGGCTGCCGCTGGCCGCGGCGGCACCCCTCACCGGTACGGCGCTGGCCGCCTACGCACTGGTCGGCGACTCCGGCGGCTGGCTGGTCACGTCGCTGACGGTGGCGGGGCTGGGGTTGATCGGGTACGTCGTGCGGCTGGACGCCGAGGCGCGGGGGAACACGCAGCGGCTGCTGGTCCAGGAGCGGGCGGCGCGGGCGGCGGAGGCCGAGTCGGCGGCGTTGGCTGAGCGGGCCCGGATCGCGCGGGAGATCCACGATGTGCTGGCGCACAGCCTGTCGGCGCAGACGGTGCACCTGGAGGCGACGCGGCTGCTGATCGAGCGGGGCGTCGAGCGGGACGTGGTGCTGGGGCGGGTGATCGCGGCCCGGCAGATGGCGCGGGAGGGGCTGGCCGAGACGCGGCAGGCGCTGTCGGCGCTGCGTGGGGAGATGGCATCGGTGGAGGATTTCCTGCGGGAGCTGGTCGCTTCGGAGGGGGCGGACCTGGAAGTGGAAGGGGAAGCGCGGTATCTGCCCGCGGAGGCGGGGTTGGCGGTGCGGCGGGTGGCACAGGAGGCGATGACGAATGTGCGCAAGCACGCGCCGGGAGCGAAGGTCGCGCTGCGGCTGGAGTACCGGAGTGAGGAGGTGGAGCTGGAGTTCCGGGACTTCGGGAGCAGGACGCCTGTGGATAACTCTTTGAGGGCATCCGGATCGGGCTACGGTCTTCTGGGGATGCGGGAGCGCGCGGAGCTGCTGGGCGGCGCGCTCGACGCCGGACCGGCCGAGGAGGGCTTCGTGGTGCGCTTGCGGGTGCCCGCGTGACGCGGGTGGTGGTCGCGGACGACCAGACAGTGGTGCGTGAGGGAATTGTGATGCTGCTGGGGCTGCTGCCCGACATCGAGGTGGTGGGAGCGGCGGCCGACGGGGAGGAGGCGGTACGGCTGGTGGGGGAACACCGGCCGGAGGTGGTGTTGATGGACCTGCGGATGCCGCGCTGCGACGGGGTGGAGGCTACGCGGCGGATCAGGTCGCGGTATCCGGGGACGCAGGTGGTGGTGCTGACGACGTTCGCGGACGACGGCTCGCTCTTTCCCGCGCTGCGGGCGGGGGCGCGGGGATATCTGACCAAGGACGCGGGAGGGGAGGAGATCGCGCGGGCCATCGCGGAGGTGACGGCCGGGCGGGCGGGGCTGTCGCCCGCGGTGCAGGGCAGGATGCTGGACGCGCTGACCGGGGCGGGCCCCGAGCGGCGGCCGGAGGGACGGGGGAGCGGACCGGGCGGACCGGGCGGGGCGGGAAAGCCAGGCCAAGGGGCGGCGGGACGGGGGGAGTTGCCCGACGGGCTGACGGCCCGGGAGGCGGAAGTGCTGGCCTTGGTGGCCGAAGGGCTGTCCAACGCCGAGATCGCCGCGCGGCTGCACGTGAGCATGGCGACGGTGAAGACGCACATCAACAACCTGTTCGCCAAAACCGGGGCGCGGGACCGTGCACAGGCGGTCGGATATGCCTACCGGCACGGCATCACCTGATGGGGTGAAGGTTTCTACTTGTTCGTTCTGGATCTTCCCGCTCTGTCCATGATTGGGCACATCGGCCGATCGGCCGATGGAACGAGGAGTGTTCGGTGGACAAGCACGACGGGGGCGACCCCGGGGCGCTGCGGGTGAACGACCCGTGGCAGGACGCGGCGGACGCCGGTCTCTGGGTCCCGGATCAGACGGCCCCCGACCCCGCGCCGGGGCGGACCCGGCCCGAGGGCACACCGCAGGCGGGCCAGGATGGACGGCCGGTGGACCGGTCGGCGGTGTATCTGGAGGTGCAGGGCAGCGCGGCGTTCCAGGAGGTGCGCGACCGGTACCGGAGCTTCACCTTCCCGGTGGTGGCGGGCTTCCTGGCCTGGTACCTGCTGTACGTGGTGGCGGCCACCACGGCACCGGGCCTGATGGGACATCAGGTCGCGGGTGACGTGAATGTGGCGATGGTGGCGGGGCTGGCGCAGTTCGCCACGACGTTCCTGCTGACGTGGGCCTACGCCCGGCACGCGCGGCTGCGCAGGGACCGGGCGGCGCTCGATCTGCGCTGGACGCTGGCGACCAGGACCGGGCAGGAGCGGGTGCGTTGAACAGCGGTCGGTTCAATGGCGGGTATCTGGCGGATTCGGCCGGGGAGCATCAGGGCCTCGCGATCGTGCTGTTCACGATCTTCGTGTCGGTGACGCTGGCGATCACGGCGTGGGCGGGACGGCGGCGGAGCTCGTCGGTGGAGTTCTTCGCCGGGGGACGGTTGTTCACCCCGATGGAGAACGGCCTGGCCATCGCGGGCGACTACATGTCGGCGGCGTCCTTCCTCGGCATCTCCGGGCTCATCGCGCTCTTCGGGTACGACGGCCTGCTGTATTCGGTCGGGTTCTTCGTCGCGTGGCTCGTGGTCCTCATGCTGGTCGCCGAGTTGGTGCGCAACTGCGGGCGGTACACGCTCGCCGATGTGCTCTCCGCGCGGATGAGACAGCGGCCGGTGCGGATCGCGGCGGGCACGTCGTCCGTGGTGGTGTCGATCCTGTACCTGGTGGCGCAGATGGTCGGCGCCGGGAGCCTGGTCGGGCTGCTGCTCGGCGGGCACGGCGCGGCGCGCACCTGGACGGTGGTCGGGGTCGGAGCGCTGATGGTGTTCTACGTGTCCTTCGGCGGGATGCGGGCGACGACGTGGATCCAGATCGTCAAGACGGTGCTGCTGATCGGCGGCACGGTGACGCTCACCGTGATGGTTCTGGTGCGCTTCCACGGCAATCCGGGGAGTCTGCTGCACGCCGCCGCGGCGGGCAGCGGGCACGGCAACGCCTTCCTGGCGCCTGGGCTGAAGTACGGCGGGAGTTGGGCGTCGAAGCTGGACTTCATCAGCCTCGGCCTGGCGCTGGTACTCGGGACGGCGGGCCTGCCGCACATCCTGTCCCGCTTCTACACGGTGCCCACGGCACGCTCCGCGCGGCGGTCGGTGGTCTGGGCGATCGGGCTGATCGGCGCCTTCTACCTGATGACGATCGTGCTCGGTTTCGGAGCGGCGGCGGTCGTCGGTACCGACACCGTCCGCTCGTCCAACGCCGCGGGCAACACCGCGGTGCCGCTGCTCGCCGAGATCCTGGGCGGCGGGGAGGGGACGACAGGGGGCACCGTGCTGTTCGCGGTGGTCGGCGCGGTGGCCTTCGCGACGATCCTGGCCGTGGTGGCGGGCATCACCCTGGCGTCGTCGGCCTCGGTGGCCCACGACCTCTACGCCACGCTGCGCCGCCGCCCCGTCGCGGAAACGCAGGCACGGCAGAACAGGCGCGCCAGGCGCGAGGCCGCGGCCCCCGGCACCGCGCGGGTCACCGCCGACGCGGTGGAGGAAGGGGCGATGGAGGAGGACGAGGTGCGGGTGGCCAGATTCGCGGCCGTCGGGATCGGCGCCGTCGCGATCGGGCTCAGCCTCTTCGCGCAGGACCAGAACATCGCCTTCCTGGTCGGCCTCGCCTTCGCCGTCGCCGCGTCCGCGAATCTGCCCGCCCTGCTCTACTCCCTGTTCTGGCACCGGTTCACCACCCGCGGCGCGGTCTGGTCGATCTACGGCGGCCTCGTACCGGCCCTGCTCCTGGTGGTGTTCTCGCCCGTCATCTCCGGCAGGCCCGACGCGCTCTTCCCCGGCGTCGACTTCCACCTCTTCCCGCTGGAGAACCCGGGCCTGGTCTCCATCCCGCTCGGCTTCCTCGCGGGCTGGCTCGGCACCCTGCTCTCGCCGGAGGAGGCGGACGCGGGCAAGTACGCGGAGACGGAGGTGCGTTCGCTCACCGGCGCCGGGGCCGCGTAACGGCGGTTCAGCCGGTGGCGGCCCAGGCGTAGCGGTGTTCGGGACGGCCCGTGTCGCCGTATTTGAGGGTGAGGCTCAACCGCCCCGCCTGCTCCAGGTACTTCAGGTAGCGCTGGGCGGTGGAGCGGCTGAGCCCGGCGCGTTCGGCGACCTCGTGGGCGGACAGCGGGCGGCCCGCCTCGTGCAGGACGCGGCGGATCAGGTCGGCGGTCGGCGCGGAGTGCCCCTTGGGCAGTTCGGCCGAGGACGCGCCCGCCGTACGCAGGGCGCCGAAGATCCGGTCGACCTGCTCCTGCCCGGCCTCGCCGCGCCCGCCCACCCCCTCCAGGGTGCGGCGCAGCGCCGCGTAACCGTCCAGCTTGGCCCGCAGACCGGCGAAGCTGAACGGCTTCACCAGGTACTGCAACGCGCCGAGCCGCATCGCCGCCTGCACGGTGGCGACATCACGCGCCGCCGTCACCATGATCACGTCCGCGTGGTGCCCGTGCTGCCGCATCCGGCGGACCAGCGTCAGACCCGTCTCGTCCGGCAGGTAGTGGTCGAGCAGCACCAGGTCGATCCGGGTGCGCTCCAGCACCGACAGCGCGTGCGCCGCGGTGTGGGCCCGCCCGGCCACCCGGAAGCCCGGCACCTTGCCCACATAGGCCGAGTTGATCTCCGCCACCCGGAAGTCGTCGTCCACCACCAGTACGTCGATCATCGCGCCGCCTCCCCAGCCGCGGAAAGCACTCCTCCGGCCAGCGCCCCACCGGCCAGCACTCCTTCGGCCAGCGCCTCGGGCAGCACCACCGTGAACACCGCGCCACCGCCCGCCCGCGCCGTCACCCGCGCCAGGCCCCCGTACCGCTCGGCGAGCCTGCGCACCAGCGCGAGGCCCAGACCGCGCCCCCGGTGCGGCGGACGTTCCTTCGTCGACCAGCCCTCGGTGAAGATCAGTTCGCGCGCCTCCGGCGGCACTCCCGGCCCCGTGTCCGACACCCGCAGCAGCAGGGTCGTGTCGTCCTCGGCGCGCAGTTCGACCTCCACGAAAGGCGCGGCGGACATCGCCGGGGACACGCGGTGCCCGGCGGCGGCGTCCAGCGCGTTGTCGATGAGATTGCCCAGCACCGTCACCAGATCGCGCGGGTCCACCACCCGGTCGGGCAGCAGCGTGCTCTGCGCGACCCGAAGCGACACCCCGCGCTCCGCCGCGATGGCGGCCTTGCCGACCAGCAGCGCCGACACCAGCGGATCGTGCACCCGGTCCGCGATCACCTCGGCCGACGCCCGATGGGTGTCGGCGACCTCCGCGACATAGCCCACCGCCTCCTCGTGCAGGCCCAGTTCCAGCAGGCCCAGCACGGTGTGCAGCCGGTTGGCGTGCTCGTGGTCCTGGGCGCGCAGCGCGTCCAGCAGCCCGTGGGTGGAGTCCAGTTCGCGGCCGAGCAGCTCCAGCTCCGTACGGTCCCGCAGCGTCACCACGGCCCCGCCGTCACCGGTCGGCATCCGGTTGGCGACCAGTACCCGCCCGCCGCTGACCGTCAGCAGATCCGCGCCCTCGACCCGCCCCGCCAGCACGTCCGTCGTACGGCCAGGCGGCAGCAGCTCGTCCAGCGGCCGCCCGGTGGCCGCGCCGTCACCGGCGCCGTCGAGCCCGAGCAGCCGCTGCGCCTCGTCGTTGACCAGCCGCACCCGCCCCTGCCGGTCCAGTGCGACCACGCCCTCGCGGACGCCGTGCAGCATCGCCTCCCGCTCGTCGAGCAGCGCCGATATGTCGGCGAAGGCCAGCCCGTGCGTGGCCCGCTGCAACCGCCGCGAACCCCACACCGCCGCCAGCACGCCCACGCCCAGCGCCGCGCCCGCGTACATCAGCAGACCCGGCACCAGGCCGATCGCCCGGTTGAGGATGCCGTCGTACCTGATGCCCACCGACACCGCGCCCACGATCCGGTGGGAGGAGTCGTACAGCGGCACCTTGCCGCGGGTGCTGCGCCCCAGCGTGCCGCGGTCGATCTGCATGATCTCGTCACCGGCCAGCGCCACGCTGGGATCGGTCGAGACGGGTTCGCCGATCCGCTTGGGGTCGGTGTGCGACCACCGGATGCCGTGGGTGTCCATCACCACGATGTAGAGGGCCTTCGTGGCGATCCTGACCCGTTCCGCCTCCGCCTGCACCGGGCCGTCCGGCGTCGGCCGGGACGAGACCACGGCCCGCGCGACCTCGGGATCGACGGCCACGGTCTCCGCGATGGCCAGCGCCCTGTGCATCGCCTCTTCGTCGAGCTGGTGGCTGAGCGGCGCCAGGAAGAGTCCGGTGGCGAGCGCCGTGACGCCCGCCGTGATCGCCAGTTGCACCAACAGGACCTGCGCCGAGACACGGCGCGGCCATCCGATCCGCATCGTGGGGCTCCTCCGCATTCCAACCGGTCCGCCGACAGTCGCGGCGGCCGACCCGCGTCCCCACCCCACGCGTACGTCGACAGCCCTGTCGTCAACGCAAGGTAAACCCCGCAGAGCCGGATGGGCAGACTCCGTTTCGCTTTCGTTGTGCGCGGGCGAGCAAAACGAGCAGAAGACCGGCTTGCGCGCAGAAGGCTCCTTGCGCCCACAAGACTGCCGCCGCCGTGGTGGTCGCTCCTAGCCTCCACCGCCATGAGCAGCGAAACGAGCCCCGCCATCGAGCTGCGGGGGGCGAGCAAGGCGTTCAGGACCCCGTCCGGCGCCCTGCACACCGCCGTGAGAGACCTGGACCTGACCGTGGAACGCGGTGAGTTCGTCGCGGTCGTCGGACCGACCGGCTGCGGCAAATCGACGACGCTGACCCTGGTCAGCGGCCTGGAGGAGCCCACGGAAGGCGAGGTGCTGGTCTCGGGAGAGGCCGTGAACGGCATCAACCCCGGTGTCGGCTTCGTCTTCCAGCAGGACGCCGTCTTCCCCTGGCGGACCGTGCTGTCCAATGTCATGGCCGGGCCGCGCTTCCGCGGTGTCGGCAAGGCCGAGGCCAAGGAGCGGGCCCGCGACTGGCTGGCCCGCGTGGGCCTGACCGCCTTCGAGGACCGCTATCCGCACCAGCTCTCCGGCGGCCAGCGCAAGCGCGTCGCGCTCGCCGCGACCTTCGTCAACGACCCCGACATCCTGCTGATGGACGAGCCGTTCTCCGCGCTCGACGTGCAGACCAGGGCCCTGATGTCCGACGAACTCCTGGAGCTGTGGTCCGGTACCGGGTCCTCGGTGGTGTTCGTCACCCACGACCTGGAGGAGTCCATCGCACTGGCCGACAAGGTCGTCGTGATGACCGCGGGGCCCGCCACCGTCAAGGAGGTCTTCACGATCGACCTGCCGCGGCCCCGCAAGGTCGAGGAGGTCAGGCTCCAGCCGCGCTTCGTGGAGATCTACCGCGAGATCTGGTCGTCGCTTGGCGAAGAGGTCCGCATCACCCGTGAGAGGAGCGTCGGACATGCCGCCTGAGTCCGCAGCCTCGGCCGCCCCCCGGACCGGGGCCGCCCCCGAGGACGCCGTCCCGGCCGGGCCCGGCGCCGGCACCCAGCGCACCGAGGCCCGCGCCCGCGCCGTCCGTAACCGCACCCTCCTGGTGTACGCCAGCCGCCTCGCCGTCCTCGTCCTCGTGCTCGGCCTGTGGGAGTGGTCGGCCCGCACCGGGGTCATCGACCCGTTCAACTTCTCCATGCCGTCCAAGATCTGGGACCAGATCCGGCAGTGGACGATGCACGGCACACCGCAGGGCCCCCTGGGCGAGCAGATCTGGTACACGCTCTACGAGGCGCTGTACGGCTGGGTCATCGGCGTCGCCGGCGGTGTGGTGCTGGGCATCGCGCTCGGCCGGATCCCCTTCCTCTCGGACGTCTTCGGCCCGTACGTGAAGGTGCTCAACGCGATGCCGCGCATCGTGCTGGCGCCGATCTTCCTCATCTGGTTCGGCCTCGGCCCGGCCTCCAAGGTGGCCTCCGCCGTCGTCCTGGTCTTCTTCCCGGTGTTCTTCAACGCTTTCCAGGGCGCCCGCGAGGTCGACCGCAATCTGGTCGCCAACGCCCGCGTCCTCGGCGCGAGCAACCGCCGCGTCACCCTCCAGGTGGTGATCCCGGCCGCCACGTCGTGGATCTTCACCAGCCTGCACGTCAGCTTCGGCTTCGCCCTGATCGGCGCGATCGTCGGCGAGTACATCGGCGCGACCAAGGGCATTGGCCTGCTGGTCTCCGCCTCGCAGGGCACCTTCAACGCCGCCGGTGTCTACGCGGCCATGGTGATCCTCGCCGTCGTCGCCCTCATCGCCGAGGGCCTGCTGACCTACCTGGAGAAGCGGCTCTTCCGCTGGAAGCCCGCCCAGCCCGGCGCCGAACGCTGAGCCGCGGTCGCCCTCCCCGAAATCCCGCGCCCCCCGCGCGCGCCCACCCTCCGCTCTCACAAGGACGTGACCATGCGCCAGTACGCCAAGCTCCCGGCATTCGCCCTCGCCGGGGCCCTCGCCCTCACCACACTCACCGCCTGTGCCAACGATGCCGCGTCCGGCTCCGGCTCGGATTCCACCGGGGACGCGGGCTCCACGGCCCCGGCGGCCAAGAACGCCGAGAAGGTCAAGATCATGGTCGGCGGCCTGGACAAGGTCATCTACATGCCCGCCATGCTCACCCAGAGACTCGGCTTCTTCCAGGCCGAGGGCCTCGACGTGACGCTGCTGAGCGAACCGGCCGGTGTGCAGGCCACCACGGCGCTGGTCTCCGGTGACGTGCAGGGCGCCGTCGGCTTCTACGACCACACCCTCGACCTCCAGACCAAGAACAAGATGATCGAGTCCGTCGTGCAGTTCGCACAGGCACCCGGTGAGGTCGAGGTGGTCTCAACCAAGGCCGCGGGCGACATCACCTCCGCCAAGGACTTCAAGGGCAAGAAGCTCGGTGTGACCGGCCTCGGCTCGTCCACCGACTTCCTCACCAAGTACCTCGCGGTGCACAACGGCCTCAAGGTCAGCGACTTCACGCCCGTCACCGTCGGCGCTGGCCAGACCTTCATCGCCGCCCTCCAACAGGGCTCCATCCAGGCCGGTATGACCACCGACCCGACCGTCGCGCAGATCCTCGACAAGGGCATCGGCAAGGTGCTGTACGACATGCGCACGCCCGAGGGCTCGCGGGAGGCGCTCGGCGGCCTCTACCCGTCCTCCAGCCTCTACATGAACACCGACTGGGTGAACGGCCACAAGGAGACCGTGCAGAAGCTGGCCAACGCCTTCGTGAAGACCCTCAAGTGGATGTCCACGCACACCCCCGAGGAGATCGCCGCGAAGATGCCCTCCGACTACGCGCAGGGCGGCGCCAAGCTGTACGCCGACTCCATCAAGGCCACGCTGCCGATGTTCACCACCGACGGCGTGATGCCCCCCGACGGCCCGGCCACCGTGGAGGCGGTCCTGAAGTCCTTCAACCCCAACCTCAAGGGCAAGAAGGTCGACCTGGAGAAGACCTACACCACGGAGTTCGTCAAGAACGTCAAGTAGCGCCCGGTCATGTAGCGCCCGGTCATGTAGCGCCTGCTCACATAACGCCTGCTCATGTAGCGCCTGCTCACGTAGCGCCTCGCCATGAGCGCCCGGCGAAGAGCCCTACGACGCGCGGCCCCCGGCCACCCGC
The DNA here is from genome assembly GCF_044749865.1 of Streptomyces sp. NPDC088910. Lineage (NCBI taxonomy): Bacteria > Bacillati > Actinomycetota > Actinomycetes > Kitasatosporales > Streptomycetaceae > Streptomyces > Streptomyces sp. NPDC088910. The sequence goes on from NZ_JBIVIV010000012.1 coordinate 130,264, forward strand.
TCGATCCCCGTGACCTCCATCCGGGCGGGTGTGCCGAGGGCCGCGCCGCAGCTCTCCGGGCGCGGCGGCAGCGACGCGACCTGCGCCACCGCCACCTCCCAGACGCGCCCGTCGACGTGCGCCACCCGCACCGCCCAGGCGCCGTCGCCGTCGCCCGAAGGCGCCGGGTCCGTACGCTCCACGGCCTCCACGACCACGGCCGCCGTACGGTCCTCACCGGTCAGCTCCCGTACGGCCAGATCCGCCGCCTGTCCGGGACGGTCCCACGCCGAGCGGCCCCGGCAGCCGTCCAGGACCATTCGCCCGGAGCGCGCCGCCTCCAGTACGTCCTTCGCGTGGTGCGCGTCCACCCGGCCGTACGTGTAGCCGAAGGGCAGCACGAGCATGGTCGGCGCGAAACGGTGTCCGCCGAGGTGGGTGACCTCCCAGACCTCGCTGCCGCCCGAGGCGGTCAGCTCCGCGGCGAGCGGCCGGCCGCGCACCGCGCAGCAGCGGTCCCGCTTGCCGTTGGTGCACACCAGGGCGAGGGGCGCGCCGTCGTACGCGTCGCCGAATCCGTTGTGCGCGCCCGCGCCCAGCGCGGTGAAGTCCAGCGCGGTCAGCTCCGCCGGGTCGGCGACCTCGGCGGTACGGACCCAGGAGGCGCCCGGCGCGGTGTGCGCGAGGTAGACCCGGTGCCGACGCGGAAGGTGCAGGTCGGCGTGTCTGCCGGGGCGGCGGATCAGGGCGACGCGGGTGCCGGTGCCGTCGGCGAGCCGTTCCAGTTCGCGGCCGGTCGCCGGGTCCAGCCTGCTCGCCCCCAGCGCCTTCGCCCCCCACGGGCCCGGCTGCTCGATCAGCAGCCACGTCCGTGCGGTGGCCGCGGTGGCGGCCACCGGTTCGGCGAGGGACGCCGAGGCGCTGGTGCAGGTGCTCACCCGGCTGAGCCTATTGCCTCCCGGCGGCCCCCGAATCCCGGGGCGCGGCGGCCCCCGCCACCGCGCCCGTATCCAGCGACCCGTACGACAGCCTGTACGACCGGCCGCACGACAGCCTGTACGACAAGCCGCACGCCCCCGTGCGACCGGCCCGCGTACGGCCCGGCGCTACACCGGTCCCGCCACCACCGCGACCGGCTTGACCAGCGGCACCCCCGAGCCGTCGCGGCGCGGGTCCTTCGGCGGCAGCTCGGCGGGAGTGCCGGTGGGCGTGGCGGCGCGGGCGGGCGCGGGACCCGCCCAGGCCAGCGCGAGACCGACCTCACCGCGCAGGAACCGCTGGCAGCGCACACCGCCGGTGGCGCGCCCCTTGCGCGGATACTGCTCGAACGGCGTCAGCTTCGCGGTGCCCTCGGTCGTGTCGTCCAGCGTGCCCTCGGCGCGCGCGACGGTGAACACCACCGCGTCCACGGCGGGATCGACGGCGGTGAAGGAGATTACCTTGGCGCCGTCGGCGAGCTTGACGCCCGCCATGCCGCCCGCGGGCCGCCCCTGCGGGCGTACCTGCGCGGCCGGGTAACGCAGCAGTTGCGCGTCATCGGTGATGAAGACCAGGTCCTCCTCGCCGGTGCGCAGCTCCATCGCGCCGACCACCCGGTCACCGTCCTTGAGGCCGATGACCTCCAAGTCGTCCTTGTTCGACGGGTAGTCGGGCACGACGCGCTTGACGACGCCCTGTTCGGTGCCGAGCGCGAGGCCGGGCGAGGACTCGTCGAGCGTGGTCAGGCACAGCACCCGCTCGCCGTCCTCCAGGGTGAGGAACTCCGACAGCGCGGCGCCGCCCGCCAGCGACGGCGCCCCGGCCGTGTCCGGCAGCATCGGCAGGTCGATCACGGTCAGCCGCAGCAGCCGCCCGGCGGACGTCACCGCGCCGATGTCGGCGCGCGCCGTGGTCGGCACCGCCGAGACGATCACATCGTGCTTGGCGCGCTTGGCACCGCCGTCGCTGAAGTCCTCGCCGTTGGTCGTACGGGCCAGCAGCCCGGTCGAGGAGAGCAGCACACGGCACGGGTCGTCGGCCACTTCGAGCGGCACCGAGGACAGCGGCGCGCCCGCCGACTCCAGCAGGACCGTACGGCGCTCGGTGCCGTACTGCTTGGCGACCGCGGCCAGTTCGGCCGAGACCAGCTTGCGCAGCTCCGCGTCCGAGTCGAGGATCCGGGTCAGCTCGGCGATCTCCGCGTTCAGCCGGTCGCGCTCGGACTCCAGCTCGATCCGGTCGAAGCGGGTGAGGCGGCGCAGCGGGGTGTCCAGGATGTACTGCGTCTGGATCTCGGAGAGCCCGAAGCGCTCCATCAGGCTTTCCTTGGCCGCCGACGAGTTGTCGCTGGCCCGGATGATCGCGATGACCTCGTCGATGTCGATGAGGGCCACCAGCAGACCGTCCACCAGGTGCAGCCGGTCGCGGCGCTTGGTGCGGCGGAATTCGCTGCGGCGGCGGACGACCTCGAAGCGGTGGTCGACGTACACCTGGAGCAGTTCGCGCAGGCCCAGGGTGAGCGGCTGCCCGTCCACCAGGCACACGTTGTTGATGCCGAAGGAGTCCTCCATCGGCGTCAGCTTGTAGAGCTGCTCCAGGACGGCCTCGGGGTTGAAACCGTTCTTGATCTCGATGACCAGCCGCAGGCCGTGCTCGCGGTCGGTGAGGTCCTTGACGTCCGCGATGCCCTGGAGCTTCTTCGCGTTGACCATGTCCTTGATCTTCGCGATCACCTTCTCCGGGCCGACCGTGAAGGGCAGTTCGGTGACGACCAGGCCCTTGCGGCGCGGCGTCACGTCGTCCACCGCGACCGTCGCGCGGATCTTGAAGGTGCCCCGGCCCGACTCGTACGCGTCCCGGATGCCGGTCAGTCCGATGATCCGGCCGCCGGTCGGCAGGTCGGGGCCGGGCACGAAGCGCATCAGTGTGTCGAGGTCGGCGTTCGGGTGCCTGATGAGGTGGCGCGCGGCGGCGATGACCTCGCCCAGATTGTGCGGCGGCATGCTGGTGGCCATGCCGACGGCGATCCCGGAGGCGCCGTTGACCAGCAGGTTGGGATACGCGGACGGCAGGACCGCGGGCTCCTGCTCCTGGCCGTCGTAGTTGGGGGCGAAGTCGACGGTGTCCTCGTCGATCGACTCCACCATGAGCTGGGCCGGGCCGGACATCCGGGCCTCGGTGTAACGCATCGCCGCGGGCAGGTCGTCCAGCGAGCCGAAGTTGCCGTGTCCGTCGACCAGCGGGAGCCGCTGCGAGAACGGCTGGGCCATCCGCACCATGGCGTCGTAGATCGACGCGTCCCCGTGCGGGTGAAGCTTGCCCATCACCTCGCCGACCACGCGGGCACACTTGACGAAGCCGCGGTCGGGCCGCAGCCCCATCTCGTTCATCTGGTAGACGATGCGGCGGTGTACCGGCTTCATCCCGTCACGGGCGTCGGGAAGCGCCCGCGAGTAGATCACCGAGTAGGCGTACTCGAGGTAGGAGGCCTGCATCTCGTCCACGACGTCGATGTCGAGGATGCGCTCCTCGAAATCGTCGGGCGGCGGGGTCTTCGCGGTGCGGCGGGCCATCTCGGCGGCTGCTCCTTCATCTGGACGGGCGGACAGGCGATCGGTCGGGCGGTCGGGCGGTCGGGCGGTGGCCGGTCGGACGATCGGACGGGCGATCAGCCGATCGGACGAGCGATCAGTCGAGCGATCAGTCGAGCGATCAGTCGAGCGGTCGGACGGGCACAAGGCTCGGGTGGGACGCCGACCATTGTGGACCGCACTACCGACATCGCGGACCACCACCCGGTACGAGCGTGCCGTGGACGGCACGTTCACCCACGACGCGACGGGCACGTTCACCCACGACGCGACGGGCACGTTCACCCACGGCGTGACCGGGAACTTCGCGGACGGTCGGCTCCCTTGCCTAGAGTGGCAGCACTCTACGCAGTCACGCAGCAGCGACCGGAAGGACAGCTTGCCCATGGGTCACACGGCCACGCCGGAGGCACACTCCAGCGGCCTGACAGCCACCGAGCACCGCCTGGCGAACGGCCTGCGGGTGGTGCTCTCCGAGGACCACCTCACTCCGGTCGCGGCCGTCTGCCTCTGGTACGACGTCGGTTCCCGCCACGAGGTCAAGGGCCGTACCGGCCTCGCCCACCTCTTCGAGCACCTGATGTTCCAGGGCTCCGCCAGCGTCAAGGGCAACGGGCACTTCGAACTGGTGCAGGGCGCGGGCGGCTCGCTGAACGGCACCACCAGCTTCGAGCGCACCAATTACTTCGAGACCATGCCCGCCCACCAGGTCGAACTGGCCCTGTGGCTGGAGGCCGACCGGATGGGCAGCCTGCTCACCGCGCTCGACCTGGAGAGCCTGGACAACCAGCGCGACGTGGTGAAGAACGAGCGCCGCCAGCGGTACGACAACGTCCCCTACGGCACGGCCTTCGAGCGGCTGACCGCGCTGGCCTACCCCGAGGGGCACCCGTACCACCACACGCCGATCGGCTCGATGGCCGACCTGGACGCGGCGTCGCTGGAGGACGCGCAGGCGTTCTTCCGTACGTACTACGCGCCCGGCAACGCGGTGCTGGCCGTGGTCGGCGACATCGACCCCGAGCAGACGCTGGCGTGGGTCGAGAAGTACTTCGGCAGTATCCCGGCCCACGACGGCAAGCCCGCACCGCGCGACGGCTCGCTGCCCGAGGTGATGGGCGGCCAGCTCCGCGAGGTGATCGAGGAGGACGTGCCCTCGCGCGCGCTGATGGCGGCCTACCGGCTGCCGGAGGACGGCACCGCCGACGGCGACGCGGCCGACCTGGCGCTGACCATGCTCGGCGGCGGCGAGTCGTCCCGGCTGCACAACCGGCTGGTACGGCGCGACCGCAGCGCCGTCGCCGCGGGCTTCGGCCTGCTGCGCCTCGCGGGCGCGCCGTCGCTCGGCTGGCTGGACATCAAGGCGTCCAGCGGGGTCGAACTGAGCACCATCGAGGCCGCGGTGGACGAGGAGCTGGCCCGCTTCGCCCAGGAGGGCCCCAGCCCCGAGGAGATGGAGCGCGCCCAGGCGCAGATCGAGCGCGAGTGGCTCGACCGGCTCGCCACCGTGGGCGGCCGGGCCGACGAACTGTGCCGTTACGCGGTGCTGTTCGGCGACCCGCAGCTCGCCCTCACCGCCGTTCAGCGGGTGCTGGCCGTCACCCCCGAGCAGGTGCGGGCCGTGGCCGCCGCGCGGCTGCGCCCCGACAACCGCGCGGTCCTCGTCTACGAGCCCACCGGCGGCGACGCGGCGGAGGACGCCACCGACGACGCCACCGACGAAGCCACCGACGAAGCCACCGAGCAGGAGGGCGAGCTGTGAGCGAGACCGCGGCCGTCATGACGTTCCACCCGCAGCCGCAGGCCGGGGAGCCCCGGCCGTGGGCGTTCCCCGCCCCCGACCGCGGCACCCTGGGCAACGGGCTGACGGTGCTGACCAGCCACCGCCCGGGACAGCAGGTCGTCGCCGTCGAGGTGCTGCTCGACGCGCCGCTGGACGCCGAACCCGAGGGTCTGGACGGCGTCGGCACCATCATGGCCAGGGCGCTGTCGGAGGGCACGGAGCAGCACACCGCCGAGGAGTTCGCGGCCGAGCTGGAGCGCTGCGGCGCCACGCTGGACGCGCACGCCGACCACCCCGGTGTGCGGGTCTCCCTCGAAGTGCCCGCCTCCCGGCTCGACAAGGCGCTCGCCCTGCTCGCGGAGGCGCTGCTGACCCCGGCCTTCCCCGAGGACGAGATCAAGCGCCTGGTCGCCAACCGGCTCGACGAGATCCCGCACGAGCTGGCCAACCCCGCCCGCAGGGCCGCGATGGCGCTGTCCAAGGAGCTGTTCGCACCGGAGCTGCGCTGCTCCCGGCCGCGCCAGGGCACCGAGGAGACCGTCCGCAGGATCGACGCGGCGGCCGTACGCGCCTTCTACCGGGCCCATGTCCGCCCGTCCACCGCGACCGCCGTGGTGGTCGGCGACCTCACCGGCATCGACCTGCCGCGGCTGCTCGACGACACCCTGGGCGGCTGGAGCGGCTCGGCCGCCAAGCCCCGCCCGCGCCCGGCGATCACCTCGGACGACACCGCGCGCGTGGTCATCGTGGACCGGCCGGGCGCGGTGCAGACCCAGCTCCTCATCGGCCGTACCGGCGCCGACCGGCACGACCCGGTGTGGGCGGCCCGCGTGATCGGCACCTACTGCCTGGGCGGCACCCTGACCTCCCGCCTGGACCGCGTGCTGCGCGAGGAGAAGGGCTACACCTACGGCGTACGCGCCTTCGGACAGGTGCTGCTCGGCTCCGCCGACGGTACGGGCGCCGCGCTGCTGGGCATCAGCGGCTCGGTGGCCACCGAGGTCACCGGGCCCGCGCTCGCCGACACCTGGCAGGTCATCAGGACGCTCGGCGAGGGCGGCCTGACCGACGAGGAGCGGGACGTCGCCGTACAGAATCTGGTCGGTGTGGCGCCGCTGCGCTACGAGACGTCGGCGGCCGTCGCGGCCACGCTGACCGACCAGGTCGAGCAGCAGCTCCCGGACGACTACCAGGCCAAGCTCTACGCGCGGCTGGCGGCCACGGGCACGGTGGAGGCGACCGCCGCGGTCGTCAACGCCTTCCCGCTCGACCGGCTCGTGGTGGTCCTGGTCGGGGACGCGTCCGTCATCGCCGGGCCGGTGGGCGAGTTGGGCATCGGACCGGTGAACATCATCACGTAGTACCGGACGGTCGGACCCGCGTCACGCGGGTCACGCACCACCCGGCGCGAGCGGTCGGCACCGCTCGCGCCACCCGTCCCCGGAACCCCGGCAGCCCCCTGCGGCGCCGGGGTTCCGGGCGTTCTGGAGCGCCGTGCGGGCGTTTTCGAGCGCCGTGCGGGATTTGGGGAGGGCTTGCGGGGGAGTGTCAGCGAAGTGTGGCGTACGCAACAAATCAGCTGATCTGTTTGGCGGATGGGCGAAACCGCGGTTAGCGTCTTCGCTCGTTGCCCGTCAGCAGCAGCCGCGTCCGGCGGCACGCGGGCACACATCGCCGAGTCCCCGTCAGGGGAGCCGGGGACCCAGCCCTCTCACGAGGGAGCAGTCCCTGGGGTGAATCGGGACCGACCGCCGAGCGGCGGCCGGACCCGTAGGAGACCTTCCTGCTCCGAACCCGTCAGCTAACCCGGTAGGCGAGAAGGAAGGAAAGGAGCGACGCCTCTTCATGGCGTTCACCGTTCTGCCCGCGCCCAGCGGGAAGCACCGCCGTCCCCGTCGCGGCGCCGCACGCACTGTCCGCGGTGGCGGCACGCTCGCCGGAGTCGCGGTGCTCACCGCGACCGGAGCGTTCGGGGCCACCTCGATGACCGCCACGGCCCACGCCGAGAGCGCGCACGACGCCGTCGCGAACACCGTCTTCGCCCGTACCGCCGATGTGACCGGCTCGCTCGCCGACTCCCTGGCCGCGCAGGCGGAGGCCCAGCGCAAGGCCGCCGAGGCCGCGAAGGCCACGGCGGAGGCCGACCGCAAGCAGGCGGAGGCCGCCGCCCGCGCCAAGGCGGCCAAGGCCAAGGCCGACGCGGCGGCCGCGAAGGCCACGGCGGAGGCCGCGGCCAAGGTCCGGGCCGCCCGCGAGGCCAAGGCCCGCGCCGACCGCGCCGCCGCCGAGCGCAAGCGCCTCGGCTCCTTCGTCCTGCCGGTCGACAGCTCCTACGTCTCCACCGCCTACCACTCTTCCAGCGGCCTGTGGTCCTCCGGCTACCACACCGGCATCGACTTCCACGCGGCCAGCGGCACCACCGTGCACGCGGTCGGCTCCGGCACCGTGGTCGAGGCCGGCTGGGGCGGCTCGTACGGCAACAACATCGTGATCCGGATGTCCGACGGGATGTACACCCAGTACGGCCACCTGTCCTCGATCCAGGTCTCGGTCGGCCAGAGCGTCACGCCCGGCCAGCAGATCGCCCTGTCCGGCGCGACCGGCAACGTCACCGGGCCGCACCTGCACTTCGAGGCCCGTACCGGACCCGACTACGGCTCCGACGTCGACCCCATCGCCTACCTGCGCAAGCACGGCGTCTCGGTCTGACCCCACGACCCCGCAGGGGTCCCGCCACCGCCCCCCTGGAACCACCGCACCACCCCCCTCAGCACGAAGGCCCCGGCTCCCCCCGCCGGGGCCTTCGTCCGTCTCGTGCCCGTCCCGCATCGGTCCCGTACCCGTCCCGCATCGGTCCCGCGCGCCAAAAGAAGTCCCATATTCGGGACTGTGATCGGAATCCCTGGTGTGCTGGAATAGGGTTACCGCAGAATGTGCGGAAAGAATGGGGTCCTGCGATGCGGAATCGGATGTGAACGGGACGGACGGCACGGGGCGGCGTATCTCCGCCCAGGTGGTGTGTACGGCCATCCGCGACGACATTGTCAGCGGTTTCTTCCCGCCGGGCGGCCGGCTGACGGAGGAACTGCTCGCGCAGCGGTACGGGGTGTCGCGCGTGCCGGTCCGCGAGGCGCTGCGCACCTTGGAGTCCGAGGGCTTCGTCCGCACCCGCAGGCACGCCGGCGCGTCGGTGGCCGAGCCCACCGAGCAGGAGGCGGCCGACCTTCTGGAACTGCGCGGCCTGTTGGAGCCGCTGGGCGCCGCGCGCGCCGCCCAGCGCCGTACCGACGCGCATCTGAAGGTGCTGCGCGGACTCGTACGCCTAGGTCAGGAGCGCGCGGTCCAGGGCCAGTTGTCCGACCTGCCGTCGCTCGGCGGCTGGTTCCACGAGACGCTGGCGCAGGCGTCGGGCAGTCCCACGCTGGCCGCGCTGCTCACGCAGCTGCGCCACAAGATCGCCTGGGTGTACGGCGACGACGTGCCCACCCGCGCGGTGGAGTCGTGGGAGGAGCACGCGGCGCTCGTGGACGCGGTGGCGCGCGGTGACGCCGAGCGGGCCCGCAAACTGGCCGCGGGGCACGTGGAGCGGAGCGCCGCGGTGAGGATTCTGAAACATCCCGTAAACGCGGTGCGCCGCCGCCATTAACAATCGCACCGTATACAAGTGCGTAGAATTGCGGCACCCGTAAATGCAATAAAGCGGGGCCGGTGCAATCCGGGTGGATTGTCCGGCCCCGCTGAATTCCGCTGTCCGGTGGCGGGACAAAGATCCCCGGACGTGTTCCGGCCACGCGAAGGGCGCATCGCGCGGCAGGGCGCACCGCCCGAAGGCCCGGTCGCGCGAAAGCGCGGCCGGGGAGGGCGGGCGCGCCCCGCCGCGTCTCAGACGGTCTCGGGAAGCTCTTCCAGGCCCTCGGCGACGAGCTTCGCCAGCCGGTCGAGCGCGGCGTCGGCGCCGTCGGCCTCCGAGGCGAGCACGATCTCCTCGCCGCCCTGCGCGCCGAGGCTCAGCACCGCCAGCATGGACGCGGCGTTCACCGGGCCGCCGTCGGCCTTCGCGATCGTCACGGGGACGCCCGCGGCCATGGCCGCGCGGACGAAGATGGACGCGGGGCGGGCGTGCAGGCCCTCCGCCCAGCCGACGTTGACACGGCGCTCAACCATGGTGCTGCCCTTCGGGTCGTTCCAGTTGTCTAGACCAGTTTCGCACGGCCGGAGCGCTGCTCCGGCACGTCGGCACGATCGCGGCCCCCACCAGACTGCCCCCTGCGCGTCGGCTCCGCGAGTGTGACGCGCCCGCCGGGCCACCCGCTTACGCTGGGGCCATGAGCGAGCAGACGGCGCATCCGTACCCCGTCCACTGGGAGGCGGACGTCGTACTGCGGGACGGCGGGATCGCCCACATCCGGCCGATCGGGCCCGACGACGCGGGACGGCTCGTCGACTTCTACGAGCAGGTCTCCGACGAGTCGAAGTACTACCGCTTCTTCGCGCCCTACCCCCGGCTGTCCGACCGGGACGTGCACCGCTTCACGCACCACGACTACAACGACCGCGTCGGCCTGGCCGCCACCGTCGGCGGCGACTTCATCGCCACCGTCCGCTACGACCGCACCGACGACGCGGGCCGGGCCGTCTCCGCCGACAAGGGCACCACCGGCACCCGCGCCGAGGTCGCCTTCCTCGTCCAGGACGCGCACCAGGGCCGCGGCGTCGCCTCCGCGCTGCTCGAACACATCGCCGCCGTCGCCCGCGAGCGCGGCATCCTGCACTTCACCGCCGAAGTCCTGCCCACCAACCGCAAGATGGTCAAGGTCTTCACCGACGCGGGCTTCACCCAGCAGCGCAGCTTCACCGACGGCGTCGTCCACCTCGAACTCGACCTGGAACCCACCGAGCAGTCCGTCCAGGTCATGCGGGCCCGCGAACACCGCGCCGAGGCCCGCTCCGTCCAGCGGCTGCTGCGCCCCGGCTCGGTCGCCGTCGTCGGCACCGGCCGCAGGCCGGGCGGCGTCGGCCGTACGCTGCTGCGCAACATCGTCGCGGGCGGCTTCACCGGCCACGTCTACGCCGTCAACCGCTCCTTCCCCGACGGCGGAACCGACATCGACGGCGTGCCCGGCCACCGCTCCGTCCTCGGCATCGGCGCGCCCGTCGACCTCGCCGTGATCGCCGTGCCCGCCGACCGGGTCCCCGAGGCCGTCGCCGACTGCGGCGCCGCGGGCGTCCAGGGCCTGGTGGTGGTCGCCGCCGGATACTCCGAGACCGGCGAGGAGGGCAGGGCGCGCCAGCGCGAGCTGGTCCGGCAGGCCAGGAGCCACGGCATGCGGGTGATCGGCCCGAACGCCTTCGGCGTCCTCAACACCGCCGCCGGGGTCCGGCTCAACGCCTCCCTGTCGCCCGAGATGCCGCGCAGCGGACGCCTCGGCCTGTTCACCCAGTCCGGCTCGATCGGCATCGCCCTGCTCTCCGGACTGCACCGCCGCGGCGCGGGCCCCTCCTCCTTCGTCTCCGCGGGCAACCGCGCCGACGTCTCGGGCAACGACCTCCTCCAGTACTGGCAGGACGACCCCGACACCGACGCCGTCCTGATGTACCTCGAATCCTTCGGCAACCCGCGGAAGTTCACCCGGCTCGCCCGCCGCACCGCCGCCGCCAAACCGGTGGTCGTCGTCAAGGGCGCCCTGCACTCCGGCTCCGTCCCGGCAGGACACGCCGTGCCCGCCACCCGCATCCCCGACTCCACCGTCTCCGCGCTCTTCCGGCAGGCCGGGGTGATCCGCGTGGACACCGTCACCGAACTGCTGGACGCCGGACTCTTCCTGGCCCTCCAGCCGCTGCCCGCGGGCGACCGGATCGCCGTCCTCGGCAACTCCGAATCGCTCGGCCTGCTCACCTACGACGCCGCGCTCACCGCGGGACTGCGGCCCGCCGCGCCCCTCGACCTCACCACCGCGGCCACCCCCGACGACTTCGCCGCCGCCCTCGGCGCCGCGCTCGCCGACCCCGGCAGCGACGCCGTCGTCGTCACCGCGATCCCGCGCGTCGGCTCCGAGGACGCCCCCGACCCCGAGTCCGGCGACGACCCGGCGCTCGCCGAGGCGCTGCGCCGTACGACCGCCGCCGCGGGCGGCGGCAAGCCGGTGGTGGTCGCCCACCTCGCCCTGGAGACCCTGGCCGACCGGCTCGGCGCGCCCGGCGACGAGGCCGCCTCCCGTATCCCCGCCTACTCCGCGCCCGACCGGGCCGTGCGCGCGCTCGCCGAGGCCGCCGCCTACGCGGCCTGGCGCGCCGGATCGGCGGACCCCGGCCGGATCCCGCAGTTCGACGACATCCAGGAGGCCGCGGCGGCCGACGACGTACGCCGCCTGCTGCCGCCCGGCGAGGCGCCCGAGGGCGGGATCGCGCTCGGCGACGCGGACACCGCGACGCTGCTCGGCCGGTACGGCATCCAGGTGCGCGGCGCGCTGCCCGCTCCCGACGCCGACACCGCCGTGGCCGCCGCCGCCCGGCTCGGCTACCCGGTCGCCCTCAAGACCACCGCCCCCCACCTGCGGCACCGCGCCGACCTCGGCGGCGTACGCCTGGACCTGGCGGACGAGGGCGACCTGCGGCGCGCCTACGACGAGCTGACCGCGCGGCTGGGCACCCCGCGGGAGCTGCTGCCCGTCGTGCAGGCGATGGCGCCGCGCGGGGTGGACACGGTGGTACGGGCGGGCGTCGACCCCGCCGCGGGCGCCGTGCTGTCCTTCGGCCTGGCGGGCGCGCCCTCGGAGCTGCTCGGCGACACCGCCCACCGGCTCGTCCCCGCCACCGACCGGGACGCGGCCGAACTGGTCCGCTCCATCAAGGCCGCGCCGCTGCTGTTCGGCTGGCGCGGCGCCGAGCCGGTCGACACCGACGCGCTGGAGGAGCTGCTGCTGCGCGTGTCGCTGCTGACCGCCGACCTCCCGGAGGTCGTCGCGGTCGACCTGGAACCGGTGGTGGTCTCCTCGCGCGGCCTGACCGTCCTCGGCGCGTCCGTCCGCCTGGCCAGGCCGCCCGCCCGCACCGATCTCGGGCCGCGGGCGCTGTCCTCGTTCTGACCCGGCGCCCGCTCCCGCGCCCGCCCGCACGCCGGGTCGCGCTCCGAGCACGTCGCGGTCGTACCTGGCCCTTAGGATGGTCGGCATGGCGAAGACCGGTACTACGACTCAGGGCCTGCGCACGGCCATCGAGCGCAGCGGCTACTACCCCACCCTCGTGGCGGAGGCCGTCGAGGCGGCGGTCGGACGCGAGCCGGTCTCCTCCTACCTGGTCCACCAGGAGACCAGCTTCGACGCCAACGAGGTCCGTCGTCATGTGACCGTGCTGGTGCTCACCGACAGCCGCTTCATCGTCAGCCACACCGACGAGCAGGCCGCCGACGACACCTCGCCGACGCCGTACGCCACCACGTCCACCGAATCGGTGAAGATCGGCCGGATCTCCTCGGTCGTGGTCAGCCGGGTGGTCGCGAACCCGGAGTCGTACACGCCCGGCACGCTGCCCCGCGAAGTGGTGCTCACCATCGGCTGGGGCGCGGTCTCGCGGCTCGACCTGGAGCCCGCCGCCTGCGGCGACCCCAACTGCGAGGCCGACCACGGCTACACCGGCTCCTCGACCGCCGACGACCTGTCGCTGCGGGTCAGCGAGGCGGGCGACGGCCCGGACACCGTCCGCCAGACCCTGGCCTTCGCGCAGGCGCTCTCCGAGGCGACAGCGGCCACTGACTGATGGTCCAGCCGCTGCACGGCGGGTACGGTTCCGCGCCGCTCGATCCGCGTACCGCTCCCGTACCCGACTACGGCACCGGCGCGCTCTGTGACGTCATCCCGGCCGCCGTCGCCGGATTCGCCGTCCCCGGCATGCCGGCCACCGGCCTGGAACTGGCGCCCGCCGACCGGGTCTGCGTCTTCCTGGTGGACGGCCTCGGCTGGGAGCTGATCCTCGCCCACCCCGACGAGGCGCCGTACCTCACCTCGCTGCTGCCGACCTCGCGCGGCGGCACCGGCCGCCCGCTGACCGCCGGATTCCCGGCGACGACCGCGACCTCGCTCGGCTCGGTCGGCACCGGGCTGCCGCCGTCCGCGCACGGCCTGGCGGGCTACACCACGCTCAATCCGGCCACCGGCGAGCTGATGAACCAGCTGCGCTGGCAGCCCTGGACCGCGCCGCACGTCTGGCAGCCGCACCCCACCGTCTTCCAGCTCGCCGACGCCGCCGGGATCGCCACCTGCCAGGTCTCCTCGCCGACCTTCGTCAACACCCCGCTGACCAAGGTCGCGCTGTCCGGCGGCACCTTCCACGGGCGCCTCACCGGCGAGGAGCGGATGGACCTGGCCGCCGACCGGCTCGGCGCCGCCGACCGCACGCTGGTCTACACGTACTACAGCGAGCTGGACGGCATGGGGCACCGGCACGGCGTCGACTCCGACGCCTGGCGCGGCCAGCTCATGATGGTCGACCGGCTGGCGCAGCGGCTCGCCGAGCAACTGCCGCCGCGCAGCGCCCTGTACGTCACCGCCGACCACGGCATGATCGACATCCCCTTCGACGAGCGGTCCCGGATCGACTTCGACGAGGACTGGGAACTGCGCGCCGGGGTCGCGGTGCTCGGCGGCGAGGCCCGCGCCCGGCACGTCTACGCGGTGCCCGGCGCCGCCGCCGACGTGCACGCGGTGTGGAGCGAGGTCCTCGGCGAGCAGATGTGGGTGGCGACCAGGGCCGAGGCGATCGAGGCGGGCTGGTTCGGACCGCCGCCCGACGAGCGGGTGTTCGGCCGGATCGGCGACGTCGTGGCCGTCGCCCGCGACGACATCGCGGTCGTCGCCCACCGCACGGAATCGGGGGAGTCGAAGATGGTCGGCCTGCACGGCTCGATGGCCGCCGCCGAGCAGCTCGTACCGCTGCTCGAAGTACGCTCCTGAGGCCCGCCCGCCCCCGCGCTCTCCCGCCCCGCGCTCTCCCGCCCCCGCGCTCTCCCGCCCCCCATCGAAAGGCCGTCGTCCTTCCCATGCCCGAGCTGGTCTTCTTCTCCGGAACGATGGACTGCGGCAAAAGCACCCTCGCCCTCCAGATCGTCCACAACCGCACCGCTCGCGGCCTCCAGTCGGTGATCTTCACCAGGGACGACCGCGCGGGCGAGGGCAAGCTCTCCTCGCGGCTCGGCCTGGTCACCGACGCCGTCGAGGTCGCGGACGGCATGGACCTGTACGGCCACGTGGTCGGCGTGCTCAGCCGCGGCGGCCGGGTGGACTACGTGATCGTGGACGAGGCGCAGTTCCTCGCGCCCGAGCAGATCGACCAGTTGGCGCGGGTGGTCGACGAACTCGACCTGGACGTCCACGCGTTCGGCATCACCACCGACTTCCGCACCCGGCTCTTCCCCGGCTCGCAGCGGCTGATCGAACTCGCCGACCGGGTCGAGGCCCTTCAGGTCGAGGCGCTGTGCTGGTGCGGCGAGCGCGCCACCCACAACGCCCGTACGGTCGACGGCGTGATGGTCGTCGAGGGCGCGCAGGTGGTGATCGGCGACGTCGACCGGTCCGGCGAGGTCGGCTACGAGGTGCTGTGCCGCCGTCACCACCGCCGCCGCATGACCAGCGCGACCGCGGGCGCGGGCACGCTCTCGCCCGACGTGCTGCCGGTCACCCACTCCTGACCGCGGCGGTCACCCGCTCACGACGACGGGCCCGGCCGGCCGCACGACGGCGGTCGACCGGGCCCGCCCGCCGGTCAGTTGACGCCGACCGGACCGAAACGCGCCACGACCGTACGGTCCCCGGTCACCGGCACGGTGACCGTCGGCCCGCTGTCGGGCAGTTGGGCGCCGTCGAGCGTCCAGCCCAGCAGTTGGAAGCCGGCCGCCGGTACGGCCGTCACGGTCGCGGTGTCGCCGCGCTCGAAGCGGCCCGGCTCCGTCTGGTTCCCGCCGACGGTGACCTTCCCGCCGCTCGCGGGCTCGGCCGTGGCCGTCACCGACTGCTGCACCATGTTGATCGCCATGATGCCCAGCAGCTTCGCGGGACCGGTGGACGTCGCGCCGTTGTAGCGCAGCACGTTGACCGCCGTGACGTCGGCCGAGGCGCCCGCCTTCACGGTGTAACCGCCGTCGCCGAGGTTGTCCGTGCCCAGGTTGAAGGCGCGGACGTCGCCGGAGGTGACCACCAGACCGTTGTGCATGCCGTAGCCGAAGACGTCCGAGACCGTCAGGCCGCGGGCGCCGTCGACATGCACCAGGTCGGTGTTCTTGCGGGTGAACCCGTCGATGGTCTGCGCGAACAGATCGCTGCCGAGGCCCCAGCCGGGAATGCCGAAGCCGGTGCGGTTCACCGCGTTGCCGTTGCTGAGCACACCGTCGACCAGACCGCCGCGGCCCGCGCGCGCCGTGACGCCCCGGTTGAGGAAGACCCCGGTCACCTTGTGCACCACGAAGCCGTCGTTGCCCTCGTCCACGGCGTTCCACGCGTTGGTCAGACCGACGTCGACCACATACGTGCCGCGGCCGGTGCCCCGGATGTCGTACGGGTAGGGGACGTAGCCGGTCGCGGGGTTGTTCTCCGGGTGGAAGACCCGCAGACCGCGCACGCCCGAGCCGTTTCCGGCGAGCGTGACGAAGGCGGCGTCGGTGTCGGCGTTCGCGGTGTTCCGGCCCGCGTAGGCGAACAGCACGGTGCCGCCGCTGGCGCCGTCCTCGTCGCGGTTCGGCGAGGACGAGGCGCCCCGCAGTTCGACACCGGCCGGTACCCGCAGCCGGCCCTCGACCCGGTACCAGCCCGCGGGCAGGTACACGGTGCCGCCGCCCCGCGCGCCCGCCCGGTCCAGCAGCCGCTGGATGCCCGCGGTGGCGTCGGCGGCGGGCTGGTAGCCCACCCCGTGCGGGACGGCGCCCGCCGCGTACAGCGCGTGCCCGCGAGGCGCGGGCAGGTCGGGTGCGGCGGCCTGGACCGGTACGGGACCGGGCATCGTCACGACCGTGCCGGAGGTCGCGCCGTCCAGCGCCGTGCCGGTGACCTTCACAAATCCCTTGGTGGCGTTGCGGATCGACGCGACGCTGCCCTGGAGCGTGCCCCCGGCCACCGTCATGCCCCAGCGGGTGTCGATGTCGTCCACCTGGAGGGCCACATCGGTGCGCACCACCCGGGTCTGCTGGAACGCGCCGACGAAAGCCGCCCGTTGGCCCTTCACGACCTGGATGCCGGTGCGGTAGTCGGACAGCGAGATCCGGGAGAACTGGTCCCACTCCAGGTCACCGAGGACGAGTCCCGTGCCGTTGGCCCGCGTCCACCGGTCGAGCGCCGACCGCGCGGGCGGGTCGTACGCCGAAGGCGCGTGCGCCCAGTAGGAGTTGGAGAAGGTGATGTCGCTCCAGGTGCCGACGTCCGAGCCGTTGTAACCGGTGGCCCCGGTGAACAGCACCGTCCCCTTGATGTCGGCGAGCGTCGCCGACTCGTGCACCTGGCCCTGCACCGCGGGCCTGCCGCGGTCGTCGGTCTTCGTGGAGACCCCGACACCCTTGTACGAGTTGAGCATCGTGACGTGCGCGACCGTGCTCATCATGAAATTCGCGTCGCTCTGCCAGGCCGAACCCGGAATCTCGAAGGTGTTGTTGTACGGCACCGGGTGGGCCGCGTTCTGCCGCGGGTAGTAGGTGGTCAGGCCCTGGACGGAGGCGCTGCCGCCGACCCGGAAGAGCACCGGCCCGTCGGCGCCCGGCGGCAGGTCGGCGCGGATCACCGTGCCGTAGCCGCCGGACCCGCGGTCCGGGTCGCGCCGGTCGCCGATCAGCGAGCAGAAGGCCGGGACCTCCACGGTGGTGGTGAGGCGGTAGGTGCCCGCGCCCAGCCACACCGTGCCGCCGCCCGCGTCCTGGCAGTCGTAGAGCGCGGACTGCACGGCGGCGGTCGCGTCCCTCTTCCCCGAGGTGTCGACGCCGTAGTCGCGGATGTCGAAGTCGGCGACGACCGGAGCGCCGGTCGAGTAGCGGGTGGTGACCAGCTTCGGGTGCGGTGTGACCACCCGCTGGTCGCGGACCTCGAGGACGGCGAGACCCACCTTGGTCTGGCCCGCGCTGTACCCGTGGATCGCCAGCCGGACGTACCGGGCGGTCGTCGGAGCGAAGGCGGTGGTGAACACCGAGCCGCCGACGGCCCCGGTGCGGCCCACATCCGTGAAACGCGTCCCGTCCGTGGACACCTGGACGGTGTAGTCGGAGGAGAAGGCGCCGGTCCAGCCGGCCTTGACCTGGTTGAAGCGCTTGGCCGCGCCCAGGTCCACGGTGAAGGTCTCGCCCGTCCCGCCGTCCCCGCTGACCCAGGCGCTGCCGCCGTTCCCGTCGATCGCCGCGGCCGGGGCGGACCCGGCGGCGGTGGACGAGGCGGTGGCGGTGCCCAGGTGCGCCAGGTCGGTGTTCACGGCGGCGGCGTGGAAGACGTCGAGCGCGGCGGCCAGCGCGTGGAAGGCGGTACGGGCCTGCTCGTCGGTGACGCCGGTGCCGTTCGCGACCGCGCGGGCCGCGTCGGCGGCCTGCTGGAGGGCGGCCTTCGCGCCGACCGGGTACTGCCCGTCGCGGGTGCCCTCGCGGGCCGCGAGGTAGGCCAGATCGGCCTGCGCCACAAGCTGCTTGAGGCCGGTCGTCGGGTCGAGCACGCGCGGCAGCGCGGTCACCGAGACGCGGGCGACCTTCAGTTCGGCCGGGCTGCCGCCGGTGGTGATGCGGAAGTCCGAGCCGTTCGAGCGGTTGGTGAGGATCGCGTCGTCCAGCAGGAAGGTGTGGGTCTTCCAGGTCCCCGAGTCGCCGTAGGTGAAGACCGGCGAGTTCTTGAACATCTCCGGGATCGTGTCGCCGGGGGAGTCGTACTGGAGCTGGATCGCTCCGTTGCCCCGGTCGAGGTAGTCGACGGTGACCGCGACCGGGTCGCGGTTGTCGTACAGCGCGGTGTCGTCCACGTTCATGTAGAAGAAGCCGGTCTCGGCGCCCGGGTGGCTCTGGTCGGTGCCCCAGTAGCCGCGGCCCGCCTCCGTGCCGGTCACCAGGTGCGTGTCGTTGTCGCCCGCCCGCGGCGAGATGCCGTGCGCGTCGACCGCGGTGCCGAGGTCCACGGACTGGCTCGCGGCGACCCTCACCGACGCCACCGTCACGTCGGCGGGCGCCCCGTCCTTCGTCCCCGACAGCCGCAGCTCACGGCCCGCCTCCGTCCCGAAGTCCGCCGGTACGGTGAAGGCTTCCGTCGTCCATCCGGCCGCTCCGGTGAGCGGCACGCTGCCGACGAGGTCGCTCGCGCCGCGCGTCAGCCGAAGCGTCGTCCCGTCGGGCGCGTCGTCGTACGTCACCGCCACGGTGACCTGGCCGGCGCCGCCGACGGTGTCGGTCCACTCCCGGTCCAGCGCCAGCTTGATGTAGTCCGTGCCGGCCGCCACATCGGTCTGCCAGTACGGCTTTCCGTTCTTCTCACCGGTGCGCAGGCCGTCGGCGGAGTCGCCCGCGCTCGCCGTCAGGCCCAGCGTGACCGGTTTCGGGCCGAGGTCGGCGCCGACGCCCAGCGGATACAGCGCCGCCGCGGCGGCCCGCGACGACGGAGGGAGCAGGAGGGCCGCGAGCAGCAGCAGTGCTAACGCGGCGGGGGGCCGCAGCCATCGTGCGAGGGTGGGTCTCATGTGGCTTCTCCTACGGAGGGTCGGTTTCCAGGGGGAAGGGCGGTACGCCAGGTCTTGAGAGGCGCGGGGAACGGTGCGAACAGCCACGACGGGCCTGCGGGGGCAACCGGCCCGCGTCGGGCGGACACTAAGGACGCGCCAGGCGGAGCGTCAGGATCTGGAACGGGCGCAGGTCCAGCGGGAAGGAGCCGTCCCCGGCCCGGGGGAGGGGAGCGGTGGGGCTCTCCAGGAGGTCGGTGACGTGCGCCGCGGCGACGGGGAAGCCGGTGTGCAGCGCCCCGCGCGCGCCGCCGCCGCGCGACTCGTAGAGCCGGACGACCACGTCGCCGCCGCGGTCGTCGGCGAGTTTCACCGTCTCCACGACGATGTCGGGGTTGTCGACGGTGACGAACGACGGCCCGGCGGCGGCCCCGCCGGTCGACGCCGAACTGCCCGGCCGCAGCGGCAGGTTGAAGGAGTAGCCGGAGGCGACGGCGTCGCCGACCCCGGCGCCGACCACCAGGCCGTAGGCGAAGGAGTGCCGCCCCCGGTCGGCCTGCGGGTCGGGGCTGTGCGGCGCGCGCAGCAGCGACAGCCGCAGCGTGGTGGTCGTACCGCCGTCGTCGCGGGTCAGGCGCGAGACGTCGTGGCCGTAGGTGGAGTCGTTGACGACGGCGGCTCCCCAGCCGTGCTCGCCCACGTGCACCCAGCGGTGCGCCCAGAGTTCGAAGCGGGCGGCGTCCCAGCTCGTGTTCTCGTGGGTGGGGCGCTGGACGTGCCCGAACTGGATCTCGGCGCTCTCGCGCTCCGCGTGCACGTTCAGCGGCCACGCGGCCTTGAGGAGGGTGTCCCGCTCCTGCCAGTCGATGTCGGTCCGGACGGTCAACCGGGCGCTTCCGGCGGCCAGTTGCAGGTCCTGCGTGAGGTGCGAGCCGCCGAAGGAGCGCGTGACGCGCACCGACGCGAGCAGCGGCCCGGCCTCGGTGACCTCGACGGCGTCGGCGGCGGTGAGGTCGCGGACGGTGTCCCGGTAGTAGCCGTCGATGTTCCAGGCGCTCCACCGGTTGGGGTCGTCCGGGTGGAGTTGCAGCAGATTGCCCGCCGCGCCGGGGGCGATCGCCTCGCGTCCGGCGCGCAGGTCGTACGCGGACCGCACGAGGCCGTCGGCGTCGATCCGTATCCGCAGCATCCCGTTGTCGAGGGTGATCCCGGTGGTGTCCTCGGTGACCGAGACCGGGGGCAGCGCGGAGCGCACGGCCTGACCGGTGCCGAAGGCGGGGGCCTCGACGAGGACGGCGGTACGTCCGTCGGACAGCGGCTGGCCGTCGGCGGCGGGGGTGCCCGCGGGCAGGACGGCCACCTCGCGGCGCGCGTAGGGCCCGGCGTTGTAGAAGACGGGTCCTGAGTCGGCGGGTCCTGAATCGGCGGGCCTCGAACCGGCGGGTCCCGCGCCCGTCCCCGCGCCCACCGCGGCCTCGATCACCTCGGCCAACTCGGCCTGCAACTCCCGGTGTACGGCCTCCGCCTCCCGGTGCACCCAGGCGATCGAGGAGCCCGGCAGGATGTCGTGGAACTGGTGCAGCAGCACCCGCCGCCAGATCGACTCCAGCCGCTCGTACGGGTAGGGGGCGCCGCCGCGGACCGTGGCCGCCGCCGACCACAGCTCGGCCTCGCGCAGCAGCGCCTCCGCGCGCCGGTTGCCGCGCTTGGTACGGGCCTGGCTGGTGTAGGTGCCGCGGTGATTCTCCAGGTACAGCTCGCCGCGCCAGACCGGCAGCCGCTCGTACTCCTCGCGCGCCTCGTCGAAGAAGGCCGAGGGGTCGCCGACCTCCACGCGGGTGGAGCCCTCCAGGTCGCGCAGCCGCCGCGCCTTCTCCAGCATCTCGCGGGTCGGCCCGCCGCCGCCGTCGCCGAAGCCGAAGGGGGCGAGCGAGCGGGTGGCGGCGCCCTTGTCGGCGAAGTTTTGCTCGGCGTGAGCCAGTTCGGCGCCGGTCAGGGAGGCGTTGTAGGTGTCGACCGGTGGGAAGTGGGTGAAGATCCGGGTGCCGTCGATGCCCTCCCAGTGGAAGGTGTGGTGCGGCAGCCGGTTGGTCTCGTTCCACGAGAGCTTCTGGGTGAGGAACCAGCGGGCCCCGGCCAGCGCGGCGAGCTGCGGGTACGCGGCGGTGTAGCCGAAGGAGTCGGGCAGCCACACGCCGTCCTGCGGGATGCCGAACTCCTCGGCGAAGAACCGCCGCCCGTAGACGAGTTGGCGGGCCAGCGCCTCACCGCCGGGCAGATTGCCGTCCGCCTCCACCCACATGCCGCCGACCGGCGCCCAATTGCCGTCGGACACCGCCTTCTTGATCCGCTCGAAGATCTCGGGGCGGCGCTCCTTCATCCACGCGTACTGCTGCGCGGAGGAGCAGGCGAAGACCAGCTCCGGGTACTCCTGGGCCAGCGTCGTCATATTGGTGAAGGTCCGGGCGCACTTGCGGACCGTCTCGCGGACCGGCCACAGCCACGCCGAGTCGATATGGGCGTGCCCGACCGCGGTGACGGTGTGCGCGGAGGCGTGCGCGGGCCGGGACAGCACGTCCGTCAGCCGGTCGCGGGCGGCCTGCGCGGTGGCCGCGACCGCGCGCACGTCGACCGCGTCGACCGCCCGCTGGAGCGCCCGCAGGATCTCGTGCCGCCGCGAGCCGTCTGTCGGCAGCTCGCGCATCAGCTCGTCCAGCACCTCCATGTCGTGCAGCAGGTGCCACACCGCGTCCTCGCGCACCGCGATCTCGGCGGCGCGCAGCCGGTACAGGTGTTCCTCGCCCGCGGTGTCCCGCGAGCCGTAGTGCGTGCCGACCGCGAGCGCGCCCTCGATCATCGGGTTCGCGGCCAACTCCACCAGCAGCTCGACCGGTTCGCCGCCCGCGGCGGGCTCCGCGAGCAGCACCGAGCGGTGGTGCGGGTGCAGGCCCTGCACGGGTGCGCCCGCCGCGTCGTGGACGAAGCCCTCGGCCTGGCCGCCGGGGCCCTTCGTCGGGTCGAAACCCAGGTCGAAGACGGCCTCCACCCGGCGGCCCGCCCAGGCCGCCGGTATCCGGCCGGTCGCCCGCAGCCAGGTCGTCGACCACGGACCGCCCCAGGTGTCGCCGATCGCGGCGGGCGCGTACGTCGCGGCCAGCGCGTCGGCCACCGGTACGGGTTCGCCCGGCACCTGCCAGGCGGCGAGATCGAGGGTCAGCGCGTCACTGTAGAGGGCGGGACGGACCACCTGAGCGAGGAATTTGGTGATCCGCTCTTCGACGATGTGCCGGTCGTCATGCACAGTTGCGTTTCCTTCTGCCGTGGGCGGGCGGGTGCCGGAAGGGCGGGCGGATGCGGGAGGGCGAGTGCTCGCGGGAAAGCCGTGGGGGACGTGGGGGAGGGGTCAGGTACGGCGCTCCGCTCCGGCCGTACGCCAGGTGCGCCGGGGCGTGAAGCCCAGCAGTTCCGTGCAGGCGGCCGTGTCGAAGAGCGAGGCGTGGTCCGGGAGGCCGCTGCGCAGCGGCACCCCCGGATGGTGACGGGCCATCAGTTCCGCGGACGGCAGCGCGGATGTCGTGTCGGCGGCCGTGACGTTGACGACGTGACAGCCGGTCAGCTCGGTCTCCAGCGCGCGCCGTACCGCCTCGGCCGCGTCCAGGGTGTGCAGCCAGCCCCACAGGTCGTGCCGCTGACCGGCCGGGTCGGCGGCGCAGGCGTCCAGGAAGTGGCCGAGCCGGTCGCCGGTCCCGGTGAAGGGCAGCCGCAGACAGACCGCGTCCAGGCCCCAGCGCCGGTGTGCGGTGCGTGCCACCTCCTCCAGCGCGGCCTTCGACAGGCCGTACGGGTCGCGCAGCACGCTCGGATGGGCCTCGTCCAGCGGGACGTAGGACGGCGAGACCGGCACCGGTGACCAGGCCAGGCCCACCGCGGCCATGCTGGAGGCGGCCACCACCCGGCGCACCCCGGCCCGGCCCGCCTCCTCGAACACCCGGTGCGCCGTCAGGCAGTTGTGCGCGAACAGCGTGCTCGGGTCGGTGTCGTTCGGGTGCGGGATCGCCCCGAGGTGCACCACCGCCTCCGCGCCCGCCATGGCCTCGCGGACCAGTTCCGGGTCCTGGAGGTCGCCGGTGTGCACGCGCGCGGCGCGCGGCTCGGTCACCGGCAGCAGGTCGGTGAGCACCAGGTCGTGCCCGGCGGCCAGCAGCGCCGCGGTGACATGGCCGCCGATGTGTCCGGCGGCCCCCGTGATCAGGACGCGCATCAGCCCTTCACCGCCCCGACCAGGCCGTTGACGAAGTAGCGCTGGAGGCTCAGGAACAGCAGCGCCACCGGGATGACGACGATCAGCGCGCCCGCCATCAGGTTGTTGTAGTGCGGCACGTTCGACGAGGCGAGCGTCTGGAGCCCGAGCGGCAGCGTGTACGTGCTCTCGTCGTTGAGCGACACCCGCGTCAGCAGGTACTCGTTCCAGGTGGGGATCGCGGTGAGCAGCGCCACCGTGATCAGCGCGGGCCTGGCCAGCGGCAGATAGATCCGGGTGAAGATGTGGAACTCGTTGGCGCCGTCGACCCGCGCCGACTCCCGCAACTCCCGTGGCACGGCGCTGAAGGCGCCGGTCATCAGCAGCACCGACAGCGGCGCGCCGCCGTTGACGAAGGGCAGCACCAGACCGATGTGCGTGCCCAGGATGCCCATCTTGTTCTCCAGCAGCACGATCGGCAGCATCACCGTGATGCCGGGCACGAACAGCAGCGCGACGAAGAGCTTCTGGAGCAGGCCGCGGCCGGGGAAGTCCAGCACCGCGAAGGCGTATCCGGCCGCCGCGTACACCCCGAGCGTCAGCACCACGGTGAGCGCGGTGACCTGAAGGCTGTTCAGGAAGTAGTGGAAGAAGTGCAGTTGGTTCCAGGTGTGGGTCAGCGTGTCCAGCGTCGGGTGGTGCGGGATCAGATGGCCGCCGCGTACCACCTCGACCTGGTCCTTGAAGGCGGCCGAGATCATCCACAGGAAGGGGTAGACGCTGACCAGGCCGTAGAGCGTCAGCAGGATGCCGACGGTCCAGCGCGCGGCGGCGCGCGAGACGGCGGCCCTGGCCGGCGAGGCGGGTCCTGTGGTGCGCGAGGGGCCCGCGCCGGAGATGTTCGTCGTCATGTTCTGCTCCGCATGACTCGCAGGTTGATCAGGGCGAGCACCACGGCGGCGGCGAACAGCAGCCAGCCGAGGGCGCTCGCCAGGCCGAGCGTCGGCGCCAGGTCCTTGAGGAAGGCCAGCCGGTACGCCTCGAGGCCGAGGACGTTGGTGTGGTCTCCGGGACCGCCGTTGGTCATCACCAGGAAGGTCTGGAAGCCCTGGAGGGAGTCGCGGAGATTGAGCAGCACGACGATCGAGGTGATCGGCCGGACCAGCGGCCACACCACCGACATGTTCGTCCGCCACCATCCGGCGCCGTCGAGCTGCGCGGCCTCCATCACGCTGCGGTCGATGGTCTGAAGACCGGTGAGGTACATCAGCATCGCGACCGGCACCGCCCCCCACACGGTGACCACGATCATCGTGGGCAGCGCGGTGTGCGGGTTGCCGAGCCAGCCCTGCGGCTGCGCGAGCGACCCCATGCCGACGCTGCTGAGCAGGGTGTTGACCGCGCCGTCCGGCTGGAGGATGTACTGCCAGGCGAAGAAGACGGCGATGCCGCTGGTGACGTACGGCACGAAGTACACCGAACGCAGCACGCCCTGCATCCGCTTGGCGGAGTTGAGCAGGATCGCCAGTGGGAAGGACACCGCCACGGTCAGCAGCGGGACGGCGATCATCACGTACAGGGTGTGGAGCGCCGCGTGGTGCAGCCGGGGCGCGTAGGCCGGATTCTGCCAGAGCAGGTCCTTGTAGTTCTGGAGGCCGACCCAGTCCCAGTGCGGCGCGAAGCCGTTCCAGCGGGCGAAGCTCAGCAGGAAGCCGTAGCCGACGGTGTACAGGCCCATGACCGCGAAGAGCACGACGGCGGGGGCGACGAACAGGTAACCGGAGACGGCCTCGTAGCCGCGGCGGCGCGGGGGGCGCGCGCCGCGGCCGGCGGCGGCGCGCGCGGCCGGCCGGGGATCGCCTCCCCGGCCGGCGCCGGCCGTCTCCGTGAGCGTGGGACGGGGTGCGGTGGTCACTTGGACGTCGCCCAGAAGGAGTTGTTGAGCTTGGCCATCGCCTTGCCGGTCTGGTCCACGGTCTTCTGCTTCAGCGGCGTCAGGTCGGCCAGCACCTCACCCATCGAGTCCTGGTCGTACGTCGGCGGCCGGAAGGTGTTGTCGCTCGGGTCGTAGGTGGTCTCCGGCGTGCCGACGAAGGTCTTCAGCATGTCGGCGAGCGTCGGGCCCATCACCGAGGCGGCGTCCGCGCCGAGTTCGGTGGCGGGCACGTCGGTGGCGTCCTTGGCGAACTTCGAGGCGATGTCGGGCCGCGCCAGGAACTTCATCCACTTCTCGGCGTTGTCCGGGTGCTTGCTGGTGGAGGTGACCGTCAGACCGGTGAGCGCCAGCGGGCCGAGCGCCCGGTGGGGCACCGCGCCGTCGCCCGGCGAGGGCAGGCCGAAGGCCATCACGTCGTCGGGGTTCATGCCGTTCTGCTGGAGGAAGGCCAGCGTGAAGGTGCCGCCGATGTCGAAGGCCGACTTGCCCTGGGCGAACGCCTGGTCGGCCGCGTCGATGTCGAGGGTCTGGGTGCCCGGCATCCAGTACGGCTGGAGCTGCGCGTACTGCGTGAGGACCTTGGTGCCGTCGGCGGAGGAGAAGTCCGCGCCGGCGTCCTTGCCGAACAGCGCCTGGTACTTCTCCTTGCCCAACTGGGCGAAGGCCAGCGGCTGGAGGACCCAGGTCAGACCGGTGGCCTTGACCTTCAGACCGAGGCTGACCCCGCCGTTCTTCGGGTCCTTGGCGGTGGTGGCCTTCAGGTCGGCCAGGAACTCGTCCCAGTTCGCGGGGGCCTTGGTGATCCCGGCGGCGGCCAGCATCTTCTTGTTGGCCATGACGATGCCGAAGGTCCCGGAGGTGAAGGGCACGCTGAAGCGCTGGCCCTTGCTCACGCCGTGCGTCTTGGAGTCGGCGGGCTTGGACTCGGTGTACTTCGCGTCGGTGACGGTGCCCGAGACCTGGACGCCCTTCTGGTACAGGCCGCTCCAGGCGGCGTCGACGTCGCCCGCGATGTCCTTGGCTATGCCGGTGGCGCCGAGCACCAGGTCCTCGCCGTCGGAGTGCGTCTCCAGCACATCGGGCAGGTCGTGGGTCTTGGCGGCGGCCTGGAGCTTGGTGCTGTACGCGTCGTCCGGTCCGTACGCCTCGATCTTGACGGTGATGCCGGTCTGCTTCTTGAACTCGGCCGCCGCGTTGCGCAGTCCGGCGACGTGCGACTGCTTGAAGGTCCACATCTCCAGCGACTTGCTGTCCCCCGATCCGGAGGAGCCGCCGCCGCAGGCGGCCAGCGGGCTCAGCGAGAGGACGGTGGCCACAGCGGCTGCGGCGAGTCTCGTCTTCGGGGTAAAACGTGCGAATGGTGTGTTCATGGGCCCCTACCTAGGATTCGACCGTTCAGAAGACCGAATGACGTTGGAGTGACTGAACTTAGGGTCGTGTTTGATATAGCGTCAAGACGCACGCCGCGATGGGAGTGGGCACTCTTATGCGTCGTGCATCGGCGGCGGGGAGCGGAGGATCGGTGGAATCGGTGGCAGAAGCGGCGCGCGGGCGGAAGCCCGAAGAGGTGAAGTCCGCAGCTCGGGTACTGGAAGTGCTCGAACTGCTCGGCGCGGACGGCGCCCGGCTCTCGCTGGCGGAGATGGCGACGGCGATGGCGGTGCCGAAGAGCAGCCTGCACGCCATCCTGCGCACGATGCAGGCGCGCCGGTGGGTGGATCTCGACCCGTCAGGGACGCGCTACAGCCTCGGTCTCAAGGCGCTGTTGACGGGCACCGCCTACCTGGAGGGCGACGACGTCACCAGCCTGGCGGGGCCGGTGCTCGACGCGCTGGCCGAGGAGACCGGCGAGGCCGTGCACCTGGGCAGGCTCGACGGCACGCACGTCGTCTACCTGGCCAAACGCGAGTCGCGGCACGCGCTGCGGATGTACTCCGCGGTCGGCCGCAGGCTCCCCGCGCACGCCACGGCGCTCGGCAAGGCGGTCCTCTCGCAGTACGACCACGCCGAGGTGCAGCGGCGGCTGGACTGGCCGCTGGAGCGGATGACCCCGACCACGGTGGTCGATCCCGACGCGTTCCTGGCCCAGTTGGCCGAGGCGCGGCTGCGCGGCTGGGCGGCGGACGACGGCGAGAATTCCGTCGACATCCGCTGCGTCGCGGTCGCGCTCGGCGGCGGCCAGGGCGAGGACGCGATCAGTTGCTCGGCGCCCAAGAGCCGGATGGACGACGCGCGGGTCGAGGAGGTCGCGCAGGCGGTCACCGAGGCCGCGCAGTCGCTGAGCACCCTGCTCAAACGGCTGGGCCAGCACTGACCGGCCGCCGCCACCGCGCCGACCGGCCGCGGGCCGGCCGCTGAACCGGCACGGGCCGCCCGCCGGCTCGCCACCGGCCCGCCGCCCGCCTGCCGCCGGGCCCGACGTGCCGTCGGGCCCGGCCTGACGGGCCGCCCGGCCGACCGGGGCGTGCCGACCCCTTGTGTGTCCCGCGTGGCGGGGGTTACGGTCGTTCCGAGTTTGTCAAAGTGATTGACAAACTCGGAATGCCCTCTCTACGTTCGGATACCGGTACGTCATTCCGTTACCTGTACGTGGGAGTTCGTATGGCATTGCCTGATGCCGGCCCCGCACCGCTCGCCCCGGCCCCCTGGGTCGACGAGCGCGGCGCCAAGATCCGCATCACGGCCGTTCGCACCTTTCTGACCGCCCCCCACGGGTGCCCCCATCTCATCGTCCGCGTCGAGACCGGCGAACCGGGCCTCTACGGCCTCGGCTGTGCCAGCGATCCCCAGCGGACGCTGGCCGTCCGCTCGGTGCTCGACGACTACCTCGCCCCGCTGCTCACCGGGCGGGACCCCGACGACATCGAGGACATCCACCGGCTGATCCTCAATAGCGCCTACTGGCGAGGCGGTTCGGTCACCGGCAACGCGCTCGGCGGCATCGACGTCGCCTTGTGGGACCTCAAGGCCAAGCGCCTCGGCGCGCCCCTGCACTCGCTGTTCGGCGGCAAGGTCCGCGCCTTCGCCGAGGCGTACACGCACGTCGACGGCCGCGACGCCGCCGAGATCGCCGACAAGGTCCAGGCCGCGAGGGAACACGGCTACCGGCACGTCCGGATCCAGGCCGCCGTGCCGGGCGCCGACACCTACGGCGCCTCCGGCGGCGGCACCGCGGACGCCGACGCGGTACGCGAGCGGCGCGCGCCCTGGGACAGTGCGGGCTATCTGCGGCACGTGCCGGGCGTTCTCACCCGTGTGCGCGAACTCGTCGGCGACGACGTCGAGTTGCTGCACGACGTGCACGAACGGCTCGACCCCCGGCAGGCCAGGGACTTCCTGCGCAGGGTCGAGGACGCCGGACTGTACTTCGTGGAAGACCTGCTCGCGCCCGAGGACACCCGGCACTTCAAGCGGCTGCACGACGCCTCACCCGTACCGCTCGCGGTCGGCGAACTCTTCCACGACACCGCCCAGTTCACCGCGCTGCTGGACGGCCCCGACATCGACTTCGCGCGGATCCGCGTCCCCACCCTCGGCGGCCTCACCCCCGCCCGCAAGATCGCGGCTTTCTGCGAACTGCGCGGTGTCCGGCTCGCGCCGCACGGCCCCGCCGACGTCAGCCCGATCGCCCAGGCCGCCACCTTGGCCATGGACATCTCCAGCCACGCCTTCGGCGTCCAGGAGGCCGCGGTCTTCAAGCCGCCCGTCCACGAGGTGTTCCCCGGCACGGTCACCGCGACCGCGGGCGGCCTCGTACCCCATGACACCCCGGGCCACGGAGTGGACTTCGACGAGGCCGCCGCCCGCCGTCACCCCGTGCCCGAACCCCTGGCCCACGACCGCTGGGCCCTGCTGCGCAACACCGATGGGAGCGTGCAACGCCCGTGACGAATCCGATCAGAGCCGGTGAACCCGGAGCCGGAGCCGACCAGGACGGGGCCGGCCGGGAGCGGTCCGCACGACGGGCGTTGGTGGTACGCGGCGGCTGGGAGGGCCACGCGCCGATCGCGATCACCGACCTCTTCCTGCCCTTCCTCAAGGACGAGGGCTTCACCGTCGAGACCGCGCAGTCGCTCGACGTCTACGCCGACCGGGACTTGATGGCCGCCACCGACCTCGTCGTCCAGTGCTGGACGATGGGCGAGATCAGCGGCGAGCAGACCAGGGGCCTGGCCGAGGCGGTCAGGGCGGGTACCGGCTTCGCGGGCTGGCACGGCGGGATCGTCGACTCCTTCCGCGGCGACGTCGACTACCAGTTCCTGACCGGCGGTCAGTTCCTCATGCACCCGGCGGGATTCCTCGACTACCGGGTCCATGTGCGGCCCGAGCGCGCCGACCACCCGGTGATCGCCGGGATCGGCGACTTCGACGTGCACACCGAGCAGTACTGGCTGGCCACCGACCCCGACATCGACGTGCTGGCCACCACGACCTTCCCGCCGGACGGCGAGCGCGCGCACCCGGTCGTGATGCCCGCGGTGTGGACCAGGAGGCAGGGCGCGGGACGGGTGTTCGTGTCCGCCATCGGGCACAAGGCCGACGACTTCGATGTGCCCGAGGTGCGGGCGCTGACCGAGAGGGGACTGCTGTGGGCGAGCCGTTGAGGATCGGCATGGTCGGCGCGGGCAAGATCAGCGGCCAGTACCTGGACACCATCGCCGGGCTCGAAGGGCTGCGGCTGACCGCTGTCACCGACCTCGACCCCGGCCGGGCCAAGGAGGCCGCCGAGCGCGCGGGCGCCGAAGTGGCGTCGAGCGTCGCGGAGTTGGTGGCGCGCGACGACGTGGACGCCGTCCTGAACCTCACCGTCCCCGCCGTGCACGCCGAAGTGGCGCTGGCCGCGGTCGCCGCGGGCAAGCACGTCTACGGCGAGAAGCCGCTCGCCGCCACCCGCGAGGAGGCCGCCGCCGTGCTCGCCGCCGCGCGCGCCGCGGGCGTCCGGGTCGGCAGCGCGCCCGACACCGTACTCGGCACCGGCACCCAGACCGCCCGCAAGGCCGTGGACGACGGGCTGATCGGCACGCCCGTCGCCGCGACCGCCTTCATGACCACCGCGGGCCACGAAGCCTGGCACCCGGACCCGGAGTTCTACTACCGGCCCGGCGGCGGCCCGCTGCTCGACATGGGCCCGTACTACCTGTCCGCGCTGGTCCACCTGCTGGGCCCGGTCGTCAAGGTCACCGGCGCCGTCGCCACCCCGCGCGCCGAACGCGCCATCGGCAGCGGCCCGCGCGCCGGGGCGCGCTTCCCCGTCGAGGTCGACACCCACGTCACCGGCGTCCTCCAGCACGAAGGCGGCGCCCTCACCACGCTGATCATGAGCTTCGACATCCACGCCGCCCGGCTGCCGCGGATCGAGGTGTACGGCACCGAGGGCTCGCTGTCCGTCCCCGACCCCAACGGCTTCGACGGCCAGGTCGAGTTGTTCACCGACGGTACGTGGCAGCCGCTGCCGGTCTCGGCCGGATACCGCGGCGCGGGGCGCGGCACCGGCCTCGCGGACCTCGCCGCCGCCGTCGCCTCCGGACGCCCACACCTGGCGTCGGCCGAACTCGCCCAGCACGTACTGGACGTGATGCTGACACTGCTGGACGCCGCGCACGACGGGACGGCGCTGCCGGTCACCAGCGGCTGCGAGCGGCCCGCGCGGGTGGATTCCGTGACACCGTAATTCCACCGAGGGCGGCAGGAAGGGCCACGGCCCTTCCTGCCGCCTTTTGCCGTTCCCGGTGTCAGGCGAATTAACTGACGACTGACTCCCTTTTCGGTTCCAAATTAGCCTGACAATTTGATAGTTGCAGGTCACGACCTGCGAGAAGAAGGAATTCGCGCGAGGCGTTGACTTGATAACACACATGGTTTTACATGGCGGTTACTGGCTGGACAGGAAGGGCTGCCGATGCATGACCGGATGAAGTCCGGCGAAGAGCGCATAGCCGCATTCCTCGCCGAACGGCTGCGCCCCGCGCTCTACCCGCAGAAGCTGCCCATGGACGTCGGCGCCTGGCACATCGCGGGCGAGCCCGTCCCCGCCGAGGTCGCGCTGCGCGCCGACTACGCGCCGTTCGCCGTCGGCGAGGCGTGGGGGCGCCCCTGGGCGACCACCTGGTTCAGCGTCCACGCCACCGTGCCGGAGCGCTGGGCCGGGCGGCGTGTCGAGGCGCTGTTCGACCTCGGCTCGGGACCCGACGACGGGACGGGAGAGGGAACCGGGGCCTGGACCGGGGCCTCCGGCGGCCCGGCCGAGGGCCTGGTGCACGACGCGCACGGCATCCCGCTCCAGGGCCTGCACCCCGGCCTCGGCGCCGTCCTGATCGCCGGCTCCGCCACCGCCGGCTCGTCCGTACGGCTGCTGGTCGAGGCCGCCGCCAACCCGCGGATCGCGGCGGGCAGCGGCGCGGGCACCCGGTACGGCGACCCGGCCACCGCGGGCGACACCCTCCTGTACCGGCTGCGCCGCGCCGACCTCGCCGTGCGCGACGAGGACGTCTGGCAGCTCGTCCACGACGTGCAGACCCTCGAAGGGCTGATGCGCGCGCTGCCCGAACAGCAGCCGCGCAGGCACGAGATCCGGCTCGCGCTGGAACGCGCCCTGGACGCCGTCGACCCGCGGGCCGTGGGCCGCACCGCCGGATACGCCCGTACGCTGCTGACCGACGTGCTCGCCCGGCGCGCCCACGAGTCCGCGCACACCGTGATCGCCGTCGGCCACGCGCACCTCGACTCCGCCCGGCTGTGGCCGGTGCGCGAGACGGTCCGCGAACGCGCCCGCGCCTTCAGCACGATGGCCGCGCTCGCCGACGAGTACCCCGAACTGGTCGTGGCCGCCTCCAGCGCGCAGCACTACGCCTGGATGAAGGACCACCAGCCGCATGTCTTCGAGCGGATACGCAAGGCGGTCGCGGACGGCAACTGGACCCCGGTCGGCGGCATGTGGGTGGAGGCCGACACCGAACTGCCCGGCGGCGAGGCGCTGGTGCGCCAGCTCGTGCACGGACGGCGCTTCTTCCGCGACGAGTTGGGCACCGAGACCGACGGCGTGTGGCTGCCCGGCGCCTCCGGCGCGTCCGCGGCCTTCCCCCAGCTCGCCGCGCTCGCGGGCGCCCGCTGGTTCCTCGGCCGCCGCCCGGAGCCCGGCCGCGGCTCCGCGCTGCCGCACCACACCTTCCGCTGGGAGGGCCTGGACGGCACGAGGCTCTTCGCGCACCTCGCTCCGGTCGGGACCGACGGCGAACGCGGAACCGAGGCCCCTGCGCTGACCGGCGGCGACCTCGTACGGTCCGTGGACGACTTCGCCGACAAGGGTGACGCGACCCGCTCCCTGCTGCCCTTCGGCCGCGGCGACGGCGGCCCCGACCGGTCGATGCTGGAGCGCGCCCGCCGCCTGGCCGACCTCGACGGCGCGCCGCGCGTCACCCTCGGCGCCCCGGCCCGCTTCTTCCGCGACGCCCAGGCCGAGCATCCGGCCGCCCCCGTGTGGCGCGGCGAACTCGACCTCGCGCCGCACCTGGGCACGTACACCAGCCAGGCGCGCACCAAGCGCGGCAACCGGCGCAGCGAGGCACTGCTGCACGAGGCCGAGCTGTGGTCGGCGACCGCCGCCGTACGGCACGGAATCCCGTACCCCTACGACGAGTTGGACCGGCTGTGGAAGAAGGTGCTGCTCCAGCAGTGCCACGACATCCTGCCCGGCACGTCGATCGCCTGGGTGCACGAGGAGGCCGAGCAGACCCACCGGGACGTAGGGCGCAGGCTGGAACGGCTGATCCGGCGGGCGGTCGGTGACCCGGACGGCGCGACCGTGCTCAACGCGGGGCCGCGGGCCCGCCGCGAGGTCGTCGTCCTCGAACCGGAGGACGGCCCGGTGCCCGGCACGCCCCTGACCGGCACTCTTCCCCTCGACGCCGCACAGCCTCGCACCGCACAGCCTGGCACCGCACAGCCTGGCACCGCACAGCCTGGCACCGCCCGACCCGGCACCGTACAGCCTCGTGCGGCGCGGCCCGGCACCGTACAGCCGCTGTCCGACGGCCGGTTCGCGGTCCTCGCGCAGGCCCCGGCGCACGGCTCAGGACCCGCGGGCATCGCGCTCGGCGACCTCGCCCCGGTCACCGTGACGGCGGGCGCGGACGGCGGCCACGTCCTGGACAACGGGCTGCTGCGCATACGGGTCGACGCGGCCGGTCTGGTGCGGTCCGCCGCCGACCTCGGCACCGGACGCGAGGCCATCGCGCCCGGCGCGGCGGGCAATCTGCTCCAGCTGCACCGCGACGAGCCCGGCGGCTGGAGCGCGGCGCGCTACGCCCCGGCGGCCGGGTCCCGCGATCTGGACCGGGCCGACCGGGTGGAGGTCACCGCCGCGGGACCGCTGCTGGCCCGGCTGCGGATACTGCGCGGCACCGGACGCTCCACCGTCGTACAGGAGTTGACGCTCACCGCGGGCAGCCACGCGCTGACCGTCGACACCGAGGTCGACTGGCGCGAGCAGGACACCGTGCTCAAGGCCGCCTGGCCGCTGGACGTACACGCGGAACACAGCCGCGCGGAAACGCAGTTCGGCCACGTCGCGCGCCCCACCCACGGGAACACCGACGGGGACGCGGCCCGCCGCGAGTCGGTCGCGCACCGCTGGATCCACGTCGGCGAGCACGGCTGGGGCGTCGCGCTCGCCGGGGACTCGACGTACGGCTACGACGTGACACGGCACACCCGCGAGGACGGCGGCACCACCACCGTCGTGCGCAGCACGCTGCTGCGCGCCCCGCGCAGCCCCGACCCGCACGCCGACCGCGGACTCCAGCGCTTCCGGCACCGGCTGCGGCCCGGCGCCGACGTGGACGACGCCGTCTCCGAGGGCTACGCGCTGCACCTGCCGCTGCGCCCCGGCCCGGACACCGGCGCCGTCACCCGATCCGATTCCCCTCCCGGCAACGCTTCTGACGCGGCGTCACCGCCCCCGCTGGTCGCCGTCGACCACCCCGACGTCGTGGTCGAGACGGTCAAACTCGCCGACGACCGCAGCGGCGACGTCGTGGTCCGGCTGTACGAGTCGCGCGGCGGGCGGGCCCGCACCGTGCTGACCGCGGGCTTCCCCGCGACGGCCGTCCAGGAGACGGATCTGCTGGAGGAACGGCTCGCCGACCACCCGCACGACGACGGACGCACCCCGCTGACGCTCCGCCCGTTCCAGGTCCTCACCCTGCGGCTGATCCGCCCCCGCGAAGGCCAGGAGGGCCGCGTTGCCTGAAACACCCCACTCGCCGCTCCCCGAAGTGCCGTCGCAGGACAGGGCGTTGCCCACCTTCCCCGACGAGCGGCGCCCGCCGGGACCGCCGGACGCGCGGACGCGGGACCTGCTGCGCCAGTGGGCCGCGGGCGACGGTCCGCTGGGCACCCGCGCCAGGGTCGTCCTGCTCGCCGCCGAAGGACTGCGGGACGCCGAGATCTCCCGGCGGCTCGGCGTCTCCCGGCAGACCGTGGGCAGTTGGCGGCACCGCTGGCAGAGCGCGGGGCTGCGCGGCCTCGAACAGCGGCCCCGCACCGGCAGACCCGCCACCGTGGACGAGGCCGAGGTGGTCACCCGGGCACTGCTCGCGCCCGGCGGCAGCGGCGCCAGCCGGGCCATCGCCCGCGAACTGGGCCTGTCCCACGCCACGGTGGCCGCGATCAGACGCCGCTGGCAGCTCACCGCGGACGAGACGACACCCGCCCCGCACGTACCGACCAGACCGCCGCTGCCCGGCACCGACGTGTGGGTGATGGGCCTGTACGCCGACGCGCGCGGCGCCGTCCTGCTCGCCGGGACCCGCGCCGCGGCCCCGGCGCCGGGACCCGCGGCGACCGTCATCGGCGAGGACGTCCTAGCCGGACTCGGCCGGGCCCTCGACGGGATGCGCCTGGCCGTGGCCCCGGACCCCGGCGGCCCGCCGCCGCTCGGGCTCACCGGCTACCTCGCGGCGGCGGCCGAACACCACCCGGACATCGCCCTGCACGCGATCACCCTCTGGGAGACCGGCCGGATCTCCGCGCCCCCGCCCGGCACCACGCCGGTGACCTTCCACCAGCTCCCGGCCCGCTCCACCTGGCGCGGCTTCCTGCGCGCCATGATCGCCCTGGACAGCACCAGCCACCCCGAGTCCTCCCGGCGGGTCTACCTCGACCTGGTCGCCGCGCTGGAACGGCAGACCGCGGGCGCGCCGGGCCCGGTCCGCTGGCTGCGCGAGAACGTCGCGGGCCACCTGCGCGCCCCGCACACCCCCGAGGCCGTCGCGCACCCGCCCTCGTTCAGCGGCGTCAACCAGATCGACCTCGGCTCCTTCAACGAGTGCGTGGTGATCGAGACCGTCCGGCTGTCCGGCACCATCACCCGCGGCGAGATCGCCCACCGCACCGGACTCACCCAGCAGTCGGTCTCCCGGATCGCCCGCTCGCTGCTCGACCGCGGCATCCTCGTCGAGGACGCGCAGCGGCGCGCCACCTCGGGCAAGCCCCGCACCCCGGTGCGGCTCAGCGGCACCGCCGCGCACGCGCTCGGCCTGCACATCGACCCCGAGGTGCTGACCGCCGTCGTCATCGACCTCGACGGCGCGATCGTCTGCACCCGCACCCGGCCGGTGAGCGCCGACATCGACCCGGCCGAATTCGTCGCGCAGGTGGTTGAGTTGGGCCGCGAGACGCTGCAAAAGGCGGGCGGCGCGGTCCGCGAGGACGGCTTCCTCGGCATCGGCGTCGCGGTGCCGGGCCCGGTCGACATCGCCTCCGGTACGGTGCTCGGCCCGCCGCTGCTGTCGGCCTGGAACGACCTGCCGCTGCTCTACCTGCTCAAGGACCACTTCCCGTGCCCGGTGATCATCGAGAAGGACTCGCTGGCCGCGGCGGCGGGGGAGCGGTGGATCGGCCGCGACCGCAGGGCCCGCGACTTCGCGTACCTCTACCTCGGTACGGGCGTCGGCTCCGGGCTCTACCTCAACGGCGACCTCTACCGGGGCGTCAGCGCCAACGCCGGTGAGTTCGGGCAGCTCTGCGCCATCGCGCTGGGCCGGGTGGACGCCGACGGGCGGCCCGAGCTGCTGCCCGAGTGCAATCCGCCGGTCTCCGTGACCGACTTCGCGGTCCGCCGCGGCCTGCCCGCCGCCGACGCCGCCCGCGGCAGCACCGCCGCCTACCGGGAGGTCGGCCGGGCCGCGGCGGCCGGTGACCCGGCCGCGACGGCCGCGCTGCGCGAGGTGGCGGGCGCCGTCGGACGCGGCGCGCTCGGCCTGGTGGACCTGCTGGACATCGACCTCATCGTGCTCGGCGGCCCGTTCTTCACCGACGACGTCGCCGACTTCTACCTGGACGAGATCGGCCGCGCCGTCAACGAATTCCCCACCGCCCGCAGGCTGCGCCGGGTCGAGGTGGAGCGCTCGGTGCTGAGCGCCGAGGCCGCCGCCGTCGGCGCCGCGTCGACCATCTTCCACGCCACGTTCACCCCGCGGCTGCGCGGGCGCGAGCGGCCCTGACCGCGACCCGAGCCCGGACCGGCTCCGGGCACAGGCCGGTGAGCAGCCCGCTTCCAGCTTTTTGCATCGAGAAGTCAAAAAATGCCGGTCCGATCGCGTTCTTTGTCTTGACGCTGCGTCAAAGATGGCAACACACTGCCCAACTGATGACGCGAGACCCGGACTTCCTTCGGACTTGCACCGAAGTCGGTACCGGCATCTGCTCGATGCTGCTCGATGACGACGGAGGCAGGATGGACGAGCGAAAGCGCCGACGCGCGGGACTGGCCGCGGTCTGCGCCATGGCGTGTGCGATCGGTCTGACGGCGGGCTTCGGCCCGAGCGCGGCCGCGAACACCCCACAGGAGGCGGTCGCCGCCACCCCGGTCTACCTCGACACCCACTACTCCTTCCAGGAGCGGGCCGCCGACCTGGTGTCGAGGATGACCTTGCAGGAGAAGGTCCAGCAGCTCAGCACCAACAGCGGCCCCGCCATCCCCCGGCTGGGCGTCCAGCAGTACACGTACTGGAGCGAGGGCCAGCACGGCGTCAACACCCTCGGGGCCAACCAGAACAACGGCGGGGCGCAGGGCGGCGTCCACGCCACCAGCTTCCCGACCAACTTCGCCTCGTCCATGTCCTGGGACCCGGCGCTGCTCTACCAGGAGAGCACCGCGATCTCCGACGAGGTGCGCGGCTTCGTCGACAAGTCGCTCTTCGGCACCGGCCAGAACAACCTCGGCCCGTCCGCCGACGACTACGGCTCGCTGACCTACTGGGCGCCGACGGTCAACCTCGACCGCGACCCGCGCTGGGGCAGGACCGACGAGGCGTTCGGCGAGGACCCGTACTTCGTCGGGCAGATGGCCGGCCAGTTCGTCGACGGCTACCAGGGCAACAACCCCGACGGCACCTCGAAGACCGGCTATCTGAAGGTCGCCTCCACCGCCAAGCACTACGCGCTCAACAATGTCGAGGACAACCGCACCGGCATCAGCTCCGACGTCAACGACACGGACCTGCGCGACTACTACACCGCGCAGTTCCGCTCGCTGATCGAGGACGCGCACGTGTCCGGGCTCATGACGTCGTACAACGCGATCAACGGCACCCCGTCGGTCTCCGACACCTACACCACCAACCAACTCGCCCAGCGCACCTACGGGTTCAACGGGTACATCACCTCCGACTGCGGCGCGGTCAGCACCAACTGGCGGCAGTTCCCCGGCGGTCACGACTGGGCGCCGCCCGGCTGGACCACCGACCACAAGGACAACCCGACGTGGACCGAGACCGCCACCGGCACGACGATGTCCGGGCAGGCCGGCGGCCAGGCGTACGCGCTGCGGGCCGGTACCGACCTCAACTGCACGGGTGACGAGGCGACCACCGCCAACATCCAGGAGGCCATCGAGGCGGGCGCGCTCAGCGAGGGCGTGGTCGACACCGCCCTGGTGAAGGTCTTCACCATCCGCATGGAGACCGGCGAGTTCGACCCGGCGAGCGCGGTGTCGTACACGAACATCACCAAGGACCAGATCGAGAGCCCGGCCCACCAGGCGCTCGCCACCACGGTCGCCGACAACTCCCTGGTGCTGCTGAAGAACGACAAGCGGGCCTCGGGCGGCGGCAAACTGCTGCCCGCCGACCCCGCCACCACCAAGAAGGTCGTCGTCCTCGGCGACCTCGCCAACACCGCGACGCTCGGCCTGTACTCGGGTGACCCGACCTACCGGACCAGCCCGCTGCGCGGCATCCAGAACGAGATCCACGCGATCGACCCCACGGCGTCCGTGGTCTACGACGCGGCGGGCACCTCGTCCACCGGCACCGGCGCCGCGGTGCTCTCCGACAAGACCAAGGCCGACATCAAGGCCGCCGACCTCGTGGTGCTGTTCGTCGGCACCACCCAGGCCAACGGCGACGAGGGCAACGACCGCGACAACCTGAACATGCCCGGCAACTACCAGTCGCTGATCGACCAGACGTCGGCGCTCGGCACCGACAAGCTCGCCCTGGTCATCCAGTCCGACGGCCCGGTCGACATCCAGAAGGAGGCCGCCGCCGGCTCACCGGTCTCCTCGATCGTCTTCAGCGGCTACAACGGCCAGTCGCAGGGCACCGCGCTCGCCCATGTGCTCTTCGGCGACGTCAACCCGTCCGGGCACCTCAACTTCACCTGGTACAAGGACGATTCACAGCTCCCCGACAAGCAGAACTACGGGCTGACCCCGAGCGCCACCGGCGGCCTCGGCCGTACATACCAGTACTTCACCGGCGCCCCCACGTACCCCTTCGGCTACGGACTCAGCTACAGCTCCTTCTCCTTCACCTCGGTCAGCGCCAACAAGACGCAGATCACGCCGGACGGCACCGTGAAGATCGGCGTGGACGTCACCAACACCGGCAAGACGGCGGGCGCCACGGTCGCGCAGCTCTACGCGGCGACCCCCTTCACCGTCCCCGGCGTGGAACTGCCCGCCAAGCGGCTGGCGGGCTTCGCCAAGACCAAGGTGCTGGGGCCCGGCAAGAGCCAGCACCTGACCATCACCGTCAAGGCCGCCGACCTGTCCTTCTGGGACGCCAAGAGCTCCCGGCAGACCGTCTACAACGGCACCTACGCGTTCCGGCTCGGCCCGGACTCCGCGCACCCGGCGGGCACCGCGAACGTGAGGATCAGCGGCACTCTGACGCCCAAGGTGCGCTACGTCACCGTGCAGCCCGAGAGCGTCGTCCACGACGCGGGCCAGACCTTCTCGCTCACCGGCAAGAACAAGTGGATCAAGGACGACACCAACCCGGCGAAGGAACAGCGCGACCTGTCCGTCACCGCGGACGACGTCGTGGAGGCCGTCAACAACGACCAGTCCTTCGTCGACCTGTCCACCGCCAAGGTCACGTACCGCAGCAGTGACCCGGCGGTCGCCACCGTCGACAAGAACGGCCTGGTGCACGCCGTGGCCGACGGCGTCGCCACCGTCTCGGCGACCGTGGGCGGCGTCACCGGCTCCACCCCGGTCGTGGTCCGCGGCACCCTCACGCTCAAGGCGCTGCCGATCGCCAAGGCGGGCAGCACCCTGACCGCGACCACCACCTACACCAACGGCGCCGCGTCCGCGGTGCGGAACGTGTCGGTCACGCTCGCCACCCCGGCGGGCTGGACGGCCACGGCCACCAGCCCGGCGACCTTCGACACCGTCGGCGCGGGCCAGAAGGCCACCACCACCTGGCAGGTGACCGTCCCGGCCGGTGCGGACCCCGACAGCTTCACCCTGGACGCCACCGTCATCACCCCCTCCGGGGAGGAGAGCGCCCAGGCCCCCGTCACCGTGCCGTACGCGTCACTGACCGCCGCCTACAACAACTCCGGCATCAGCGACGACGCCCACACCACGACCGGCAGCCTGGACGGCGAGGGCGCCAGCTTCTCGCTCCAGGCGCTGGCCGCCCTGGGCTGGCACGCGGGCCAGAACACCGACCACGACGGGGTGTCCTTCCCCTGGCCCGCCACCGCGGGCACCGGGGACCCCGACAACGCCGTGGCCGGCGGCCAGGCCGTCGAGATCACCGGCACCGGAACCAAGCTGGGCTTTGTCGGCACCAGCGCCTTCGGCGCCACCTCCGGCACCGGCACCATCGTCTACACCGACGGGACCACGCAGACCTACGCGCTGGCCCTGTCCGACTGGTGGGCCGGATCACCGTCGCAGGGCAGCGACTTCGCCGCCAGCACGCCCTACCTCAACAACGGCGGCGGACAGCAGCAGCAGACCGTGCACATCTCCGCGGCCACCGTGGACCTGCTGCCCGGAAAGACCGTCCAGGCGATCACCCTGCCCAACGTGAGCAAGACGCAGGTCGACCACCAGGTCGCCATGCACCTGTTCTCGATCGCGATCGGCGGCTGACACGCAGCGGCGCGCCGTCCCCCCGCGGCGGGGGACGGCGCGCCGAGCGCCGCCCGGCCGGCCAGCCTGTCAGGACCGGGCCCGCCGGGAGGAGCCGCAGGACGTCAGCGACGATCCCAGACGTTCATGAGGACGAGCTGAACGCGGAGTCGAAGGAGGCCGCGGGCGGCTCGATCGCGGCCAGCGCCCGTACGTGCGCGAGCGCGGCGGGCGCGCCCGTCATCCGGTCCATCCCCGCGTCCTCCCACTCCACCGAGATCGGCCCCTCGTACCCGATGCTGTTGAGCATCCGGAAGACCGGCTCCCACGGCACGTCGCCGTGCCCGGTCGACACGAAGTCCCAGCCGCGCCGCGGGTCGCCCCACGGCAGATGCGAACCGAGCCGCCCGTTGCGGCCGTTGAACTGCTTGACCGACTCCTTGCAGTCCACGTGGTAGATACGGTCGCGGAAGTCGTACAGGAAGCCGACCGGGTCCAGGTCCTGCCACACGAAGTGGCTGGGGTCGAAGTTGAGCCCGAAGGCCGGGCGGTGGCCGATCGCCTCCAGGGTCCTCACGGTCGTCCAGTAGTCGTACGCGATCTCGCCCGGGTGCACCTCGTGCGCGTACCGGACCCCGACCTCGTCGAAGACGTCCAGGATCGGATTCCAGCGGTCGGCGAAGTCCGCGAATCCGCGGTCGACCATCTCCTCCGGCACCGGCGGGAACATCGCCACCGTGTGCCAGATCGACGAACCGGTGAAGCCGACCACGGTGTCCACGCCGAAGGCCGCGGCGGCCCGCGCGGTGTTCTTGATCTCCTCCGCCGCCCGCTCCCGCACCCCCTCGGGCGAGCCGTCGCCCCAGATACGGGCGGGCAGGATGCCGCGGTGCCGCTCGTCGATCGGATGGTCGCAGACCGCCTGGCTGGTCAGATGGCAGGAGATGGTCCAGCTCTTGAGTCCGTGCTTGTCCAGGGTGTCGCGCAGCCGCGGCAGATACGCGTCGTCGCTGAGCGTCGCCTCCACGTCGAAGTGGTCACCCCAGCAGGCGATCTCCAGGCCGTCGTACCCCCACCGCGAGGCGAGCGCGCACACCTCGGTGAAGGGCAGGTCGGCGAACTGGCCGGTGAAGAGCGTGACGGGTCGGGCCATGTGCGTCCTCCAGGGATCGGGGCTTCAGGACTGAGGAGCGGGCACCGGGATGTGCACGCCGAGGGCCGCCGCACTGGTCTCCACGGCCGCCAGCACCCGCTGCACCTGGAGCCCGTCGGCGAACGACGGCCGCGGATCCGTACCGCCCGCCACCGCCTCGGCGAAATCGCGCACCTGGTGCGTGAAGGAGTGCTCGTAGCCGATCAGATGGCCTGGCGGCCACCACGCGTCAAGGTAGGGGTGGGTGGGCTCGGTGACCAGAACGCGGCGGAAACCGGCGGTGTCCGGGTCCTCGGAACGGTCGTGGAAGGCCAGCTCGTTCATCGACTCGGCGTCGAAGGCGAGCGTGCCGCGCGAGCCGCTGACCTCGATCCGCATGGCGTTCTTGTGCCCGGTGGCGAAACGGGTCGCCTCGAACACGCCGATCGCGCCGCCGTCGAACCGCGCGGTGAACAGCGCCGCGTCGTCCACCGTGACCCGGCCGCGCTCGGAACCGCCCTTGCCCGACAGGCCGCTCGCCGACTCCGGCAGCGGCCGTTCGGTCACGAAGGTCTCCAGCAGCGCGCCGACCGAGCTGATCCGCTGACCCGTCAGATACTGCGCCGCGTCGATGCTGTGCGCGCCGAGATCGCCCAACGCCCCTGACCCGGCACGGTCCTTGCGCAGCCGCCAGGCCAGCGGGAACTCCGGGTCGACCAGCCAGTCCTGGAGGTACTGCGCCCGCACCTGGTGGATCGTGCCCAGCCTGCCCTCCTCGATCAGCCGCCGCGCCAGCACCAGCGCGGGCACCCGGCGGTAGTTGAAGGCCACCATCGAACGCACTCCGGCCTGCCGGGCCTTGTGCGCCGCGTCGACCATCGCCTCGGCCTCCGCCACCGAATTGGCCAGCGGCTTCTCGCACATCACGTGCTTGCCCGCCGCGAGCGCCGCCTCCGCGATCCGCGCGTGGCTGTCGCCCGGCGTGCAGATGTCCACCACGTCGATGTCCGGCCGCGCGACCAGCGCCCGCCAGTCCGTCTCGTACGACCCCCAGCCGTACCGCTCGGCGGCCGACGCCGCCCGCTGGGCCGACCGGCCGCAGACGGCGGTGAGTTCGAGCCGTACCGGCAGGTCGAAGAAGCGGCCCGCGGTGCGCCAGGCGTGGGAGTGCGCCGCGCCCATGAAGGCATGGCCGACCATGCCGATCCGCAGCGCGGGGACCGGGGGTGGTGTCGTCGTCACGTACGTCCTCCTGGCGGAATGCCGCTCCTGGTACGGGCCG
Source organism: Streptomyces sp. NPDC088910 (assembly GCF_044749865.1). Classification (NCBI taxonomy): domain Bacteria; kingdom Bacillati; phylum Actinomycetota; class Actinomycetes; order Kitasatosporales; family Streptomycetaceae; genus Streptomyces; species Streptomyces sp. NPDC088910. The sequence goes on from NZ_JBIVIV010000012.1 coordinate 173,208, forward strand.
TGAATCGTTATTCATCCGGCATCGACTGAAACTCACGGCACCGGATAGAACAGTTCGGCAGTTTCTGCCTGAACTTCGGCATAAGTCAAGGCTCTTGACGTCGGTGACGGCAACAGGGCACCGTGCGGTTGCCGAGACGTCACACATCCGGGGGGCAGTGATCGACACTCCAGTCAATCTCCGCGAGGTCGGCAGGCTCCGGGTCCTCGAGGCCCTGCACACCACCGCACGCAGCAGCAGGCCCGAACTCGTCCGTGTCACCGGCCTGTCCAGGGCCACCGTCTCCTCGCTGATCGCCGACCTCATCACCGTCGGCCTGGTCACCGAGGACGAGGGCCCCGAGGAGCCGGAGCCCCGCCGCACCGGACGGCCCGCCCAGTCCCTCTCGCTGGTCCCCAGCTCGGGCTACGCCATCGGCGCGGACATCGGCCACCAGCACGTACGCGTCATCCTCTGCGACCTGTTCGGCGCCGTCCTGTGGGAGCACTGGGTCGCCAAGGACGTGGACCGCGCCCCGCAGGAGACCCTCGACCTGGTCGCCGTCCTCGTCGGCCGCGCTCTCCAGGAGACCGGCGTCGCCCGCGAACGCGTCCTCGGCATCGGCGCCGGAATCGCCTCACCGGTCGAGAAGGGCAGCGGCGCCCTCGGCGCCGAGGGCATCATGCCCGGCTGGGTCGGCCTGCGCCTCACCGACGAACTGCGCCACCGCACCTCGCTGCCGGTCCGCGTCACCAACGACGCCAACGCCGGCGCCCTCGCCGAGCGCATGTACGGCGCCGGACGGCAGGCGGGCGACATGGTCTACGTCCGGCTCTCCGCCGGTATCGGCGCGGGCATCGTCAGCGACGGCCGCCTCCTGCTCGGCTCACGGGGCCTCGCCGGGGAGATCGGCCATCTCCCGCTCATCACCGACGGCCTCATCTGCCGCTGCGGGAACCGCGGTTGCCTGGAGACCGTCGCCAGCCCGGTCGCCATCGCCCGCCTGCTGTCCGACAGTTGGGGCGAGACCGTCGCACCCCGCGACCTCCCCGCCCTCATCCGGGACCGCAACACCGGCGCCCTGCGCGCCGTCCGCGACGCGGGAGACGCCGTCGGCCGCGCGCTCGCCACGCTCGTCACCCTCCTCAACCCGCGCCTGATCGTGGTCGGCGGCGACCTCGCCGCCGCGGGCGCCGACATCCTCGAACCCATGCGGGCCGGTGTCCGCCGCCACACCCTTCCCTCCGCCGCGGAGGGCCTGGAGATCGTCACCGGCGGCCTCGGGGACGGCGCCGAGGTCCGCGGGGCGGCCGGTCTCGTCCTCGCCGACGCCGCCTCACTGCTCGCCGGAGCGGCCTGACCGGAAAGCGGCCTGTCCCGGAGCTGTCTCACCCGGAAAGCGGCCTGATCCGTACCGGCCTGACCCGCGTCAGGCCGCTCAGTCCGTGGTCTGGACGATCTGCCCGTCGCGCAGTTCCAGGACGCGGTCGGCCAGGGCGAGGAGCTGCGTGTCGTGGGTGGCGACGAGGGCGGTGACGGACTCGCTGCGGACGACCGCGCGCAGCAACTCCATGACGGCCAGGCCCGTGTCGGCGTCGAGCTGCCCGGTGGGCTCGTCCGCGATGAGCAGGACGGGGCGGTTGGCGAGGGCGCGGGCGATGGCCACGCGTTGCTGCTGGCCGCCGGAGAGTTCGCCGGGGCGCTGGGCGGCGTGGTCGGCGAGGCCGACGAGGGCCAGGAGGAGTTCGACGCGCTCCTCGCGCTCACGCGGCGGGGTCTTGCGCAGCCGCATGGGGACCCCCACGTTCTCGGCGGCGCTGAGGATGGGGAGCAGCCCGAAGGACTGGAAGACGAAGCCGATACGGTCCCGGCGCAGGGCGAGCAGTTCGTCGTCGCCGAGCGAGGCCAGATCGGTGCCGTCGAGCATGATCCGGCCGCCGTCGGGGCTGTCGAGACCGCCCACGAGGTTGAGGATGGTGGTCTTGCCCGAGCCCGAACGGCCCTTGAGCGCGACGAGTTCGCCGCGCGGGACGGAGAACGAGACACCGCGCAGGGCGTGCACGGCGGTGTCGCCGCTGCCGTAGGTGCGGCGCAGATCCTCGACGACGACCATGTCCCCGGACGGCGGACCGTCCGCGACCGCCGTCGCCGCACGTCCCGTGGACCCCTCGCTCATGCGTCCTCCCCGTCCTGGCCGCATCCCCTGCCGGCCCCCGCCCGCGGCGCGCCGGCCACCGTACGGCCGTCGCGTATCCGTACGGTACGCGCAAACGCCGTGGACGGTACGCGCAAACGCCGTGGCCCGGACCCGTGGGAACGGATCCGGGCCACGAGGGGCCACGAAGGCCGCGAACGGCGCGTACGCGGAGCGACGCCTCAGTGCAGCTCGGTGATCTCCGGGCCGCGGCGCAGCGGGTCGATGCCGTCGCCGAACTTCGACGGCTCGCCCTGCTCGGTCGGCGCGGCGCCGTCCGGCACCATCTGCGCGTCGTTCGGCAGCTTCAGCACGATCGGGTCGCGCGGCGCCATCGGGGTGTCGCCGCGCAGCACCACGGTGTCGCGGAAGACGGACTCCAGCACACCGGCGGCGGCGGGCTGCACCGCGCCCTGGCCGGAGATCACCCCGCGCAGGAACCAGCGCGGGCCGTCGCAGCCGATGAACCGCACGAGCTGCACGCCATTGGTGCCGTCGGGGAGCTGGACGGGCACCTGGGCCCGCAGCTCCCAGCCGAGCGGGCCCTCCAGCTCGTCGACGATGCCGCCCTGCTGGGTGATACCGGCGGCGATCTCCTCGCGGACCTCGCCCCAGATGCCCTCGGACTTGGGGGCGGCGAACGCCTGGAGCTGCACGGCGCTGTCCCGCAGCACCACGGTCGCGGCGACGATGGACTCGCCCGCGACCTCGACCCGCAGCTCCATGCCCTCGACTCCGGGCACGAACAGTCCGCCGAGGTCGACGCGGCCCTCGCCGGGCTCACTGACCTCGCTCAGGTCCCACGGGCCGTCGGGCCTCGGGGCGGGCGGAAGGTTGTACCGGAGGGACTCACCGGAGTCGTCCGACTCCTCGGCGTCCTCGACCTGCTCGTCAGGGCCTGCGGCCTCGTCGAGCTCGTCGAGGTCGTCTTCGCGCTCCTTGCGACGACGGAACACGGTCACTGTCCTTCCCGGTCTGCAACGACCGATGCGAATCCGACTCTGGACGTGTCGGCCGACGGCGTCTCCACCGCGGCATGACCCCCCGTGGAGCCGAAGCCCCCCGCGGCCCTGGCAGAGCCGGGCAGCTCCGCCACCTCATGGAAACGGACCCGCTCGACCTGCTGGACGACCAGTTGGGCGATCCGGTCACCTTTTTCGAACCGCACGGTCTCGCGCGGATCGAGGTTGACGACGATCACCTTGATCTCTCCACGGTACCCGGCATCCACCGTTCCCGGGGCATCCACCAGGGCCACACCGCAGCGCGCTGCCAGCCCCGAGCGGGGATGCACGAAGGCCGCGTACCCGTCGGGCAGGGCGATCGACACCCCGGTGGGCAGGACCGCGCGCTCACCGGGCGCGAGGTCCGCCGCCAGCGTGGTCGTCAGGTCCGCGCCCGCGTCACCGGGATGCCCGTAGGACGGTACGGGCACGGACTCGTCGAGCCGGTGCAGCAGTACGTCCACCGGCTGTCGCTCTGTGCTCACGGGTTCACCTCGCTGACGAGGCGCAGCGGCTCACGGCTCATGGGTTCACCTCGAAGGCGCGGGCGACCTTCACCTGGTCGGGGTCCGACATCGCCGCGCGGATCTCCTCCGCGCGGCCGTTCTGCGTGAAGTGGTCGAGCTTGACCTCGACGAACAGCGCCTCCGCGCGGACCGCGACCGGCCCGTCGTGGCCGCCGATCCGGCCCTCGGCCGAGCTGTAGATCTTGCGTCCGGCGACCGCGGTGCAGCGCGCCGACAGATACAGCGTGGCGCCGACCGGGACCGGCAGCAGGAAGTCCGACTCCAGCCGACCGGTGACGGCGATGGCGCGCAGCATCCAGTTGACCGAGCCCAGCGTCTCGTCCAGCGCGGTGGCCAGGACCCCGCCGTGGGCGAGGCCCGGCGCGCCCTGGTGGGCGGGCTTGACGGTGAACTCGGCGGTGACGCTGACGCCCTCGCCCGCCCGCGCCGCCAGGTGCAGCCCGTGCGGCAGACCCTCGCCGCAGCCGAAGCACTGGTCGTAGTGCGCCCCGAGCAGCTCGCCCGGCGCCGGGGCGTCCGGGTGCCGCGTGGGCGCGGTGGCGTCGGGCGGCGGCGTCAACGACGACCGTCCGGCGCTTCTGGGTGTGTTCGCTCCACTCACGCCCGAGACCCTACCCTTCCGCGGGATCCTTTCCCTGCCGGTGTCCGTTGGTCCCGGGGGAGCCGCCCGGCGGCCGGCGGAAACCGCCCCCTGTACCACCCTCGTACCGCCCCCGCAGTCCCCCCGTTGTCATCTGGTAGCACCGGAGCGCGCGCATGTCCCCAGGAGTAGGCCAGTCCGTCGTCGTCACCGGAGCCGGACGCGGCATCGGCCGTGCCATCACGCTGGAGCTGGCGCACTGCGGCTTCGACGTGATCGGCACGGTCCGCAACGACCGGGACGCGCGGGCCCTGCGCGCGGCGGTCGACCGTACGGGCGCGGCGGTGCGCACCGCGGTGCTCGACGTGGCCGACGCGACGTCCTGCGTCCGGGCGTTCACCGAGATCGCCACGATGACCGACGGCGGGCCGTGGGCGGTGGTCAACAACGCGGGGTTCGCGCAGCCGGGCGCGGTGGAGGACGTGGACGACGAGCAGGTACGGCGCCAGCTGGAGACCAATCTGGTGGCGCCCGCGCGGATCGCCCGCCTGGTGCTGCCCGCGATGCGGGACCGGCGGGCGGGCCGGATCGTCAACGTGTCGTCGATCGCCGGGCGGGTGTCGCTGCCGATGCTCGGCTGGTACTGCGCGAGCAAGCGCGGCCTGGAGTCGGTGACGGACGCGCTGCGGATGGAGACCGCGCCGTTCGGCGTGCAGGTCTCGCTGATCGAGCCGGGCTCCTACGGCACCGGGATCTGGGAGACCGGCGCCGGGCTGCTGCCCGACGAGCGGGCGTCGGCGTACCAGGAGCAGTACGCGGCGGCCGGGGACGTGCTGCGCGGCAGCCGCGACCTGCCGGGGCCGCGCCCGGTGGCGCTCGCGGTGCGCAAGGCGCTGACCGCCCGGCACCCGCTGCCGCGCTATCTGGTGGGCGGCGGCGCCCGCTCGACCGCGGTGCTGGACGCGGTGGCGCCGACGGCGGCCTCCGACTGGGCGAAGCAGCTCGCCACCGGGCTGCGGCAGGCACCGCCCAGGGTCACCCGTGCGCTGGCGCGCCTTCGCGGCAGATAGCACAGGACCGCATGGCAGTCTGGTGCCATGCAGCCTTACGACGAACGTCTCACCGTGCCGCGCTCCTGGTGGTTCCTGGCCGCCGGGGTGGGTGTGGCGATGGCGCTGATCCTCTTCCCGTTCGGCCCGCTGCCGATGCTGGCCGGGCTCGCGGCCGGCGCGGCCGTCGCCATGATGGCGGTCAGCTCGTACGGGTCCGCGCGGATCCGCGTGGTGGCGGGTTCGCTGGTGGCGGGCAAGGCCCGGATCCCGCTGGCGGCACTGGGCGAGGCGACCGTGCTCGACGCGGCGGAGACGGTGGCCTGGCGCTCCCACAAGGCCGACCCGCGGGCGTACATGCTGCTGCGCTCGTACGTGCCGACGGCGCTGAAGGTCGACGTGACCGATCCGGACGACCCGACGCCGTACGTCTATCTGTCGACGCGTTCGCCGAAGCGGCTCGCGGAGGCGCTGAAAGCCGTGAAGGCGACCCAGTAGGACCGGCCGGGCCGCACGGTGCCGGGCGGCCCCCGCGGGGGCGCCCGCGGCCGGTCAGGGCTCGATGGCGGGCGGCTGCCACAGCGTGCCGGTCAGGGCCGCGTCGGCCGGTGCGCCGACGGCGGGCAGCTCGGGCCACGGGAGCTGCGCGGCGCGCAGGTCGTGGCGGATCCGCTGGGCGAGCTTGCGGGTGTCGCGGCGGTTCATCACCGCGCCGACGGCCGCGCCGATCATGAACGGCGTCAGCGTCGGCATATTGCGCAGCGTGCGGCGCAGCAGCCGCTGGCGCATCTCCTTCTTCATGCTGCTGCCCAGGGCCACGTTGACGGTGGAGAGTTTCAGCACATCGATACCGCGCTGTTCGGTCCAGGACCACAGATACGCGGTCGCGCGCTCCCGGGAGTTGCCCGGGACACGCAGTCCGTAGACCTCGTGCAGTTCCGCGATGAGTTTGAACTCGACCGCGGCGACGCCGAGCGTCTCGGCGGTCAGTTCGGCCGGCATCGCCGGCGGGGTGGGCAGCATCGCGGCGGCGCCCACACCGGCGCCGACGGTCATGGTGCCCTTCACCGCGGTGGCGATCAGCCGGTCCGCGATGTCCTCGGGGCCGAGACCGGGAAACTGCCCCCGCAGCGTCGCCAGGTCGCGCACCGGGATGCGCGGGGCGACCTCGATCAGCCGCTCGGCGACCGAGCCCATGCCCGCCATCGCCTTCCTGCCGCCGTAGCGCGCCCCGCTGCGTATTCCGCGCGCCCCGCGCGCGGTCGTGGCCGCGAGCGAGGCCCTGCGGCCCCGCTCGTCGCCTTCTCGGCCTTCCACCCGGCCTTCCGTCGGACCCTCCACCGGGCCTTGTACCCGGTCCTGGTCCTGGTCCTGGTCCTGCGCCCGGCCGGCGTCGTCCGCCCGGCCGTCCCGCCGTGAGCCCGTCACCGCGCCCGCGGATCAGGCCGCGCAGTCGCGGCAGATCGGGTTGCCGTTCTTCTCCGCCGCGAGCTGGCTCCTGTGGTGGACCAGGAAGCAGCTCATGCAGGTGAACTCGTCGGCCTGCCTGGGCAGTACGCGAACCGACAGTTCCTCATTGGAGAGGTCGGCGCCCGGCAGCTCCAGGGACTCCGCCTGGTCGAACTCGTCGACGTCCACCGCGGAGGTGGACTTCTCGTTCCGCCGGGCCTTCAGTTCCTCGATGCTGTCCTCGTTGACGTCATCGTCGGTCTTGCGTGGGGTGTCGTAATCCGTAGCCATTTTTCGCTCTCCCCCTGTGGGTGTCTGCGGTGTCTCCAGCGCACGTAACGCGCGGGAGGCCGGACTTGTGCCCGACCCGAGGCGGAGATTTTGCCTCACATCAAGGCCTGTTACTCAATCGACACCCAAGGTCGCCCCCGAAGGGGTGATCGCACGGGTGGCCGATCGTCACTCGCGACAGTCTGAAAGTCGTATGTCGCGGGCGCCATCACGTGTACTTCCCGTGATCATGACCTGGGGAAACATGGATTTTCCGGTCTTTTTCCCCAATGTCTTGATCACTGTGTGTAGGTGTCCCTCCAATAGCATGTGCTGTCGATCACAACGGTTCCCGGCGGGGAACAGACCGCGAAATTTCTCGCATAGCGAACACTCGTCGGTGCTGTCGTCGCCGGTGGCCGTCCTGGGCGTGACGCGGTTCACAACGGGATCGCGACCCGCATGACCAGGCCGCCTCCCTCGCGCGGCTCGGCCACGATGACGCCTCCGTGCGCCCGTGCCACCGACCGCGCGATGGACAGTCCCAGTCCCACCCCCTTGTCACTTCCCGTCCGCTCGGTACGCAGACGCCGGAACGGCTCGAAAAGGTTGTCGATCTCGTACGCCGGAACGACCGGTCCGGTGTTCGCGACCACGAGCAGCCCCTGGCCGCCCTCCACGGCCGTGGAGACGTCGACCCAGCCGTTCTCCGCCACGTTGTACCGCACCGCGTTCTGTACCAGGTTCAGGGCGATCCTTTCCAGCAGCACGCCGTTTCCCTGGACGACCGCGCCGTCGAGCCGGGAGCGCAGCTCCACGCCCTTGCCCTGTGCCTCGGCGCGGGTCTGGTCGAGCGCCCGGGAGGCGGCCTCCGCCAGGTCCACCGGCTTGCGGTCCACGATCTCGTTGTCACTGCGGGCGAGCAGCAGCAGGCCCTCGACCAGCTGCTCACTGCGCTCGTTGGTGGACAGCAGGGTCTTGCCGAGCTGCAACAGGTCGGCCGAGGCGTCCGGATCGGAGAGCTGGACCTCCAGCAGCGTCCGGTTGATCGCCAGCGGTGTGCGCAGCTCGTGCGAGGCGTTGGCCACGAAGCGGCGCTGGGCGTCGAAGGATCTCTCCAGCCGGTCGAGCATCTCGTCGAAGGTGTCGGCCAGCTCCTTCAGCTCGTCGTCCGGGCCGTCCAGCTCGATCCGGCGCTTGAGGTCGGAGCCGACCACGACCCGCGCGGTCCTGGTGATCCGCCCGAGCGGCGCGAGCACCCGCCCGGCCATCACGTAGCCGAAGACCAGCGCGACCACGGCCAGGCCGATCAGCGCCAGCAGCGAGCGCTTGAGCAGCACATTGAGCGCCGCCTCGCGCTGGACGGCCATGCACTGCGCCAGGGCGGAGTTGAAGCGCCCCGAATCCGTCTCGTTGATCAGGCTCGGGCAGGTGTTGCTGACGATGTTGACCCGGCCGCTGTTGACGGTGAACAGCGGCTCGCTGCCCTGGTGCAGGGCCTGGGCCGCCAGCAGATAGATGATCCACAGCAGCAGCACACCGGCGATCAGGAACATGCCGCCGTACAGCACGGTCAGCCGTATCCGGATGGTCGGGCGCAGCCAGGGCAGCGGGCTCTCGCCCGGCAGCGGGTCCCAGGGGGGCCTGGGCGGGGTCGGCGGGGCCGAGGGCGGTGCGGGCGCGGGGGAGCCGGCGGAGGGGGACGCCACGCGGATCAGATCCGGTAACCGGAACCGGGGACCGTCACGATCACCGGAGGCTCACCGAGCTTGCGGCGCAGTGTCATGACGGTCACCCGCACCACATTGGTGAACGGGTCGGTGTTCTCGTCCCACGCCTTCTCCAGCAACTGCTCGGCGGAGACCACCGAGCCCTCGCTGCGCATCAGCACTTCGAGGACCGCGAACTCCTTGGGCGCCAGATGCACCTCCGCGCCGTCCCTGAAGACCTCGCGGCGGTTGGGGTCGAGCCTGATGCCGGAGCGCTCCAGGACCGGCGGCAGGGCCGCGGTCGTACGACGGCCCAGCGCGCGGACCCGCGCGGTCAGCTCGGTGAAGGCGAAGGGCTTGGGCAGATAGTCGTCCGCGCCCAGTTCAAGACCCTCCACCCGGTCGCTGACGTCACCGGCGGCGGTGAGCATCAGCACCCGGGTGGGCAGGCCGAGATCGACGATCTCGCGGCACACCTGGTCGCCGTGGACGACCGGGAGGTCGCGGTCGAGGACGACCACGTCGTAGTCGTTGACCCCGATCCGCTCCAGGGCGGCGCCGCCGTCGTAGACCACGTCGACGGCCATCGCCTCGCGGCGCAGCCCGGTGGCAACCGCATCGGCGAGCAGTTGCTCGTCCTCGACGACCAGTACGCGCAAGGCGCTGTTCCTTCCAGAGCGGGGGGACATGAGCGGTCCTGCGGCGGCGCGGAGCCGCGGCAGGAACGGCATGAGCTGTGCGAATGCTCCACCATCCTGCACCTGAGGACCGTAAATCGGCGGTAAGGGACCGACGACGGAATATTCCTCCGGCCGACGGAGGTTTCCGCTCCGAAGCGGGTGGGCAAGACGACTGCACACCCACCCACCACGCCTCGCCACGCGTTTCCCTCGCGTGGTACCTGGCTTGACACACCCCGTGTCAACGACGACGACGAGGGGGCGCCTAATGGACGCGTTCACCACCGGAATCCTCCAGCGCATACACAGCACGGAGACCGATTTGCGCCGGGCCCGGGAGACAGGCGACGACTTCCTCGCCGACGTCGAGCAGGCGGAACTGGAAGACCTCCGCCGACTCGCGTCGGAGAACGGCGTGGACGTACGGCCGAAGGTCGCCTGATCCACACCGGCTGACCCCGAGCCGCACGCCCCGGACACCTCACAGGTGCCGGGGCGTTCGCATGTCTACGCGCGAATATCAGCCGCTCGTCGGACGGTCGGCGTGACACGCGCTGGGAGCGCTGCGAGCCCCGCGGGGTCCTACGAACGCGGCGAGCGCCACGGTTCGGCCCGCCGCCCCCGCCGCCCCCGCCGGCCCCGCCGCCCGCGCCGGCCCGCCGGCCCCGCCGCCCCCGCCGCCGTGCCGACGCTCTAGTCGTGCCAGGCGCCCAAGCCGTCCAGCAGCTCCTGGAGCGGTTCGAAGAGGCCGCCGGGGGCCGCGACCGTCAGCTCGCCCGAGGCGGCCTCTCCCGGCCGTCCACCGGTCAGCGCGCCCGCCTCGCGGGCGAAGAGCGCCCCGGCCGCGAAGTCCCAGGGGTTCAGGCCGCGCTCGAAGTACGCGTCCAGTCGCCCGCAGCCCACGTCCGCGAGGTCGATCGCGGCCGAGCCGCCGCGCCGGATGTCCCGGACCCGCGGCAGCAGGGCGCTCACCACCGTCGCCTGCGCCGCCCGGCGCTCGGACAGGTAGCCGAAGCCGGTGCCGACCAGCGCGTGCGAGAAGGCCGGGGCCGGACGGCAGCGGGCCCGCTCGCCGTTGACGAACGCGCCGCCGCCGCGTACCGCCTGGTACGTCTCGCCGCGCATCGGGGCGGCCACCACACCGGCCACCGCCTCGCCGTCCACCTCCGCGGCGATGCTCACCGCCCAGGACGGCAAACCGTAGAGGTAGTTCACCGTGCCGTCGAGCGGGTCGATCACCCAGCGCACCCCGCTGGTGCCCTCGCTGCTCGCGCCCTCCTCGCCGAGGACGCCGTCGTCGGGGCGCAGACCGCTGATGTAGGACGTGATCAGCTTCTCGGCCGCGATGTCCATCTCGGTGACGACGTCGATCGGGCTGGACTTGGTGGCGGCCACGCCCAGATCGGCGGGGCGGCCGTCGCGCAGCAGCTCACCGGCCCTGCGCGCGGCTTCCAGGGCGATCTCCAGCAGCGCGGCGGGCTCGGTCGACGACGCGTCGGGGGTGGGGCTCAACGGGGGGCTCCTTAGTCGGTTCCGGTCACAGCCGGTCTCCGGGCGGGGTCGGTACCTGCCGGTCGTGTCCCGCCGCCCGGCTCCGGTCGGTACCGGTCAGTCGGTTCCGGCGGCGGCGGGCAGCGGGGTCCTGGCCGGGCAGCAGCCCGCGGGACAGATGTCGTGGCTGGGGCCGAGCGCGCCCAGCGCGCAGCGCGCCGGGGCCGCTCCCCGCTCGGTCGCGGCCCGCTCCAGCACCAGGTCGCGCACCGCGACGGCGAAGCGCGGGTCGGCGCCGACGGTCGCGGCGCGGCTGACCGGCAGCCCCAGCTCCGCGGCCTTCGCGACGGCCTCGGTGTCCAGGTCGTACTTCACCTCCATGTGGTCGGAGACGAAGCCGATCGGCACCATGACGACCGCGGGCGCGCCCTGCGCGTGCGCCTGCTCGAGGTGGTCGCAGATGTCCGGCTCCAGCCACGGGATCTGCGGGGAGCCGCTGCGCGACTGGTAGACGAGCTGCCACGGCCGGTCGACGCCGGTCGCGGCGCGTACCGCGTCGGCGATCACCCGGGCGGTGTCCAGGTGCTGCGCGACGTACGCGCCGCCGTCGCCGTGGCCCTCGACGGGTCCCGAGGTGTCGGCGGCCGAGGTGGGGATCGAGTGCGTGGTGAAGGCGAGCCGGGCGCCGTCGCGTACGTCCGCGGGCAGCGCGTCCAGCGCGGCCAGCGTCGCCTCGGTCATCGGCTCGACGAAGCCGGGGTGGTTGAAGTAGTGCCGCAACTTGTCCACCCGCGGCACCGGGAGGCCCTCCCGGGCCAGCACGGCCAGCGAGGCGGCCAGATTCTCGCGGTACTGCCGGCAGCCGGAGTACGAGGCGTAGGCGCTGGTGGCCAGCACCAGGACCCGGCGGTGGCCCGCCCGCGCGATCTCCCGCAGGGCGTCGGTCAGATACGGCGCCCAGTTACGGTTGCCCCAGTAGACCGGCAGGTCGAGGCCGTGCCCGGCGAAGTCCTTGCGGAGCACGTCGAGCAGTTCGCGGTTCTGCGCGTTGATCGGGCTGACGCCGTCGAAGAGGAAGTAGTGCCGCCCGACCTCCTTCAGCCGCTCTTTGGGGATGCCCCGGCCGTGGGTGACGTTCTCCAGGAAGGGCACGACGTCGTCGGGTCCCTCGGGGCCGCCGAAGGAGAGCAGCAGCAGGGCGTCGTACGGCCCGGCGTCGTGGGGGTCGCGCTGAGGCGGCTGATCGGACATGTCATCGATCCTGCCACCCCGCGACGATCTCGCCGCGCTCCGCCTCCCCTGACGGGTGCGCCCGGTCACGCGGTGGCTCGCGGTGGCCGCCGCGGGCGCCCTCCGCGCGGTGGAATCCGCGCGGTGGAATCCGGGGCGCCGCGCGGCACAATTCGGTTGCGCGGACTCGTAAGCTGTACGCGCCAGCTACGTTCCTTACCGAGAATTCGGCGACGCCGCCGGGAGCGCCCTTGTCCAGCCCCTATCGCGCGATCTTCACCGCTCCCGGCACCAAGGCGTTCTCCGCCGCCGGGCTGATCGGGCGGATGCCACTGTCCATGCTGGGCATCGGCATCGTGACGATGATCTCCCAGGTCACCGGGAGGTACGGGCTCGCGGGCGCGCTCGCCGCCGCGCTGGCCCTGTCGGGGGCGGCGATCGGACCGCAGATCTCCCGGCTGGTCGACCGGTACGGACAGCGGCGGGTGCTGCGTCCCGCGAGCGCCGTGACGGTGCTGTCGGTGGCGGCCCTGCTGATCGCGGTGCGGGCCGGTTCGCCGGACTGGGTGTACTTCGTGTGCGCGGTCGGCGCGGGCTGCACGCCGAGCATGGGCGCCATGGTGCGCGCCCGCTGGTCGCGGATCCACCGCGGCTCTCCCGAACTCCTGCACACCGCCTACTCCTTCGAGTCGGTGGTGGACGAGATCGTCTTCATCCTCGGGCCGATCCTGTCGATCGGGCTGTGCACGGCCTGGTTCGCGGAGGCGGGCCCGCTGCTGGCCGCGGTCTTCCTGGGCACCGGCGTACTGCTGCTGACCGCGCAGCACGCCACCGAGCCGCCGCCGCATCCGCGCGACCGCCTCTCGGACCGGTCGGTGCTGCGCGAGCCGGGGCTGCTGGTGGTCACCGGCGTCTTCGTCGGCACCGGGGCGCTGTTCGGCGCGGTCGACGTGGCCACCGTGGCCTTCGCTGACGAGCGCGGGCACAAGGCGCTGGCCAGTCTGGTGCTGGCGACGTACGCCCTGGGATCGTGTCTGGCCGGGCTGGTCTTCGGGCTGATGACCCCGCGCGGGACGCCCACCGGGAGGTTCCTGCTGGGCATCGCGTTGATGACTGTGAGTATGATCCCGCCACTACTGGTCGGAAACTTGCCGTTTCTGGCCGTGGCGCTGTTCTTCTCGGGCCTGACCATCGCTCCGACGATGGTGACCGCGATGGGCCTGATCGAAGGGTTGGTACCGCGGACGAAACTGACCGAGGGCATCACGTGGACCTCCACGGGGATGGCGGTCGGGGTCGCCGCAGGGGCCTCGGTGGCGGGTCGGGTGATCGACTCGCACGGGGCGTCGGCGGCTTTCGCGGTGCCCGCCGCCTCGGCGGTCCTCGCCGTGGCGGTGGCGTTTCTCGGGTATCGCCGGCTCAAGCCGGCGCCGGAGCGGGAGGGGCCGCGCGATGAGCACGACGGGCAGTACGGCACGCACGACAAGCAGGGCCGAACAGAAGGCGTGGCGTAACTGGGCGGGGAACGTCTCCGCCCGGCCGGCGCGGGCCGTGGCGCCCGCCTCCGTGGGCGAACTGGCGGCCGTGCTGCGGCGGGCTGCCGAGGACGGCCTGCCGGTGAAGGCGGTCGGCTCCGGGCACTCCTTCACCGCCGCGGCGGCCACCGACGGGGTGCTGATCCGCCCCGAGGGGCTGACCGCGATCCGCGCCATCGACCGCGCGGCGGGCACCGTCACCGTCGAGTCGGGCGTCCAGCTCAAGCAGTTGAACGCGGCGCTGGCCGCCGAGGGCCTGTCGCTCACGAACATGGGCGACATCATGGAGCAGACGGTGGCGGGCGCCACCAGCACCGGCACGCACGGCACCGGCCGTGACTCCGGTTCGATCGCCGCCCAGATCACCGCGCTCGAACTGGTCACCGCCGACGGCTCGGTGCTGACCTGCTCGGCCGAGGAGAACCCCGACGTCTTCGCCGCCGCCCGGATCGGGCTCGGCGCGCTCGGCGTGGTCAGCGCCGTCACCTTCGCCGTCGAGCCGGTCTTCCTGCTGACCGCGCGCGAGGAGCCGATGGCGTTCGACCGGGTGATGGCGGAGTTCGAGCAGCACGCCACGGAGAACGAGCACTTCGAGTTCTACTGGTTCCCGCACACCGACAGTTGCAACACCAAGCGGAACAACCGCAGCCAGGGCCCGGCCGCGCCCGTCCCCGCCGTACGCGGCTGGATCGACGACGAGCTGCTGTCCAACGGCGTCTTCCAGGCCGCCTGCGTGGTCGGCAGGGCCGCGCCCGCCGTCATCCCCGGCATTGCCAAGCTCTCCAGCCGCGCCCTGTCGGCCCGTTCGTACACCGACATCCCGTACAAGGTCTTCACCAGCCCGCGCCGGGTGCGCTTCGTGGAGATGGAGTACGCGGTGCCGCGCGAGGCGGCGGTCGACGCGATCCGCGAGCTGAAGGCGATGGTCGAGCGGTCCGATTTGCGGATCAGTTTCCCGGTGGAGGTACGGGTCGCGCCCGCGGACGACATCGCGCTGTCGACGGCGTCCGGCCGGGACAGCGCGTACATCGCGGTGCACATGTACCGGGGCAGCCGCTACCAGGAGTACTTCACCGCGGTCGAGAGGATCATGACCGCGCGCGGCGGGCGTCCGCACTGGGGCAAGATGCACACCCGCGACGCGGAATACCTCGCCTCGGCCTATCCGCGCTTCGGCGAATTCACGGCGCTGCGGGACCGGTTGGACCCGGACCGGCGGTTCACGAACGACTACCTCCGGCGGGTGCTGGGCTCGTAGTCGCTTCATACGGGAAAGTCCGCATTTGCACTCGGCGCGCAACCCTTTCGTGTGAGCCGTGCCACTCAACTCCCGCGCTCCTGGCCCAGATTCGACGGCGCGGCAGCCCACCCCGCTGGCCCAAATGGAGTACCGTGGCGAATCCTGGCTCCCGGTTGCCCGTCCGGGTGGTCGGTAGCTGGTCCGGAACGGCGGGAGGGGAGCCCGACGGCACTCGTCCCGGGGTGCCGCGATCGGTCACGCTGAGTGGCCAATCGACCACCGTCCCATAACGGCGTGTCACCGTGTCACCCCGACACGCCGGGTAACTCTGCAAGGTTGTGGCACGCTGCACCCGGGCAGGCCACACTCGTCCAACGGGAGCAGCGACGCACGTGACGTCGGCAGGCACCACCCGGGAGGTAACCGTGCCCGAACTGCGGGTTGTGGCCGTCAGCAATGACGGCACACGACTGGTGCTCAAGGCTGCCGACAGCACGGAATACACACTCCCCATCGACGAACGGCTGCGCGCCGCCGTCCGCAACGACCGGGCCCGTCTCGGACAGATCGAGATCGAGGTCGAGAGCCATCTGCGGCCCCGCGACATCCAGGCACGTATACGTGCGGGTGCGTCGGCGGAAGAGGTCGCGTCGATGGCCGGCATCCCGGTCGAGCGCGTACGGCGCTTCGAGGGTCCCGTCCTGGCCGAGCGCGCCTTCATGGCCGAGCGGGCCAGGAAGACGCCCGTACGCCGCCAGGGCGAGAGCACCGGGCCCCAGCTCGGCGAGGCCGTCGCCGAGCGGCTGTTGCTGCGCGGCGCGGAGAAGGACACCGTCCTGTGGGACTCCTGGCGCCGCGACGACGGCACGTGGGAAGTCCTCCTGGTCTACCGGGTGGCCGGTGAACCGCACTCCGCGAGCTGGACCTACGACCCGCCGCGCCGCCTGGTCGCGGCCGTCGACGACGAGGCCAGGGCGCTGATCGGTGAGAACGCCGCGCAGCAGGAGAGCACGAAGGAACCGAGCTTCCCCTTCGTGCCCAGGATCGCCCGCCTGCCGCGCGACCGGCCTCTCGACCGCGCCCTCGACCGGCAGTTGGAACGGCCCGACCGGCCGGACCGCGCCGACCGCGAGGCCCGTGCCGAGGACCGGCCGGAGCCGGAGGAGCGCGACTCGCTGACCAGCCTGCTCGAAGCGGTGCCCAACTTCCGCGGCGACATGGTCGTGCCCGCGCCTCCGCCGGGCCCGCCGGGTCCTCCGGACGTCGTGCCCGCCGTGGAGCCGGAGGAGGAGACCGAGGAAGAGGCGGCTCCGGCCGCCAGCGCCGGGTCCGCCTACGCCGACGTCCTGATGCCGCGCGCCGTCGCCGGTCACCGCGACCGTCTGGTCGGTACCACCGACCGCCAGGCCGAGGCCGACGGGGTCCGCCCCGGACGCCGGGCCACGGTGCCGAGTTGGGACGAGATCGTGTTCGGGAGCAGGCGCAAGAAGCAGGAGTAGCGCGGGTGGCGCGCGGCTTGGACAGACCGGGAGCCGACGGCCGTCAGGGGCAGCCACCTTGGTGGCTGCCCCTGACGCGTTGTGCGGCGGCTCGCGCGTTACCGGGTCGCGTGCGGCCGGTACGGGGCCCTGCCCGGGCCTGGTAGGGGGTGTCGCTGGGGTCAGCCCGGCTGGGGGCCGGTGGCGACCGGGTTGGCCGGGTCGGCGGACCATTCGCTCCAGGAGCCGACGTAGAGCGCGGCCGGGATCCCGGCCGCGGCGAGGGCGAGGACTTCGTGGGCGCCGGAGACCCCCGAGCCGCAGTAGACGCCCACTTCGGTGTCCGGCCCTGCGCCCAACCCGGTGAAGCGGTCGGTGAGTTCGGCGGCGGGCAGGAACCGGCCGTCGGCGCCGGTGTTCTGCGTGGTGGGTGCGTTGACGGCGCCGGGGATGTGGCCGCCGACGCGGTCGATCGGCTCCGAGTCGCCGCGGTAGCGCTCGGGCGCGCGGGCGTCGAGGAGCACCCCGCGGCGGGCGAGGTCGGCCGCCCCGGCCGCGTCGAGCAGCGGCAGGGCGCCGGTCGCGGGCACGAAGTCCCCCGCGCCCCCCGCGGGTTCGTCCCGGCTCAGCGGGTGTCCGGCCGCGGTCCAGGCCGCGAGGCCGCCGTCGAGGACGCGTACGCGGGTGTGCCCGGCCCAGCGCAGCAGCCACCAGGCGCGGGCCGCGCCCCAGCCCTGCCAGTTGTCGTACACGACGACGTCCCGGTCGCCGCTCACCCCGGCCCGGCGCATGGCGGCGCCGAATTCCTCGGGGTCGGGCAGCGGGTGCCGTCCGCGGGCCCCGGCGGGCCCGGCCAGTTCGGCGTCCAGGTCGACGTACCTTGCGCCGGGTACGTGGCCTTCGAGGTAGGCGGGGTGGCCGGGAGGGCCGCCGAGCTGCCAGCGCACATCGAGGACGGTGACGCCGTCCCGCTCTGCGGCGGAAGCGAGTTCGGTCACGGAGATGAGGGGTTCCATACGCACATTGTGGTCGACCGGTCGTAGCCGCCGTACGGCGGGACACCGTACGGCAACGGCCGCGAAACGGAAGCGACATGACATTTCGGTTGCCGCGCGGCACCAGGGGGATGAATGCGGCGCGGTCACGGCGCGCGCCGCTCCGGGTGGTGCGACGATCGGCTGTGCCACACCATTCCCGACCGGCGGGGCACGCCGTGCCGGCTGCCCGCCAGGAGACCGTAGCCATGACCGAGGTACCGAACCGTCGCCCACCTGGCACCCCTTGCTGGGTCAGCCTCATGGCGCACCGGGCCGACCTTGCGCGCAGTTTCTACGGCGCGCTGTTCGGCTGGGAGTTCGTACCGGGACCGCCCCAACTGGGCACGTACGCCCTCGCCGAGCTGGACGGCCGCCGCATCGCGGGTATCGGCGAGGGGGCGCTGGAGCCGCACCGGCCGGTCGCCTGGACCACGATGCTCGCCTCCGACGACGTGGACGAGACCGCGGAACTGGTCCGCGAATGCGGGGGCACCGTCGGCATCGGCCCCCTCCAGGTCAACGACGAAGGACGGCTCGCCCTCGCCGTCGACCCCTCGGGCGCCGTCTTCGGCGTCTGGCAGGGCGGACTCCTCGGCGGCGCCGAGGCCACCGGCGAGCCCGGCACCCTCGCCTGGAGCGAGTTGGTGACGCGGGACGCCTCGCTCGTCGGCAAGTTCTACGAGGCCGTCTTCGGTCTCGAGGCCGAAGACGCCGCTTCCGACTCCGACGACATCCTGCTCCGCGTCGGCGGCCACCCCGTCGCCGCGATCCACGGCGTCGGCTCCCGCGTCCCGCGCGACCGAGGGGCCCACTGGACGACCCACTTCGCCGTGGCGGACGTCGATGACGCCGCCGCCCGCGTCACGGCCCTCGGCGGCCACGTCATCCACCCCGCCCACCCGTCCCCCCACGGCCGCACCGCCACCCTCACCGACCCCGAAGGCGCCCCCTTCACCCTCCAGAGCCCGCCGTAGCCCCCGTCCCCCTCGCAACGCGCCGCGGCCCGCCCCTGCACCTGCCGGGGCGGGCCGCGCTGTGTGCGCCGTGAGGGCGCGTCGACCGTCAGAACATGGCCGACGAACCGCCTATGACGGACGGGATGCAAATGGAGGCGAAGGCCGCGAAGGCGACCACACCGCACACAACGCCGACGACCTTGGCGGCAAGTGACTGCTTCATGTCTCTTTGTTCCTCGTTCTGTTGAAGAAATGAGGGTGCTGAGGTACAGCGGGAGAGACTGCCCGAACGATCATCAACCGCGCAAGCTAGGGCCAATGCGCTGATCTTGGACATATGTCACTGGCACCTGCTTCAGGCATATGCAAAACTGCACGCGATGCGTGAACCCGTCGCGGCCCGGCCGCGCTTAGCAGAAGGCACCGTCGCGCGAGCGAACCTTCGGGGATTTCCCGCGTGCGTGAGCGCGGAGGTGGTATGGCCCCGTGACGCACCGTCGTGTCATGCTCACTCTTCAGAGCGTGCCCATCGGCCGGAGGGGCAACGATGGAGGTTCATCTTCTTGGCGCGGTCGAGTTATCGGCGCGAGGCTCGGTCGTACGGCTCGGTTCGGACAGAGAACGCTGTCTGCTCGCGTCGCTCGCTCTCGACGTCGGCCGCCCGGTCAGTCAGGACGTCCTCGTCGGGCGGCTGTGGGACGACGAACCGCCCAAGACGGCCCGCGCCAACCTCCACACGTACATCTCGCGGCTGCGGCACGCCCTGCGCACGGTCGGCGCGGCGACGGCCCAGCGCTCCAAGCCGCCCGCGGTGATCACCCTGCGGGCGCACACGTACACGCTGGAAGCGGAGTCGGAGAGCGTCGACTGGCACCGGTTCGTGCGGCTGTCGCGGGAGGCGGCGGTCGCCGCGCGAGCGGGGGAGGACACACGGGCGCTGGACGGCCTGGACGCGGCCGAGGGGCTGTGGATCGGTGAGGCGCTGGCGGGACTGCCGGGAATCTGGCCGCAGTCGGCGCGGGACATGATGGCCGAGCGGCGGCTCGCCACGGTGCACACCCGGCTGGCGCTGCGCTTACGGCTCGGGCACTTCGCCGATGTCGTCTCCGAGGCATCGGAGCTGACGGGCCGTCATCCACTGGACGAGACCCTGGCACGGCAGTTGATGGTCGCCCTCTACGCGGTCGGGCGGCATGCCGAGTCGCTGGCCGTCTACCAGCGGGCCCGCACCCTCTTCCGCGCCCAGCTCGGCAGCGAGCCGGGCGAGCCCCTGGCACGGGTGCACGGACAGATCCTCCGCCGGACCGCGCTCCCCGACCTCATCCCCGGCCTGCGCCCGCCCGCGCCGCGGCCCTCGGCGCCGCCGACGGCCGAGCCCGTCGAGGTGACCGCACCGCCGGTACGGGCCGCGCCGCGCCATCTGCCCAGCCGCAGGCAGGAGTTGGTCGGCCGGGAACAGGAGATCAGCCGTCTCTTACGGGCCGGGCACCGGTCGGGCGGCTCGGGCTGGGTCATCGCCATCGAGGCCATATCCGGCATGGCGGGCGTCGGCAAGAGCACCCTCGCCCTGCACGCGGCCCACCGGCTCGGCGACAGCTTCCCCGACGGCTCGGTCTTCGTGGACCTTCGCGGACACTCCGTCGCCCAGTCGCCGTTGACCACCGAGGAGGCGCTGGCCGCGCTGCTGCGGGGCTTCGAGGTACCGCCGCAGGAGATCCGCCCCGACCTCCAGGCGCGCACCGCGCAGTGGCAGACGCTCGTGGCGGGAAAGCGCGCGGTCATCGTGCTGGACGACGCCGCCGGCACACGGCAGGTGCTCCCGCTGCTGCCCGACGGCTCACCCTCGCTCGTGCTGATCACCAGCAGGCACCGGCTGGTCGAACTGCCCGCCGCCCACCCGCTGTTCGTGGACGTGCTGCCGCTCGACGACGCCGTCGGCCTCTTCCAGCGGCTGGTCGGGCCGGAGCGCGCCACGGACACCGACCGGATCGCCGACATCGTGACCCGCTGCGGTCTGCTCCCGCTGGCCGTCGAGATCACGGCCAGCAGATTCAAGGCCAGACCCTCCTGGGACCTGGACCATCTGATGGAGCGGCTGTCCCGCAGCCCCGGCAGACTTCAGGAACTGCGCGACGGATACCGCGAAGTGGCCGTCGCCTTCGAGATGTCGTACCACGCGCTCACCCCCGAGCAGCGCTCCGCCTTCCGCAGGCTCAGCCTGCACCCCGGGCCCGACTTCGGCCTGTACGCCGCCGCCGCGGTCATCGGCGAACCGCTGGACCGCACCGAACGCCTCATCGAGGACCTGCTCGAGTACTGCCTGCTCCAGGAGCCCCGGACGGAGCGGTACCGCTTCCACGACCTGCTCGGCGAATTCGCCGCCACGCTGGCGGGGCTGGAGGAGCCGGCGGAGGAACGTGACGCGGCCCTGCGGCGGTTGGGCGGCTACGCGCTACGGGCCGCCGACCGCGCCGACCGGCTGCTGCACCCGCACCGCAACCGGCTGGGACAACTCGCACCGCAGGGACGGGTGAGCGTCCCCCGTATGGCGGACGCCGCCGCGGCCCGCACCTGGCTCGGCGCCGAACTCGAAGGCGCGCTGACGGTCGAACGCGGCCTCCGCCAGCAGGGACACGTCCGGCAGGCGGCTCAACTGGCCCACGCGTTGGGCGAACTGGCGGACTCCGAGGGCTACTGGCGGGAAGGCGTGACCATGCACGAGGCCGCCGCCGCGCACTGGCGGGCCGCCGACCAGCCGCGGGCGGAGGCCCGCGCGCTGCTCGACCTGGCCACCGCCCACGCCCGCGTGAGCCGCTACCCGCAGTCGGCCGAGGCCGTCGAGCGCGCCCTCGCCCTGGCCCGCGGCTGCGAGGACGACGTCGTGACGGCGGAGGCGCTCGGGCAACTCGGCGTCCTGCAATGGCATGTCGGTGAATACGACGCGGGCCTGGTGCTGCACCAGGAGTGCCTGGAGCTGCGGCGCCGCTCCGGTGACATCCGCGGCTGCGGCAGGAGTCTGAACAACGTCGGCATCGTGCACCTCTCCATGGGCGACTATCGCGGCGCTCTGGAGAACTTCACCGCCGCGCTGGCGGCGGTGCGCGAGGCCGGTGACGTCGAACTCCAGGCGACCTTCGTGAACAACCTGGCCGAATTCCACCTCAGGACCGGGGACACGGACTCGGCCCGTGCCTGCTTCAAGGAGGCCCTGGTGATCGGGGCGGTCGTGCTCAGCGAGACCGACCGGGCGGTGATCAGGACCAATCTGGCCGTCGCGCTGGGGGAGTTGGGCGACCCGGAAGCGGCCCTGGAACTGGGCAGGACGGCCCTCACCACCTTCCGCCGCACCGGGGGCGTACGGCACGAGGCGCACGCCCTCAATGTGCTCGGCAAGGTGCTGCTGGGCGCGGGCCTGTGGCAGGAGGCGAAGGCCCACCACGAGGACGCGCTGCGTCTGGCCCGGGGGATCGGCGCCAGTCACGAAGAGGCCGCGGCCCTGCGCGGCACCGGAACCGTGGAGCGCGTCCTCGGTGAATTCCCCGAGGCCCGGATGCATTTGGAGGCCGCGGCGGCCCTCGCCCGGCGCATTCAGGCACCCGAGGAGGAGGCGCTGGCCACCGACGTACTGGCCCGGCTGCTGTGGGACGAGGGACGGGCGGAGGAGGCCCGCGCGTTGTGGCGGCACGCCCTGGCCCTTTTCGAACCGCTGAATCCGCTGGAGGCGGACCGGATCAGGCGCTCCCTGGCCCGCGACGACCAGGACGGCTCCGGCTGGTGGCCGAAGGAGGCGTAGGCGCACGGAGTACCGAGCACGGGCATCGGACGGCGGGACAGCAGGGCCGCGTTTGCGCGCGGCCCGACGGCAGAGCGGGGGAGAGCGGCTGTGGAGGCGATCGGTCGCGGGGACGTCGAGGCCGCGCTGCGGCGGGCGGACGCGGCGGGGCGGACGACGGCGGAGGAACTGCTGCGGGAGGCCGTTGACCTGCTCGCGGCGGAGAGCGCCACCGCGCTCGACGGGACGTCCCCGGCCGACCCCGCCGATCCGGCGCGGACGCTGAGCGCCGCCGCGGCCGTCAGCGACACGCTCCGCCGACGCCTGGCGCGGTGGATCGCGTCGACGGCCGCCGACAGCACCGGCACCGCCGGCCCCCGGCACCCCGGTCCCCCAGCGGTCGACGCGCCGCACGCCCCGCCCGCCGACCGCCTGGTCAACACTGTCACCGGCGGCGACCACCGGGGAGGCGTCGTCCAGGGACACACCATCGGCGACGTCCACTGGCACGCCGCTCCGGCGCCCGTGGCGTTGCCGACTCCGCGGCAGTTGATCCCCGCCCCTCGCCGTCTGTCCGGCAGGACAAGGGAGTTGGCGGATCTCGACGCCATGCTGCGCGGCGAATTCCGCGCGGGTCCCCTGGTCGCCGTCGTCAACGGGCCTGCGGGAGTGGGCAAGACGGCCCTGGCCGCGTACTGGCTGCGCAGCGTCGCCGCGGACTTCCCCGACGGGCAGATCTACGTCGACCTGCGGGGGCACGCCCCCGAGGGCCCGGCGGCGCCTCCCGAGGCACTGGGCATGTTCCTGCGCGCCTTCGGGATGACGGCGATCCCCGGCGACCCGGCCGAACTCGCCTCCCTGTGGCGGTCCGTCACCGCGAGCCGCCGCCTGCTCCTCATGCTCGACAACGCCATCTCCGCCGCCCAGGTCAGGCCGCTGCTGCCGGGCTCCGAGCAGAGCGTCGTGGTCGTGACCAGCAGGCGGAGGCTGACCGGTCTCGGTTTGGAGGGCGCGGTCTTCCACCCGGTCGGGGTGCTGGACGCCGAGGCGTCCGCGGACATCCTCGCCCAGCGGGTGGGCGTCCTGCGGACCGAGGCGGAGCCCGCGGCCGTGCGCCGGGTGATCGACTCCTGCGGCGGCCTGGCCCTGGCCGTCTGCGTCGCCGCCGCGCGGATGGCGGCCCGCCCCGGCCAGCCGCTGGCGGCGACGGCCGAAGCCCTCGACCGCGGGGAGCAGAGCCTCGCGGAACTGCGGATCGGAGAAGAAGCCGCTGTGCAGAGCGCCCTCGACGCGTCCTACCGCCTGCTGCCGGAGGACGCCGCCGCGTTGTACCGGCTGCTGGGCGTACTGCCCTTCGCCGACGTGGGCCTGCCGCTGGCCGCCGCCGCGACCGGCCGCGGCGAGGCCGTCGCCGACCGGCTGCTGGAAACGCTGGCCGAGGCCAGCCTGTTGGAGGAGGCGGCGGGCGGACGGCACCGCTTCCACGACCTGGTGCGCCTGCACGCCCGCGGCCTCGCGGAGGCGCGCGACCCGGAGCCGGTCCGTACGGCCGCCGTACGCCGGGCGCTGGAGTGGTACCTGGCGACGGCGACGGCCGCGGAGGAGCTGATCAGCCCGTCCCACCGCACCTTGGACCGCGACTACCCGGCACTGTCCCCCGACCGGGCCCACGCCTTCACCGAGGAGAAGCGGGCGCTCGCCTGGCTGGCGGCCGAGCAGCACCACCTCATGACGGCGGTGCGGCTGTCCGCCGCGCGCGGCTGGGACGGCCTGTGCTGGCAACTGGTGGACGCCCTGTGGCCGCTGTGGCTGCGGCTCAGGCCCTACGCGCTGTGGGTCGAGGCGCACCGACTCGGCCTGGAGGCGGCCCGCCGCGCCGGGCACACGCCGGGCGAACTGCGGATGCTGACCTCCGGTGCCACCGGTCTGTGCGACTGCGGCGCCACGGACGAGGCGATCGTGTGGTTCGGCCAGGCGCTCGACCTGGCGCGGTCGGCGGGGGACCGGCTCGGCGAGGCCCAGGCACTCCACGGCCTCGGCCAGTCCCACCACTACGCCCGGCGGCTCGACGAAGCGGCGGACTGGTTCGGCCGGGCCCTGCGGCTGCGCGAGGAGATCGGCTACGTCCGCGGCGCCGCGCTCTCCCGGATGTCCCTCGGCGACACCGCCCGGCTGGCCGGCCGTCCGGAAGCCGCCGTCGCGGCGCTGCGCCAGGCGCGGGCCGACCTGCTGGCACTGCCCGACGCGTACGAGGCGAACCGGGCGCTGGCGCTGCTCGGCCGCGCGCTCGGGGAGGCGGGCAGGACCGGTGAGGCCGAGACCTGTCTGCGGCAGGCAGCCGCGGAATTCGAGGCGCGCGGTTCGGTGCACTGGGAGGCGTACAGCCTGGACATGCTCGGTGTGGTCCTCCAGCGGGCCGACCGCCCGGACGACGCGAGGCGTGCGTACGAGCGGTCGGTCGCGCTCTACGAGAGCGTCGGGGCCTCCGACACGGACCGGGTCACGGCCCGGATCGCGGAGCTGGACGCCGGACCGGGTACGGCACCCGAGCCGGATCCGCCCGTCGGCTCCGGCACGAGGTGAACGGCCCACCGGCCGGCCCCGCCGGGACCTCGTGAGGCCGCCGCGACCAGCAGTGGACGGTTCAGCGGCAGCCGGGCAGCGGCGCACGCGTGCAGGAGCGACCCGACGGCGGCCGTGGCGGCGCCCCCGCGGACCGTCCCGCACCCGCCCGGGGGCCCGGACGCGTACACCGTCAGCGGGGGAGCGCCGGTGACGGCGGCGAGCCACGCGGAGCCCCCGCCGCCGTATCCCGCGCAGACCGCCAGGACGCCGGGATGACGGCGGAACACCCGCCGCGTCCAGGCGAGCGCGACGGCCCGGGAAGGCAGCGGCAGACCGTGCCACAGCACGTCGGCGCTGTCCCGCCAGGGCACGCAACGGGCGTCGTCCCAGCGGACGCTCAGGTGCTCGTCGGCGAAGGCGCCCCCGAACGGCGCCCCGTCACCGCCCACCAGCAGTTCCACCCGGACCTCGCGGCACCCCGGCACGGCGTGCCCGGAATCCCGGCTCACGGTGACCCGCCGCCCTCGGCCGATGCCACGGGCGGCGGCAGCGGGTCGGGGAGATCCAGTTCCCGCGTCTCCGGCTCGTGGGCGGGCTCGCCCAGCTCCAGCAGCCGGTACATCAACCGCCGCATCCGGCCGTTGAAGCGGCCCGGCTCCGAGGAGATCCGCGCGGCGATCCTGCGGTACGCGCGCCGGTCGTAGTGGTCGCGCGCGTAACGGAGCTGCCGCGACAGCGAATGCGTCAGGGAGATCGCCGGCGCGAGGGCCGCCAGCGCCGCTCCCGGCGAGTGCGGATTGACGTCCTGACCGGGAAAGCGGGCCATCACGATCGGGACGTCGCACATCGCCGCGTACAGCGTCAGCGAGCCGTGGTCGCCGATCACCGCGTCCGCCGCGACCAGCAGCGGACGCCAGTCGACATCGGGCGCGATCGGCTGAACGGCCTGCCGGCCGTCGCCCGCCAGCCACGCGCGCACCTGCCATCCGCCGTGGCCCGCCCAGGCGTTGGGGTGCAGCAGCAGATACGTACGGAAGCCGTCCGCCGGGTCCAGGTCGGCGAGCACCCGCGGCAGCAGTGCCTCCAGCCGGTTGAAGCTCGACCCGAGGCCCCAGGTGGAACAGACCAGCACCAGCTTCTCCCCGTCCCGCAGGCCCAGCGCCCTGCGGTACTCGTCCCGGCGCCCCAGGCTGCGCGCGATCCGGTCGTACGAGGCGTCCCCGACCACCTCGGCGATGGGCAGCGCCTCGGGGCAGGACCGCGACAGCAGCGCCAGGTCGTCGCGGTGGGCGAGCGCGTACGCGGCCGGGACCACGCGGTCGCCGATCATCAGGAAGTCCCTGGCCAGACCGCTGACGCCGCGCCGAGCCGCGCCGGACGGCCCGGACAGCTTCATGTGACCCGCGCCGTGCGGGATCCGCAGCAGGGGGCCGCGCAACTGTTCAAGGCCCTGGGAGCCCGCGGCCAGCACCAGGTCGTACTCCTCGGTCACCGCCTCGGACCAGGGCAGCACCTGGGCGTCCAGCGCCGTCAGGAAGGCGCCGACACCCGGGTTGAAGGCGTGCGGGGCGATGGTGAAGCGTACGTGGATCCGCAGATCGGAGCGGAGCAGTTCGAACACGTCCTTGAGCCGCTGCCCGTACACCACGGTGTGCACCACGACCAGGACTCGCTTGCAGTCGGACAGTGTGGACCACCGTCCGGGATCGCGTATGGCCGGGCCGGTAAGCCCGTCTACCGCTGACATGGGTGAAACCCCCCGAAGTGAGTCTTCTCTCCTGCGACCGGTGCCCGGCCGCAGGAAGCGGCTTGCCCGGGGCGTCTGGCGGAAGGCTTGCCAAACCCTTGCCGAAACCTTGCCCGGCAGGCCGGGGGACGGGCGGTCTTGGGACCCGGGGGGAGCGAACGGGCCGCGACGGCGCGAAGTCCGCGCCCGGCGCAGCGTTCTCCGGGTCACGCTCGCGGCAACGGCCCGGTCCCGCTCGGGGCGTCAAGACGCCGTCAAGGTCGCCCCGGGGGTGGCCGCGCGCCCGGAATATCCCGTTGCGCGGTTCTAGAGTCGGAGGGTGCGCCTGCCGGGCCGTCCGGGCGAAGAGGGCGGCGGAGCGGGACGATGGAGACATGGCACGCGGGAAGCTGCGCATTTATCTGGGGGCGGCGCCTGGTGTGGGGAAGACCTACGCCATGTTGTCGGAGGCGCATCGGCGTGCGGAGCGCGGTACGGACGTGGTGGTCGGGTACGTGGAGCACCACAGGAGGCCGCGGACCGAGGTGATGCTGGCGGGCCTGGAGGAGATCCGGCGCAAGGAGATCGACTACCGGGGGACCGTGTTCACGGAGATGGACGTGGACGCGGTGCTGGAGCGGGCGCCCGAGGTGGTGCTGGTCGACGAGCTGGCGCACACCAATGTGCCGGGGTCGCGGAACGCGAAGCGGTGGCAGGACGTCGAGGAGCTGCTGAAGGCCGGGATCCACGTCGTCTCGAACGTCAACATCCAGCACCTGGAGTCACTCGGTGACGTGGTGGAGTCCATCACCGGGGTGAAGCAGCGCGAGACGGTGCCGGACGAGGTGGTGCGCAGGGCCGACCAGATAGAGCTGGTCGACATGTCGCCCCAGGCGCTGCGCCGCCGGATGGCGCACGGCAACATCTACGCCCCCGACCGGGTCGACGCGGCGCTGTCCAACTACTTCCGCCCCGGCAATCTGACCGCGCTGCGCGAGCTGGCGCTGCTGTGGACCGCGGACCGGGTCGACGAATACCTCCAGCAGTACCGGGCCGACCACCGGATATCGGCCGCGTGGCAGGCCAGGGAGCGGATCGTGGTCGGCCTGACCGGCGGCCCCGAGGGCCGCACGCTGCTGCGGCGGGCGGCCAGGATGGCCGCCAAGGGCTCGGGCAGCGAGATCCTGGCCGTGCACATCGTGCGCAGCGACGGCCTGGTGTCCGGCTCGGCCAAGGAACTGGCCGTCCAGCGGGCCCTGGTCGAGGACCTGGGCGGATCCTTCCACCACGTCATCGGCGACGACGTGCCGGACGCGCTGCTGGACTTCGCGCGCGGCGTCGACGCCACCCAGATCGTGCTCGGCACGAGCCGCCGCAAGGCGTGGCAGTACGTGTTCGGGCCGGGCGTCGGCAGCACCGTGGCCCGCGACTCCGGCGACATCGACGTCCACATCGTCACCCACGAGCACGCCGCCAAGGGCCGCGGGCTGCCCTCCGCGCGGGGCGCGAAACTCGGCCGCTCCAGGGTCGTGGCGGGCTGGCTGACCGGCGTCGCGGGCCCCGTACTGCTCGCGGTGCTGCTCACCCGCTGGCACCCCGGCATGAGCCAGGCCACCGAGATGCTGGTCTTCCTGACCATGACGGTCGCCGCGGCCCTGATCGGCGGACTGCTGCCCGCGCTGGCCGCGGCCCTGGTCGGCTCGCTGCTGCTCAACTACTACTTCACGCCGCCGACGCACTCCTTCACCATCGCCCAGCCAGAGAACATCATCGCCATCGCGATCTTCATCGTCGTCGGCGCCGCCGTCGCCTCCGTGGTGGACCTGGCCGCCCGCCGCACCCAGCAGGCCGCGCGGCTGCGCGCGGAGGCCGAGATCCTGTCGTACCTGGCGGGCAGCGTCCTGCGCGGCGAGAGCTCGCTCGAAGCGCTGCTGGAACGGGTCAGGGAGACCTTCGGCATGGACGCCGTGGTGCTGCTGGAACGGGACGACGAGCACGCGGCCTGGCACTGCGCCGCGAGCGTCGGCAGCACCCCCTGCGTACGGCCCGAGGACGCCGACGTGGAGGTGCCCGTCAACGACCGGCTCACCCTCGCGCTCACCGGCCGCGTCCTGCCCGCCTCCGACCGCCGCGTGCTGTCGGCGTTCGCCGCGCAGGCCGCCGTGGTGCTGGACCGCAAGCGGCTGACCGACGAGGCGGCCAAAGCCAGGGAGCTGGCCGAGGGCAACCGGATACGTACGGCCCTGCTGGCCGCCGTCTCGCACGACCTGCGCACCCCGCTCGCCGGGATCAAGGCGTCGGTGTCCTCGCTGCGCTCCGCGGACGTCGCCTGGTCGCCGGAGGACGAGGCGGAACTGCTGGCCGGGATCGAGGACGGCGCCGACCGCCTGGACCACCTGGTGGGCAACCTCCTGGACATGTCACGGCTCCAGACCGGCACCGTCTCCCCGCTGATCCGCGAACTCGACCTGGACGAGGTGGTGCCGATGGCGCTCGGCGGCGTCCCCGAGCAGAGCGTCGCCCTCGACATCCCCGAAACGCTCCCGATGGTCGCCGTCGACCCCGGCCTGCTGGAGCGCAGCGTCGCCAACGTCGTCGAGAACGCCGTCAAGTACAGCCCGGAGAACGAGAAGGTGCTGGTCGCCGCCAGCGCGCTCGGCCACCGCGTCGAACTGCGCGTGGTCGACCGCGGCCCCGGCGTCCCCGAGAGCGCCAGGGACCACATCTTCGAGCCGTTCCAGCGGTACGGGGACGCGCCGCGCGGCAACGGCGTCGGCCTCGGCCTCGCGGTGGCGCGCGGCTTCGTCGAGGCGATGGGCGGGACACTGGTCGCCGAGGACACACCCGGCGGCGGCCTCACGATGGTGCTGACGCTGCCCGCCGCGCACGGGGCCCCCGCAGCGCCCGGCGTTCCCGACCGGCCCGCCACGGCCGTCTCATGACCGAACAGAAGAGCGCACAGAAGATCGAACAGAAGAGCGAACAGAAGAGGACGCACATGTACCGGGTGCTCGTGGTGGACGACGAGCCGCAGATCGTCCGCGCCCTCGTCATCAATCTGCGGGCCCGCGCCTACGAGGTCGACGCCGCGCACGACGGCGCCACCGCGCTGCGGGTCGCCGCCGCCCGCCATCCCGACGTGGTCGTCCTCGACCTCGGGCTGCCCGACATGGACGGCGTCGAGGTGATCCGCGGCCTGCGCGGCTGGACCCGCGTGCCGATCATCGTGCTGTCCGCCCGGCAGGCGTCCGACGAGAAGGTGGAGGCGCTGGACGCGGGCGCCGACGACTACGTCACCAAGCCGTTCGGCATGGACGAGCTGCTGGCCCGGCTGCGCGCCGCGGTCCGCCGCGCCACGCCCACCGGACCCGACGACGACGCCGCCGTCATCGAGACCGAGTCCTTCACCGTCGACCTGGCGGCGAAGAAGGTCAACAGGGACGGCGCGGACGTACGCCTCACCCCGACCGAGTGGCACCTGCTGGAGGTGCTGGTACGCAGCCCCGGCCGGCTGGTCAGCCAGAAGCAGCTCCTCCAGGAGGTCTGGGGGCCCGCCTACGGCACCGAGAGCAACTACCTGCGGGTCTACATGGCGCAGCTGCGCCGCAAGCTGGAGGCCGACCCGGCCCGCCCCCGGCACTTCATCACCGAACCGGGCATGGGGTACCGCTTCGAGCAGTGACCGGGCTTCCGGTGGCGACCCGGTCCGGTGGCGACCCGGTCCGGCAGTGACCCGGCTCTCCCGGAGCCGCCCCTTCGGGGCAATGACCGGGCTCTGACTGGCCGGTACCCTGGGGAATATGAGTGGTGCCATCCGTTCGGACCGACCCGCGGGACGTTTCCGCCGCATGCTCGACCGCCTGTCCTCCTCGCAGGAGGAGCTGCACTCCGAGGAGCTGCAGAAGGACGCCCTGGCCGTCGGCTGCACGAGGATCTGCGACTGCTCCGACCGCCAGATAGTGTCCGTCACCGGTACGCTGCGTACGGTCACCCTCCGTCCCCGGGCCGGTGTGCCCGCGCTGGAGGCGGAACTCTTCGACGGGTCCGCCGCGCTGGACGTGGTCTGGCTCGGCCGCCGCAGTATCAGCGGTATCGAACCCGGCCGTCGGATCATCGCCTCCGGCCGGATCTCCATGAACCGGGGTCGTCCGGTGCTGTTCAACCCCAAGTACGAACTGCGTCCGGTCGGACAGGAGTAACAGGTGGCGTCGATCGACAACACGGATCAGACGGTCCGCGCGGATTCCCGGCCGCCCGGCGGGAGCACGGACGGTACAGGGACCGACGAGGTCACCGGCGAGGCCGCGGGCGGGATCACCGACGAGTCGCGGGCGGTCACCGAGGCCGCGCTCTTCGACGCCTTCGGCGGGCTGCGCGGCATGGTGGAGACCACCGTGCCCGGCCTGGTCTTCGTCGCGATCTACACGGTCAACAAGGACCTCAAGAGCTCGGCCATCGCCGCCCTCGCGCTGTCGGTGCTGATGGGCGTGGCGCGGCTGGCCCGCAAGGACACCCTCAAGCACGCCTTCAGCGGGGTCTTCGGCGTCGCCTTCGGCGCGGTCTTCGCCATGATGTCGGGCAACGCGAAGAACTTCTATCTGCCCGGCATGCTCTACACGCTCGGCCTGGCCGTCGCGTATCTGGTCTCCGCCGCCGCGGGCTTCCCGCTGCTCGGCCTGATCCTCGGGCCGATCTTCAAGGAGAACCTGTCCTGGCGGAAGCGGAATCCCGGACGGCTGCGCGCGTACACCAAGGCGAGCTGGGCCTGGGGCCTGATCCTGCTGGCCAAGTCCGCGATCCTCTTCCCGCTGTACTGGTGGGGCAACGCGACGCAGCTCGGCTGGGTCAAGGTCGCGCTCGGCATCCCGCCGTTCCTGCTGTCGGTGTACCTGACCTGGATCTTCCTGGTGAAGGCGCCGCCGCCGATCGACGTGATCGCGGAGATGGAGGCGGCCGAGGCCGCGGAGAAGGCCGAAAAAGCCGAAAAGGCCGGAACGACCGGAACGGCGGAAAGCACGGAACAGGCCGAGCGGACGGGCACGACGGGGAAGTCCGCCAAGCACGCCAGGCCCTGACCCGCGCGTCCGTACGGCATGCGGAAGGGGGCGGGCCCGGACCTCACCGAGGTCCGGGCCCGCCCCCTTTTCGCGGGTCGTCAAGGAGCGACTACTCCGTGGCGGTGCCACCGTCGCCCTGGAGCGACAGCAGATCCTCCAACTGCTCCTCCCGGTGCGGCGCGGCCACGAACAGCAGCTCGTCACCGGCCTCCAACGCGTCGTCCTTGGACGGCGTCAGCACCCGGTTGCCGCGGATGATCGTGACCAGCGAGGTGTCCTGCGGCCACTCCACGTCGCCGACCCTGGTGCCGACCAGCGCGGCCTCCTCCGGCAGCGTCAGCTCCACCAGATTCGCGTCGCCCTGACTGAAGCGCAGCAGCCGTACGAGATCGCCGACGCTCACGGCCTCCTCGACCAGCGCCGACATCAGCCGCGGGGTGGAGACGGCGACGTCCACGCCCCACGACTCGTTGAACAGCCATTCGTTCTTGGGGTTGTTGACCCGGGCGACCACCCGGGGGACCCCGTACTCGGTCTTCGCCAGCAGCGAGACCACCAGATTGACCTTGTCGTCACCGGTGGCGGCGATGACCACGTTGCAGCGCTGGAGCGCGGCCTCGTCCAGCGAGGTGATCTCGCAGGCGTCGGCCAGCAGCCACTCCGCCTGCGGGACCCGCTCCACGGAGATGGAGGTGGGGTTCTTGTCGACGAGCAGCACCTCGTGCCCGTTCTCCAGCAGCTCGCCGGCGATGGACCGGCCGACGGCCCCCGCCCCGGCAATGGCGACCCTCATCAGCGCGCCTCCTCGGGACCCTTGGCGAATGCCGCCTCGACCTCGGCGACCCCGTCGGTCCGCATCATCACGTGCACCAGGTCGCCCTCCTGGAGGACGGTCTGGGACGTCGGCACCATCGCCTCGCCCAGCCTGGTGAGGAACGCCACACGGACGCCGGTCTCCTCCTGGAGTGTGCTGATCTTGTGCCCGATCCACGCGACCGACGTGTGCACCTCGGCGAGCTGTACGCCGCCGCTCGGGTCGCGCCACAGCGGCTCGGCACCGGACGGCAGCAGCCGCCGCATCATCTGGTCGGACGTCCACCGCACGGTGGCCACGGTGGGGATGCCCAGGCGCTGGTACACCTCGGCACGGCGCGGGTCGTAGATCCGGGCCGCCACGTTCTCGATGCCGAACATCTCACGGGCCACCCGGGCCGCGATGATGTTGGAGTTGTCGCCGCTGCTGACCGCCGCGAAGGCTCCCGCCTCCTCGATTCCGGCTTCGCGCAGCGTGTCCTGGTCGAACCCGACTCCGGTCACCCGGCGCCCGCCGAACCCGGAGCCCAGGCGGCGGAAGGCCGTCGGGTCCTGGTCGATCACCGCGACCGTATGACCTTGCTGTTCGAGGGAGTGCGCGAGAGTGGAGCCCACTCGCCCGCATCCCATAATCACGACGTGCACGACCGTCCTTCCGGCTGTCAAACGTTTGTGGCCGGGCCCTTGTGGAGCCCCGCGGAGCACTGTTGGTCAGCACAAGCGTCTCAGACCGCGGCCAAAGCTACACACGCGTGCGGCGGGCGAGAAGGTTGCGCCGACCGGACGCACAACTTCCCCACCGAAGCCGTACCCCGCCCGTCACCAAGTCCCCCACAGTCCTTAGGGCAGTGGGGGGAGCGCCCGTATTGACGATCCCTTAACATCGCGGGGTGTCCAAACTGACCGACCTGCCGAAACGGATCCTGATCGGCCGGGCGCTACGCAGCGACAAGCTGGGGGAAACGCTCCTCCCCAAGCGGCTCGCGCTACCCGTCTTCGCCTCCGACCCGTTGTCCTCCGTCGCGTACGCGCCGGGCGAGGTCCTGCTCGTCCTGTCCATCGCGGGGGCCTCGGCCTACCACTTCAGCCCGTGGATCGCCGTCGCGGTCGTCGTGCTCATGTTCACAGTGGTGGCCTCCTACCGGCAGAACGTCCACGCCTACCCCTCCGGCGGCGGCGACTACGAGGTCGCCACCACCAACCTGGGGCCCAAGGCCGGACTCACCGTCGCCAGCGCGCTGCTCGTCGACTACGTCCTGACCGTCGCCGTCTCCGTCGCCTCCGGAATCGAGAACCTCGGTTCCGCCGTCCCCTTCTTCGCCGACCACAAGGTGCTCGGCGCGGTCGGCATGATCTTCCTGCTGATGGTCATGAACCTTCGCGGGGTGCGCGAGTCCGGGAGCATCTTCGCCATCCCGACGTACGCGTTCGTCGTCGGCGTCTTCTGCATGATCGCCTGGGGCACCTTCAAGATCGCCACCGGACACGACATGCAGGCGCCCACCGCGCACTACACCATCCACGCCGAGACCTCGGGCATCGGCGGCTTCGCGCTGATCTTCCTGCTGCTCCGTGCCTTCTCCTCCGGCTGCGCCGCGCTCACCGGCGTCGAGGCGATCAGCAACGGCGTCCCGGCGTTCAAGAAGCCCAAGTCCAAGAACGCCGCGACCACGCTCGCCGCGATGGGCCTGCTGGCCGTCACCATGTTCTGCGGCATCATCGCGCTGGCCATGAACACCAAGGTGCACATGGCCTCCAACCCGGCGACCGACCTGCTGAACAACGGCGTCCCGGTCGGCTCCGGCTATACGCAGGACCCGGTGATCGCGCAGGTCGCCGAGGCGGTCTTCGGCCACAATTCGATCCCGTTCATCTTCCTGGCCGCCGTCACCGCGCTCGTGCTCTTCCTCGCGGCGAACACCGCGTACAACGGCTTCCCGGTCCTCGGCTCGATCCTCGCCCAGGACCGCTACCTGCCGCGCCAGCTCCACACCCGCGGCGACCGGCTCGCCTTCTCCAACGGCATCGTGCTGCTCGCGGGCTTCGCCGCCGTCCTCGTCTACATCTACGGCGCGGACTCCACCCGGCTGATCCAGCTCTACATCGTCGGCGTCTTCGTCTCCTTCACGCTCAGCCAGACCGGCATGGTCCGGCACTGGAACCGGCACCTGCGCACCGAGACCGACCCGGCCAAGCGCCGCCACATGCACCGCTCCCGCGCCATCAACACCTTCGGCGCCTTCCTCACCGGCCTGGTGCTCGTCATCGTGCTGCTGACGAAGTTCACCCACGGCGCCTGGGTCGCGGTGCTCGGCATGATCGCCTTCTACGCGCTGATGACCGCGATCCGCGGCCATTACACGCGGGTCGCGGACGAGATCGCCGCCGAGGACGAGCCGGGCGACGACTACGTGCGCCCGTCGCGCGTGCACTCCATCGTGCTGGTCTCCAAGCTGCACAAGCCCACCCTGCGGGCGCTGTCCTACGCCAAGCTGATGCGCTCCGACACCCTGGAGGCGCTCAGCATCAACGTCGACCCCGACGACACCAAGGCGCTCCAGACCGAATGGCAGCGCCGCGGCATCGACGTACCGCTGAAGGTCCTCGACTCGCCGTACCGCGAGATCACCCGGCCGATCATCGAGTACGTACGGGGCCTGCGCCGCAGCAGTCCGCGCGATGTGGTCAGCATCTACATCCCGGAGTACGTGGTCGGCCACTGGTACGAGCACGTGCTGCACAACCAGAGCGCGCTGCGGCTCAAGGGGCGGCTGCTGTTCACCCCCGGTGTGATGGTCACCTCGGTGCCCTGGCAACTGGAGTCCTCCGAGGTCGCCAAGGCGCGTGCCAGGCGCCGCGCGGACTGGAACGCGCCCGGTGCGATCCGCCGCGGTCCGGTCGGTCCGCCGCGCCGCGACAGGGAGCACACCGGCAACGGCGGACGCCAGAAGTGACGCCCGGCCCGCGGCCCCGGTCCCGGCCGGGACCGGGGCCGCGGGCCGGGACCGGGATTCCGGCCGGGCGCGGGCACGTAGACTGGAGGGCTTGTCCCCTCGGACACCCCGGCACGCGCGGGGCCCGTCCCCGCGCACCCCACCTTGAAGCTCAGGAGCACCGCCCCCATGCAGACCGAATCCGCACCGTCACTGGTCGGCCAGGAGTACGAGGTCGAGGTCGGCCAGGTGGCGCACGGCGGCCACTGCGTCGCGCGCACCGACGCCGGGCAGGTGCTCTTCGTCCGGCACGCGCTGCCCGGCGAGCGGGTCGTCGCGCGGGTCACGGAGGGCGAGGAGGGCGCGCGGTTCATCCGGGCCGACGCCGTGAAGGTGCTGACCGCGTCCAAGGACCGGGTCGAGCCGCCGTGCCCCTTCTCCGGGCCCGGCCGCTGCGGCGGGTGCGACTGGCAGCACGCGGCGCCGGGCGCGCAGCGCCGCCTCAAGGCGACGGTCGTCGCGGAACAGCTCGAACGGCTCGCCGGGCTCACCCCGGAGCAGGCCGGCTGGGACGGCACCGTGATGCCCGCCCCCGGCGACAAGGTCGCCAAGGGCGAGGTGCCCGCGTGGCGGACCCGCGTGCAGTACGCGGTGGACGCCGAGGGCCGCGCCGGACTGCGCAAGCACCGCTCCCACGAGGTCGAGGTGGTCGACCACTGCCTGATCGCCGCCCCCGGCGTCAGCGACCTCGGCGTCGAGGACCGTACGTGGCCGCAGATCGCCACCGTCGAGGCCATCGCCGCCACCGGTTCGAACGACCGTCAGGTGATCCTCACCCCGCGCCCCGGCGGGCGGCTGCCGATCGTCGAGCTGGACCAGCCGGTGTCGGTGCAGCGGATCGGCGAACGCGACCACGCCGTGCACCGCGTCCACGGCCGCCCCTTCGTCCGTGAGCGCGCCGCGGGCCGCACCTGGCGCGTCGGCGACGGCGGCTTCTGGCAGGTCCACCCGAAGGCCGCCGACCTGCTGGTGGAGGCCGTCATGCAGGGCCTGATGCCGCGCAAGGGCGACATGGCGCTCGACCTCTACTGCGGGGTCGGCC
This sequence comes from Streptomyces sp. NPDC088910, assembly GCF_044749865.1. Lineage (NCBI taxonomy): Bacteria > Bacillati > Actinomycetota > Actinomycetes > Kitasatosporales > Streptomycetaceae > Streptomyces > Streptomyces sp. NPDC088910. The sequence goes on from NZ_JBIVIV010000012.1 coordinate 209,584, forward strand.
TCTTCGCGGGCGCGCTGGCCGAACGCGTCGGCGACCAGGGCGCCGTCCTCGGCATCGAGTCGGGCAAGCGCGCCGTCGAGGACGCCCGGCACAATCTCCAGGACTTCGACCGCGTCCGCATCGAGCACGGCAAGGTCGAGCAGGTCCTGCCCAAGACGCGGATCGACGAGGCCGACCTCATCGTCCTCGACCCGCCGCGCGCGGGCGCGGGCAAGCAGACCGTCCGCCGGCTCGCCGCCCTCGGCGCCCGCCGCATCGCCTACGTGGCCTGCGACCCCGCCGCCCTCGCCCGCGACCTCTCCTACTTCGCCGAAGCCGGCTACCGCCCCACCACCCTGCGGGCCTTCGACCTCTTCCCGGTCACCCACCACGTGGAGTGCGTCGCGATCCTCGTGCCGGAGAAGCCGGAGAAGCCGGAGAAGCCGGAGAAGCCGGAGAAGAAGGACGCCTGACGCCGGAATGACGCGCGGGGCGTCCGGCTCGCCCTAGTCGCCACGGCCGCCGAACACGAGCGGCTGATGGACCGGCTGTCCGAAGCGCTCTGCCCCGACCCGGACCACGAGGGCCCCTGCCCGGTCCCCTGGACGATGCACAGCAGCAACGAGGAACGAGGGCTCCCTCCTGCTCCGACAGTCAGTCCGTGAAGTAGTCGGGGTACTGCTCGCGCAGGGCGACGCCGTAGCGGCGGACGCGGCTCACGTGGTCGCTGAGCAGGCGACGGCCGCCGGTGACGTCGGCGGCTTCGAGGGCGTCGACGATGGCCGTGTGCTCGGCGACCAGGGCGCGGACGGTGTCGGGGTCGGGGAGGCTGAGGCGGCGCAGCCGGTCGAGCTGGAGCTTCATCGGCTGCATGACGGTCCAGACGCCGTGGTAGCCGCTGATCACGAAGATCTGCTCGTGCAGGGCCTCGTCGGCGTCGAAGAATCCGGCGAGGTCCTGTTCCGCCTCGCAGCGGACCTGTTCCGCCAGCAGGGCGCGGCATACGCCCAGGCGGCGGTCCGGAGCGGCGCACGCGACGGCGAAGGCGGAGATCTCCAGGCTTTCGCGGACGAACCGCGCTTCCTCGACGTCGCGCAGGCTGATCTTCGCCACGGTGGTGCCGACTTGGGGGATGACGGTCACCAGTCCGTTGTCCACCAGGCGGGCGATGGCCTCGCGCACCGGGGTCCTGCTCACCTGGAGCCTGGCCGACAGGTCGGTCTCGGACAGCGAGGCGCCGGGCGCGATGCGCAACGTCCTGATCGCCGAGACCAGCTCTTCGTAGACGCGGTCGGAGGTGCGGGCGCGACCGCGGACGACCGGACGCAGCGGGGAGCCGCCGCCGCGCGCTTCCGCTGGGGGGCTGTTCAACGATCGTTCCACCCTCGCAAGATTTTCGGGCCAAACTCCTCGTCAGGATATCGGGATTCGTCCGTCGGGCAGCGGGTCCCGCGCACACCGCGGCCGGCCGGGTCCCGCGACCCGGCCGGCCGTGTGTCTCATCGATGCGACGCGGCGGTCAGCGCTTCGCGCTCTGTGTGCCGGGCGTCACCGTCCACTGGTCGAAGTCGTACGCGACCGACTCGTCGCCGACGGTCGCGGTGAACGTCGAGCCGAGCTTGTCCTGCTGGAGCCACGGCGTGTCGAACAGCTTGAAGCTGTCGTAACCGATCGCCTGGCCGTTGACCAGGCGGGTCGCGCCGGGCGCCTGGGACGCCTTGTCGTAGGTGAGGTCGAGGTCGTCCCCGGCCAGGCTGTGGTAGACGACGCGCGGGGTGGCGTCGTTCACGTGGCTGGTGTCCAGGGCGGTCTGCGTGGTCAGCGCCGTCGCGAAGGCGTCGAGGTCGGCGTACGCGGAGGCGTCGGCCGTCTCCAGCACCCACGCGTTGGTGTCGGCCTGGCTGCGCAGGATGTCGTAGGTGTAGCCGAGCGTCGCGGTCGGGTGGATCTGCGTCGTCGTCTTCACCTTGTTCGACGGGTCGTTGGGCGTCTGGTGGTACCAGGTGCCGGGCTTCGCCAGCTTGAACGCGAAGTACATCGGGCCGGTGCTGACGACCGTCCAGCCGTCCACCTGCTTGCGCTCCACGATCGAACCGTTGTCGGGGAACATCGCGTTGATGTAGTTCGACGTCTGGTCACCCGACGACTTGTAGATGCCCAGCGCCGTCGGACCGTCCTGCATCACCCGGTGGTTGTCGGGCTGGTCGTACGACCCGATCTGCGCGGTGCCCTGGTCGAGCGAGATCCGGAACAGCGGATTCGCCGCGTTGGACTGCCAGCGCAGCACCATCGGCATGTCCTCGATCCAGTTGTCGACCCTGCGGTACTGCGTCTCGGTGGCCAGTCCCCAGGTGGGCCGCACATAGCTGGTGCGGTAGACGTCCATCGCGTTGCCGCTGGAGTTCTGCAGATTCGACTTGTACGCGCTGTACGACTTGTCGGTCATCTGACCGATCTTCACCGCGAGCGGCGGCGGCGTGTAGGACGTGCCGGACCAGGCCAGCATGCCCACGTACTCCAGGTCGGGCCGGTACGCAGACGGCGCGGTGTTGTCCGACTCGCCCACGCCCTGCTGCGCCCGGTGCTCCCCGAAGTACGTCCAGGCGAGGGTCGTGTGGTCCGCGGACCGCCAGGTCGGGTCGTTGGCGGAGGCCAGGTCGCCCTTGGCGCGGCTCTCCGACGAGATCAGGTAGCCGTTGTCCCAGTCGTTCGCCCACTCGAACCACATGACGTCCATGGCCATCTTGACCTCGGAGCGCAACTGCTGGTCGTCGGACCACTGGTAGATCGCGTTCAGACCGACATACGTCATGATCGTGTACTCGGGGCTCTCGTACTCGGCCCAGCCGCGCCGCACCCCGGCCTTGACCATCTCCTCGATGTTGGCCTTGCTGCTCGCCTTGAGCGCCGCCCCGGAGCTGCCGTTGAGGTCGGCCACGTCCGGGAAGTACTGCCCGACCAGATAGCCGGTGACGTACGTGCTCATCCGCAGGTTCTCGGTCTGCGGGAGCTTCTGGTAGCCGTACTTGGCGAAGTACGCGCGCACGTCCTGGAGCATCGCGGGGCTGAACTGGTCACCCGCCATCAGGTACGTGTACATCTTCGCCATGATCTTGTACTGCTCGTAGTCGTAGCCCTGGTAGAGCTTGTCCAGCTTGCCGAGGTTGGCCGCCACGTTCTGGTGGTCCACCACCTGCGCGGTGTACTGCGCCACGTTGATGGGGCCGTCCTCCTCCTTCATGGCCTTCGTCCGGTCCCACAGCCACTGCGTCCGGGTCTGCTGGGTGCCGGGGAACGGGGCGGGAGCCGCGGGTACGTACGTGGCGGTCGTGACGTGCACGGGGGCGCTCAGCGCGCTGACGTGGCCGAACGCGTCCTTCGCGCGCACCGCGAAGTCGTAACCCGTGCTCGGCATCAGGCCGGTGACGACCGCGGAGGTGCTGGAGCCGCTGACCGAGGAGGCCAGGTAGCCGTCGCGGTAGATGTCGTAGCCGCTGACCCCGGTGTCGTCGGTCGAGGCGTTCCACAGCAGCGGGACGCTGTCCGAGGAGGCCGTCCCGGCGTGCAGGGACGTCGGCGTGGTGGGCGGCGCGCTGTCGGACACCGCGCCGGCGTCGTACACACCGACGTTGTCGACGTCGATCGCCTCGTCGGTGCCGCCGGTGTCGACGCGTACCTGGAAGCCGAGTTCGACGGTCGTCACGAGCCGCTGGCCGCCGTTGGGCACCACGGTGAAGCGGTACTCGGGGATGTCGCTGTCGTCGACCGTCGCCAGGGCGCCCGACGTGCTCTTGTACGCGGCGGTGCCGGTCAGGCTCACGGCCGGTACGGCGAACCGCGGCACCAGGACGTTGTCGGCGTTGCCGAACTGGATCTCCGCGTAGATGTCCTTGGCGACGGGCTTGCTGCTGGCCGCGGCGCGCTTGAGGTCGAACTTCAGCACGAACTGCTCGGCCGGGCTGCCGACCGGCGCCCCGTAGACGGCGTTGACGCGGCTCACCAGCGAGCCGGTGGAGAACCGGTGGTAGAAGTAGCTGGCGAGGTTGGTCCCCTGGGAGGCGTCGCGCAGTTCGAGCGCGTTGTTCCCGCCGACGCTCACGATCTGCTGGCTGCCCCCGCCCGAGGCGGTGGACATGGTCAGCGGACTGGTGCCGCTGTCCATCGTGGTGTCCATGTCCGCTGCGAGCAGGTTGACCTGTGGGTCGTCGGCGGCGACGGCACCTTGGGACGGTGCCGCGAGGAGCACGATGACGCACGCGGACGCCATGGCTCCGTACAGGACTCTCATTGATCATCCTTTCGTTGGCACTGGTTGACTTGCCGACCGTTGAACCGACCGGTTACTTGACCGACCCCGCGACCAGGCCCTTGCTCCAGAAGGACTGCAAGGACACGAACATGGCGACGACGGGCACGACCGATAGCAGCGCGCCCGTGACGACGGTCGCGTAACCGATCGGATAGCCCTGCATCTCACGCCAGCCGACGAGCCCCACGGTCACGGGCTGGAGCGATCTGTCGGCGAGCATGAGCGAGGGGAGCAGGAAGTTCGTCCAGATCGCGACGAACTGGAACAGGAAGATCGTCACCATCGCGGGCGCCATGATCCGCATCCCCATCACGAAGATGCGGAACTCGCCCGCCCCGTCGATCCGTCCGGCCTCGATCAGCGCGTCCGGGATCGACGACGCGGCGTAGATCCGGCTCAGATACACGCCGAAGGGGCTGACGATGCTGGGGATGAACACCGACCAGAAGGTGTTGATCACGCCGGTGTGGCTGAAGAGCAGATACAGCGGGACGGCGAGTACGGGGGCGGGCAGCAGGACGGCGGCGAGCACCGTGCCGAAGACCGCCTCACGACCGGGGAAGGGGAACTTCGCCAGCGCGTAACCGCACATCGTGGCCAGCAGCGTGGAGACGACGCCGCCGCCGACCGCGTACAGCAGCGAGTTCAGCAACCAGCGGGAGTAGATGCCGCCTTGGGCCTCGAACAGCGTCTGGACGTTGTCCCAGAGGGCGAAGTGCGCGCCGAACCAGAAGCCGTTGCCGGAGAAGAGCTCCCCGCTGCCCTTGGTGGCGGAGACGATCAGCCACCACACCGGGAGCAGGAAGTAGAGGGCGAACAGGCCCATGACGGCCAGCACGAACATCCGCGAGGCCGGGTTCACGGTCGTCAGCGGGCTTCCCGAGGCGCGCTTGGGCCCCGGTCGCGGCTTCGGGGGAGCCGGCGTGGCGGGCGCGGGTGATTCCACGGTGGCGGTCATCAGTCGGTCCTCTTGGCCGACGCGCGGAAGACGGCGACGGAGAGCACACAGATCAGCGCACCGAGCACCACCGACTGCGTGGCCGCGTAGTTGAAGTTGTTGGAGGAGACCGACCGCAGCGTGGCCATGATCGGCGTGTAGGTGGAGGACAGGTTCGGCGCCACGGACTTCATGGTCGCGGGCTCGTTGTAGAGCTGGAACGTGCCGATGATCGAGAAGACCAGGGTCATCAGCAGGGCGGGGCGGATCTGCGGGACCTTGATCAGCCACGCGGCCCGCCACCCCGTGCAGCCGTCCATCGCGGCGGCCTCCATGGTCTCCTCGGGGATCGCCTGGAGCGCCGCGTACAGCAGGATCGTGTTGTAGCCGGTCCACGCCCAGGTGAGGATGTTCGCGATCGAGAACGGGAGCGCGGCGTCGGTGACGAAGCTGGCGTGGACGCCGATCGAGTCGAGCGCGCGGGTGATCGGGCTCAGCGACGGCGCGTACAGGAACGACCAGACCAGTCCCGCGATCACACCGGGCAGCCCGTACGGGACGAAGTAGGCGAGCCGGAAGAACCGGCCGCCCTTGATCGCCGCGGAGTCCAGGAGAAGGGCGAGTACGAGCGCGATGCCGAGCATCACCGGCACCTGGATCACGCCGATGAACGCCACCCGTCCCAGCGAGGCGAGGAAGTCCGCGTCGTGGAACACCTCGACGTAGTTGTCGAAGCCCGCGAAGACGGTCTTCGAGCCGCCGAGCCCGAGGCCGGAGCGCTTCACCGAGAACAGGCTCTGCTCCAGTGAGTACGCGGTGGGGATCAGGTAGACGACGACGAAGAGCAGGAGGAAGGGCAGGACGAACGGCGCGGCCCGGCGGAGCTCGCGTAGTCGGCGCCGTTGAGTCGTCACGGAGGACACGGTCACCTTCTCTCTGAAGGAACGTGGGTGCTGGGGGACTTGTCGGGGCGAGGGCGAGGGCGAGGGCGAGTCGGGGGCGGGGGCGAGGGCAGGGCAGGGGCAGGGCGGCGGCGGGGGCGGCGGATTCGCGGCCCCCGCGCGGCCCTTCTTCCTGGCCCCGGCTAATTGACCGAGAAGCCCTGGGACTTCAGCGCCTTGAGCGTGTCCTTCTGGGCGTTGCCGAGCGCGTTCTCGTACGTGGCCTTCTTCGTGTGCACCTTGCCGAGGCCGTCACCGAGCGTCGTGGCCGAGATCGACATGATCGGCCCCCACATCCAGCCGGAGTTGACCTTGGCCGACTCGGTGCGGAACAACTGGTAGACGGGCTGGCCGCCGTAGTAGCTCTGCGGGGCGTCCAGCGCGGGGTTGGTGAGCCCGGACTTGGACGCGGGCAGGATGGCCGCGGAGGCGATGAGGTTCGACACCGACTCCTTGTCCGTCGACATCCAGGTGGCGAATTCGGTCGCCTCCTTCGGGTGCGAGCAGTCCTTCATCACGGCCGTGGCCGATCCGCCGGAGTTCCCGACCGTGTCCGTACCGGCCCATCGGGGCATCGGCGCGACGGCCCACTTGCCCGCGGAGCCCGAGGCGTTGTCCCGGATCAGGGACGCCGACCAGACGGGACCGACCTCGGCCCAGACCGTCCCCTTGCTCCACGCGGAGTACAGCGCCGCGTCGAAGGCGGGGTACGAGGCGAGCAGCCCCTTGTCGTACAGGCCCTGCCAGTAGTCGCCGACCTTGCGGTTGGCGGCGCTGTCGAACGACACGGACCACGCGTCGTTCTTCACCCCGAACCAGGGGGCGCCGCCCTGCCACGCGAACCCGGCGTAGAGGTAGGGGTCGGTGGGCAGGTTCATGATCCGCGACGCCGGGTCCGCGGCCTTCACCGCGGCGGCGGCGGCCGTGAACTCGTCCCAGGTCCTGGGCAGCGCGATGTGCGCCTTCTTGAACAGGTCGGCCCGGTAGAACATCGCCATCGGCGCGGTGTCCACCGGTACGCCGTACGCCTTGCCGTCGACGCCGACGTTGCCCCACACCCAGTCGGGGAACTCGCTCCTGCCGTCCTTGACGTACGTGCTGACGTCCTGGAGCACGCCCGCCGCGAGGAAGCTGGAGAACGTCTCGTACCCGACCTGGGCCAGACAGGGCGCCTTGCCCGCCTTGGCGGCGGTGAGCATCTTGTCGTAGCCGCCGGCGCCGCCGTTGGTGATGGCCTCGTACTTCACGTGGACGTCGGGGTGCGTCTTGTTCCAGAGCGCGACGGACTTCTCGTAGCCCGCGGCCCAGCCCCAGAAAGTGATGTCCGCCGGGCCGCCGGTGTCCGCCTTGGCGCTGCCGCTGCCGCTGCCGTTGCCGCCGCCGCATCCGGTCAGCGCGAGGCTGAGCGCGGCGAGGACCGCGGCGGTGGTGAGTCTTGCCCTGCGCATGATCATGGCGACCTCTCGGTTTGCTGCTGTACAGCGCGGTTCGTGTCTTCGTGCCGTGGTGATGGGGGGCGTTGGCGGGGGCGATGAGGGGGCGATGGGGGAGCGGACATACCGCCGCGGACGACACCGGGCAGGCGACCGGGATACTTGCATACAAGAATACTGGCATGCAAGGATTCGGACGTGAATCCTCCCCGACCAGCACGCATCCAGGAGCAGGCACCCCCCGGCCCCGCCGGAGGGCTGTCGCCGATCACCCGGGACCGCACGCGGAACCGCGCCTCCGACCACGTCTACGACGAGTTGGTCTCCGCGATCCGCAGACTGCGGCTCGCCCCCGGCTCCTCCCTGTCGGAGACGGACATCGCGGAACGGCTGCACGTCAGCCGTACGCCCGTCCGGGAGGCCATCGCCCGGCTCGCCGACACCGGCCTCGTCCACGTCGTGCCGCAGGTCGGCACGCAGGTCGGGCTGATCCGGCTACGCGACGTCGAGGAAGCGCGCTTCGTCCGCGAGAGCCTGGAGGTCTCGGCCTTCGAGGCGGCCTGCGGCAATCCGGGACTGGACGTCGGCATCCTCCGCGACTTGCTCGAACAGCAGGAGCACGCCTACCGCACCGCCGACTACGACACGTTCTTCCAGGCCGACGAGGCCCTGCACAGTGCGATCTTCACCCTCAGCGGCCACCCCGGCGCCTGGCAGGTCGTCCAGCGGATGAAGCTGCAACTCGACAGAGTGCGCCGGCTCGCCCAACCCGACACCGCCACGATGCGTGACCTGATCGACGAACACCGGCTGATCGTCGACGCGTTGGAGTCCCGCGACATCGCGGGCGGGCGCGCCCTGATCAGCCGTCACGCCAGACGCGCGCTCGAACGCGTGCCAGGGCTGCGCGCGCAGTATCCGCACTACTTCACGGCGTGACCGCGCGCGGCGGCGTACGACCGGGCGCGGGGGCGTATGACCACGCGCGGCAGCGTCGTACGACCGGGCGGGGCAGCGTCGTACGACCGCCCCATAACGTGCACGACCGCGCACGACCGCGCATGACCGCCAGGTGCACCGAATCACCGCGACGAAAGGACAACCCCACGTGAACAGGTTCGCCGGACGGACGGTTCTCGTCACAGGCGCCGGTTCCGGCATCGGCCGCGAGATGACGCGCCAGTTCGTGGCGGAGGGGGCGACCGTCTACGCGGCGGACCTCGACCCCGCCGACGTGCCCGACGGCGGCGTCCCGCTCACCGTCGACGTCACCGACCCCGACTCCTTCGCCGCGGCCGTCTCCCGGGCGGTGTCGGAGACCGGCGCGCTGCACGTGCTCTGCAACAACGCGGGCCTGGCCTCCAGCACCGACACCCTGGCGTGCAGCGTCGAGGAGTGGGACGCGACCTTCGCGGTCAACACCCGCGGGGTGTTCCTCGGCACCAAACTCGCCCTGCCGCACATGCTCGCCCAGGGCGACGGCGCCATCGTCAACACCGCCTCCGCCGCCGGACTCGTCGGACTGAAGGACCGCGCCGCGTACTGCGCCAGCAAAGGCGCCGTGATCGCCTACAGCCGCCAGGTCGCCGTGCAGTACGCGGGCACCGGCGTGCGCTGCAACTCCGTCTGCCCCGGCACCGTCGACTCCCCGTGGGTGGGCCGCCTGCTCGCCGCGGCCGACGACCCCGGGCAGGCCCGCGCCCAACTCGTCGCCCGGCAGCCGATGGGCCGCCTCGGCACCCCGGCCGAGGTCGCCGCCGCCGCCCTCTACCTCGCCTCCGACGCCGCCGCGTTCATCACCGGCACCGAGCTGGTCATCGACGGCGGGCTGCTCGCCGGCTGACCATCCCTACCACCGAACGGATCACCGTGAAGCTCATGCGTGTCGGCCCACCCGGGGCCGAACGGCCCGTCGCCCTGCTTCCCGACGGCCGCCACCTCGACCTGTCCGCGCTCACCGACGACATCGACGGCGCCTTCCTCGCGGGCGACGGACCCGACCGGCTGCGCGACGCGATCGAGGCGGGCGGCCTGCCGGCCGTCGACGTCACCGGGCAGCGCGTCGGCCCGCCCGTCGCCCGCCCCGGCGTCGTGCTCTGCGTCGGCATGAACTACGCGGCGCACGCGGCGGAATCGGGCGCCGCACCGCCCCAGGCGCCGGTCGTGTTCTACAAGTCACCGCACTGCGTCGTGGGACCGGACGACGACGTCCTGCTGCCGCGCGGCTCCGCCAAGACGGACTGGGAGGTCGAGCTCGCGATCGTCATCGGACGCCGGGCCCGCTACCTCGACTCGCCCGCCGACGCCCTGGCCCACGTGGCGGGTTACACGATCTCCAACGACGTGTCCGAGCGGGCCCTGCAACTGGAGACCAGCGGCGGCCAGTGGTCGAAGGGCAAGAGCTGCGAGACGTTCAACCCGCTGGGTCCCTGGCTGGTCACCCCGGACGAGATCACGTCCCCCCAGGCCCTCGGCCTGCGCTCCTGGGTCAACGGCGAACCCCGCCAGGCGTCCGGCACCAAGGACATGATCTTCGACGTCGCCACGCTGATCCACGAGCTGAGCCAGTTCACCGTCCTCGAACCGGGCGACGTCATCAACACCGGCACGCCCGAAGGCGTCGCGCTGTCGGGCCGCTTCCCCTACCTCAAGGAGGGCGACACCATGGAGTTGGAGATCGACGGGCTGGGCCGTCAGCGGCAGCGGGTCGGCCGGGCATGACCATACGACTCTCGCTCGGACACATCGACACCTACGACGCGCGGGTGGCGACCTTCGCGCGCCAACTCGGCCTCACCGGCGTCCAGCTCCACACCCCCGACCTGCTGCCCGGCGAGGACGGCTTCTGGAGCGAGTCCGAACTGCGGGCCCTCAAGGACCGTTGCGAGGCCGACGGCCTCGCGATCGACGGCCTGGAGAACGTACCGCTCGCGCACTTCTGGAAGATCCAGCGCGGACTGCCGGGCCGCGACGAGCAGATCGAGAACTACCTCAGAACCATCCGCAACCTCGCCGCCGTGGGCATCGACCTGCTCGGCTACAACTTCCTCGCCACGTACGTCTGGCGCACGGACATGGCGGCGGCGGGCCGCGGCGGCGCCAAGGTCAGCGCCTTCGACCTGGCGGACGTCTTCCGCGGCAACGCGCTCGCCGGATACCGGCTCACCCCCGACCACCCCGTCGACGAGCCGGCCACCGCCGACCGGATGTGGGCCAACCACCAGTACTTCCTCGACGCCGTCCTGCCCGTCGCCGAGGAGGTCGGCGTACGGCTGGCCCTGCACCCCGACGACCCGCCCGTCGACGTGCCGTTGGGCGGCATCGCCCGGATCTTCACCTCGCCCGCCGCCATCGGACGGGCCCGCGACCAGGCGGGCGGCAGCCCGTCCTGGGGCCTGAACCTCTGCCTGGGCACGGTGTCGGAGATGGCGGGCGAGGAGAGCGTCAACGAGGTCATCGACCTGCTGGGGCCGTCCATCTTCTACGTCCACTTCCGGGACGTCCGCGGCACCGTGCCCCGCTTCAGCGAGTGCTTCCTCGGCGAGGGCAACTTCAACCCGGCGCGGGTCATCCGCCGTCTTGAGGACTCCGGATTCGACGGGTTCCTCATCGACGACCACGTCCCGGCGATGATCGGCGACCTCGACACCTGGGGCGACATCTCCTCCGAGGCGTACTGCAGCCGCGGCCGGGCCCACGCGATCGGCTACCTGCAAGGCGTCCTCAACGGCCTCGGGCTCGACCAGCCGGAGGCCCGCCCGCGGGCCGGCCGCTCGGCGACGGTCGGCCGGCAGCCTCAGGCCAGCCAGTAGTACGGCAGGCGCAGGAGGTCGGCGACGCGTGCGGCGACCTCCCGCGCGTGCGGCGGGACGCCCTCGTCGGCGATGCCGCGTATCAGGTGCAGATGGAGCGACTGGAGGGTGGCGAAGGTGTTGAACGCCCAGACCGGGACCGCGCCGGGTCCGCCGCCCTCCAGGGCCTTGTGAACGACGGTCAGCCAGTCGGTGGCCTCCTCGACGGTCAGTCCGGGGGCCTGGAGGACACGGGTGAGCGCGCGGGCCAGCCGCGCGTCCTCCAACTGCGCGTAGCGGTAGTCGGTCTGCTCGACCGTCATCCTGCGGGCGCACAGCTCCAGCAGGCCGGTGCGGCGCTCCGGCAGGGCCTTCGCGAACGCCGCGGCGGCGTCGGCGCCGTGTGCCACGGCGTGCAGCCAGCCCAGCGCGTCGTCCCAGCCGCGGGTGTCGCGCTCGGCCGGATACCAGGCCGAGAACCGCGCGTACCAGCGCTCCGCCGCCTCTCGCGGCACGAGCCCGGGCACGGCGTCGCCCCGCGTCAGCACGGAGCAGATGATCAGCGGTGCGAAGGCCCTGGCCTGAACCTCCGGGTGGGTGAGACGGCCGGCCGCGTCGTCCCCGAGCGTTTCGAGGACGGCGTCGAGACGCCCCTCCCTGATCCAGCGGGCGGCGCCGGTATAGGCGTGGTCGTCGCGTGTCCCGGGGTCCGGGGACGTCAGCATGACGGACAGCTCGGCGGCGAGCCGCGGCGCGGGGACGCCCTCGGGGAAGGGGAATCCGTCGGCCGCGACCGACGTCCAGTCGACACGATCGGCGTTCATGGCATCAGGCTATTCCTCGCTCATCGCCACCAGTTTGGTGACCGTGTTCCAGTTGCGGGTGGACGCCGTCAGGCCGAGGCGGCGGTCGGAGAACTGGGCGGCCAGTTTGGAATTGTGCACACCGCCGGGGAAGTGGCCGTAGATCTCGCTCTGCCCGGGACGGAATTCGTCCGGCGCGTACGCCGCCGCGTCGATCGCCGCCAGCTTGTCGAGGGGGACGGGCCCCGACAGGAACGTCACCATGAAGCGCGACGGATTCACCCCGTCCATCGGGAACGGGTTGGCGTCCACGACCCGCCGGAGGTCCGCGCCGGTACGGATCAGGCAGGCGACGGTCAGCCCCAATTCGTCGCTGATCCGCTGCTCCAAATCCGCCGCCAGCCGCCCCGGATCGGCCTGCGCGTGGGTGAAGACGGCGTTGCCGCTCTGGAGGTGGGTGCGGATGTCGGCGGCGCCGATGGAGGCCAGCAGGTCCCTGAGGGTCCGCATGGGCAGCTTGTTCTTGCCGCCGACGTTGATTCCGCGCAGCAGCGCGACGTAGCGGGTATCCGTGTCCGTATCCGTATCCGGGGTCGTGCTCTTACTAGTGCGGGTGCTGGTCCTGGTGTTGGTTTCGGCGCCGGTGGCCTTGGTCGTCACGATCGCCACGCTAGCGGCCGGCACTGACAATCGGTCGATTCCGGGTGGTGCCGGGGCAAGCGCGGCGTCGCGCGAATCATGCGCGATGTCCCTCGTTCGGAGGACGGTACGGTCGCTGGAACGGTTCGGCAGGCCGGGGCCTGGTTACGTTCGCGCATATGACCAGCATCCATGACAGGCCCGTCGTCACCGAACTGCGGCTGTCGGCCTTCAAATCGCACCGGGGCGCGTCGTTCGGACTCGGGCCGCTCACCCTGCTCTGCGGGGGCAGCGGCACCGGCAAGTCGAGCGTGCTGGAGGCGCTGGCCGCGCTCGGTCGGCTGGCCTGCGGGGACGGGCTCGACGAGGTCTTCGAGTCCGTGGTGCGCGGTGGCGCGGCGGCGTGCGTACCGCAGGACGCGCAGCCCGACCCGCAGGGACGGCGCGGCTTCCGGATCGGCTGCACGGTCACCGGCCCGGTGGGTCCCGTGCGGCTCGACGTCGCCGTCCAGGCGGAGCCCACGCTGCGGATCGTCGGCGAGCGGCTGACCGGCGCGGGCGAGACGCTGCTGACGACGGCGCTGCGCGACCCGGAACGCCCCACGGTGCAGGCCGCCTGGCACACCGCGGGCCTGGTCGCCGTCACCCGCGCGCCGCTGCCCGACGACCGCCTCGCCACGGCCCTGTTGCCGCTGCGCGTCGCCGGACGCACCGACGGGCAGCGCCTGGTGCTGGCCGCCGCGGAACAGGTCGTCGTGGCGCTGCGCGGGGTCTTCCCGATCGCACCGCGCCCCGAGCTGATGCGCGGCCCCGTCCCGGTCGGCGACGGACGGCTGCGCGCCTCCTGCGACAATCTGTCCGCCGTCCTGGCCAGGACGGAAGGCGAGTGCGGCACCCGGCACGCGGCGCTGGTCAACGCGGTGCGCGCGGTGTGCAGTCCGCCGGTGGAGGGGATCACGGCGCTGGCTGCGGGCGCCGCCGCGAGCACGGGCGCAGGCGGGCGTACGTGCGCCGGTCCGCGTACCGGTGCCGGTACGGCGGAGGGCGCCCGCGCGGGCGGCGGGTCGGTGGCGGAAACGGCGCGTGCGGTGGACGCCGTGATCGCCGCGGTGGACCGAGGCCCGCTCGGCCTGGTCCCGGTGGACCGCCTCGGCGACGGCGAACTCCGCTTCCTCGCGCTGGCGTTGGTGCTGCTCACCGGCCCCGGAGTGCTGGACGTCGACACGAGTACGGAGCTGCTGCCCGCCAGTCAGGTGCTGACCGTGCTGGGCGACGGCCTCGACCACGGCCTGGACCGTCGTCAACTGAGCGAACTGCTGCGGCTGGCGGGCCCGGCCGCGGAACGCGGGCACATCCGGCTGCTGGGCACCGTCCAGGACGCGAGCTTCGCGGAGGGGATCGGCGGTGTCTCGGTCACCGCGCTCGGGGTCCCGAGGCCACGCCGCCGCGAGGATGCGGTAGACCAGTCGGGGTGACCGAAGAAACCGACGCACCCGATCTCGCGGCGCTCCAGCGCCGCCTCGCCTCCTTCGCCGCGGCCCGGAACTGGCAGCCGTTCCACACGCCCAAGAACCTCGCCGCCGCGCTGAGCGTCGAGGCCGCGGAGCTGCTGGAGATCTTCCAGTGGCTCACCCCGGAACAGGCGGCGGAGGTGATGGCGGACGACGGGACCGCGCACCGGGTCCGCGACGAGGTCGCGGACGTGCTGGCGTATCTGCTGCAATTCTGCGAAGTGCTCGGCATCGATGTGCTGGCCACGCTGGCGGCGAAGATCGACCGCAACGAGCTGCGGTTCCCGCGGGCCGATCCCTCGTCCGGGTGACGAGGTTTTCCACAGGCGCGGAGTTGTCCACAGATCTCCCGAGGGGCCTTTCCGCACCCGCGAAACTCTGTCACTCTGAGTAACGGCGAAGGGATCGCCGCAGGACAGAGGGGGTGCGGGACATGGACGCAGCGCGACTGGTGGCCCAGGCGGAGCGCGTGATGAGCCGGTCGCCGCAGCCGGACGACGTCATCGCGGAGGCATGGCAGGCGTTCGAGCTGACCGAGGCCGTGGGACGGCTGCTCACCGCCGATCACGAGCGGCCGGTGGTCCGCGCCGGGCCGGGACCGGTGGTGGGCGCGTCAGGCGGCGACCCGCCGCGGGCCGCACGGCTGACCGGGGTGCGCGACCCGCACGGCACGCTGGGGGCCCTGCGCACGCTGCTCGGCGAGATCGGCCTGTCGCTGGTCGCCATCACCTGCACGGCGGAGGACGAGGCGGCGTACTGGAACTGCATCGAAGCGCTGGACGCGGTGGACGAGGCCAAGGACCGCGTGCGCGCGCTGACCCGGGAGGTGGACCGTTGACGGAGATCGCCGTGATGGGGGCAGGATGGAGGAATGGATCTGCGAATCTTCACCGAGCCCCAGCAAGGTGCCGAGTACGACACCCTGCTCACCGTCGCGAAGGCGACCGAAGACCTGGAATTCGACGCCTTCTTCCGCTCCGACCATTACCTGAAGATGGGCGACGGGACCGGACTGCCGGGACCCACGGACGCGTGGATCACCCTGGCCGGACTCGCCCGCGAGACCAGCCGGATCAGGCTCGGCACCCTGATGACGGCCGGCACCTTCCGGCTCCCCGGTGTGCTGGCGATCCAGGTCGCCCAGGTCGACCGGATGTCGGGCGGACGGGTCGAGTTCGGCCTCGGCGCGGGCTGGTTCGAGGAGGAGCACACGGCGTACGGCATCCCCTTCCCGAAGGAGAAGTTCGCCCGCCTTGAGGAGCAACTGGCCATCGTCACCGGCCTGTGGGAGACCCCGGTCGGCAAGACCTTCGACTACGACGGGACGTTCTACCAGCTCAAGGACTCGCCCGCGCTGCCCAAGCCCGCGCAGGCGAAGGTCCCGGTGCTGATCGGCGGCATGGGCGCCAAGCGGACACCGGAACTGGCGGCGCGCTACGCGACCGAGTTCAACATCCCGTTCGCCTCGGTCGAGGACAGCGGGCTCCAGATCGGCCGGGTGCGCGCGGCGGCGGAGGCGGCCGGGCGCGGCCCCGACGACCTGGTGTACTCCAACGCCCTGGTGGCCTGTGTCGGCAAGGACGACGCCGAGGTGGCCCGCCGGGCCGCCGCGATCGGCCGGGAGGTGGACGAACTGAAGGCGAACGGGCTGGCGGGCACGCCCGCCGAGGTCGTCGACCGGATCGGGCAGTTCGCGGAACAGGGCTCCACCCGCTTCTACCTCCAGATTCTCGACCTGTCCGACCTCGACCACCTGGAGCTGATCTCGTCCCAGGTCAGGACCCAGGTGGGCTGAGGCCGCGATGCCCACCACCCCGCCCGCACCGCTCTTCCCGGCCGCCGCCGGGAGGGCACTGGTCCTGGACGGCGGGCTGTCCAACCAACTCGCCGACCAGGGCTGCGACCTGTCGGACCCGCTCTGGTCCGCCCGGCTGCTCGCCGACGCCCCGGAGCAGATCGAGGCCGCGCACACCGCCTATGTGCGGGCGGGCGCCCGGGTGCTGATCACCTCCAGCTACCAGGCCACCTACGAGGGGTTCGCCCGGCGCGGCATCGGGCGGGCCGAGGCGTCCGCGCTGCTGACCCGCAGCGTGGAGCTGGCCCGGCGGGCGGGCGCGGGCCGGACCGACGTGCGGGTGGCGGCGTCGGTCGGGCCGTACGGGGCGATGCTCGCGGACGGCAGCGAGTACCGCGGGCGGTACGGGCTGAGCGTGCGGGAGCTGGAGCGCTTCCACCGGCCGCGGATCGAGACCCTGGCGGCGGCCGGTCCCGACGTCCTGGCCCTGGAGACGGTGCCGGACACCGACGAGGCCGAGGCCATGCTGCGGGCGGCCGAGGGGACCGGCGTGCCGGTCTGGCTCTCCTACACCGTCGACGGCGACCGCACCCGGGCCGGGCAGCCCCTGGCGGACGCCTTCGCGGTGGCCGCGGGCCGCGACGAGGTGATCGCGGTGGGCGTCAACTGCTGCGCGCCCGCCGACGCGGACCATGCGGTGGAGGCGGCGGCGACGGTCACCGGCAAGCCCGTCGTCGTCTACCCCAACAGCGGCGAGCACTGGGACGCCGGCCTCCGCCGCTGGGACGGCGCCGCCACCTTCTCCCCGGCCCGCGTGACCTCCTGGGAACGGTCGGGCGCCCGCCTGATCGGCGGCTGCTGCCGAGTGGGCCCGGCCCGGATCAGCGCCCTGTCGAAGGTGCTGGGCGGCGGCTAGGGCCGGGAAAATCCCCTGGTCGGGGGGCGGCCGGAAGAGAATACTCGGTGAGGTGTTCCTGACGATCTCCACCACCGGCACCGCGGCTGCCCCGGCTACTGACCTGGGGTTTCTGCTGCACAAGCACCCGGAGAAGGCGCAGACCTTCTCCACCTCCTACGGCAACGCGCACGTCTTCTATCCCGAGGCGTCGGTCGAGCGGACCACCGCCGCGCTGCTGTTGGAGATCGATCCGCCCGCGCTGGCGCGCCGGGGGAAGGGCAAGGGCAAAGGCCGGGGCGGCGCGCCCGACTCCGCGCTCGCGCAGTATGTGAACGACCGGCCCTACGCGGCCTCGTCGCTGCTCGCGGTGGCGCTGCGTACCGTCTTCTCCAGCGCGCTGCGCGGCGAGTGCCGCACGATGCCGGAGCGGGCGGCGGCGCCGCTGCCGCTGCGGATCGAGGTGCCGGTGCTGCCCGCCCGCGGCGGCCCCGCGCTGGTGGCCGGGCTGTTCGAGCCGCTGGGCTGGCGGGTCGAGGCCGAGCCGGTGGCGCTGGACACGCGGTTTCCCGAGTGGGGCGACTCGCGGTACGTACGGCTGGTGCTCGAAGGGGAGTTGCGGCTGGCGGACGCGCTGCGGCAGATCTATGTGCTGCTGCCGGTGCTCGACGACGCCAAGCACTACTGGGTGTCGGCGGACGAGGTGGACAAGCTGCTGCGGTTCGGCGAGGGGTGGCTGGAGGAGCACCCGGAGCAGAAGCTGATCACCAGCCGCTATCTGGCGCGGCGCTGGGCGCTGACCCGGCAGGCGATGGAGCGGCTTGAGCTGGCCCGGCTGGCGGACGCCGACGACATCGAGGTCGAGGCCATCGACAACGCGGTCGAGGACACCGTGGGCCCGGACGGCGAGGAGGCGCAGGAGCGGCCGACGCCGCTGGCCGTCCAGCGGCGCGAGGCGATCCTCGGGGCGCTGCGCGACGCCGGGGCCACGCGCGTGCTCGACCTGGGCTGCGGGCAGGGCCAGTTGGTGGGCGCGCTGCTGAAGGACGTGCGGTACACGGAGATCGTCGGCGTCGACGTATCGGTGCGGGCGCTCGGCAGCGCGGCGCGGCGGCTGCGCCTGGACCGGTTGAGCGAACGGCAGGCGGCGCGGGTCACGCTGTTCCAGGGCTCGTTGGCGTACACCGACGCGCGGCTCAAGGGTTACGACGCGGCCGTGCTCAGCGAGGTCGTCGAACACCTCGACCTGCCGCGGCTGCCCGCCCTGGAGTACGCGGTGTTCGGCTCCGCCCGGCCGCGGACCGTGGTCGTGACGACGCCGAACGTCGAGTACAACGTGCGGTGGGAGTCGCTGCCCGCGGGCCATGTCCGGCACGCCGACCACCGTTTCGAGTGGAGCCGCGAGGAGTTCCGCGGCTGGGCGACGACGGTCGCCGCCCGGCACGGCTACGACGTCGCCTTCACCCCCGTCGGCCCCGACGACCCCGAGGTCGGTCCGCCCACCCAGATGGCGGTCTTCACGATCGCCGCGCCCACGACCGACACCCGTCACACGACCACTTCCACGAACACCAACACCGGCACGACCACGAACACGAACACGACCACCGGCAAGGAGGCGGCGGCATGACCGCACCGCGCACGCTGCCCGTCACCGACCTGTCCCTCGTCGTCCTGATCGGCGCCACCGGCTCCGGCAAGTCCACCTTCGCCGCACGGCACTTCAAGCCCACCGAGGTCATCTCCTCCGACTTCTGCCGCGGCCTGGTCAGCGACGACGAGAACGACCAGAGCGTCAGCGCCGACGCCTTCGACGTCCTGCACTACATCGCGGGCAAGCGGCTCGCGGCGGGCCGCCGCACCGTCGTGGACGCCACGAACGTGCAGGCCGAGAGCCGCAGGGAGTTGATCAAGCTGGCCCGCGAGTACGACGTGCTGCCGATCGCCGTCGTCCTCGACGTACCCGAGCAGGTCTGCGTCGCGCGCAACGCCGAGCGCCCCGACCGGGCCTCGCTGCCGCGCCACGTCGTGCAGCGGCACCAGCGCGAACTGCGCCGCTCGCTGCGGGGCCTGGAGCGCGAGGGCTTCCGCAAGGTGCACGTCCTGCGCGGCACCGAGGAGATCGACTCCGCCGAGATCGTCACCGAGCGCCGTTACAACGACCTGACGCACCTCACCGGACCGTTCGACATCATCGGCGACATCCACGGGTGCAGTTCCGAACTGGAGACGCTGCTGGCCGAGTTGGGCTACACCGACGGCACGCACCCCGAGGGGCGCACCGCCGTCTTCGTCGGCGACCTCGTCGACCGCGGCCCGGACAGCCCCGGTGTGCTGCGCCGCGTCATGGGCATGGTCGAGGCCGGCACCGCGCTGTGCGTGCCCGGCAACCACGAGAACAAGCTCGGCCGCTACCTCAAGGGCCGCCAGGTGCAGCAGACCCACGGACTGGCCGAGACCATCGAGCAGTTGGAGCGCGAGGACGCCCGCGACCCGGAGTTCCGCAAGCGGGTCGCGGCCTTCATCGACGGTCTGATCAGCCACTACGTGCTGGACGGCGGCAAGCTGGTGGTCTGCCACGCGGGTCTGCCCGAGAAGTACCACGGCCGCACCTCGGGCCGGGTCCGCTCGCACGCGCTGTACGGCGACACGACCGGCGAGACCGACGAGTTCGGCCTGCCCGTGCGCTACCCGTGGGCCGAGGACTACCGCGGGCGCGCCGCCGTGGTCTACGGCCACACCCCGGTCCCGAACACGTCCTGGATCAACAACACCATCTGCCTCGACACCGGGGCGGTCTTCGGCGGCAAGATGACCGCGCTGCGCTGGCCCGAGCGCGAGATCGTGGACGTACCGGCCGAGCGGGTCTGGTACGAGCCGGCCAAGCCGCTCGTGGTCGAGGCGCCCGGTGGCCATGACGGGCGCCCGCTCGACCTCGCCGACGTCACCGGGCGGCGGATCGTGGAGACCGGGCAGATGGGACGGCTCGCCGTCCGCGAGGAGAACGCGGCGGCGGCCCTTGAGGTGATGAGCCGCTTCGCCGTCGACCCGCGCCTGCTCGCCTACCTGCCGCCGACGATGTCGCCCTGCGCGACCTCGCGGCAGGAGGGCTGGCTGGAGCACCCGGCGGACGCCTTCGCCGACTACCGCGAGAGCGGTGTCGCCCAGGTCGTCTGCGAGGAGAAGCACATGGGCTCCCGCGCGGTCGTCCTGGTCTGCCGTGACGAGGCCGCCGCGCGGAGGCGCTTCGACGTGCCCGAGGGCACGACCGGCGCGGTGCACACCCGTACCGGGCGGCCGTTCTTCGACGACGGGGCCGTCACCGAGGAGGTGCTGGCCCGGCTGCGCGCGGCCGTCACGGCGGCCGGACTGTGGGACGAGCTGTCCACGGACTGGCTGCTGCTCGACGCCGAACTGCTGCCCTGGTCGCTGAAGGCGTCCGGCCTGCTGCGCAAGCAGTACGCGGCCGTCGGCGCCGCGGGCGGCGCGGTCTTCCCCGCCGCCCTGAGCGCGCTCGAAGCCGCGGCGGCTCGCGGCACCGATGTCGCGGACCTGCTGGGCAGACAGCGCGAACGGGCGTCGGACGCGGCGGCGTTCACCGACGCCTACCGCCGGTACTGCTGGACCACCGACGGGCTCGACGGCGTACGGCTGGCGCCGTTCCAGCTCCTCGCCGTCCAGGGCCGCAGCCTCGCCGCGCTCCCGCACGACGAGCAGTTGGCGCTCATCGACCGGTTGGTCGAGGCCGACCCCACCGGGCTGCTCAGGACCACCGGGCGGCTGCTGGTCGACACCACGGACGAGGAGTCGGTCGCGGCCGGAGTGCGCTGGTGGCTCGAACTGACCGGCGCGGGCGGCGAAGGCATGGTCGTCAAGCCGCTCGCCGCGCTGGTCCGCACCGAGAAGGGGCGGCTGGTGCAGCCGGGCATCAAGTGCCGCGGCCGGGAGTATCTGCGGATCATCTACGGTCCCGAGTACACCCGTCCGGAGCACCTGGAGCGGCTGCGGTCCCGTTTCCTCGGCCACAAGCGCTCGCTCGCCCTGCGCGAGTACGCGCTCGGCCTGGAGGCGCTGGACCGGCTGGCGGCCGGCGAACCGCTCTGGCGCGTCCACGAGGCGGTCTTCGCCGTACTGGCGTTGGAGTCGGAGCCGGTCGACCCCCGGCTGTGACGCCGTGAGTCGTGCCCGTCGAGCGGTCGGGCCGCCCACACCCCTCCGGTGGGCGGTCCGACCGGGCTCGATCCCCGTGTGCCGAACCGGTCCTACCCCAGCAGCCGCAGCGCCGTCGCCGACCGGCCGAGGCGTACGGTCTGACCCCAGGTCAGCTCCAGCGCGTCGGACTCCATGCCGTCGCCGAAGGCGACCAGACGGTCGGACTCGACGGTCAGCCGGAGCCGGTCGGCCGCGGCCAGCACGCCCGCGACCTGCGAAGTGCCGGTCGCGGGGGAGGGCCAGGCCTCGCGGACGAACCACAGCAGCCGCGGCTCCGCGGGACCCGGCAGCGGAAGGCCGCTGCCGCGTTCCTGCCACAGCGACCGCAGCCAACCCGTGGCACCCGTGCCTGTACCCACCAGAACGCCCGATGACGCCTGGGCTTCCGCGGGCGCGGCGTCGTCGTCGGGACCGAGCCGGTAGCGGGCGGTCTGATGTCCCGGCGGTCCGAGGTAGATCTCGTTGAGCGCCAGCAGCCGCTGTGTGTCGTCGGCGACGGCCTCCACCATGGTCAGTTCGTCGGCCCGGCCGCCGCGCGCGGCGGAGTCGAGCAGCTTGCCCGCGTCGCCCGCCCGGTGCCGGACGAGCACGCCCGGATTACGGCCGGGATCGGTGTCGATCCCCACCACCGGCTGCCCCGACAGGTACTTGGCGGCGTTGGCGACCAGCCCGTCCTGGCCGATCACCACGACCACGTCCTCCGGCGCGAAGAGGAAGCGGTCCAGATCGGCCCGCTCCACCCGCGCCTGCCGCCACCGCAACGGCACCGCCGCGGCCACCTCGGCGAGCGCGGCCCGCCCGCGCTGATGGCGTTCGCGCACCTCCTGGATGCTCCGGCCGCGCGAGGAGAGGAAGAACGCCGCCTGGCCGTGGGTGCCGTGCCGGGCCAGCAACTCCTCGTACTCGCTGACCCGGTGCACCAGCACCGCGCGCGGGGCGAGGCTCACCGCCGCTCACCACCGGAGCCCGGGACCGCGCCGCCGCCGGGGCGCCCGAGCCGTTCCACCAGGCCGGTGAGCATGTCGGGGGTGAGCGTGAGGCTGTCGATCCGCGGCAGATTCTCCGCGACCCGGTTGAGCGCCAGCGCGTGCAGCGTCGCCGGATCCACGTCCCCGTGCACCCGCAGCCACCCGGCCTGTGCCTCGGCGCGCGCCGTACCCGCCTCGCGCGCCGCCTCGGCCTTCGCGCGGGCGAGGCGGACGAGCCGGGCGGCCTCGGCCTCGGCGCGCACGGCGTCGGCCGCCGCGTTCTCCTCCGCCTCGCGGCGCGCGTTCGTGCCGTGCTGCTCGACCAACTGCTCCTCGCGCCGGGCCAGTTCGATCCGGCTGGCCAACTCGTTCTCGGCGATGGCCCGTTCGCGCTCGACGGCGACGGCCCGCCGCTCGTACGTGGCCCGGTCCGCCTCCTGCTGGATCTGCTCGCGGGCGGGCGTCCGCAGCGCGCGCTCCACCTCGGGCTCCGGCCGGATCGCCACCACGCGTACGGCGACGACCTCGATGCCGGTGGTGGCCAGTCGCGGCTCGGCGGCGAGCCCGTCGGCGATCCGCTGCCGTACCGCCGCCACGCCGTCGACCAGCGCGGACGCCAGCGCGGTACGGGCCAGGACGTCGAGCGCGTGCTGCTGGGCGGTCTCGGTGAGCAGGGTGGCGAGCTGTTCCAGCGGGGCGCCGCGCCAGATCCCGGTGTCGGGGTCGATGGAGAAGTCCAGGCGCTCGGCTGCGGTGGCCGGGGCGCTGATCCGGTACGTCACGGTCGACTGCACGCTGACGTCCTGGAAGTCGGAGGTCCTGGCATGGAAGGACATCGCCAACTCGCGGTCGTCGACCGGCACTTCGGACAGGGCCGCGGTCAGCGACCGGTACCAGAAGCTGAGGCCGGGCCCGTCGTGCACGAGCGCGCCGCGCGAGTGGTGGCAGATGTGCGCGGTGGGCGCCGAACGCAGATGGCGCCAGCCGAAGCGCCTGGTGATGTCGGCCATGGTGGGCCCCTCCTTCTCGTCAGTGCGACGATATCGAGCGATCCTCTTATCGTCAAGAGGACGAGATGGGGAGTTCGGCGTACCCGCCGGGGTGCGCTGGCGCGGGCTGACGGGGCGCGCGCGGCGCGTCCTGCCGCCGGGGCGCGTGAATCGCGGGCGCGGTGGTCAGGATGGAGGCATGGGATTCCACGTCGACTCCGAGACCGGGCGGCTGCGCCGCGTCATACTGCACCGCCCCGACCTCGAACTGAAGCGCCTGACCCCCAGCAACAAGGACGCGCTGCTCTTCGACGACGTCCTGTGGGTGCGCAGGGCCCGCGCCGAGCACGACGGCTTCGCGGACGTGCTGCGCGACCGGGGCGTCGAGGTCCACCTCTTCGGCGACCTGCTGCGCGAGTCGATGCTGGTGCCCGAGGCCAAGAAGCTGGTCCTCGACCGGGTCTTCGACGCCAAGGAGTACGGACCGCTGGCCACGCCCCATCTGCGGGAGGCGTTCGACCGGTTGGGCGTCGTGGAACTGACCGAGGCGCTGATCGGCGGCATGACCAAGCGCGAATTCCTGGAGCGCTTCGCCGAACCCGTCTCCGTCCGCTTCCACGCCATGGACCTGGACGACTTCCTGCTCGCCCCGCTGCCCAACCACATCTTCACCCGCGACACCTCGGCCTGGGTCTACGACGGCGTCAGCATCAACGCCATGCGGTGGCCCGCCCGGCAGCGCGAGACGGTGCACTTCGAGGCGATCTACCGGCACCATCCGCTGTTCTCCGGCGGCGGCTTCCACGTCTGGTCCGAGGGGCAGGCCGACTACCCGTCCACCATCGAGGGCGGCGACGTCCTGGTCATCGGCAGCGGCGCCGTGCTGATCGGGATGAGCGAGCGCACCACCCCGCAGGCCGTGGAGATGCTGGCGCAGGGGCTGTTCGAGGCCGGCTCCGCGCAGACCATCGTGGCCCTGGACATGCCGAAGCGGCGGGCCTTCATGCACCTCGACACGGTGATGACGATGGTCGACGGCGACACGTTCACGCAGTACGCGGGGCTGGGGATGCTGCCCTCGTACACCATCGAGCCGGGCTCGGGCGCGGGCGACCTCAAGGTCACCGACCACTCGCCCGAGCACATGCACCGGGCCATCGCGGCGGCCCTCGGCCTGGACTCCATCGACGTGCTCACCGCGACGCAGGACGTGCACGCCGCCGAGCGCGAGCAGTGGGACGACGGCTGCAACGTCCTGGCCGTGGAGCCGGGCGTGGTCGTCGCCTACGAGCGCAACGCGACCACCAACACGTTTCTGCGCAAGCGCGGCGTCGAGGTGATCGAGATCCCGGGCAGCGAGCTGGGCCGGGGCAGGGGCGGCCCGCGCTGCATGAGCTGCCCGATCGAGCGGGACGCGGTCTGAACGCCCGACCGGAGCTGAGGGGCGGCCCGAACGCCTGGTCGGGGGCGGGCGGGGTCTGAACGCCTGATCTCGGCGGGGCGCGTGTGCGGCGCGGGAGGGGTCTGTATAAGAATGCCGATCTACGTATAGACTTCCAGTCTTGTTCGTCCCGCACCCCGACCTAGGAGTCTCCGCATGGCCGTCGACCTCAAGGGCCGCCACTTCCTCAAGGAGCTGGACTTCACGCCCGAGGAGTTTCGCCACCTGGTGGAGCTGGCCGCGGAGCTGAAGGCGGCGAAGAAGGCGGGCACGGAGGAGCAGCGGCTGCGCGGCCGTAACATCGCGCTGGTCTTCGAGAAGACCTCCACCCGTACCCGGTGCTCCTTCGAGGTCGCCGCCGCCGACCAGGGCGCGTCCACCACCTATCTCGACCCGTCCGGCTCGCAGATCGGACACAAGGAGTCGGTCAAGGACACCGCCCGCGTGCTGGGCCGGATGTTCGACGGCATCGAGTACCGGGGCAGCGGCCAGGACGTCGTCGAGGAGCTGGCCGCCCACGCGGGCGTCCCCGTGTGGAACGGCCTCACCGACGACTGGCACCCCACCCAGATGCTCGCCGACGTCCTCACCATGACCGAGCACAGCGCGAAGCCGCTCACCGGCATCGCATACGCCTACCTCGGCGACGCCCGCTCCAACATGGGCAATTCGCTGCTGATCACGGGCGCGCTGCTGGGCATGGACGTACGTGTCGCCGCGCCCGCCACCCTGTGGCCGCGGGAGTCCGTGGTCGCCGAGGCCCGCCGCCTCGCCGAGGTCTCCGGCGCCCGCCTCACCCTCACCGAGGACGTCACCGAGGCCGTGCGCGGCGCCGACTTCGTCCACACCGACGTGTGGGTGTCGATGGGCGAGCCGAAGGAGGTCTGGGACGAGCGGATCGCGCTGCTCGCGCCGTACGCCGTCACCGCCGACGTCCTCGCCGCCACCGGCAACCCGGACGTGCGCTTCATGCACTGCCTGCCCGCGTACCACGACCTGGGCACCGCGATCGGCCGCGAGATCCACCAGCGCACCGGGCTGACCTCGCTGGAGGTCACCGACGAGGTCTTCGAATCCGACCGGTCGGTCGTCTTCGACCAGGCGGAGAACCGTATGCACACCATCAAGGCGGTCCTGGTGGCGACGCTGGCCTGAGCCCGGTGCCGCCCCGGTCCTGAGGCCAGGCCCGGCCGCCCTGGTGGTCAGTGCAGGGTGAACCAGACGGCCTTGCCGGTGCCGGTCAGCCGGCAGCCGGAGTCGGCGCTCAGCGCGCGGATCAGGATCAGGCCGCGGCCGTGCTCGGCCAGCTCGTCGTGGCACGGGGGGTCGGGCTGGGCGGGGATCAGGAGATTGAGGCCGACGGGGAAGTCCAGGCCCTGGTCGTGGACCTCGACCTGGAAGCCGTGCGGAAGCAGCTCCACGAACAGCTCGATCGCTCCCGGCGGGGTGTGCTCCACGGCGTTGGCCACGACCTCGGCGGTGAGGAGCTCCGCGGTGTCGGTGTCGGGGCCGGTGTCCTGACCGAGTTCGACCAGGACGGTACGGACCATGGCGCGCGCCAGCGGGACGGCGGCGGGGGAGTGCGGCAGGTCGATCCGCCAGACCGTCGGCCGGTCGGGGAACTCGCCTGCGGTGCGGGTGGGGCTGGTCATCGCTACTCCGATCCGGACGGGGCGGGGGCTCGCTCACCCCGATGTCCTCCACCTTAGGAATCGGACAATACGGTCAGCAGAGGCGTCCGGAAGGAGGTCGTAGGGACCAAAGGCCCGCGAGCGGACGGACCTGCTACCCGTACCCGGCGCGCGCGCCGCTCTCGTTCCGCCCGTGTTCGCGCCCCGCCTCCTCCTTGTCTCGCCCTCCTGACGACAGTCACAAACAGGTGATAACGTCGGGACGAGGAGGCCGCGCATGAGTCCGTATCCCAGCTCCGCGAGCCCCACCGGCCACTGGCGCCATCTGCGCGTCGACCGGGCCGAGGGCGTCGTCACCGTCACCTTCGACCGGCCCGAGCGGCTCAACGCACTGACCTTCGGCGCCTACGCCGACCTGCGCGACCTGCTGGCCGAGCTGGCCAGGGAGGGCGGGACCCGCGCCCTGGTCCTCGGCGGCGCGGGCCGCGGTTTCTGCTCGGGCGGCGACGTGGACGAGATCATCGGCGCCACCCTGGCCATGGGCACCGGCGAGCTGCTGGAGTTCAACCGGATGACCGGACAGGTCGTCCGGGCGATCCGCGAGGCGCCCTTCCCGGTGATCGCCGCCGTGCACGGCGTCGCCGCGGGCGCGGGCGCGGTGCTCGCCCTCGCCGCCGACTTCCGGATCGTGGAGCCCTCCGCGCGCTTCGCCTTCCTGTTCACCCGCGTCGGCCTGTCGGGCGCCGACATGGGCGCCGCGTATCTGCTGCCCCGGCTCGTCGGGCTCGGCCACGCCACCCGGCTGCTGATGCTCGGCGACAGCGTCGACGCGGCGGAGGCGGAGCGGATCGGCCTGGTCAGCCAGCCGGCGCCGGAGGGCGGTGCCGACGAGACCGCCGCCGCGCTCGCCCGCAGGCTGGCGGCGGGCCCGGCGCTGGCCCACCAGCAGACCAAGGCGCTGCTCACCGCCGAGTTGGACATGCCGCTGGGCGCCGCCGTCGAAATGGACGCCGCGGCCCAGGCGTTGCTCATGACCAGCGGCGACTACGCCGAATTCCACGCCGCCTTCACCGCGAAGCGCGAGCCGACGTGGGAAGGCCACTAGCGATGCCGGGCGGTCACCGGACCGCGGGCGCCCGCCGTCCCGAGCGCGTCGCCGTCATCGGCGGCGGCCCCGGCGGCCTCTACGCCGCCGCGCTCCTCAAGCGCCTCGACCCGGACCGCACGGTCACGGTGTGGGAACGCGGCGCGCCCGAGGACACCTTCGGCTTCGGCGTCGTCTTCTCCGACGAGACCGTGGGCGGCATCGAGAACGCCGACCCGGCCGTCTACGCCGCCATGCGCGAGGAGTTCATCCGCTGGGAAGCGATCGACATCCGGCACCGCGACCGCCTCACCCGCTCCGGCGGCCACGGTTTCGCGGCCCTCGACCGGCGCCGGCTGCTCGCGCTGCTGTACGAGCGCTGCCGCGACCTCGGCGTGGACGTCCGCGTCCGCACCCCGGCCCCCTCCGCCGACCGGCTCGCCCTCGACCACGACCTCGTGGTGGCCGCCGACGGCGCCCACAGCGCCACCCGCGCCGCGCACGCCGACGTCTTCCGCCCCCGCCTGACCACCCACGGCTGCCGCTACATCTGGCTCTCCGCCGACCTCCCGCTCGACGCCTTCCGCTTCGAGATCCTGGAGACCCCGCACGGCGTGATGCAGGCCCACGCCTACCCGTACCGGCCGGGCGCCAGCACCTTCGTCGTCGAGATGACCGAGGACGTCTGGCGGCGCGCGGGCTTCGACCGCGAGGCCGCCGAGACCGCCGAAGCCGCTGAGGGCGCTGAGGGTGCCGTCGGCGCCGTCGGCGCGGAGGGCGCAGCGAACGGGTCCGATATGGAAGCCGCCACCGCCGCCACCATCGCCGCCTGCGAAAAGCTCTTCGCCCGCCTCCTGGACGGCCGCGCCCTGCACGCCAACCGCTCCCGCTGGCAGCCCTTCACCACCGTGGTCAACGAGCGCTGGCGGCACGGCCGTACGGTCCTGCTCGGCGACGCCGCCCACACCGCGCACTTCTCCATCGGCTCCGGCACCAAGCTCGCCATGGAGGACGCGCTGGCGCTCGCCGCTTCCCTGCGCGAACAGCCCGACACCGAAACGGCGTTGGCCGCCTACGAGAGCGAGCGGCGGCCGGTGGTGGAGAGCACGCAGCGGGCGGCGCTGGCCAGCCTGGAGTGGTTCGAACGGCTCGGCAGCTACGTGGACCAGCCGCCGACACAGTTCGCGTTCAATCTGCTGACCCGCAGCCGCCGCGTCACGCACGGCAATCTGCGGCTGCGCGACCGGGAGTTCACCGACCGCGTCGAGCGCGGCTTCGGGGCGCCGCCCGGCACACCGCCGATGTTCACCCCCTTCCGGCTGCGCGGCCTGACGCTGCGCAACCGCGTCGTCGTGTCACCGATGGACATGTACGTGGCGCGGGACGGTGTGCCCGGCGACTTCCACCTCGTCCACCTGGGCGCGCGGGCCCTCGGCGGGGCCGGTCTGGTGATGACCGAGATGGTCTGCGTCAGCCCGCGCGGCCGGATCACCCCCGGCTGCACCGGCCTGTGGAACGGCCAACAGGAAGCCGCCTGGCGGCGGATCACCGACTTCGTCCACCAGCAGGGCGGCGCGGGCGGGACCGGCGCGGGTGCGAGCGGCCCGGACGGAACCGGCCCGGACGGAACCGGCGCTGGTGGGACCGGCGTCGGCGGAACCGGCACCGCCATCGGCCTCCAGCTCGGCCACAGCGGCCGCAAAGGCTCCACCCGCCTCATGTGGGACGGCATCGACCAGCCGCTCCCCGACGGCAACTGGCCGCTGGTCGCCCCCTCGCCGCTGCCGTACCGCGAAGGCGTCAACCAGGTGCCGCACGCCCTGCGCGCGGACGAACTCGCACAGATCCGCGACCAGTTCGCGGCGGCGGCCGAGCGCGGCGCCCGCGCCGGTTTCGACCTGCTCGAACTGCACTGCGCCCACGGCTACTTGCTCTCCTCCTTCCTGTCCCCGCTGACCAATCACCGCACCGACCGCTACGGCGGCGACCTCGCGGGGCGGCTCCGCTTCCCGCTCGAAGTCCTGGACGCGGTACGGGAGTCGTGGCCGTCCGACCGGCCGCTGACGGTACGGATCTCCGCCACCGACTGGGCGCCGGGCGGCGCCACGGGAGACGACGCCGTCACCGTCGCCCGCGCGCTGGCCGAGCACGGCGCCGACGCCGTGGACGTCTCCACCGGCCAGGTCGTCGCCGACGAGCGGCCCGCCTTCGGACGCTCCTACCAGACGCCGTACGCCGACCGGATCCGTAACGAGACGGGCCTGCCGGTGATCGCGGTCGGCGCCATCTCCTCCTGGGACGACGTCAATTCCCTGCTGCTCGCGGGCCGCGCCGACCTCTGCGCGCTGGCCCGCCCGCACCTGTACGACCCGCACTGGACACTGCACGCCGCCGCCGACCAGTCCTACGAGGGCCCCGGCGCGCCCTGGCCCACCCCGTACCTCGCGGGCCGCCGCCCGCCGCCCACCGGCCGTACGGACGCGCCGAAACCCCGCCTGGCGCTGGACTCCTGAGCGCAAGGGGCCGGGCTACTGGTCCGCCACGAAGCGCGCCCCCTGGTCGCGCAGCAGCACATGCAGGGCCGTGAACACCGCCGCCGAGCGGATGCCCGGCCAGTCCGCGGGCAGCAGCGCCGGGGGCAGGCCGGGGTCGGCGTACGGCAGGCGGCGCCAGGTGTCGAGCGCGCGCAGATAGTCCCCGAAGGCCCGCTCGGGCGAGGGCTCACCGGCCCCGGACTCGGCCCCGACCTCGGACTCAGCCCCGGCCCCGGACTCAGCCCCGACCTCGGACTCGGCCTCGGCCCCGGACTCGGCCGACCACCTCCCCAGCACCGGCTCGTGCGCCGCCAGGAAGGTGTGGTGCAGCGCGGCCAGCGCGTCCAGATCCCACCAGCGCCGTACCGCCTCCTCGGTCGCGGTGAAACCGAGGTGCGCGCCGCGGAACAGGTCGACGTACGGGGCCAGTTCGAGCCGCCGCAGCACGTGCCGGGTCTCCTCGTGCAGCGCGCCGGGCGCCACCCACACACCGGGCGCGGCCGTACCGAAGCCGAGACCGGCCAGCCGGGACCGCAGCAGATGCCGCTTGTGCCGCTCGGACTCCGGCACCGAGAAGACGGCGAGCAGCCAGTCCTCCGGGTCGGGATCGGGCGCGGCGCCGACCCCGTAGATCCGCCCGTCGCCGTCCGCGAGCAGCAGCCGCGCGTCGTCGGACAGCGCGTACGCGGCGGCCCCGCCGACCCGGTCGGGCACGAGGAGGCCGCGCCGCTTGAGCCGGGAGACCGCGGACCGGACCGACGGCGGGTCCACGCCCACCGCCCCCATCAGCCGGATGAGCGCGGCCACCGGCACCCGTCCCGCCAACTCCGCGCGCCCGTAGGCGCCGTAGAAGGTGAGGATCAGGGAACTCGGTGTGTGCTGCTCGGTCACATGATCACCCTAGGGCGTCTCAGTCCAGGTCGCGCAGCCGGAAGCGCTGGAGCTTGCCGGTGGGCGTACGGGGGAGCGCGGGCACGAAACGGATCTCGCGCGGCGCCTTGTACGGCACGATCACACTCTTGGCGAAGTCCCGCAGCGCGCCCGCCGCCCGGTCCCCGCCGTCCACGCCCTCGTGCAGGACGACGAACGCCCGGACGATCTGCCCGCGCTCCTCGTCCGGCACCCCGATCACCGCCGCCTCCCGCACGTCCGGGTGCCGCAGCAGCGCCTCCTCGACCTCGGGCCCCGCGATGTTGTACCCGGCCGAGATGATCATGTCATCGGCGCGCGCCACGTAGCGGAAGTAGCCGTCGGCGTCCCGGACGTAGGTGTCGCCGGTCAGATTCCAGCCGTCGCGTACGTACTCCGTCTGGCGTTCGTCGGCCAGATACCGGCAGCCGGTCGGCCCGCGCACGGCCAGCAGCCCCGGCTCGCCGTCCGGCACCGGCCGCAGGCGCTCGTCCACGATCCGCGCGGTGTACCCGGGTACCGGCAGCCCGGTCGCGCCGGGCCGGGCCGCGTCGTCGGCGGCGGAGATGAAGATGTGCAGCAGCTCCGTCGCCCCGATCCCGTTGATCAGCCGCAAGCCGGTCCGCTCGTGCCAGCCCATCCAGGTCGCGGCGGGCAGATTCTCCCCCGCGGACACGCAGCGCCGCAGCGACGAGACGTCGTACGACGGCAGGTCGCCGAGCATCGCGCGGTACGCGGTCGGCGCGGTGAACAGCACGCTGACCCGGTGCTTCTCGACCGCCGCCAGCAGCTCCTCCGGTCCGGCCCGCTCCAGCAGCAGCGAGGACGCGCCCGCGCGCAGCGGGAAGACCACCAGGCCGCCGAGTCCGAAGGTGAAGCCCAGCGGCGGGCTGCCGGTGAAGACGTCCTCGGGCACCGGGCGCAGCACCCGCGCGGAGAAGGTGTCCGCTATGGCCAGCACATCGCGGTGGAAGTGCATGCAGCCCTTGGGGTGCCCGGTCGTGCCGGAGGTGAAGGCGATCAGCGCCACGTCGTCCGCCGAGGTCGGCACCGCCTCGTACGTGTCGGCGCGCCCCTCGGCCAGCCGCAGCAGATCGTCGTCGCCGGTACCGCCGTACGGGGTGATCCGCAGCCCCGGCACGCGCGCCGCCGTCAGCTCCTCCAGATACGCGGCGTCGCACAGCGCGTGCGAGACGCGGGCGATCCGGCCCACCTCCGCCAGCTCGTGCGCGCGCTGCGCGGCCAGGACGGTGACGGCCACCGCGCCCGCCTCCAGCACGGCGAGCCAGCAGGCGACCAGCCAGGGGGTGGTCGGGCCGCGCAGCAGCACGCGGTTGCCGGGGACGACGCCCAGCTCGTCGGTGAGGACGTGCGCGATCCTGGCGGTCGTCGCGCGCAGCTCGGCGTACGTCCACTCCGAGCCGTCGGGCAGCCGGAGGCAGGGGGCGTCGGGGCGTCCGGTGGCGAGGAGTTCGGCGGCGCAGTTGAGCCGATCGGGGTAGCGGAGACCGCCGTCGGCTCCGGGGCCTTCACCGAGGGCGTCGCGGTCGTCGCGGTCGTCGCCGGCGTCGCCGTCCAGGCCGTCGAGGCGCGGCCACTGGTCGGACGGCGGAAGGTGATCGCGCGCGAAGGTGTCCACATGGGCTGACGGCAGCAGGTCCATGGCGACAGTGCCCCTCGACGAGTAAGCATCCAGCGGACGATTTCAGCGTAACGTGTTGATGACGGCAGTCAACAGGACGCGATAAAGCTGGGAGGCGGGGCGATGGAGGACGGGGTTTCCCGCGGTGCGGATTCCGACGGTCCGGCGGCCGGGGAAGGAGCCGTGGGCCGCGCCGGTGGAGGCGGTGGCACCGGTGGCGGTGGCATCGGTGGGGGCGGCGGCGCCCGTGTGGCGTTCACCCTCGACCCGGCACGGGCGGCCTGGGCGGACCGGATCAGGGCGCTCGCGGCGGAACGCCTGAAACCGCTGGCCGAGGCGGGTGAGCCGGGCCGCGTCAACCGGCCGCTGCTGGCCGAACTCGGCGCCCTCGGACTCCTGGCCCGCGTCCTGCCGGGAGACGGCGCCCCGGTCTCCGCCCTCGATCTCTGTGTACTGCGGGAATCGCTGGCGCGCGAGTGCACCGAGGCCGAGACCGCCCTCGCCCTCCAGGGCCT
The DNA here is from genome assembly GCF_044749865.1 of Streptomyces sp. NPDC088910. Classification (NCBI taxonomy): domain Bacteria; kingdom Bacillati; phylum Actinomycetota; class Actinomycetes; order Kitasatosporales; family Streptomycetaceae; genus Streptomyces; species Streptomyces sp. NPDC088910. The sequence goes on from NZ_JBIVIV010000012.1 coordinate 242,542, forward strand.
GGGCGCCCACCCGCTGCTCACCGCGCCCGCCGTCGCCGCGCGCTGGCTGCCCGAGGTGACCTCGGGCCGGGCCGTCGCCGCCTTCGCGCTCACCGAGCCGGGCGCGGGCTCCGACGCGGCGGCGCTGTCCCTGGCCGCCGAGCCGGACGGCGCGGGCCGCTGGCGGCTGACCGGCGAGAAGTGCTGGATCTCCAACGCGCCCGAGGCCGACATCCTCACCGTCTTCGCCCGGACTGCCCCCGGGCCGGGCCCCGGCGGCAGCGGCGCGCGCGGTGTCACCGCCTTCGCCGTCCCCGCCGACCGCCCCGGCCTGACCGGCGAACACCTCGACATGCTCTCGCCGCACCCCATCGGACGGCTGGTCTTCGACGGCGTCCCGGTCGGCGCCGACGACCTCCTCGGCGTGCCCGACCACGGCTTTCGTACCGCCATGGCCACCCTCGACCTCTTCCGGCCCAGCGTCGGCGCCTTCGCGGTCGGCATGGCGCAGGCCGCACTCGACGCGGCCGTCGCGCACGCGGGTGAACGCACCGCGTTCGGCGGCCCGTTGAAGGACCTCCAGGCCGTCGCGCACCCGCTCGCCGAGATGGCCACCCGCACCGAGGCCGCCCGGCTGCTGGTCCACGCGGCGGCCACCGCGTACGACACCGGCGCCGCCGACCTGACCGTCCGCGCGGCGATGGCCAAGCTCTACGCCACCGAGACCGCGCAGTACGTGGTCGACGCCGCACTCCAGATCCACGGCGCCCGCGCACTGCGCCGCGGCCACCTGCTCGAACACCTCTACCGCGAGGTGCGCGCCCCGCGGATCTACGAGGGTGCCACCGAGGTCCAACGGACCATCATCGCCAGGGAGTTGTACCGATGAGCCTGCGCCGTATCAACCCCGCCGAACTCTCGCCGCCCACCGGCTTCTCACACGCCGTCACCGCCACCGGCCGCAGCCTGGTGATGCTCGCGGGCCAGACCGCGCTGGACTCCTCCGGCGCGGTCGTCGGCGACGGCCTGCCCGCCCAGTTCGAGCGCGCCCTCGCCAATCTGCTGACCGCCCTGCGCGCGGCGGGCGGCACCCCGGCCGATCTCGCCCGGCTCACCGTGCACACCACCGACGTCGCCGCGTATCGCGCGTGCGCCGCTGAACTGGGCCGGATCTGGCGGGAGTCGGCGGGCCGGGACTATCCGGCGATGGCGGTGATCGGGGTGGTCGGACTCTGGGACGAACAGGCCCTGGTGGAACTGGACGGCATCGCGGTGCTGCCGTAACGCCCTTCCTCGCGTAACCCCCTTCCGCGCGTAACGCCCCTCCTGGGCTGCGGACTTGGCGGCACTACGCGTCCACGCCGGTCCGATAGCTCTCGCGCGTCCACGCGCGGGCCCGGTCGGTGAGGGTGAAGCCGAGGCCGGGGCGGTCGGACAGGTGCATACGGCCGTCCCGGATCTCCAGCCGCTCGTTGAACAGCGGTTCGAGCCACTCGAAGTGCTCGACCCACGGCTCGTGCGGGTAGGCGGCGGCCAGGTGGAGATGGATCTCCATGGCGAAGTGCGGGGCGAGTTGCAGCCGGTGGTGGTCGGCCAGCGCGGCCAGCTTGAGGAACTGGGTGATCCCGCCGACGCGCGGCGCGTCCGGCTGGATGATGTCGCAGGCCCGCGCGTCGATCAGCGCCACGTGCTCCGCGACACTGGCCAGCATCTCCCCGGTGGCGATCGGCGTGTCCAGCGCGGCGGCCAGCGCGGCGTGCCCCTCCGCGTCGTACGCGTCCAGCGGCTCCTCGATCCAGGTGAGCCCGAACGACTCCAGCGCCCGCCCCAGCCGCGCCGCCGTCGGCCGGTCCCACTGCTGGTTGGCGTCCACCATCAGCGGTACGCCGTCGCCGAGATGGGCCCGTACCGCTGCGAGCCGCTTGAGGTCCTCTGCGCTGTCCGGCTGCCCCACCTTGATCTTGACGCCGCCGATCCCGCGCTCCAGCGAGGCCGTCGCGTTCTCCATCACCTGCTCGACGGGCGTGTGCAGAAAGCCGCCGGAGGTGTTGTAGCACCGCACCGAATCCCGGTGCGCGCCCAGCAGTTTGGCCAGCGGCAGGCCCGCCCGCTTCGCCTTCAGATCCCACAGCGCGATGTCGAACGCGGCGATCGCCTGCGTGGCCAGGCCACTTCGGCCCACCGAGGCGCCCGCCCACACCAGCTTCCCCCACAGCCGCCCGATGTCGTTGGGGTCCTCGCCCACCAACTCCCCGGCCACCTCCCGCGCGTGCGCGAACTGCCCCGGACCGCCGGCCCGCTTGGAGTAACCGAACCCGATCCCCTCGTGCCCGTCCTCCGTCCCGATCTCCGCGAAGAGCAGCGCGACCTCCGTCATCGCCTTCTGCACCCCCGTCAGCACCTTGGCGTCGCTCACCGGCACCGCCAGCGGCAGATAGACGGACGACAATCTGACCGACCGGATCCGGTCACCGGCGGGCGGTATCGACACCACGGAAATCCTCCCGATCACATATCTAAACGCCAAGCGCATCCCTGAACGCGCCCAGCATACGACCAGCCGCCGCACCCCGCACCGACCCGCTCAACAGCAGGTCAGACGGGGTGCGGTGGCATCCGTGTGTCAGATGTCGCGGAAGATCTCGATCTGGGCGCCGATGGAGTTGAGACGCTCGGCGAGGTCTTCGTAGCCGCGGTTGATGACGTAGACGTTGCGGAGGACGGAGGTGCCTTCGGCGGCCATCATGGCGAGCAGGACGACGACGGCGGGGCGCAGGGCCGGGGGGCACATCATCTCGGCGGCGCGCCAGCGAGTGGGGCCCTCGACCAGGACGCGGTGCGGGTCGAGGAGCTTGACGGCCGCGCCGAGGCGGGTCAGCTCAGTGAGGTAGATGGCGCGGTTGTCGTAGACCCAGTCGTGGATGAGGGTCGAGCCCTGGGCGGTGGCGGCGATGGCCGCGAAGAAGGGGACGTTGTCGATGTTGAGCCCGGGGAACGGCATCGGGTGGATCTTGTCGATGGGGGAGCGCAGCTTGGACGGGCGGACGGTGAGGTCCACCAGCCGGGTGCGGCCGTTGTCGGCGCGGTACTCGGGAGTCAGCTCGTGGTCGAGCCCCATCTCCTCCAGCACGGCCAGCTCGATCTCCATGAACTCGATCGGCACCCGCCGGATCGTCAGCTCCGACTCGGTGACGACGGCCGCGGCCAGCAGGCTCATCGCCTCGACCGGGTCCTCGGACGGCGCGTAGTCCACGTCGCGGTCGATCGAGGAGACGCCGTGCACGGTGAGCGTCGTCGTACCGATGCCGTCGACGCGGACGCCCAGCTCCTCCAGGAAGAAGCAGAGGTCCTGGACCATGTAGTTGGAGCTGGCGTTGCGGATGACGGTGACGCCGTCGTGCCGGGCGGCGGCCAGCAGCGCGTTCTCGGTCACCGTGTCACCGCGCTCGGTCAGCACGATCGGCCGGGTCGGGGTGACGCTCCGGTCGACCTCCGCGTGGTACGTGCCGTCCGTCGCGGTGATGTCCAGGCCGAAGTGGCGCAGCGCGTTCATGTGCGGCTGGACCGTACGGGTGCCGAGGTCGCAGCCGCCCGCGTACGGGATGCGGAAGCGGTCGGTGCGGTGCAGCAGCGGCCCGAGGAACATGATCACACTGCGGGTGCGCCGCGCGGCCTCGGTGTCCATCGAGTCCAGGTCGAGGCTGGCGGGCGGCACGATCTCCAGGTCGTTGCCGTCGTTGATCCAGCGGGCGCGGACGCCGATGCTGCCCAGCACCTCCAGGATCCGGTAGACCTCCTCGATCCTGGCCACCCGGCGCAGCGTGGTGCGCCCGGCGTTCAGCAGGGTCGCGCACAGCAGGGCCACGCAGGCGTTCTTGCTCGTCTTGACGTCTATGGCGCCGGACAGGCGACGCCCGCCGACCACCCGCAGATGCATGGGGCCCGCGTAGCCGAGGGAGACGATCTCGCTGTCCAGGGCTTCGCCGATGCGGGCGATCATCTCAAGACTGATGTTCTGGTTGCCGCGCTCGATACGGTTGACTGCGCTCTGGCTGGTCCCGAGAGCCTCGGCGAGCTGGGACTGTGTCCAGCCTCTGTGCTGCCTGGCGTCCCGGATGAGCCTGCCGATACGTACGAGGTAGTCGTCGGTCATATCGCCGAGGCTATCTCACATATGAGATGCGGCAACCGCAGATCGGCCGTCCGTGACGGACCCCACTCCCGCCGCGTGCCATCCGGCGTACGCCAGCGCGTGCCGCCCGTGCCCGCACCCGCGACCGCCATCACCGTACTCGCGGGTCACGGCCGCGCAACCCGGAGCGCTGTCCGGCCCACCATCCGACCGCGGAACCCGGTCCCACAACCCGACCGCGCGGCCCCTGCCCCCGCGACCCGATGCGCACGCCCCGACCACGCGCCGCCGCGGGCGTACGGCACACTTCCGATCATGCTCACGCGCATACGTTCCCCACGGCCCACGCGGCCCCGGCCCGCGCACCGCGCGGCCGGTGCGGGACTGGTCGTCGCCGTACTCGCCCTGGCCGGAGCGCTCGCCGGGTGCGGCGGCGGCGCGGGCCCCTCGCGGGACCAGCCGAAGCTGCCCTTCGGCTGGTCGCCGAGCGGACCCTCCCGGACACCCCCGACCCGGGCGGAGACGACGGGCGCCGCGGCCACGCGGGGTACCGGATCGCCCTCGGCCGGCTCGACGTTCGCCCTCACGGCGCCGCCGGCGCGCGCGGGAGCGACCGCGGTGACGCCCGGCGTGAGCGGGAACGCGCGCACGTGCCCGACCCCCGGACACCCGTATCGCGTGTGCGGCCACTACACGCTGGTCCGGCCGACGATCGACCCGTCCGCGCCGTGCGTCGACAGCGACCAGGGGGTCCACGGCGGCACGACGTATGCGTGCCTCTACGGCTACTGGGTGGAGCTCCCGAAGGTCCCGACACCGGCCACGCCGACGTAGCGCGGCCGGTGCCCGCTACCGCCCGTGCGGTACGAAGATCCGCTCGTCGTCGGCCGCGGCCCGCGGCGCCGGAATCCGGCGGCGCGCCACCCGCCGCGGCGTACGCGGCAGGACCACGGCCAGCAGGCAGCACACCGCCATGCCGAGCAGCCCGGTGACGACGCCGAGCTTCGTGGCCAGGGAGACCTGCGGCAGGACGAACACGGCGATGTCGAGGCCGAAGGACGCGGCGCTCACCACCGTCAGCGCCGCCGCGACACGGTTCAGCCGGGCGTCCAGCGCCTCCGCGCGCTGCGAGGACGCGGCCAGCAGGGAGTTGCTGACGTAACCGAGGAGCTTGTCGGCGCGCTCCTGGGTGTCGTCGAGCCCGATCACCTGGCGCGCGGAGAGATAACTGGCCCGGTGCGCCTGCGTCGACTCGATCCGGTAGCCGTCGAGATGGTGGAAGTCGGCCCACAGACCGTCGAGGAACCGCCGGAAGGCGTGCACATCGGTGGTCTCGGGGTGGCCGTGCGCCAGGTCGGCCAGCACCCACCGCCCGGCGACGAGCGCGCCCACCAGCAGCGACTGCTGCGCCACCGCGATGTCCGTGGGCTCGGTCATGGTCAGCAGATCGTGCAGCGGCGTCGCCGGATCGCGGTCCCAGGCGTAGGTGTACGGCAGCAGGATCCGGCAGTCGGGGCCCGATATCAGCGCGGGCACCCGTGCGTCGGCCGCCCACGGCGGGTCCCGCGTCACGAAGTGGCAGTTGTAGCGCGCCGATTGACGGTCGATCGGCGAACCCGCCCCGGCCGGCGCGAGATCGGGCCGCAGTGCGATCTCCTGGACTAGACCACTGGCGACGGCCGCGGCCAGCACCGCCGTCAGGATCGGCGCGTCCGCCTCGCGCAGCGCCTGGTTGACGGTCGCGTCGAGCGCGTCGAGGTCGTGCAGCGCCATCCGCCGCAGATCGGCCTCGTGCCGCAGCGCGTAGACCACCAGCACCGTGCCCGCGGTCAGGATGCGCGCGTGGCAGGCCACGATCTCCGTGCCCGGCAGGCTGATCGCCGGTCCGACCATGCCGGTCAGGTCCATCTCGATGGTGGTGTCCGGGTTGTACGCCAGCGACCGCAGGCCCCCGACCACCGGCCGTAACTCGCCGTGGCCCGGCACCGCGACCAGCTCCAACGAGCTGACGGGGGAGCGGTGGTGCAGCGGATACGCCCGGCTCTGGAGGTGCAGCACCTCGCTCGCGCCGAAGCTCATACTGCCGCTCGTGCCGCCGCTCATGCCGCCGCTCCCGCGCGGCCGGTGCCGGAGCCCGGGGTCCAGGAGACCGCCACGTACTCCGGGATCAGGTCGGACTCGCTCACCGACACCCCGCCCAGGTAACGCCGTTGCAGATCCTCGGGGCCCCGGTCCTCGATCGCCGTGCCCAGCAGCGACTCCAGCTCGTCGTGCGTGAGATGGCTCGCGTCCGCGGGCACCGACCTGCGCAGGAACCAGTCGCGCTGCTCGGCCAGGACGCGGCAGCCCGCCGCCGCCGCGGGCCAGTAGCTGACCGCGGTCACCGCCGTCGTACCGAAACCGGCGCCCAGCGTCACCACCGACCGTGCCGCGTCCCCCGGCAGATAGAAGACGACGCCCTCCGCGACGTACGCGACCGGCCGGCCGGCCGCCAACTCGCGTGCGGCGGAGGTCACTTCGGCGCGGCCCTGCGCGCTGTTCAGATCGGCCGCGAGATGCCGCACCTCGCGCTCCGGCGCGACACCGGACGCCGTCAGCTCCGCCGCCCGCCGCCGCTTGGCCGCCGCCATCTCCGGCAGATCCACCTCCAGCGCCGCGGGGAACGGCAGCAGCCAGGGATACGAGGAGAAACCGGCCCCGCACACCACGAGCACCGTGTCCGGGTCGGCGCGCAGCGCCCGCGCGAGGGTGTCGGCGATGTAGCGTCCGCGCAGCGACACCACCAGGTCGTCGTGCGGGTACACCTCGTCGGCGAACTCCCGCCACAACTCCCTCACCGCGGGCCGGTCACCGTCCGGAATCCACGCGCCCGCCAGAGGATCCTCGGCGAGGTCGGGCTTGCGCGCCCGCGACTCGTTGACCAGATACGCGGTCAGTTCGACCCCACCGTGCTGCATGACCCGTCGACCCCCGAGTGTGTGACGTTGCGTCACCCACCTTGGTATCACGTCCCGTTGCCGTTGTGGATCTCCCCGTCGGCCGCACGACGGGTCCCGCGGGTCAGGCCCGCAGGCGCGCCAACTCCGCTTCCCTGGCGTCGATGTACGGTCCGAGGTCGGTCACGGTCGCCAACCGGACCTGTCCGATGGGCACGTGGTGCCCGACGACGGTGACCGTGACGGATTCCGCGTCAGCGTCAGCGTCCGCGTCCGCATCCGCATCCGCATCCGCGTCGGCGTCCGTACCGGCATCCGCCACCGCCTCGATCCGCGCCGCCCACCACGTCCCTTCCGTCAGCACGTCGGCCGCCCGCGGCGCACCGTCCACGACGACCTCCGCCCGCGACGTACGGCCTGCCCCGGCCTCCCGCGCCGAAGGGTCCTCGTCCGCCCGCGGGTACCCGTCCCGCTCCAGCCGCAGCGACTCGGCCAGGCTCACCGGCTCGGCGGCACGCACCGCGCTGGTCACCCAGACCGCCGCCTCGTCCTGCCCCAGCCGTCCGTGCCGCACGGTGATCCGCTGCCATACGTCGTCTCTTCTGTGGCCCTCGGCGAACCACGCCGGTTCCGGCGCGGGACCGGTCACCGCGCACACCCGGAAAGGCGGCGCCCCGCGCAGCGCGGCCATCCGCCGCGCCGCCTCGGCCAGGACCGCCGCGACCCTCGCGCCCTCGTCCTCCGTCGCATACCGCATGAGGGCATTGTCCCGGCACCCGTCAAGCGGGCACACTCCCGCGCGAGGCCCGCGCCCCGTCCCGCGTCCGACCCGCCGCACGGCACACCCGTCGGTCACGCCGTCGGTCACGCCCGTCCGACCCGCCCGTCCGACCCGGCGCCCGCCACGCCGCCGTCCCCGGGTGACCTGTCGCAGTGAAGGTTGAGCGATTCTCACCGAAGGTTGAGCGGCTTCCTGCCGGTGGCGTGGACCTATCTCTGGACGGCTGTCGTGGTGGGCACCCCCATCCGTAGGATCGCGGCATGCCTGCCGCCGAACGTGTTACCCGGTCCTCGTTTGCCGGTCGCATCCAGCCGATCTCGTCTCCCGGATCACTCCCGGTCTTGCCCGGCCGGATCTGGTCGGATGCGGACTGGGAGCGGATCCAGCTCGGTTACCACTCCCGGGGTATGGACGAGAAGTGGGACGTGTTCAGCGAGGGCAGGGTTGTCTTCCTCCATCGGAGCTGGACCGGTCGCGGGGTCTTCGAAGCAACTTTCACGCCCGTGGACGCCGGGGGCTGGCGGATCTCCGGAGCTGTGGTGGAGCGTGATCAGGAGCGCTACCGGAGCAGGGACGACGAGTACGACTGCGTGATGCTGGAACTGGTGATCAGTGCGATTGTGCTGGATGAGCCGACGCAGGAGTTGCGGTCGCGATTGGTGGCGATGACGCGCAGTGCGTCCGGTGGCGCGGACGTGCCAGCTGGATGGGTTCAGCACAGTGCCCTGGGTCTGCGCTCGGATCCGCCGTCTCAGCCGTAGCAGAGCCCGTAGACCGGGTTGATGCGAGGGCGCCCCACCGGCAGGAGCCGATCAAGCTTCGGTGGGAAACACTCAACCTTCACTGCGACAGGTCAGGTGGGCCGGGCATGACCCAGCGGCGGTCATGTACTAGAGTTATCTCGACATCGAGATATCTGCTGAGGCGTACGACGACCGCACCGCACGAGGTAAGGGTTACCTAACCAGAGCCCACCTTAGCGGACCGGCCGGCGGGCATGTCACCGACATGCGGCCGGGCCGGGGGACCGCGGTGGTACGCGCGCAATGACGCAAGACGACGCATGAAGGAGACTGTCGTGTCGGCGAACAGCTTCGACGCCCGCAGCACGCTGCGCGTGGGCGACGAGTCGTACGAGATCTTCCGGCTGGACAAGGTGGCGGGCGCGGCCCGGCTGCCGTACAGCCTGAAGGTGCTGCTGGAGAACCTGCTGCGTACCGAGGACGGCGCGAACATCACCGCCGACCACATCCGGGCGCTGGGCGGCTGGGACTCCCAGGCCCAGCCGAGCCAGGAGATCCAGTTCACGCCGGCCCGCGTGATCATGCAGGACTTCACGGGTGTGCCCTGCGTCGTGGACCTGGCCACCATGCGCGAGGCCGTCAAGGAGCTCGGCGGCGACGCCGCCCGGATCAACCCGCTCGCCCCGGCCGAGCTGGTCATCGACCACTCGGTGATCGCCGACCGCTTCGGCACCGCCGACTCCTTCGCGCAGAACGTGGAGCTGGAGTACGGCCGCAACAAGGAGCGCTACCAGTTCCTGCGCTGGGGCCAGACCGCGTTCGACGAGTTCAAGGTCGTCCCGCCCGGCACCGGCATCGTTCACCAGGTGAACATCGAGCACCTGGCCCGTACCGTCATGGTCCGCGGCGGCCAGGCGTACCCGGACACCCTGGTCGGCACCGACTCGCACACCACCATGGTCAACGGCCTCGGCGTGCTCGGCTGGGGCGTCGGCGGCATCGAGGCCGAGGCCGCGATGCTGGGCCAGCCGGTGTCCATGCTGATCCCGCGGGTCGTCGGCTTCAAGCTGACCGGCGAGCTGCCCACCGGCACCACCGCCACCGACCTGGTGCTGACCATCACCGAGATGCTGCGCAAGCACGGCGTGGTCGGCAAGTTCGTGGAGTTCTACGGCGAGGGCGTCGGCGCCACGTCGCTGGCCAACCGCGCCACCATCGGCAACATGTCGCCGGAGTTCGGCTCCACCGCGGCGATCTTCCCGATCGACGAGGAGACGCTGAAGTACCTGCGGCTGACCGGCCGCGACGCGCAGCAGGTCGCGCTGGTCGAGGCGTACGCCAAGGAGCAGGGCCTGTGGCTGGACCCGGCCGCCGAGCCGGACTTCTCCGAGAAGCTGGAGCTGGACCTCGCCACCGTCGTCCCGTCGATCGCCGGGCCCAAGCGCCCGCAGGACCGTATCGTCCTGGCGAACGCCTCCCAGCAGTTCGCCCGCGACGTGCGCAACTACGTGACCGACGACGAGGAGGCGGGCAAGGAGTCCTTCCCGGCCTCCGACTCCCCGGCCACCCACAACGGCGTGCCGACCAAGCCGACCGTGGTCACCGCCCCCGACGGCAGCACGTACGAGATCGACCACGGCGCCGTCACCGTCGCCGCGATCACCTCGTGCACCAACACCTCGAACCCGTACGTGATGGTCGCCGCCGCCCTGGTCGCCAAGAAGGCGGTCGAGCGCGGTCTGACCCGCAAGCCGTGGGTGAAGACGACGCTGGCGCCCGGCTCCAAGGTCGTCACGGACTACTTCGACAAGGCGGGCCTGACCCCGTACCTGGACAAGCTCGGCTTCAACCTGGTCGGTTACGGCTGCACCACCTGCATCGGCAACTCGGGCCCGCTGCCCGAGGAGGTCTCCAAGGCGGTCAACGAGGCGGACCTCGCGGTCGCCGCGGTGCTCTCGGGCAACCGCAACTTCGAGGGCCGGATCAACCCGGACGTCAAGATGAACTACCTGGCGTCGCCGCCGCTGGTCGTCGCGTACGCCATCGCGGGCTCGATGAAGGTGAACATCACCGAGGACGTCCTCGGCACCGACACCGACGGCAAGCCGGTCCGCCTCCAGGACATCTGGCCGACCGAGGCCGAGGTCAACGACGTGGTCGCGTCCGCGATCGGCCAGGACATGTTCAACGAGTCCTACCGCGACGTCTTCGCGGGCGACGCGCAGTGGCAGGCGCTGTCGATCCCGACCGGTGACACCTTCGAGTGGGACCCGCAGTCCACCTACGTCCGCAAGCCCCCGTACTTCGAGGGCATGACGATGGAGACCACCCCGGTCACCGACATCGAGGGCGCCCGCGTCCTGGCCAAGCTCGGCGACTCGGTCACCACCGACCACATCTCCCCGGCCGGCGCGATCAAGGCCGACACCCCGGCGGGCAAGTACCTCACCGGACACGGCGTCGACCGGCGCGACTTCAACAGCTACGGCTCGCGCCGCGGCAACCACGAGGTCATGATCCGCGGCACCTTCGCCAACATCCGGCTGCGCAACCAGATCGCGCCGGGCACCGAGGGCGGCTACACCCGCGACTTCACCCAGGCGGACGGCCCGGTCGCCTTCATCTACGACGCCTCGCGCAACTACATCGAGCAGGGCGTGCCGCTGGTCGTCCTGGCGGGCAAGGAGTACGGCTCCGGCTCGTCCCGCGACTGGGCGGCCAAGGGCACCGCGCTGCTCGGCGTCAAGGCGGTCGTCGCGGAGTCCTACGAGCGCATCCACCGCTCCAACCTGATCGGCATGGGCGTGCTGCCGCTCCAGTACCCCGAGGGCGCCTCCGCGGCCTCCCTGGGGCTCACGGGCGAGGAGACGTTCGCCATCTCCGGCGTGACCGAGCTGAACGACGGCACGACCCCGCGCACGGTGAAGGTCACCACCGACACCGGCGTGGAGTTCGACGCCGTTGTCCGGATCGACACCCCCGGAGAGGCCGACTACTACCGCAACGGCGGCATCATGCAGTACGTGTTGCGGTCGCTGATCCGCAAGTAACGATCAAGTGACGTTCCGCTACGGCGGATACGCAGAAGAAACCGCAGGCGGGCCGCGCTCCTCTCAGGGGAGTGCGGCCCGTCCGCTTATGTCCGTACATGCAGACCGGCTCGGCCCGGTTCGGTCTTCACTACTTGAACGCACTTCCGTGACAGTCGTGTTGACTAGTGAATACAAGATCCGGCGCGCTCGGGATCGGTGAGACATCCCACGTTTCGCGGAGGTCTCAACTCGGGAAAGCTTGCCGCCCAAACCATCATTCGATCTTGCCCTGCCGACTGCAAGTGGACTATACCTGTCGGCGTCCAAGGAACCCGCTCACAGCGGGGCGGGGCGGGGGGGAACGTCGGGCAGAAACACCCGGCGGCCTACGGTGACGTACCCCTCCTCGATGGATGCACGGCATCACTCAAGCTTCAACTGTTCGCGGTCGTCGGCGGATTCCGCTGCACCGCATGAGTCCTGATGAGAGCGAGGACTTGAGCATGGGATCCGAAATGAACCGCCGGGATCTGGTCAAGCGTTCCGCGGCGCTTGGCCTCGTAGCCATTCCGTCGGCCGGTCTGCTGAGCGCCTGCGCGTCCAGCGGCGGTGACAGCAGTAGCGACAAGCCCACCAAGAGCGCGACTGCGGCCTCGAAGGACAACCCCTTCGGCGTGAACGACTCCACGGCCCTCGACATCGTCATCTTCGACGGTGGTTACGGCCACGACTACGCCACCGCGCTCGGCAAGCTGTACGAGTCCAAGCACCCGGGCTCCAAGTCCAGCGTCCTGCCCACGCAGGACATCGCCGGCAAGCTCCAGCCGCGCTTCAACGCCGGCAGCCCGCCGGACGTCATCGACGACTCGGGCGCCCAGCAGATCAAGCTGGACGTCCTGCAGAAGAGCGGTCAGCTCGCGGACCTCACCCCGCTGCTCGACGCGCCCTACATCGACGACCCGAGCAAGAAGATCCGCGACGTGCTCCAGCCCGGCACGATCGAGACCGGCACGCTCGACGGCAAGATGTACTCGCTGAGCTACATCTACACCGTGTTCGGCCTGTGGTACTCCGGCAAGCTGTTCAAGGACAAGGGCTGGACCGAGCCCAAGACGTGGGCCGACTTCATCTCCCTTTCCGCGGAGATCAAGAAGGAGAAGATCGCGCCCTTCTGTCACCAGGGCAAGTACCCGTACTACATCAACGTCGCGATCATGGACCTCATCGCCAAGAACGGCGGCCTGGAGCTCCAGAAGCGCATCGACACGATGGACCCGACGGCCTGGGACGACCCGGCCGTCAAGGCGGGCATCGAGGCGGTCTACGAGATCGTGGACAAGAACTACCTGCTGCCCGGCACCAACGGTCTGACCCACATCGAGTCGCAGACCGCGTGGAACCAGTACAAGGCCGCCTTCATCCCGTGCGGCTCCTGGCTGGAGAACGAGCAGATGAAGGCCACCCCGAGCGACTTCGACATGAAGTTCATGCCGATGCCGTCGCTCACGGGCGACAAGCTGCCCTTCGAGGCGATCCGGGCGGGCGCGGGCGAGCCGTTCATCGTCCCGGAGAAGGCCAAGAACAAGGCCGGCGGCCTGGAGTTCCTGCGCATGATGCTGACGAAGGAGGGCTCCGGCAAGTTCGCCGCCGCCGCCAACTCCCTCACCGTCCTCAAGGACGGCGTCGGCTCCGACGTCCAGCTCCGTCCGGGTACCGCGTCGACCGTGACCGCGCTGAGCGCTGCCGGTGCGAACACGTTCAACTACAACTACCCGAACACCAACAGCGAGTTCGATGTCGCCCTGCAGAACCTGAGCGGTGAGCTGATGGCCAAGCGCCTCACCCCCGCCCAGTGGATCTCGAAGGCCAAGGCGCTCGCGGCCAAGGCCAAGAAGGCCTGACCCAGCGACGTCGTGCGGTGCGGGGGCCGGAATCCGTCCGGCCCCCGCACCGGCATAGCCCCTCGATCAGGAGCAGGATCCATGCAGCATCGCAAATACCCCTTCATTGTGGGCTTCCTCATCGTCCCGATCGTCCTGTATGTGACGTTCGTGATCTGGCCGTATCTTCAGACGATCGGCTACTCGCTCACGGACTGGAAGGGCGAGTCCCAGACCTTCAACTTCGTGGGCCTGGACAACTACACGACCCTGTTCCACGACTCCGTCTTCAGAACCGCGTTGTGGCACAACATCCTGCTGCTGATCTTCCTGCCGGTGATCACCATCCTGCTGGCGCTGTTCTTCGCCTTCATGGTGAACGTGGGCGGTCGCAGCACGGCGGGCGGTGTCCAGGGCGTCCGCGGCGCCGGGATCTACAAGGTCGTCTACTTCTTCCCGCAGGTCCTGTCGGTCGCGATCCTGATCGTGCTGTTCGGCGCGGTCTACCGCAGTGACTCGGCCGGTCTGCTCAACGGCGTCCTGGTGAAGCTGCACCTGGAGGACGCCAACAACCCCATCGAGTGGCTGAACGACCCCAACCTCGTGCTCTGGTGCCTGCTGGCGATCCAGGTCTGGGCGGGCGTCGGCTTCTACCTCGTGCTGTTCTCCGCGGCGATGCAGTCCATCCCCAAGGACATCTACGAGGCCGCGCTGCTCGACGGCGCGGGCCGCTCGCAGACCTTCTTCAAGGTCACCCTCCCGCTGCTGTGGGACAGCGTGCAGACCTCGTGGGTGTACATCTCGATCTTCGCGATGGACTTCTTCGCCCTGGTCTCCGGACTGACCCCCGGAACCGGCTACGGCGGTGGTCCCGACCACCACAGCGAGGTCATGGCGACCTACCTGATGCGCAACTTCCTGTCCTTCGGCAAGAGCGGTTACGCCTGCGCACAGGGCGTGATCATCATGCTGGTGACCTTGATCGTTTCCGCTGTCACGCTGCGGGTCTCCCGCCGTGACCGCATCGAGTTCTGAGCGGGGAAGCACCATGACCTCACCCATCACCGAGGCGCAGTCCGGCGGACTGCTGGGCCAGGTACCCGCTCAGGGCGGGCCCGGCAAGAAGCGCAAGGGCAAGGGAGCGGAGGAGGCCGGCTACGACGGAGCCGGCGGCCGGGTGCTCAACGTCTTCTCGCACGGCTTCCTTGCGGTCTGGGCGATCATGATCATCCTGCCACTGGCATGGATCATCCTCAGCTCGTTCAAGAACAACAGCGAGATCGGCTCCAGCGCGTGGTCCTGGCCCTCGCACTTCACCTTCGGCGCGTTCAGCCGCGCCTGGGACAAGGGCATCGGCGACTTCTTCCTGAACACCGTGATCGTGATGGTGTTCTCGGTGCCGCTGACCATGCTCTTCGGCTCGATGGTCGCCTACGTGCTGGCCCGGTACGAGTTCCCCGGCAACAGGTTCATCTACTTCCTGTTCGTCGGCGGCGCGATGTTCCCGTACTTCCTCGCGCTGGTCCCGCTGTTCTTCATGGTGAAGAACCTCGGCATGCTGAACACGTACCAGGGTCTGATCCTGGTGTACGTCGCCTACTCGCTGCCGTTCACGACCTTCTTCATGCACTCGTTCTTCAAGACGCTGCCAACGGCCATCCATGAGGCGGCGGTGCTCGACGGCGCCTCGCACACCCGGACGTTCTTCCAGGTGATGGTGCCGATGGCCAAGCCCGGTCTGCTGAGCGTCGGCATCTTCAACGTGCTCGGGCAGTGGAATCAGTACATCCTGCCGGTCACGCTGATGCAGCCGCAGACCAGCACCGACAAGGACCACTCCATGCTGGCCCAGGGCCTGGTGAACCTCGCGCTGTCGCAGGGGTACTCGGGCGACTACCCGGCGCTGTTCGCCGGCATGGTGATCGCGATGCTGCCGGTGCTGGTGGTGTACCTGTCCTTCCAGCGCCAGGTCCAGGCCGGACTCACCGCGGGCACCCTGAAGTAGCCCACGGCGGCGCCCCCGAGCGCCGTTGAGCAGGCCGTACGCCGCGAGGAGCGGCTCCGCGAGGGCGCGGAGCCGCTCCTCGGCGTTCGCGACCGATTCGCATAACGGTGTGGCTCTCCCCCTTGACGGGACATCACCCCAAACACTCAACTTAGAGTTCACATGTTGTAGACGACGGGGTCTCACCGATGTGGCAGGTACGACATCGGTCCGGGTCCCCGTCCGTGCGGGCAGCCGGGACGCTCCGGCTGCCGGGCAGGAGTGGATGTCGTGGTCGAGACTCCGGGATCGCAGTCGTCGCTGCACCGGGCCAACCTGGAACGCGTCGTGCGTGCCGTACGGCTGGCCGGGTCACTCACCCAGGCGGAGATCGCGCGCAGCACCGGCCTGTCGGCCGCGACGGTCTCCAACATCGTCCGCGAACTGCGGGACAACGGCACGGTGCAGGTGAC
This sequence comes from Streptomyces sp. NPDC088910, assembly GCF_044749865.1. Taxonomy (NCBI): domain Bacteria; kingdom Bacillati; phylum Actinomycetota; class Actinomycetes; order Kitasatosporales; family Streptomycetaceae; genus Streptomyces; species Streptomyces sp. NPDC088910. Next base: position 258,482 of record NZ_JBIVIV010000012.1, read on the forward strand.
GTCGACCTCCTCGGGTGGTCGGCGGGCCCGCAGCGTGGCGCTGTCCGGTGACGCCGGCATCGTCGTAGGAGTCGATTTCGGCCATTCGCATCTCCGGGTCGCGGTCGGCAATCTGGCCCATCAGGTGCTGGCCGAGCAGTCCGAGCCGATCGACGTGGACGCCTCCGCCTCCCAGGGCTTCGACCGCGCCGAGCAACTCGTCGCGCGGCTGGTGGAGTCCACCGGGATCAACCCCGACAAGGTGCTCGGGGTGGGTCTGGGCGTGCCGGGGCCGATCGACGTGGAGTCCGGGACGCTCGGTTCGACCGCGATCCTGCCCGGCTGGAGCGGTATCAACCCCCGCCAGGAGTTGACCGACCGGCTCGGTGTGCCGGTCCAGGTGGACAACGACGCGAATCTGGGCGCACTGGGCGAGTTGGTCTGGGGCGGCGGCCGGGGCGTGAAGGACCTGGCGTACATCAAGGTCGCCAGCGGCGTCGGCGCGGGCCTGGTGATCGACGGCAGGATCTACCGCGGACCGGGGGGCACGGCGGGTGAAATCGGCCACATCACCCTCGACGAGTCGGGTCCGGTGTGCCGGTGCGGCAACCGCGGCTGCCTGGAGACCTTCACCGCCGCGCGCTATGTGCTCGAACTCCTGCGCGGCAGCCACGGAGATGGCCTAACGGTCCCGAAGATGGTGCAGCTCGCACGCGAGGGCGACCCCGGCTGCCGTCGCGTGATCGGGGACGTGGGCCGCCACATAGGCATGGGCGTGGCCAGTCTGTGCAACCTCTTGAACCCCAGCAGGGTCGTGCTGGGCGGGGACTTGGCCGAGGCGGGGGAGCTGGTGCTCGGCCCGATAAGGGAGTCCGTGTCGCGGTACGCGATCCCCAGTGCCGCCCAACGGCTGTCCGTGGTGCCCGGGTCGCTGGGTGCCCGTGCGGAGGTTTTGGGGGCACTTGCCCTGGTGCTGAGTGAGATGGGTGATTCTACACTGTTGGATGGTAATACTCCGGTTGATACACCCGCCTTTTCGGCATAACTGAGCGTTCACACAGCTAACGAAACGGGTCGTTGCCATCTCGTTAAGTGTTTACTTCTTGACGGCATGGCGTCAGCCGGAGTTGACTCACGAGCACCTCGGCCGCGGTGTTGCGGCCCTGTCAGGGAGGCAACCTCACATGAACGCAATGACGCGTCGAATCGCCGTCGGGACGGTCGCTGTTTCGATCGCGCTCACGATGGCCGCTTGTGGCAAGGCGGGCGACAAGTCGTCCGACAGCAGCAAGGACAAGACCATCGGCCTGCTGCTCCCGGAGAACGCGACCACCCGGTACGAGAAGTTCGACCGGCCCCTGATCGAGGCGAAGGTCAAGGAGCTGTGCTCCGACTGCAAGGTCGACTACGCCAACGCCGCCGGTGACCCCGCCAAGCAGGCGCAGCAGGTCAGCAGCATGATCGCCAAGGGCGTCAAGGTTCTCATCCTGGACGCGCAGGACTCGGTCGGCATCCAGTCCTCGGTCCAGGCCGCGGTCGACAAGGGCATCAAGGTCGTCGCGTACGACCGCCTCGCGCAGGGCCCGGTCTCGGCCTACGTCTCCTACGACAACGAGAAGATCGGCGAGCTCCAGGGCCAGGCGCTGCTCAACGCCATGGGCGCCGACGCCAAGCCGACCTCGAAGATCGTCATGATCGACGGCGACCCGGCCGACCCGAACGCCGCCTCCTTCAAGGCCGGCGCCCACAAGATCCTCGACGGCAAGGTGAACATCGCCTACGAGCAGTCGGGTCTGTGGAAGGACACCGTCGCCAACCAGAAGGTCACCGCGGCGATCACCCAGCTCGGCAAGGCCAACATCAAGGGCGTCTACTCGGCCAACGACGGCATGGCCGGCGGTATCGCCACCGCCCTCAAGGGCGCCGGCATCAACCCGCCGCTGACCGGCCAGGACGCCGAACTGCCCGGCATCCAGCGGATCCTCGCGGGCACCCAGGCCGCGACGATCTACAAGGCGTACCAGCCGGAGGCCGACGCCACCGCCCAGATCGCGGTCGCGCTGCTCGAGGGCAAGGACTTCAAGGACGTCGCCGACACCACCGCCAAGAGCGGCTCGGGCCAGACGGTCCCCGCCCACCTCATCGGCGCCGTCGCGGTGACCAAGGAGAACATCAAGGACACGGTCATCAAGGACAAGCTGTACACCGTGGCCCAGATCTGCACCGCCGAGTTCGCCCAGGCGTGCAAGGACGCGGGCATCCAGTAGTACCCAGGGCCTCGGCCCGCCCCCGAAAGACCTGTCCGGTGCCCCGCCCCCACCATTCCACCCCGCTGCCGGGGCGGGGCACCGGACGGAAACGCTTCCGGGGTAGAGCGTTCGGGGAAGGGGTATGAGCCCGTTCCCCGTTGACTGATGTCATCCCAGTGCTTTATTGCACGTCCCCCGCGGCTGTCCCCCCAGTACGCGGCATCCCCGCCGGTCAGGCGGCGAAGGAGATGGTTCACGTGTCCGCTACGCCCGTGCTGGCGTTGCGCGGAGTCTCCAAGCGATTCGGTGCGGTTCAGGCCCTCACCGATGTCGAGTTGGAGGTCCACGCCGGAGAGGTTGTCGCCCTGGTGGGCGACAACGGAGCCGGTAAGTCCACACTGGTCAAGACGATCGCCGGTGTGCACCCCATCGACGAAGGCGTCATCGAATGGGAGGGCAAGGCGGTCAGCATCAACCGGCCGCAGGACGCCCAGAGCCTCGGCATCGCCACCACGTACCAGGACCTCGCGCTCTGCGACAACCTCGACGTGGTCGGCAACCTCTATCTCGGACGGGAGATCCTCCGGGTCGGAGTGCTCGACGAGGTCACGATGGAAAGGCGTGCGCGCGAGCTGCTCAACACGCTGTCCATCCGGATCCCCAGCGTGCGGATCCCGATCGCCAGCCTCTCCGGCGGTCAGCGGCAGGTCGTGGCCATCGCCCGCGCCCTGATCGGCGAGCCCAAGGTCGTCATCCTCGACGAGCCCACCGCCGCCCTCGGCGTCGAGCAGACCGCCCAGGTCCTCGACCTGGTCGAGCGGCTGCGCGAGCGCGGCCTCGGCGTGATTCTGATCAGCCACAACATGGCTGACGTGACGGCGGTCGCGGACACCGTCCACGTGCTGCGCCTGGGCAGGAACAACGGGTCCTTCCCGGTCAAGGGCACCACGAACGAGCAGATCATCGCGGCCATCACCGGAGCCACGGACAACGCCGTGACCCGCCGTCAGTCGCGCAATGTGGAGGCGGCGAAGTGAGCGACAAGACCACCCTGTCGAAGGCCGACGAGGAGCCGCCGGCCGCTCCGGTCGACGAAATGGCGCCGGCCGCGGTCGAGGTCATCGACCCCCGGCTGCTGGTCCGCCAAGAGGGCTTCAAGGGCTACATCACCGAGTTCAAGCGCAAGCTCAAGGGCGGTGAACTGGGCTCGCTGCCCGTCATCGTCGGCCTGATCATCATCTGGACCGTGTTCCAGCTGAAGGACAGCCTGTTCCTCAGCTCGACCAACATGGTCAACATCAGCTACTTCCTGGCCGCCACCGGCATGATCGCGGTCGGCCTGGTCTTCGTGCTGCTGCTCGGTGAGATCGACCTGTCGGTCGCCTCCGTCAGCGGTCTGTCGGCCGCGATCTTCGCGATCTTCTCCACCACGCACGGCATGAACATGTGGCTGGCGATGATCCTCACGGTCCTCACCGGCATCGGCATCGGCGCGATCCACGGCTTCTTCTTCGCCAAGATCGGCGTCCCCGCCTTCGTGGTCACCCTCGCGGGCAACCTCGGCTGGAACGGCCTGATGCTGTGGCTGCTCGGCTCCACCGGCTCGCTGTCCATCCAGGACAAGGGCCCGATGCACATCCTGGGCCAGCGCTCCTTCTTCATGGACCAGGACATCGCCGGCGCCTACATCCTGGCGACCGTCGGTGTCGTCGCGCTGCTCGCCGGTTCGCTGATCGAGCAGACCCGCCGCCGCAAGGCGGGCGTCCCGTTCCGCCCCACCAGCGAGATCGCGCTGCGCACCGTCGCCCTGGCCGTCGTGGCCTACGTGGCCGCGTACGTGCTCAACAAGTCCGCCGGTGTGCCGAACGCCCTGGTGATCTTCCTGGTCGCCCTGGTGATCTGCGACTTCGTCCTGCGCCGCACGCCCTTCGGCCGCAAGGTCTTCGCGGTCGGCGGCAGCATCGAGGCCGCCCGCCGCGCCGGTATCAACGTGGCGCTGATCCGGATCGCGGTCTTCGCGATCTCCGGCGGCTTCGCCGCCATCGGCGGTCTCTTCCTGGCCGCCCAGACCTACACCGCGACGCTCGCCGCCGGTACCGGCAACCTGCTGATGCTGGCGATCGCCGCCGCGGTCATCGGCGGCACCAGCCTCTTCGGCGGTCGCGGCAACGTCTGGTCGGCGCTGCTCGGCATGCTGGTCATCCAGTCCATCCAGACCGGACTCGACCTGCTCAACATGAACACCTCGATCCAGTACATGATCACCGGCGCCGTTCTGCTCGCCGCCGTCGTCATCGACTCGGTCTCGCGCCGTACGCAGAAGACCTCCGGCCGCGCGTAGCGGCACCGCGTACGACGGCGGCGCGCGTAACGGCTCGTAACAACGCGGGCGGACACGCGCGCCGCGGCAGCACCTCGAACCGCCGGGCGGACCTGGAAATCCAGGTCCGCCCGGCGGTTCGCCGTTGCCGTGCCGTGACATACATCGCACAGGGCGGCCGACAGCCTTGGAACCGGAAGATTAGACTCGTCGGATCGGCCGTATCGAAGCGATCCGGCCGTGTCGGCGTCCACGTCGGCAAAACCGTGGGACAGACCTTCGACAGGTGCCGACAGGTACCGACAGGCAGCAGAGGGAGGAACGGGTGGCAGTGCTGACCCGTATCAACGGACCGCGCGACCTCGACCGGCTCAGCCAGCAGCAGCTCGTGGAGCTGGCGGGGGAGATCCGTGCCTTCCTCGTCGACGCGGTGTCCAAGACCGGCGGGCACCTCGGCCCCAACCTCGGTGTGGTCGAGCTGACCATCGCCCTGCACCGCACCTTCCACTCGCCCGTCGACCGGATCCTCTTCGACACCGGCCACCAGGCGTACGTGCACAAACTGCTCACCGGACGCAAGGACTTCGCGAAGCTCAAGAGCAAGGGCGGCCTGTCCGGCTACCCGTCGCGCGCCGAGTCCGAGCACGACGTGATCGAGAACAGCCACGCCTCCACCGTCCTCGGCTGGGCCGACGGTCTCGCCAAGGCCAACGAGGTGCTGGGCCGCACCGACCACGTGGTCGCCGTGATCGGCGACGGCGCGCTCACCGGCGGCATGGCCTGGGAGGCGCTGAACAACATCGCCGCCGCCCAGGACCGCCCGCTGATCATCGTCGTCAACGACAACGAGCGGTCCTACGCGCCCACCATCGGCGGCCTCGCGGACCACCTGGCGACCCTGCGCACCACCGACGGCTACGAGCGCTTCCTGTCCCGTACCAAGGACCTCCTGGAGCGCACCCCGCTGATCGGCCAGCCGCTCTACGAGACGCTGCACGGCGCGAAGAAGGGCCTGAAGGACTTCATCGCCCCGCAGGGCATGTTCGAGGATCTCGGCCTGAAGTACGTCGGCCCGATCGACGGCCACGACGTGGAGGCGCTGGAGTCCGCGCTGCTGCGCGCCAAGCGGTTCGGCGGCCCGGTCATCGTGCACTGCATCACCGAGAAGGGCCGCGGCTACAAGCCCGCCGAGCAGGACGAGGCCGACCGCTTCCACGGCATCGGCCCGATCCACCCCGACACCGGTCTGCCGGTCGCCGCCGCGGGCGCCGACTGGACGTCCGTCTTCGGTGACGAGATGGTCGCGCTCGGCAAGGAGCGCGACGACATCGTCGCCATCACCGCCGCGATGCTCCAGCCGGTCGGCCTGGAGAAGTTCGCCAAGGCGTTCCCCGACCGCGTCTACGACGTCGGCATCGCGGAACAGCACGGCGCGACCTCGGCCGCGGGTCTGGCCACCGGCGGACTGCACCCGGTCTTCGCGGTCTACGCGACCTTCCTCAACCGCGCCTTCGACCAGGTCCTGATGGACGTGGCCCTGCACAAGTGCGGTGTCACCTTCGTCCTGGACCGGGCGGGCGTCACCGGCAGCGACGGCGCCTCGCACAACGGCATGTGGGACATGTCCATCCTCCAGGTCGTGCCGGGACTGCGGATCGCCGCCCCGCGCGACGCCGACCAGGTACGCGCCCAGCTCCGCGAGGCCGTCGCGGTGGACGACGCGCCGACCGTGGTGCGCTACTCCAAGGGCGCGGTCGGCCCGGCCGTCGCCGCCGTCGGCCGGATCGGCGGCATGGACGTGCTGCGCGAGCCGTCCGAGGGCGAGCGCCCCGACGTCCTGCTGGTCTCGGTCGGCGCCCTCGCGCCGATGTGCCTGGAGATCGCCGGGCTGCTGGACGCGCAGGGCATCACCACCACCGTGGTCGACCCGCGCTGGGTCAAGCCGGTGGACGAGGCGCTGCCCGGCCTTGCCGCCAAGCACCGCGTCGTGGTCACCGTCGAGGACAACGGGCGGGTGGGCGGCGTCGGTTCCGCCGTCGCGCAGGCGCTGCGCGACGCGGAGGTGGACGTGCCGCTGCGCGACTTCGGCATCCCGCAGCGCTTCCTCGACCACGGATCGCGCAAGGACGTGATGGCCGACATCGGGCTCACCGCGCCGGACATCGCCCGCCAGGTGACCGGCCTGGTCGCCACCATCGACGGCCGCTTCGCGGACGACGCGGACCACGCGCGCGAGATCGCCCGCGACTGATCCCACCGCCCGCCCGCCCCTCGCCGGGGACACGGCGGCGCACCCGTACGACGCGGGGGTCCACCCATACGGGTGGACCCCCTCTTCCATCGGCGTACGCGTAGGCGCGCCTATTCGGGTGAGACGGACCTCCGGAGTGCAGTAACGCAGTAGCGGCTGCCGACCGACGGAATCGACCGGCCGAACCGACCGGCCGCCGGACGATCTGGAGGTGTGACGGTGGACACCGACACGCGTGACGACACGGCCCCCCGACCCCGGGGGGTGTTCCGCACCAAGAGCATCGAACAGTCGATCGCGGACACCGAGGAGCCGGAACACGGCCTGCGCAAGGAGCTGTCCGCGCTCGACCTGATCGTCTACGGGGTCGGCGTCATCGTCGGCACCGGCATCTTCGTGGTCACCGGCTCGGTGGCCAAGGACTACGCGGGGCCCGCCGTCGCGCTCGCCTTCATCGTCTCCGCGATCGTCTGCGGGCTGGCCGGGCTCTGCTATGCCGAGTTCGCCTCGACCGTGCCGGTGGCCGGATCGGCGTACACCTTCAGCTACGCCTCCATCGGCGAACTGCCCGCCTGGATCATCGGCTGGGACCTGATCCTCGAACTGGCGCTGGGCGCGGGCGTGGTGGCGGGCGGCTGGTCAGGCTACATGGCCAATCTGCTGTCGCACTTCGGCATCGACATCCCCAAGGTCCTCACCCACGACGGCGGCGGCTTCGGCTTCGACCTGCTGGCCGCGGTGCTGGTGCTGGTGCTCACCGGCATCGTGATGGCCGGAATGAAGCTGTCCGCGCGGGTCACCACGCTGATCGTCGCCGTCAAGGTGACCGTGGTGCTGCTGGTGATCTTCGCCGGGCTCTTCTTCGTCACCGGCAGCAACTACCACCCGTTCCTCCCGGCGTCGAAGGCCAACACCGGCAGCGGCTCCGACCTGCACGCGCCGCTGGTGCAGATGATCTTCGGCTTCACCCCGTCCTCGTTCGGCGTGATGGGCATCTTCTCCGCCGCCGCCGTGGTCTTCTTCGCCTTCATCGGCTTCGACATCGTCGCCACCGCCGCCGAGGAGACCAAGAAGCCGCAGCGGGACATGCCGCGCGGCATCCTCGGCTCGCTGGTGATCTGCACCGTGCTGTACGTGGCGGTCTCGCTCGTCGTCACCGGCATGCAGAAGTACTCGGAGCTGGACACCACCGCGCCGCTGGCGTCCGCCTTCAAGTCGGTCGGCGCGCCCTTCTGGTCCGGCCTGATCAGCTTCGGCGCGGCCGTCGGCCTGACCTCCGTGGTGATGATCCTGCTGATGGGCCAGACCCGGGTGTTCTTCGCGATGAGCCGCGACGGGCTGCTGCCGCGCGCCTTCTCCCAGGTGCACCCGAAGTTCGGCACCCCCTACCGCACCACGGTGCTGCTCGGCGTGATCGTCGCGCTGATCGCCGGATTCTTCACCGTCGGCGAACTGGAGGAGATGGTCAACGTCGGGACGCTCTTCGCGTTCGTCGTCGTCGCCATCGGCGTCGTCGTGCTCCGCCGGACGCGCCCCGACCTGCCGCGCGCCTTCCGCGCCCCCTGGGTGCCCGTCCTGCCGGTGGCCTCGGTGTGCGCGTCCCTGTGGCTGATGCTCAACCTCAGCGTGGAGACCTGGCTCCGGTTCGCCGTATGGATGGTGATCGGCTTCGTCATCTACTTCGGCTACGGCCGCTCCCACAGCAGGCTGGGCCGCGGGCGCTAAGTGCAGCCGACGAGCGCGGTACTGCCGGCGCGGCCGGCCGTACCGGTGGCCGTACCCGCGGGTGCCCCCGGCCGCCGCGACCGGCGCTACTGGTCGCGGCTGGCCGCCCTGCTCGCGGCGCTCACCGTCCTGCTGCGCCTGCCGTCCTTCGCCCGCCCGGTGTGGAACCCCGACGAGGGCTATCTGGCCGTCCAGGCGCGGCTGCTGGCGCACGGCGGGGTGCTGTACGACACGGTGGTCGACCGCAAGCCGCCGCTGCTGCCGTGGCTGTACCAGGGGCTCTTCGCGGTCTTCGGCGACGGCTCGCTGTGGCCGCCGCGCACGGCCGCGCTGCTGGCGCACCTGGCGACCGCGCTGCTGCTGGCCGCGGTCGCCCGCCGCCGCTGGGGCGACCGGTCGGGGGCGGCGGCGGGCGCGGGATATCTGCTGCTGTCGGTCGGTCTCGCGCCCGAGGACACCCTGGCGGCCACCTTCGAGGTCTTCATACTCCCGTGGACCGCCGCCGCCGTCTGGTGCGCCGACCGGTCCCGCTGGGGACTGGCGGGCGTGGCCGTGGCGGGCGCGGCCCTGACCAAGCAGACCGGCGCGGTGATACTGCTCCCGGTGGCCTGGACGCTGTGGCGGGCGGCGCGGGCCGGACGCGCCCCGGCGCTCGCGGGCGCGCTGCGGCTCTGCCTCGGCTTCGCGCTGCCGGTCGGCGCGGTGGCCATGCTGACCGGACCCGGCCGCTTCCTGTTCTGGACGGTCACCGGCTCCGCCGAGTACGTCTCGCCGCGCGGCGCCTGGCTGACCGGGCTGAGCCGGGCGGCGGGCGGCGCCAGCGTCCTGGCGGTGGCCGCCGCCGGAATGCTGCTGGCCGCGGGCGCCGCCTGGGCGCTGCGCCGCCGCCCGGTCCCCGCCGACCTGTGGGTGTGGCTGGCCGCCTCCGGGGCCGCCGTGGTCTCCGGCTTCCAGTTCTACGGCCACTACTTCCTCCAGATGGTGCCCCCGCTGGTGCTGATCGGCGTGGCCGCCGTCCGCGCGCTGCCCCGGCTGCGCGCCGCCGTCACCTACTGGACGGTCCTGGCCTGCGCCGGATTCCTGGTCTGGGACCTGGCCGCGCCGAGCCGCGAGCTGGACCACGCGGTCGCCGTCGCCGCCGCGGTCCGCGCGCACACCGCGCCCGACGACCGCGTCCTGGTGTGGGGCATACACCCCGAGACGTACTGGTTCGCCGACCGGCGGCCCGCCAGCCGCTATCTGACCGCGGGCTTCCTCACCAACTTCAGCGGCGGGCGCGGCGGGGTCCGGGTGGGGGAGCGGTACGCGGTCCCCGGCGCCTGGCGTGCCTTCGGCGCGGAATTCTCCGCGCACCCGCCCGCGCTGGTGGTCGACGACTCCCGCGGCGACCCGTACGCGATCTCGCGCACGCCGACCCTGCGTGACCTGCTGGGTTCCGGCTACCGGCGGGTGGCGAGGGTCGACGGCGCGGTCGTCTGGGCGCGCGAGGCCGCAGGACCGGCCGGGCGCGGCGGCGCCCATGGGGGACCGGCTGGACGTGGCGCATGGGGGCGATGGTAAAAAGGCGCGAGAGCTGGTGCGGCAATATCGAGGTGGCGTTGTCATGACGGAGTCCAAGGGACCCGGGAACCAGGACCGTGCGAAGGACGGGGGGAGCAAGCCCAAGCGCAAGTCCCTCCTGGACCGGGTACGGCCCTACGCGGTCGGCACGACCGCGATCGTGGTGGTCTTCGGCGGGTCCGCGCTGATCGGCCAGCACGTACGCAGCACCAAGGACGACAAGGTGCGCGAGCCCTCGGGCGTCATCGCCGCGCCCATCGTGCCCACGGGCCCGGTGGACACCGCGTCGCCCAGCCCCAGCGCCGCCCCCACGGGCCCCAAGCTCGGCCTGCCGGTGCGGCCGTCCGTGCCGGTCACGGTCACGATCTTCGTGGACCTGCGCAGCCCCGACTCCAAGGCGTTCGCCGACGAGTACCAGGCCACGCTGACGCAGTTGCTGACGACCGGCCAGGCGGAGCTCCAGTACCGCCTGGTGACCGCCTCCGACCAGCAGTACGGCGGCGAGGGCTCCAAGACCGCGGCCAACGCGGCGGCGTGCGCGCAGGACCAGAGCCGCTTCACGCAGTTCATGAAGGAGGTCTGGAAGCACCAGCCGGACCCGAAGAGCGACACGCTGACCCACCTGAACTTCCTGAAGGAACTGGCCGTCAAGGCCGGGAAGATCAAGCTCAGCACCTTCGAGCCGTGCCTGGAGCAGGGCGACCACAACGGCTGGGTGCAGCAGTCGCAGAACGACTTCGCGAAGTCCGACCTCGGCTCGATCCCGGTGGTGGAGATCAACGGCACGCCGGTCAAGGACGTGCACTCCACGCTGACCCCGCAGAAGCTGCGCAAGATGGTGCTCGCCGAGGCCAAGCGCGTGATCGCGGTGCAGGCCACGCCGTCGGACACGCCCGCGCTGCTGGGCTGACGGACTGTCGGATTTCTCCGGCCGCTCCGTCTTCCGCACCGCGGTAGCTCCGCTGTCCCGCCGCTCCCCGCGGTCGGGTGTTTCGTGCCTTTGAATCATCGGTATGTCAGATTTCGTCAACTTTTAGGCGAAATCGGGTACTAAAGGCATGTGACACCCGATCACGGAGGAGTGGTGCGCATGTCCATACCGGTGTTCGATGACGTCGAACCGCTGCCCGCCTGCGGTTGCGAGGAGTGCGCCCGACGGCGCCTCACCGACTCGATGGCGCGCGACACCGGTGGACCGGCCACCGGCGCGACGACCCGTGTGGTGGTCGTGGCCGCCGCCGCGGGCACCGCGCTGGGCAGCGCCGCCGGAGCGGTCGCCGCCGTGCCCGTGCCGTCGGAGGCCACCGCCTTCACCACGGGCCACGCCGCGCTCGCCGCCGCCCCCGCCACGGTCCCGGCCGCCACCCCCCTGCGGCTCACCCGCGACCAGATCATCCAGCGCGCCCGCACCTGGGCGGACGCCAAGGTGCCGTACAGCATGACCGCGTACTGGAAGGACGGGTACCGGCAGGACTGCTCCGGCTTCGTCTCCATGGCCTGGGGTCTGGGCAGCAGCGCCTGGACCGGCAGTCTGGCCGGCTACGGCGTCCGGATCACCAAGGACGAGCTGATGCCCGGTGACATCCTGCTCTTCCACAACGCCGCCGACCCCGAACACGGGTCGCACACGGTCATCTTCGACGGCTGGGTGGACGACGCGCACACCGCGTACACCGGCTACGAGCAGACGGTCCCGGCCACCCGGGTCCAGACCACGCCGTACGCATACTGGTCCAATTCCGGGAAATACATTCCCTACCGGTACAAGTATCTGGCGGGTGGCAGCAGTTCGGGATCGGGGTCCGGTGGGTCGTCGTCGGGTTCCACGGCCTTCCCCGGCACGTCCGCCTTCGGCCCCGGCGCCGACAACGCCAACGTCACCCGGCTCGGCACCATGCTGGTCGGCCGCGGCGCCAGCTCGTACTACAAGGTCGGTCCCGGACCGAAGTGGAGTGAGTCCGACCGCGGCGCGACCAGTGCCTTCCAGCGCGCCCAGGGCTGGTCGGGCAGCGACGCGGACGGGCTGCCCGGCCCCACGACCTGGTCGTACCTCGTCCAGGACAAGGGCCGCGACATCTCCGGCGCCCCGCGGGCCTCCGGCGGCACCCCCGCCAAGGCCCCGGCCTACCCCGGCGCGGGCGCCTTCCGGCCCGGCCAGACCAACGACTCGGTACTCGCCCTCGGCAAACGGCTCGTCGCCAAGGGCTTCGGCAAGAACTACACGGTGGGCCCCAGCCGTACATGGGGCGAGGCAGACCGGCGCAATGTCGAGGCGTTCCAGCGGTCCCTGGGCTGGACCGGGCGCGACGCGGACGGCTACCCCGGCCCCGAGACCTGGAGACGACTGTTCACGTGACGACATCTTCCACCGCCGCCGGGACGGGGCTGCCGGAGCAGACCCGCCCGGCCGCCCACAGCGGCGGCACCGAAGTCCACCCCGCCCCCGCCGCCCCGCCGGAGCTCGTCGAACGGCCGGGGCCCTGCCTGCCCGGCTGGACCGCGACCGCCGTCGTGCTCGCCGCGACCGTCGGCGTCTGCTGGCTGCTGTGGCGCGCGGGCGTCCTGCCCGCCGACGTGGCCGGCCGCCCCCTGCTGCCGCCCCCGCCCGGCGGCGGCTCCGCCAGCGGCCTGTGGAGCGGCGTCCTGCTGCTCGCCGCGGTCGCCGCCTTCGCCGCGGGCGGCCTCACCAGAGGCCGCAACGGCAGCGTCTGGGTGCTCACCCGGCACGGCTCCTACCGCGGCACGGTCCGCCGCACCGGCCTGCTCTGGATCAGCCCGCTGCTCACCCGCCGCAGGCTCGACGTGTCCCTGCGGCACTGGCGCAGCCGCCCGATCGACGCGGTCGACGCCAACGGCACCCCGCTCCAGCTCAGCGTCCTGCTGGTGTGGCGGGTCAGGGACACCGCCAAGGCGGCCTTCGCCGTCGACGACCACAACCTCTTCCTGCGCGAGCAGGTCGAGGCCGCCGTCGCGCTGGCCGTCTCCCGGCACCCGGCCGACGACTTCCGGGGCGCCGCGCCCACCCTGCGCGACAGCGAACGGCTCGGCGACCACCTCACCAAGCTGATCGCCGCCGACCAGCGCCCGGTCGGCATCGAGGTCTTCTCGGCCACCCCGGTCCGCCTCGACTACGCCCCCGAGGTCGCCGCGGCCATGCGGCGCGCCCAGATCGCCGCGCTGGACGCCAAACACCGCAGAGCCGTACTCGACGACGTCCTGGCCACCGTCGCCGAGACCGTCCGCGGCATCACCGAGCGCGGCCTCGTCCAGCTCGACGACTACGAACGCAAGGCGCTGGTACGGGACCTGACGGTGGCGCTGTGCACGACCGTGCCGAAGAAGTGAGCCGCGCCGGGACCCGCGTGAGCTGAGCCGGAACGGCGAAGCGCCGGACGGCCCCCTGACATCGGGGCCGTCCGGCGCTTCGCCGCGTCCGTCCTAGGCGGGGACGCTCGCCACGCCAGGCGCCAGGAACGGCTTGCCGTTCACCCGCTGGGACACGCCCTCGCGGTCCAGGTACGGGGTGACGCCGCCCAGGTGGAAGGGCCAGCCCGCGCCGGTGATCAGGCACAGGTCGATGTCCTGCGCCTCGGCCACCACGCCCTCGTCCAGCATCAGGCCGATCTCCTGCGCGACGGCGTCCAGCACCCGGTCGCGCACCTGCGCCTCGGTGAGCACCGAGTCGCCCTGCTTGAGCAGCGCGGCGACCTCGGGGTCCAGCTCCGGCACGCCGGAGTCGTAGACGTAGAAGCCGCGCTTGCCCGCCTTGACCACGGCCGCCAGATTCTCCGAGACGGTGAAGCGGTCGGGGAAGGCGCCGTGCAGCGTCTCGGAGACGTGCAGACCGATGGCCGGGCCGACCAGTTCGAGCAGCACCAGCGGCGACATCGGCAGGCCGAGCGGCTCGACGGCCTTCTCCGCGACGGCGACCGGCGTGCCCTCGTCGATGACGTTCTGGATCTCGCCCATGAAGCGGGTCAGGATGCGGTTGACGACGAACGCCGGGGCGTCCTTGACCAGCACCGCGGTCTTCTTCAGCTTCTTCGCCACGCCGAAGGCGGTGGCCAGCGACGCGTCGTCGGTCCGCTCGGCGCGGACGATCTCCAGCAGCGGCAGCACCGCGACCGGGTTGAAGAAGTGGAAGCCGACGACCCGCTCCGGGTGCTCCAGCTTCGAGGCCATCTCGGAGACCGACAGCGAGGAGGTGTTGGTGGCCAGGATCGCGTCCGGGCGCACCACCGCCTCCAGCTCCGCGAAGACCTGCTGCTTGACGCCCATCTCCTCGAAGACGGCCTCGATGACGAAGTCCGCGTCGCCGAAGGCGGTCGCCTTGTCCAGGTGACCGGAGACCAGCGCCTTGAGGCGGTTGGCCTTGTCCTGGCCGACGCGGCCCTTGGCGAGCAGCTTGTCGATCTCGCCGTGGACGTAACCCACGCCCTTGTCGATCCGCGCCTGGTCGATGTCGGTCAGCACGACCGGCACCTCCAGGCGGCGGGCGAAGAGCAGCGCGAGCTGCGAGGCCATCAGGCCCGCGCCGACCACGCCGACCTTGGACACCGGGCGGGCCAGCGACTTGTCGGGCGCGCCCGCCGGGCGCTTGCCGCGCTTCTGCACCAGGTTGAAGGCGTAGATGCCGCTGCGCAGTTCGCCGCCCATGATGAGGTCGGCCAGCGCCGCGTCCTCGGCGTCGAAGCCCTGCCGCAGATCGCCGTTCTTCGCCGCGGCGATGATGTCCAGCGCGCGGTACGCGGCAGGGGCCGCCCCGTGCACCTTGCTGTCCGCGACGGCCCGGCCGCGGGCCACGGCCTGGTCCCACGCCTCGCCGCGGTCCACCTCGGCCCGGTCCACCTCCAGCTCGCCCTTGAGGACGGCCGCGGTCCAGGCCAGCGACTGCTCCAGGAAGTCCGCCGCCTCGAACAGCGCGTCGGCGATGCCCAGTTCGTACACCTGGGCGCCCTTGAGCTGACGGTTCTGGTTGAGCGAGTTCTCGATGATGACGGTGACCGCGCGGTCCGCGCCGATCAGGTTCGGCAGCAGTACGCAGCCGCCCCAGCCGGGCACCAGGCCGAGAAAGACCTCGGGGAGCGAGAAGGCGGGCAGCGAGGCCGACACCGTGCGGTAGGTGCAGTGCAGACCGACCTCGACACCGCCGCCCATGGCCGCGCCGTTGTAGTACGCGAAGGTCGGCACGGCCAGGGACTGGAGCCGCTTGAAGACCTCGTGACCGCTCCTGCCGATGGTCAGCGCCTCGTCGCGCGTCCTGAGCACCTCGACGCCCTTGAGGTCGGCGCCGACCGCGAAGATGAACGGCTTGCCGGTGATGCCGACGCCGGTGATCGCGCCCTCCGCCGCCTCCTTCTCCACCTGGTCGAGCGCCGCGTC
Source organism: Streptomyces sp. NPDC088910 (assembly GCF_044749865.1). Lineage (NCBI taxonomy): Bacteria > Bacillati > Actinomycetota > Actinomycetes > Kitasatosporales > Streptomycetaceae > Streptomyces > Streptomyces sp. NPDC088910. The sequence goes on from NZ_JBIVIV010000012.1 coordinate 273,948, forward strand.
CAGGGTGGCCAGCGACTGCGGGCCGAAGGTGGTCGGCTTGGTGTGGTCCAGGCCGTTGTCCAGCGTGATCAGCGCGAAACGGCCCGCGCCCGGCAGCTCCAGGTGCCGCACCTGGGCCTGGGTGACGACCTCGCCGGGGAACCGCTCGGCCGCCCCCTTCAACAGCTCGGTGGTGCTGCTCACTTGGTGCCTCCGTCGAAGTGGGGGTTCTCCCAGATGACCGTGCCGCCCATGCCGAAGCCGACGCACATGGTGGTGATGCCGTAGCGCACGTGCGGCTGCTCCTCGAACTGCCGGGCGAGCTGCGTCATCAGCCGCACACCGGAGGAGGCCAGCGGGTGGCCGTAGGCGATGGCGCCGCCGTACTGGTTGACCCGCGGGTCGTCGTCGGCGATGCCGTAGTGGTCGAGCAGCGAGAGCACCTGGACGGCGAACGCCTCGTTGATCTCGAACAGGCCGATGTCGCCGATCGACAGACCGGCCTTGGCCAGCGCCTTCTCGGTCGCCGGGATCGGGCCGATGCCCATCACCTCGGGCTCGACGCCCGCGAAGGCGTACGAGACCAGGCGCATCCGTACCGGCAGGTCCAGCTCCCTGGCGACGTCCTCCGCGGCGAGCAGCGAGGCGGTGGCGCCGTCGTTGAGACCGGCCGCGTTGCCCGCGGTGACCCGGCCGTGCGGGCGGAAGGGGGTCTTCAGACCCGCGAGCTGCTCCAGCGTGGTGCCCGGCCGCATCGGCTCGTCCGCCGTCGCCAGGCCCCAGCCGGTCTCCCCGGCCTCGGGGGTGGTGCGGCGGATCGCGATCGGCACCAGGTCCTGCTGGATCCGGCCGTTGGCGTACGCCTTCGCGGCCTTCTCCTGGCTGCGGACGGCGAATTCGTCGGCGCGCGCCTTGGTGAGCTGCGGGAAGCGGTCGTGCAGATTCTCGGCGGTCATGCCCATGAACATCGCCGACTCGTCGACGAGCTTCTCCGAGACGAACCGCGGGTTGGGGTCGACGCCCTCGCCCATCGGGTGCCGTCCCATGTGCTCGACGCCGCCGGCCACCACGACGTCGTACGCGCCGAAGGCGATGCCGCCGGCCGTGGTCGTCACGGCGGTCATCGCGCCCGCGCACATCCGGTCGACGGAGAAACCGGGCACGGTGGTCGGCAGCCCGGCGAGGATGCCCGCCGTCCGGCCCAGGGTGAGGCCCTGGTCGCCGATCTGCGTGGTCGCGGCGACCGCGACCTCGTCGATCCGCGCCGGGTCCAGATCCGGGTTGCGCCGCAGCAGCTCCCGGATGCACTTGATCACCAGGTCGTCGGCCCGGGTCTCGTGATACATGCCCTTCGGGCCCGCTTTGCCGAACGGGGTGCGGACGCCGTCAACGAATACGACGTCCCTTCCGGTACGAGGCACGGTGGGTCTCCCTCTTCGACGATGTGGAACGCGGCGCTGAAGCACGCTTCCTACGGCTCGCCTCACATGCTACTCGTCGGTAACTCATGTGCACAGCTTCCCTCGCGGAAGCGGCGCAGCTCACATCGCACGGATGTTACCGAAGGTTACCCCTGTGGGGGAGAGCCTGAGGGAGCGCCGCGGGCGGGTCGGCCGTTCGACACGGAACCACCGGCGGCGGACCACCGACGCAGGACCACGGACGGGGAACCGCCGACTGCGGACGGGCCACCGGCCCCGGCGGGCTATTCGCCCGGGGGCGGGTCCGCCGGGCGGGCGGTCAGCGCGACCGTCAGCAGCGGGGTGGTCAGCTCGACCTGCCACGGGCGGGCGCCCATCTCCGCGAGCTGGGCGGCCACGACCTCCTCGCTCGCGTTCGCCGGAGGCGCCCAGCACAGCCGACGCACCGTGTCCGGGGTGATCAGATTCTCCTGGGGGAGATTCAGCTCCTCGGCCAGCGCGCTCACCGCGGCGCGCGCCGCGGAGAGCCGGGCGGCGGCGACCGGGTCCTTGTCCGCCCAGGCGCGCGGCGGCGGGGGGCCGGTGTACGCGGCGGCGGGCTGCGGCAGCTCCCGCTCGGGCAGCGCGCGCGCCCGGTCGATCGCGGACTGCCACTGGTCGAGCTGGCGGCGGCCCATCCGGTGCCCGAAACCGGGCAGGGCGGCCAGCGCGTGCGCGTTCGGCGGGCTCTCCAGCGCCGCCGTCACGATCGCGGCGTCGCTGAGCACCCGGCCGGGGGAGACGTCCCGCTCACGGGCGGTACGGTCGCGCGCCAGCCACAGCTCGCGCACCACGGCGATCTGCCGACGCCGCCGCACCTTGTGCATGCCCGAGGTCCTGCGCCAGGGGTCGACGCGCGGCGCGGCCGGCGGGGCGGCGGCGATGGCCGCGAATTCCTGGAGCGCCCACTCCAGCTTCCCCTGGGTGCGCAGCTCCTCCTCCAGCGCGTCGCGCAGATCCACCAGCAGCTCGACGTCGAGCGCGGCGTACCGCAGCCACGGGTCGGGCAGCGGGCGGGTGGACCAGTCCACCGCCGAGTGGCCCTTCTCCAGTGCGAAGCCCAGTACGTTCTCCACCATCGCGCCGAGGCCGACCCGGGCGAACCCGGCCAGCCGCCCGGCCAGTTCTGTGTCGAACAGCGAGGTGGGGTGCATGCCGATCTCGGACAGGCACGGCAGATCCTGGGTGGCGGCGTGCAGCACCCACTCGGTGCCGGTCAGGGCGTCGCCCAGGGTGGACAGGTCGGGGCATCCCGTGGGGTCGATCAGCGCGGTCCCTGCTCCGGCGCGGCGCAACTGGACCAGATAGGCCCGCTGCCCGTAGCGGTAGCCGGAGGCGCGCTCGGCATCGACGGCGACCGGACCGGAACCCGCGGCGAAAGCCGCGACGACATCTGCGAGAGCCTCCGGGCTGGCGGTCACCGGCGGGATTCCCTCGCGCGGGTCCAGCAGCGGGACCGGCGCCGGGCCTGCTTGGGTTGCGGTCTCTCTGGCGTCGGTCACTTGTTAAGGGTAGCCGGGTACGGCGTGTCAGGTGGAGATCCAACGGACAGGGCGTACGGTACGTCGCCGCCGGGTCCCTGAGCGCCGGGGCCGCGGCACCGCCACGACGGCCGACGCGCGCGCGTATACGGCGGGCGTACGCGCGGACACGGGCGCGCGTATACGAAACGACCCCCGGCGGAACGTTCCGCCGGGGGGTCGCTCACGGCCGGGGCCTCAGTGGATGATTCCGGTGCGCAGGGCCACCGCGACCATGCCGGCGCGGTCCCCGGTGCCCAGCTTCCTGGCGATCCGGGCGAGGTGGCTCTTGACGGTCAGCGCCGAAAGGCCCATGGAGACGCCGATCGCCTTGTTCGACTGGCCTTCCGCGACCAGCCGCAGGACCTCGACCTCGCGGCCGGACAGCTCGCGGTAGCCGCTGGGGTGGCCGGGGGCGCCCGGCGGGCGGCGCTGCATACGGGCCGCGGTGGCGCCCAGCGGAGCCAGTCCCGGCCGGGTGGCGAGACCGCCGGGGCTGTTGCGGGTGCCGGTCACGACATAGCCCTTCACCCCCCCGGCAAGCGCGTTGCGCACGGCGCCGATGTCGTCGGCGGCGGAGAGTGCGAGGCCGTTGGGCCAGCCTGCCGCGCGGGTCTCGGCGAGCAGGGTGAGGCCGGAGCCGTCGGGGAGATGGACATCGGCGACGCAGATGTCGCGGGGGTTACCGACCCGGGGACGGGCCTCGGCGATGGACGAGGCCTCGATCACGTCGCGAACCCCGAGAGCCCACAGGTGTCGGGTGACAGTGGAGCGGACGCGGGGGTCGGCTACGACGACCATGGCCGTCGGCTTGCTGGGGCGGTAGGCGACCAGGCTCGTGGGCTGCTCGAGAAGAACGGACACCGGGCCTCCTGTGGCAAAGGGGACTGAAACGGTCACAATCTCCTTCGGCAGCAATTGCTCCGGCCTTTAGGGAAAGATCACGATTTATTGAGGATCATTTCCGGCAATTCGGACGAGAAATCGAACATGCGAGAAGTGAGTGCGCCGCGCGATACGCCGGGGAGTGCGCGGGGGCGCGCCATCGGGGGCGCGTGACGTCACCGCAGGCCGGGGCGGTACGCCGGGCTACGGAAGCGGTCTGACGGACTCAGGTACGGCGCTTCGGCATCGGCACCACGCCGCTGCCCCCGCGCACCAACGGCTCCGGGCCCTCCGACGGCGGCAGACCCGCGCACGCGCACAGCAGATCGCACCAGGCCGCCAGGTGCGCCGCCACCTCGGGTGCGCCCCCCGCCCGCTCCCTCGGCGTCCAGGACGCCCGGATCTCGATCTGCGTGTCGTCCACCCGGTCCGCCAGTGCGCCGAAGTAGTGCGACGACGCCCGCGAGACCGTACCGCTCGGGTCGTTGTACGCCGCCCCGCGCGCCGCCAGCGCCCCGGTCAGCCAGGACCAGCTCACCTCGGGCAACAGCGGATCCCCCGCCATCTCCGGCTCCAACTCGGCCCGCACCAACGTCACCAGGCGGAACGCGCCGTGCCACGCCTCGTGCCCGTCCGGCTCGTGCAGCAGCACCAACCGCCCGTCGGCCAGCTCCTCGCCGTCCGCCAGCACCGTCGCCTCCAGCGCGTACGCGTACGACGCCAGCCGCTTCGGCGCGGCCGTCTCCTCGATCCTGACCTCCGGCCTCACCCGCACCGAGCGCAGGGTGTCCACCGAGCGCCGAAAGGGGAGGGGGACGTCGTCACTGCCGTCGCCGAGGTGCCCGTGAACCGCTGCCATGCCCGGAAGACTAAGCCGCCGATGCCCTCCGGGCTCGGAACAACACCCTTATTGCCCTTCGGGGCGCCTTCCCGCTCCCCGCGAGGAGCACCCTTGCGCCTGCCGCGCGCCCCCAACCCCCCGACTGCGCGGCGGGGTTCGCCGCTGGGGTGGCTGTGGGGGGTGAACGTCAAGGGGGGCGCTCTTGTGTCGGCTCAGCGTCACGGCGGACCGTGCGTGGGAGCCGTCTTTTCTATGCTCACCGCGATTCCCTTTTTTTGCCGCCCTCTCGCCTCCGGCGGCTTAAATCCGGTGTCGACGGTCGATCGTGCTCGCTCCCTCGTTCCTCGGTCGCTGTGCGCGTTCTCCCTTTCAACACCGGCGCCGCCTTTGGCTCGCTGGCTACCGGCGAACCCACCTCGCGCAGCGGTGCCGTAGGGGCGCAGCCCCTCGCGCAAACGCACCCCACCGGCGAACCCACCTGCGCAGCGGTGCCGTAGGGGCGCAGCCCCTCGCGTAGACGCACCCTGGGGGCGAACCCCAGCGCCCGGATGTGTGCTCGGGGCGCAGCCCCCTTGGTGGGGGTGGTGGGGGAGACGTGGGAGGATTCTCGGCGTGAGTGCGCACCAGCAGACCGCTGCTTCCCCGTTCATCCGCGCCTGTCGGCGCGAGCCCGTGCCGCATACGCCGGTGTGGTTCATGCGGCAGGCCGGGCGTTCGCTGCCCGAGTACCTGAAGATTCGCGAGGGCGTCGCGATGCTGGACTCGTGCACGCGGCCCGACCTCATCGCCGAGATCACGATGCAGCCGGTGCGGCGGCACAAGGTCGACGCGGCGGTCTACTTCAGCGACATCGTGGTGCCGCTCAAGGCGATCGGGATCGACCTCGACATCAAGCCCGGCGTGGGCCCGGTGGTGGCGGACCCGATCCGTACACGGGAGGACCTGAAGCGGCTGCGGGCGCTGGAGCCCGAGGACGTCGGTTACGTCACCGAGGCGATCGGCCTGCTGACGGCCGAACTCGGCGAGACGCCACTGATCGGATTCGCGGGCGCGCCCTTCACGCTGGCCAGCTACCTCGTGGAAGGCGGCCCGTCGCGCAACCACGAGCGGACCAAGGCGCTGATGTACGGCGACCCCGAGCTGTGGCGTGACCTGCTGGACCTGCTCGCCGACATCACCGTGGGCTTCCTGAAGGTGCAGATCGAGGCGGGCGCGAGCGCCGTCCAGGTCTTCGACTCGTGGGTGGGGGCGCTCGCGCCCGTCGACTACCGGCGCTACGCGATGCCCGCGTCGGTGAAGGTCTTCGACGCGGTCGAGGACTACGGCGTCCCGCGCATTCACTTCGGCGTCGGCACCGGCGAACTGCTCGGTCTGATGGGCGAGGCGGGCGCGGACGTCGTCGGCGTCGACTGGCGGGTGCCGCTGGACGAGGCGGGCCGTCGGGTCGGTCCCGGCAAGGCGCTCCAGGGCAACCTCGACCCGTCGGTGCTCTTCGCCCCGACGGCGGCCGTCGAGGCGAAGGCCCGGGAGGTGCTGGACGCGGCCCCGGCCACCGGCCATGTGTTCAACCTCGGCCACGGTGTCCTGCCCAGCACCGACCCGGACGCTCTCACCCGTCTCGTCGACTTCGTGCACACCTCGACCGAGGTGTGACGGCTCAGTCCGTCGGCGGCTCCTCCGCACGCTCCGGCGCGTCCGTACCCGCCGGAGCCGTGGAGGGCGTGCGCTGCGGGTGGATCGGCGCGTGCGAGGACGGGCTCCAGGGGCGCGGCGCCATCGTCGGCGGCTCCTGCCGGGGCCAGCGGCGGCGCACCAGCCGGTAGCCGATGAAGCCGGCCAGCGCGACCACCAGGAACGGCAGCACCGCCGACAGGACGACCAGCACACCGCGGATCGTCACGTAGAAGGCGTGCCAGCCGCCGCCCAGCGCGTGGCCGACCTGCGTCCAGAAACCGTCCTCGTGCTTCGGCTTCGGCTTCGCCGCGACGTGCTTCACCGGCGGCTCGACCAGCCGCAGCGTCACCGTGGCCAGATCCGTCCGCTCCCGCAGTGCCGCCTGCTGTGCCTGGAGGGACTCCAAGTCGGCCTCGCGGGTGCTCAGTTCGCGCTCCAGCGACACCACGTCGCTGAGCGAGCCCGCCTGGTCCATCAGCTTGCGCACCCGGGCCACACTGGCCTGCTGCGACTTGATCCGGCTCTGCACGTCGACCACCTGGCCGGTGACGTCCTCGACGCCGACCTTGCGCTCCATCAGCGTGCCGAGCCCGGCCAGCCGGGTCAGCAGACCGTCGTACGCCGCGGGCGGCACCCGGAGCTGGATCGTCGACTGCTCGTGGCCCCCGGCGTCGACCGAGGTGTCCTCGGTGCCCGCGTAACCGCCCGCGTCGGCGACCATCGCGCGGGCCTTGTCGAGCGCGTCGCCCACCTTCGGGGTGCGGACGGTCAGGTGGGCCGTACGGACGAGGTAGCTGGGCGCGGACGGCTTGCCGCTGTTGCCGGTGGTGGCGGCCTTGTCCGACGCGGAACCGGGCGTACCGGAAGGCGCGTTCCCGGCGTCCGTACCGCTGCCGCCGTTCTTCATCGAGTCGCTGCCGCTGTCGTCCTGGCCGCGGGCCGCCGGGGCGGCGGCCTTGTCGGAAGCGCCGCGGCTTTCGCTGCTGCACCCGGCGACCGCGAGCGAGGCGGCCAGCAGCAGCACGGCAGGGACGGCGGCCAGCCGCCGCCGTCCGCGCCGGCCGGCGTGGTGCGCGTGTCCGGTGCGCGGCGCTCCGGGTCTGTGTGTCCTCACGTCAATTCCCCCCAGGTGCGGGCCTCGTGAGGCCCGCCTAGTGACCTGTAGTGACAGTTGGACGTGGACGGTCCGCGCCGGGTTGCGGTTCCGCGGTAGCGATGGGATCACGTTCGGAACTCGGAACGGAGTCTGAGACAGTGGACGCATGAGCCAGACGCACAACGGCACGGGCGCTCCTGAACACGCGATCGTCATCGGCGGCGGAATCTCCGGACTCGCCGCGGCGCACCGGCTGGCGGGCGCGGGCGTCCGCGTCACGCTGCTGGAGGCGTCGTCGCGGCTGGGCGGCAAGCTGTACGCCGACGAGATCGCCGGGGTGCCGGTCGACCTCGGCGCCGAGTCGATGCTGGCCCGCCGCCCCGAGGCGATCGCCCTGGCCCGCGAGGTCGGGCTCGGCGACGACCTGGAGCCGCCCGCGGTGCTCGGCGCCGCGCTGTGGACGCGCGGCAAGCTGCGGCCCATGCCCAAGGGACACGTCATGGGCGTGCCCGGCGACCTCGGTCCGCTCGCCTCGTCCGGTGTGCTGTCCGCCGCCGGTCTCGCCAGGCTCCCGCTGGACCACGTACTGCCGCGCACCGAACTCGGCGACGATGTCGCGGTAGGCGCCTTCGTCGCCGCCCGGCTCGGCCACGAGGTCGTGGACCGGCTCGTCGAACCACTGCTCGGCGGCGTCTACGCGGGCAACGCCTACGAGATCTCGCTGCGCGCCGCGGTGCCGCAGCTCTTCGAGGCCATGCGCACCGGGCGCTCCCTGATCGAGGCGGCCCGCGACATCCAGCGCCGGGCCGCGGCCAGGGCGGGCGGCGCGGGACCGGTCTTCAACGGCATTCGCGGCGGTGTCGGACGGCTGCCGCTCGCGGTCGCCGAGGCGTGCCGCGCCGCGGGCGTCACCATCGAGACCGACGCGCCCGTACGCGAGTTGCGGCGCACCCCGCACGGCTGGCAGGTCGGCCTCGACGGCCGCGCGCTGGAGGCCGACGCCGTGGTGCTCGCCGTGCCCGCGCCGACCGCGGCCCGGCTGCTCGCCGCCGAGTCGCCCGCCGCCGCGGCCGAACTGGACACCGTCGAATACGCGGGCATGGCGCTGGTCACCATGGCCTTCCGCCGCCGTGAGATGACACGGCTGCCCAACAGCAGCGGCTTCCTCGTCCCGCCGGTCGACGGCCGCACCATCAAGGCGTCCACCTTCTCCAGCCGTAAATGGGGCTGGCTCGGCGAGGCAGGCGGCGACACCGTCGTCCTGCGCACCTCCATCGGCCGCCACGGCGACGAGGCGGACCTCGCCTGGGACGACACCGACCTCGTCCGCCTCTCCCGCGACGACCTGGAGGCCGCCGTGGGCCTGCGCGCCGCCCCGATCGCGGCCCGCGTCACCCGCTGGACCGCGGGTCTGCCCCAGTACCCGGTCGGCCACCTCGCCCGCGTCGCCCGCGTCCGCGAACACCTCACCAAGCTCCCCGCCCTGGCCGCCTGCGGCGCCGCGTACGACGGCGTCGGCATCCCCGCCTGCATCGCCGGCGCCCACCGCGCCGCGGCCGAGCTGCTGCCGCGGGGCTGAACGGCTCCGCGCCGGGCGGCCCCGCGGGGCGTCGTGGGGGACCCTGGTGCCGGAAGCGTCGGGGGGCGCGGGAGAATGGGGGGTATGACCGACTCGACTGCCGACCGCGCTTCCGATTCCGCCGACGCCACGTCGGCGAAGGCCCCCAACGCGGGGAAGAAGGCCAAGGACCTCAACGAGGTCATTCGCTACACGCTCTGGTCGGTGTTCCGACTGCGCGACACCCTGCCCGAGGACCGCGGCGGGTACGCGGACGAGGTCGAGGAGCTGTTCGCGCAGCTCGCCGCCAAGGACATCACGATCCGCGGGACCTATGACGTCTCGGGGCTGCGGGCCGACGCCGATCTGATGATCTGGTGGCACGCGGAGACGGCCGAGGAGTTGCAGGAGGCGTACAACCTCTTCCGCCGCACCAAGCTGGGGCGCGCGGTGGAGCCGGTGTGGTCCAACATGGCGCTGCACCGCCCGGCGGAGTTCAACAAGTCGCATGTTCCGGCCTTCCTCGCCGATGAGACGCCGCGCGAGTGGGTCAGCGTCTATCCCTTCGTGCGCTCCTACGACTGGTACCTGCTGCCGGACGAGGACCGCCGCCGGATGCTCGCCGACCACGGCAAGATGGCCCGTGGCTACCCCGACGTGCGGGCGAACACCGTCGCGTCCTTCTCGCTCGGCGACTACGAGTGGATCCTGGCCTTCGAGGCCGACGAGCTGTACCGGATCGTCGACCTCATGCGGCACCTGCGCGCCTCCGAGGCCCGCCTGCACGTCCGCGAGGAAGTCCCCTTCTACACCGGCCGGCGCCGCGAGATCGCCGACCTGGTCGCGGGCCTGGCCTGACGCAGCAGCGCCCGTATCGCGGGGTCGCGCAGCGTGTGCGGCCCACGGGCGGCCAGGGCCGACAGCGGCGGCGCGTTCCGGGGTATCCCCCGGAGCGCCTCCTGCCCGGCCGGGGCCGCCCACCGCGTGTACGGATAGACCTCGACGCACGCCCCCGTCAGCAGCAGCGGCAGCACGTACCAGAGCAGCGCGGGTGTGCCGTCCAGCGCACGGACCGACCCGTTCAGGGCGACGGTGGCCACCGCCATCGCCAACGTCAGCCCGGTGGCGCCGCGCACCTGCCGCACCCCCGCCGCGAGCCGCTCGCGCGCCGCCGCCGGAACCCCGAGCCCGGCGGCCACCAGCCGCTCGCCGAGCGCGCGTACGGCCTCCGGCCAGGAACGCCGTTTCGTACCGCCCGAGTTCGACGCCGTCCGTGGGCCGCCGCTCTCCGGGCGCTCCACCGGCCGCGGCGACCCCGGCCAGGCACAGGCGCGCGCCGGCGGCGGTCGCCGCGGCACACGCGACGAGCAGCAGAAGAATCCACATGAGGGATTTCTACCGGACTCCGCCGACACCGCGTTCTCGGCCTGTGGATAACTCCGCGATCGGGCTGGCGGGGCCCGTCAGAGCGTGCCGGGGGCGGGATGCGCGCGCAGGGACGGGTGGTCGGCGACCACGGTGGCGGAGCCCGGGGCGACCTCGGTGAAGCCCGCGTCGCGGACGACGGGGAGCGAGGAGGCGCTCAGGCGGGTCCACAGGGCGGGGGAGGGGGTGCGGACGGCCAGGGGGAAACCGGCGGCGCGCCAGGCGTCGCAGTCGGCGTCCGACAGCTCCCACCAGGCGAGTTGGGCGCCGTGCCCGGCCTGGGCCATGGCCTTCCCGGCCGACATGGTGACGGCGGGATTCATCCACAGCACGGGGCGCGGGTCGCCGGGTTCGAGCGGTGACGGCGGCTCCGGGTCGTCCAACTCCGTTCCGGAGACCTGGAGTTTGGCCAGTTCCTTCGGCCAGCCGTCGAGCGGCACGGGCGGGTAGACCCGCACTTCGGCGGGCGGCACATCGGCCGTACCCGCTTCCGCGTCCGCCCCCGGCACCGATCCCGACGCGGACCCCGATCCCGATCCCGATCCCGTCACCGTGATGCCCGGCAGGGCTGCCGCCCGCCGCCACTCCGCTCCGCGCGCCCGCCGTACGACCTTGCGGATCCTGGCGTCCTGCCAGTCCCGTACGGCCTGCGCCCACTCGCCGTCGTCGGCCGTCGCGCGCTCGTCGCAGAGCAGGGTGAGGACGGCGCGCGCCGCCGTCTCCAGAGCGTCGGTACGGGTCGGGGGCGCGTCGCGCTCGATCCGGACGACGAGCGGGAGGACGAACTGGGGTGCCGCGTCGCGGTCGGCGGCCTGGTGCTGGAAGGGGCTGCTCACCGCCCCAGTCTGCCACCCGCTGCTAGACGCCGATCCGCCGTGGCGTGCGGCGTCGGTGCGTACGGAAGCGGCGGCGGCCGCGGCGGCCACGCCGGAACCGGTGGCGCCCGCCGATGTCGTCGGGCCAGCCACGATGCTCCCGCAGGGGCACCGCCCGCCCCGGCGGGGCGGTTCGGTTGTCTCCGGACCACCGGCCGGTGGGGGCTGGTCGCGCAGTTCCTCCCCCAGCCTTCGGCCGGGAGGTGCCCCCAGCGCCCCTTCGGGGCCCGTTCCGTCTGTGGGGATGGTGCCCCGCCGTCGTGGCGGGTCGCGCAGTTCCTCCCCCAGCCTTCGGCCGGGAGGTGCCCCCAGCGCCCCTTCGGGGCCCGTTCCGCCGCGGGGGCTGGTCGCGCGTCCCCGCGGCGCTGAACGGCTGCCCCCCGCCGGAGGCGCACGGCACCCCCCGGAGGGGTTACTCCGTGGGGGTCAAGGTCAGGGAGATGGAGTTGATGCAGTAGCGCTGGTCGGTCGGTGTGCCGTAGCCCTCGCCTTCGAAGACGTGGCCCAGGTGGGAGCCGCAGCGGGCGCAGCGGACCTCGACGCGGGTCATCCCGAGGGTGCGGTCCTCGATGAGTTCGACGGCGTCGGTGTCGGCGGGGTCGTAGAAGGAGGGCCAGCCGCAGTGGGACTCGAATTTGGTGTCGGAGCGGAAGAGCTCGGCGCCGCACGCACGGCAGGCGTAGACGCCGGTCGTCTTCGTGTCGGTGTACTCGCCGACGAAGGGCCGCTCGGTGCCGGCTTTGCGCAGGACCGCGTACTCCTCCGGCGACAGCTCGGCGCGCCACTGCTCGTCGGACTTGCTGACTTCGTAGGACATGGAGGTCTCCTCAGCTGCCGAGGCGGGCGAGAATCAGGGGACCGAGGTCGGTCACGTCGCCCGCGCCCATGGTGAGAACGAGATCACCCGGCTTCGCCATTCCTGCGACCACGTCCGGTACCGCCTGCTTGTCGTGCTCCGCGGTCACGTCGGCGCCCGCCGCGCGGGCCGCGTCGATGATGAGTGCGCTGGTCACACCGGGGATCGGGTCCTCGCGGGCCGGGTAGATGTCGAGGACGACGGAGGCGTCGGCGAGGGCGAGGGCGGCGCCCATCTCGGTGGCCAGCTCGCGGGTGCGGCTGAAGAGGTGCGGCTGGAAGACGACCAGGACGCGGGCGTCCCCGGCGGCGCCGCGGATCGCCTCCAGGTCGGCGGCCATCTCGGTCGGGTGGTGGGCGTAGGAGTCGATGACCTGGACGCCCGCCGCCTCGCCCTTGAGCTGGAGGCGCCGCTTGACGCCGGTGTACTTCGCGAGGGCCGAGGCCAGATTCCGGGTCGGGGCGCCGATCGCGGTGCCCGCGGCGAGCGCGGCGACGGCGTTGTGCGCGTAGTGGCGGCCCGGCACGGAGACGGTGAAGGTCAGCGGGCGGCCGTCGATGACGACGGTGACCTCGCTGGTCAGCCCGCGCGGGTTGATCTTCGTGATGCGTACGTCTGCGGTCTCGGCCTCGCCGACCGTCACGATCGTCAGACCGCCGATGTCCCGTACCCGCTTCGTCAGCTCGACGGCGCCCGGCTGGTCGGCGGAGATCACCAGCGTGCCGCCGGGGCGGATCTTGCCGACGAAGGTCTCGAAGGAGTCGTAGATCTCGTCCATCGAGGCGTAGTTGGCGTGGTGGTCGAGCTCCACGTTGAGGATGATCGCGACCTCGGGCGCGTACGTGTGGAAGCTGCGGTCGCTCTCGTCGGCCTCCGCGACGAAGATTTCGCCGCCGCCGTGGTGCGCGTTCGAGCCGGGCGCGTCCAGGTCGCCGCCGATCGCGTACGACGGCTCGCTGCCGAGCGCCGTCAGCGCGACCGCCAGCATCGAGGTGGTGGTGGTCTTGCCGTGGGTGCCCGCGACCGCGATCGGCCGGGTGCCCTCCATCAGCGCGGCCAGCGCGTCACTGCGGTGCACGACGGGGACGCCGCGCTCGCGGGCCGCCGCCAGCTCCGGATTCTCCGGGCGGATCGCGCTGGAGACGACCACCGAGGTGGCGTCCTGCGCCAGGTGCGCCGCGTCGTGGCCGATGTGCACGGTCACGCCGAGCGCGCGCAGCGCGCCCGCCGTCTCCGACTCACGTGAGTCACTGCCCGCCACCCGCGCCCCGCGCTGCGCGAGGATCTTCGCGATCCCCGACATTCCGGCGCCGCCGATGCCGATGAAGTGCGGTCGGTCCATGGCGGGGGGAACGGACGGGCTCATACGGAGGTCTCCCGGAGATGTGCGTGGTTCGTTTATTGACCGGGTCCTGATTCTCGCACCTCCGGGCGCGCGGACGACTCTGCCCGCGCGCCCGTGGCACCTTCCGCCGGCGCTGCCCGCGCACCCGTAGCACCGCGCGCCGACCCTGACCACGCACCCGTGGCACCCCCTGCCCGGCGAGACGTTTCTGCAAGGGGCGCCCGGGACACACGACGCCCGAGCCGCCGGGCGGCGCGGCACCGCCTCGCCGCGCTCACCGCGCTCGCCGCCTCATCGTGCCCTGCGCCTCATCGTGCCCTGCGGCTCACCGCGCTCGCCGCCTCATCGCCCGCTGCGCCTAATCGTGCTCGGCGAAGAGCTTCAGCACCGGCACCCCCACCTTGTGCCGCGCCCGCGACGTCCAGTCGCGGTGGAAGAACTCCTCCACGAAGTGCGGCGCGGTGAGCACGATGACCTCGTCGGCGTTGGTCTCCTCGACGACCGTGCGCAGCAGGTCGAGCGGGTGCTTGTCGACGATCCGGCCCACCGCCTCCGCGCCGGAGGCGCGCAGCGCCTCCAGGGAGTGCGCCAGGGCCCGCTCCGCGACCGGGGTGGCGTCGTCGCCCTCCGGCTCGCGGTCCTCGTGCGCGGCGTCATCCAGATAGCCGAGCGCCACGTCGTCCACGGCCCGCAACAGCCGGTCCTGGTCGCCGCGTGGCTGCATGAGCACGACGAAGGAGACCTGCTCGTCGCCGTGGAGAGAGGTGACGAGCTCCACGTCGGCCGGTGCGAGCGGCTTCTCGATCATGAGTACGGTCGTGAACACGGACGCGTCCTTCTTTCTCGTGCTTCGTCGGGGCCACCGGGCCGGCGTTGGAACGATCCTGCCCCGATCTTCGCGGGGCACTCGGGTAAGTGTTCCCGCGCGGAGCGAAACGGAACGAGGGAATCCGCTTTTTTCGGTCGCGGTTCCACCGTGCGGCGCGCCGCTGGTCAGGTGGGTGGCATGAGGTGTGTCGGTGGGACGGTCGGGCGGTCAGGCCCGGACGTAACGGGTGAACAGGAAGCCGTCCTCCTCCAGGACGGAGCGCGGGACGAGGCGGGCCGGGCCCGGAACGTCGGGGCCGTGCATGATCCGGGGCGCGTCGCCGCCCCCGAGCACCGGGGCGACGGTCAGGCACAGTTCGTCCAGCGTGCCGGCCGCGGCGAACTGCGCGAGGACCCGCGGGCCGCCCTCGTGGAGCAGCCGCGTGTGGCCCAGCGCGGCCAACTCGCGCACCGCGCGGACCGGGTCGACGCCTTCGCCGTCGCCCGCGACGACCACATGGGCGCCCGCCGCGCGGGCGGCGGCGACACGGTCGGCGGGCGGCGACGCGCCGGTCAGCACCAGGGTGGGGGTGACCGGCGCGGTGAACAGCGGTGTCGTGAAGTCCAGATCGAGTCCGCGGCTGATCACCGCGACGGCGGCGGCCGGGGTCTGGCCGTCCGCCGCCCTGCGCGCCGCGAACACCTCGCGGGCCCTCGCGGGCCTGTAACCCTCCAGGCGAACCGTTTCCGCACCCACCAGCACCACGTCGGCCAGCGCGCGCAGCACGCCGAAGACCCGCATGTCCGCCTCCGACGACAGCGGCGCCGACCTGCCGTCGTACCGGGCCGCGCCGTCCAGCGACGACACCATGTTGGCCCGGAGGTACGGGCCCGCTCCCCGTTCGGGGTACGCGTACGCGTCCGCCAGGCCGAGCGGGGTCTCCAGCCCGGCCGAATCGTTCGCTCCCGCTACGGGATAGAGCCGTCGCATCCCCGAAGTCTCCCACGCCGCGCCGCTACGGGCCGGTCGGCGCCCTCGGCCCGCCGCCCCCGTACGCGTGGGGTCGGACACATGCCGGCGGGGGCGGAACCGGGAGGCACTACGCTGGTGAGCTGTGTCGACCTCTGTCGTTTCGTCTGGGAGTGCCGCGATAGGCGGCGATGGCGGGCCCGTGTCACTCAGCGCGCGCACGCCGCATGTGCCGGTGGAGCGATTGGTGGCGGAGATGGTGCCGCCGCCGCGGTTCGACGGCGTCAGGTTCGAGACCTACGTGCCCGACCCGAATCAGCCCAGCCAGGCCGCGGCCGTACGGGCCCTGGCCGGTTTCGCGGCGTCGCTGACGGCCGCGCCGACGCCCAAGCGGTGGTTCCGGCGGGCGGCGTCCGCGCCCGGCGGCCCCGGCGGGGTCTACCTCGACGGCGGTTACGGCGTCGGCAAGACCCACCTGCTGGCGTCGCTGTGGCACGCCACCCCGGCGCCCGCCGAGCGCAAGGCGTTCGGCACGTTCGTGGAGCTGACCAATCTGGTCGGCGCCCTCGGCTTCCAGCACGCGGTGGCGGCGCTCAGCGACCACCGGCTGGTCTGCATCGACGAGTTCGAACTGGACGACCCGGGCGACACGGTGCTGGTGTCCACGCTCCTCGGCAAGCTCGCCGACGCGGGCGTACGGCTGGCGGCGACGTCGAACACGCTGCCCGGCAAGCTCGGCGAGGGCCGCTTCGCCTCCGCCGACTTCATGCGGGAGATCCAGGGCCTGTCCGCCCGCTTCACCAGCCTGCGGATCGACGGCGAGGACTACCGGCACCGCGGCCTGCCCGAGGCGCCGACCCCGCACACCGACGAGCAGGTCACCGCCGCCGCGGCCGTCACACCCGGCGCCGCGCTCGACGACTTCGGCGCGCTGGCCGCGCACCTGGCCACCGTCCACCCCAGCCGCTACGGCGCGCTCTGCGACGGCGTCGGCGCCGTCTTCCTGCGCGGCGTGGAACCCGTCACCGACCAGGCGACCGCGCTGCGCCTGGTGGTGCTCGCCGACCGGCTCTACGACCGCGAGATCCCCGTCTTGGCCTCCGGCGTGCCCTTCGACCGCGTCTTCGGCCAGGACATGCTGGCGGGCGGCTACCGCAAGAAGTACTTCCGCGCCGTCTCCCGGCTCACCGCGCTCGCGCGGGACGCCGAGAAGCTGACCGGCACTGGCGGAGACCGCTGATCCGGCGCAGGATCGGTGCATGGCCAAGAGCGGGAGCAAGGACAAGGGCAACGGCAAGCACGGCGCCGAGCACGCGCACGTGGACCGGCACGCGCACGAGGACGGCCGGGGCGGCAAGCACGCCGACGCCGCCGCCAAGAAGGCGCAGAAGGACCCGGGCCTGCGCTCCCTGCTGCGCGTGCCGCCCGGCGGCGGACCGGTCAACCTGCGGGCGTACGACCCCTCCGCGACCCCCGGCGGCCCGCGCGACAAGGCGACGGCCCTGGCCGCGACCGCGGAGCTGCGCGCCCGGCTGGCCGAGCTCCAGGAGCGGCTGTGGGCGCAGAGCACCGCGGGCGACCCGCACTGCGTGCTGCTGGTGCTCCAGGGCATGGACACCTCGGGCAAGGGCGGCACCGTCAAGCACGTGTCCTCCGGGCTGAACCCGTCGGGCATCCGCGTCACCGCGTTCAAGGCGCCCACCGAGGAGGAGCGTCAGCACCCCTTCCTGTGGCGCATCCGCCGCGCGCTGCCCCGGCCCGGCGAGCTGGGCGTCTTCGACCGTTCGCACTACGAGGACGTGCTGATCGCCCGCGTGCGCGACCTCGTGCCGCGCGCCACCTGGAGCCGCCGCTACAGCGTCATCAACCGCTTCGAGCAGTCGCTCGCCGACGACGGCGTCACCGTCGTCAAGGTCTTCCTGCACATCAGCTACGACAAGCAGCGCGAGCGGCTGCTGAAGCGGCTCGACAACCCGGACAAGCACTGGAAGTTCAACCCCGGTGACATCAGCGAGCGCGCGCTGTGGCCCGCGTACCAGAAGGCGTACGAGGTGGCCCTGGAGCGCTGCTCGACCGACGCCGCGCCCTGGCACGTCGTGCCGTCCGACCGCAAGTGGTACCGGAACTGGGCGGTCGCCAAGCTGCTGCTCGAACACCTCGAACTGATCGACCCGGCCTATCCGAAGGCCGACTTCGACATCGAGGAGAACCGCGTCGCGCTCCTCAAGACCTGACCCGCGTGCCCCGGTCCTAGCCGGAGCACGCGGTGCGCTGCGCCTCCTGCCACTCGCACACCGGGCAGTACGTCGCGCCGCGCGTGCTCGCCGGATACTCGGTCGGCTCGCCGCACAGCACGCAGTCCGCGAGGGCTTCCGCGTCGGGCGTCGGGGTCGTCTGTGTCACCCGTTCACCGTAACGCGGGCGCGCAGCACGGCGGCCCCCCGGGGCGGAAGCTGGACGGCCGCGTCCGGGCCCGGCAGCACCTTGCACGACGGCCGGGCCAGCACCACCTCGCACGGCACGTCCAGCGGCACCCGCGCGGGCGCGTCGGAGAAGTTCACGACCGTACGGAAGGGGCCGCGGGCCAGCCGCAGCGTCCGGCCGCCCGCGGTCGCCGCGACCGTGTCGAGCTGGGGATCGGTCAGGGCGGGCTCCGACCTGCGAAGCGCGATCAGCCCGCGGTACCACTCCAGCAGCTCGCGGTGCCCCGCCTTGTCCGGCTCGGCCCAGTCCAGGCACGAGCGGTCCCGGGTCGCGTGGTCCTGCGGATCGGGCACGTCCTCCTCCGCCCAGCCGTGGTCGGCGAATTCGCGGCGCCGCCCGCGCGTGATGGCCGCGCCCAGCTCCGGGTCGTCGTGGTCGGTGAAGAACTGCCAGGGCGTGCCCGCGCCCCACTCCTCGCCCATGAAGAGCATCGGGGTGAACGGCGAGGTCAGGACGAGGGCCGCGGCCACGGTGAGCTGGTCAGGGGTGAGCCGGTCGCCGGTCGCGCGGTTGCCGATCTGGTCGTGCGTCTGCGCGTAGCCCAGCAGCCGGTGGGCGGGCGCGGCGGCCCGGTCCAGCGGGCGGCCGTGGTGCCGGCCGCGGAAGGAGGACCAACTGCCGTCGTGGAAGAAGCCCCCGGTGAGCGTCTTGGCCACCGCGGCGGGCCCGGCGGCGGCGAAATCCGCGTAATAGCCCTGCGCCTCGCCGGTGACGGCCGCGTGCAGGGCGTGGTGGAAGTCGTCGCTCCACTGGGCGTGCAGGCCGAGGCCGCCCGCCTGGCGCGGGGCCGTCGTCCGCGGGTCGTTCAGATCGGACTCGGCGATCAGGAACAGCGGGCGGCCGAGCGCGGCTGACAGCCCGTCCACGGCCGTCGACAGCTCCTCGAGGAAGTGCAGGGCGCGCGTGTCCACCAGCGCGTGGACGGCGTCGAGCCGCAGCCCGTCGAGCCGGTAGTCGCGCAGCCACGACAGCGCGCTGCCGATCAGGAAGTCCCGCACCTCGTCGGAGCCGGGCGCGTCCAGATTGACCGCGTCGCCCCAGGGGGTGTGGTGCCGGTCGGTGAAGTACGGGCCGAACGGCGGCAGATGGTTGCCCGACGGGCCCAGGTGGTTGTGGACCACGTCGAGGACGACGCCCAGGCACTGCTTGTGCGCCGCGTCGACAAATCGCTTCATTCCCTCGGGGCCGCCGTACGGCTCGTGCACCGCCCACAGCGACACGCCCTCGTACCCCCAGCCGTTGGTGCCGGGGAACGGGCACACCGGCATCAGCTCGATGTGCGTGATGCCCAGCCGGGCCAGGTGCGGCAGCCGCTCGATCGCCGCGTCGAAGGTGCCCTCGGGGGTGAAGGTGCCGACGTGCAGTTCGTAGACCACCGCGCCGGGCAGCGCGCGGCCCGGCCACGGCACCGTCCAGGCGAACGCGTCGTGGTCGACGACGGCGCTCGGCCCGTCCGGGCCCTCCGGCTGGCGGCGCGAGCGCGGATCGGGCAGCGGCGGACCGCCGTCGAGCAGATACGCGTACCGCGTGCCCGGCCCGGCGGACACCTCCGCGCGCCACCAGCCGGCCCGCGCCGGGTCGGGGCCGAGGCCGTGCCGTGTGCGGTCGTCGATCAGGATCTCCACCTGCTGGGCATCCGGCGCCCACACCTCGAACAGCACCCACGGCTCCCGTCTCGTCATCCGGTTCGTTCAGCGTCTTCGGTCTTCCGCGCGGCGGTCTTCCGCGCGGAAGTTCTCCGTACAGCGTTCTTCTGTACGGCGGTACGGCGGTCTTCTGTACGGCAGTCTTCTGTACGGCGGTCTTCTGTGCGGGCGCCCCCGAGGCCGTTCCTCGCGGGTGCCCGGGGCCGTGGCCGCGCCACGGACCCCGGGCACATGCATGCCCACGGAACGGCCTCCCGCATCACCGCGAGCGGATCAGCGGGGGAACATCACACTGCGTCGGGGACGAAGTCGATCCGCTCCTGAACGATCGGGTACCCCGCCTTCGCGAAATTCCGCGCCATCGGGACATTCGTCCGGTCGGTGGCCGCCGCGACCTTGACCGCGCCGCGGTCGACCAGGTCGTGAGTGCACTCGACCAGCAGGTCGTACGAGTAACCACGGCCTCGCTGCTCGGGCACCACGGCGATGAAGCCGATGCACGGGCCGGCCGGATTGCGCGCGGGCACGTGCAGCCCGGCCACCTCGCCGTCCGGGGTGTACGCCACCCGCCGCCAGTCGGCGGGCGAGGGGAACCAGTCGAAGAAGCCGATGGTCTCGTCGAGGGCGGCCTCCAGGCCCTGTTCGGCGATCATCCGGCGGTCGTGGGCGTCGAGGGTGCCCTCCATGATGCGGGCCATGACGGCCCGGAAGGCGGTGTCGTCCGGCTCGGGCCGGTACTCAAGACGCCCGGTGCGCGGCGGCAGCGGGCAGTCCGCCGTCCACTCGTAGCGGTACCGCTCGACCAACTCGCGCAGCCCCGCGGCCTCGACGGCCGCCGCGCGGCTCCGCGCCGCCGCCGTCACGTCGGGGCGCTCGCGCCAGTCGGGCGGCAGCAGCAGGCTGTACTCGGTGTTCAGCGGCGCGGCGCGCAGCAGTTCGGTGGCCGCCTCGGCTTCGCCCTCGGCGAAGTCGAACCAGTCCAGGGCCAGCGGCTCGCTGTCCTCGGGCTTGGCCCACCACGCGGCCCGCGCGACGACCTTCGCGCCGCGCAGCGCGACCCACGACCACTCGGGCCGGTACTCGCCGCCCGCGTCGAGGGTCGCGAAGGACTGGCCGAGCAGGGCGCGGCCGACGGACGCGTCACCGGTGCCGGTACGCGTGCCGGATGCCGTCTCGGCAAGGGAGTTGAACAGGGCGGACTCGCCCGCGACCAGCGGGCGGAAAACCAGATCGGACATGGTGAAGCGATTCCTTCGGGAGTTCGACGGAGCGCTCCCGGGACCATCTCCCCGTGGATCTACGGACGCCCTGCGGAGGGGCGGGAGCGCGGCACAGTGATGTACGTCATCGCTCTCGCCTCCTTCTCGTCCGGTCACGGGCGTGATCAGCACCCTAGGCGGGCGACGGCCGACAAGGCCACCGGTTATTACGCGGCGGCCTTGTCGGGATGGCGACGCGGGTGCGCGGGAGCGGGCGTGGGCGGCTCAGCCCGCCGGGCTCACCCCGCCGGGCTCACCTCTCCGCGCTCACCTCTCCGGGGTCAGCAGGGCCACAGGGCTGCGGCCCAGCAGTTCGGCCAGCGGGGCCGCGCCCTCGTACGTCCCGCCGCCCAGGCGGTCGTGCCAGCGGCCCGGAGGGAGCGGCAGCGACGCCTCGCGCCAGCCGCCCGCCGCGGCGAGGCGGGCGGAGAGCCGGGTGACGACGGTGAGGGCGGAGCCGCCGCGCAGGAAGGCGAGGCAGTGGTCACCGGCAGGACCCTGCGCGACGAGGGGGATGTACGAGGCGGTGGGGCCGTACCACTCGGGGCGGTCGCGCCGCAGCCGGAGCGCCACCGCGGTCAGGCGCAGCTTGGCCTCGTCGAAGGAGCCCGGCGCGGCGCCGTCCAGCAGGCGGTCCAGGGTGCGGTCGACGCCGAACCGCTGGGTCCCGCCGACCGGCCCGTTCATGGGGCCGCGGTTGTCCGGGTCGACCAGGGTGTACACCGGGAATTCGGTGTTCTGGTAGACGTCGGGCACCCCCGGCATCGTCAGGTGCACCAGCGCCGCGCCGAGCGCGTTGGCGTCGGCGTACGGGGCGAGGGAGTTGACGAATTCGCCGACGTCGTAGACGCCCGCGCCGCACGGGCCCTGCTCGGTGAAGTCGGTGACGGCCTTCTCGTACGCCTCGTCCTGCTCGGTCCACGAGGTGTGCAGGCCCGCCTCGCGGACCGCCTTGAGGGCGGCGGGCACCAGCCGGTCCGGGTGGCAGAAGCCGAGGCCGACGCCGGTCTGGAAGACGGTGTACGCGGTGTGCCGGTCGGGCGCGGGCGCGTCGCCTGACCGCTCGGCGCGGGCCTCGCGGGCGCCCATCCACTCCCGCCAGGCGTCGGGGAGTTCGGACAGGACGGCCAGCCGCAGCCGCAGGTCGGCGCTGCGCTTGGTGTCGTGCGTGGACAGGACGGTGCCGGTACCGGGGTGGTCGCGCTGGATCCGCGCGCAATAGGCGTGGAATTCCTCCGGGGCCGTCGCCGGATGCGCCGGGCTGCGGCCGACCTCGCACAGCGACAGCAGCGGCGAGTAGCGGTAGAAGGCGGTGTCCTCGACGGACTTGGCGTGCAGCGCGGAGGCGACCTGCGCGAAGCGGACGGCGAAGTCGTCGGCGTCCTCACCGGGCACCGTCGCGCCCTCGGCCGGGCGGCCGAGCGCGAGGTCGCGCAGCAGGCCGATCGCCGGGGCGAGCCGCCCGTCGGCGCTTTCCGCCGCACTGGAGGCGGCCTCGGTCACCATCAGGGTGTCGCCGGGCGTCGCCGGGGTGCCGGGGCGTACGTACGGGCGGTACACCGGGATACGGACCAGCAGCTCGCGCAGCGCCTCCTCCAGCACGGACGTCGCACAGGGCGCCGTGTAAGGGTCGGTCTCCTGGCGCTCGGCTGTTACCGGCCCGGCCGCCCCCTCGGTCCCGCCGCCCGTGCCGGGGCGCTGCGCCCGCTGTGCGCTCGCCGCGAGGCGGGAGACCTCCGCGGCGAGGTCGTGGCCGACGATGCGGTGGGCGGCGCGCCGCGCGGTCGGCTCCCACCGGCCGCCGCGGCTGTCCTCGACGCCGGTGAACTCCCGGTAGAAGTCGGTCACTTCGGCGACGCCCGCCGGGTCGGTGAACAGCCCGTCGATCCGGTCGAGCGCGTCGTACCCGGTGGTGCCCGCGCACGCCCAGTCGGCGGGCAGCGCCTCGTCCCGCTGGAGGATCTTCTCCACCACCGTCCACCGCCCCTCGCTGGCCTCGGCCAGGCGGCGCAGATAGCCCGCCGGGTCGGCGAGGCCGTCCGGGTGGTCGATCCGCAGCCCGTCGGCGACGCCTTCGCGCAGCAGCCGCAGCACGGTCGCGTGGGTGGCCTCGAAGACGTCCTGCCGCTCGACGCGGACCGCGATCAGGTCGGAGATCGTGAAGAAGCGGCGGTAGTTCAGCTCGGTGCGGGCCTGCCGCCAGTACGCCAGCCGGTACCACTGCGCCTCCACCAGTTCCGGCAGCGGCAGATTCTCCGTGCCCGGCCGCAGCGGGAACCGGTGGTCGTAGTAGCGCAGCACCTCGCCGCCCGCGCGCTTGTCGGAGACCACCGAGAGCTGCCCGAGGACGTCGGGCAGGGGGTCGCCCAGCACGGGCAGCAGCACCTTGCCGCCCAGCGCGGCCCAGTCGATGTCGAACCAGTCGGCGTACGCGGAGCCGGGACCGTCGCGCAGCACCTCCCACAGCGGGCCGTTGAGGTGTTCGGGCGCGGGCACCGCCATGTGGTTGGGGACGATGTCCAGGATCAGGCCGAGGCCGTGCTCGCGGGCGGTGTGCGACAGCGCCCGCAGGCCCTGCTCGCCGCCCAGCTCCTCGCGTACCCGCGAGTGGTCCACCACGTCGTAGCCGTGGGTGGAGCCGGGCACCGCTTCGAGGATCGGCGACAGATGCAGGTGCGAGACGCCGAGCGAGGCCAGGTACGGCACGTGCGCGGCGGTGTCGGCGAAGGTGAAGCCGGGCTGCACCTGCACCCGGTAGGTGGCGGAGGGCGTCACGGGAAGTCCGGTCATGAGGTCTTCTCTACCCCGGATTCGGCCGTGAAGCGGCCGAACGCGCCCGGGTCTCCCCGGACGCCGTCCGTATCGCCGAAAGCGGCCCGTCCTTCCCCGTGGCAGGCCGGCCGCGCCGCCGACCCGCGGGCCACCGGCCGCGTCGCCGACCCGCGGGCCACCTGCCGCGCCGCCGACACACGGAGCACGTGTCGCGCCGCCCGGGCCGCTACAGCGCCGGGCGCTGGAGCACCACCATGCTGCGGTCGGCCAGCTCCACCCGGTCCCCGGCCTGTACGCGCTGGCCGGTGCCCGGCGGGACGCCCCCGGCCAACTGGGTGTCCACCACGAGCTGCCACTCCATGCCGTGGTTGACCGGGACCACGAACTCCTGCGGCTTCGGCGCCGCGTTGACCATCAGCAGGAACGAGTCGTCGGTGACCGGCTCGCCACGCGGCCCCGGCTCGGAGATCGCGTTGCCGTTGAGGAAGACCGACATCGACCTGGCGTGCGCCGCCTGCCAGTCGCGCTGCGCCATCTCCTGCCCCTCGGGCGTGAACCAGGCGATGTCCGACAGTTCGTCGTGCGTGCCCTCGACCGGCCGCCCGTGGAAGAAGCGCCGCCGCCTGAACACGGCGTGGTCGCGCCGCAGCCACACCATCGTGCGCAGGAACTCGTGCAACTGCTGCGCCTCGTCGTTCGGCCCGCCGTCGTCCGGCTTGCCGGGCCAGGACACCCACGCCAGTTCGTTGTCCTGGCAGTAGACGTTGTTGTTGCCCTTCTGGGTACGGCCGAACTCGTCGCCGTGCGAGATCATCGGCACGCCCTGCGAGAG
This sequence comes from Streptomyces sp. NPDC088910, assembly GCF_044749865.1. Classification (NCBI taxonomy): domain Bacteria; kingdom Bacillati; phylum Actinomycetota; class Actinomycetes; order Kitasatosporales; family Streptomycetaceae; genus Streptomyces; species Streptomyces sp. NPDC088910. The sequence goes on from NZ_JBIVIV010000012.1 coordinate 298,232, forward strand.
CATCAGCGTGGCGAGGAAGTTGCGCATCTGCCGCCCGCGCAGCGACCGCACCTTCTCGTCCTCCGTCGGCCCCTCCGTACCGCAGTTCCAGGACCGGTTGAAGCTCTCGCCGTCACGGTTGTTCTCGCCGTTGGCGTCGTTGTGCTTGTCGTTGTACGACACCAGGTCGCGCAGCGTGAAACCGTCGTGGCAGGTGACGAAGTTGACCGAGGCCAACGGGCGGCGGCCGTCGTCCTGGTAGAGGTCGGAGGAACCGGTCAGCCGGGAGCCGAACTCGGCCAGCGTGGCGCTCTCGCCGCGCCACAGGTCCCGTACCGTGTCGCGGAACTTCCCGTTCCACTCGGTCCACAGGGGCGGGAAGTTGCCCACCTGGTAGCCGCCCTCGCCGACGTCCCACGGCTCGGCGATCAGCTTCACCTGCGAGACCACCGGGTCCTGCTGGACCAGGTCGAAGAAGGACGAGAGCCGGTCCACCTCGTGGAACTGCCGGGCCAGCGTGGCCGCGAGGTCGAAACGGAAGCCGTCCACGTGCATCTCGGTGACCCAGTAGCGCAGGCTGTCCATGATGAGCTGGAGGACGTGCGGGCTGCGCATCAGCAGGCTGTTGCCGGTGCCCGTGGTGTCCGTGTAGTACCGCTTGTCGCCGCCGAGCCGGTAGTACGAGGCGTTGTCCAGGCCGCGCAGCGACAGCGTCGGCCCGAGGTGGCTCCCCTCGGCCGTGTGGTTGTAGACCACGTCCAGGATCACCTCGATCCCGGCCCGGTGCAGCGCGCGGACCGCCGTCTTGAACTCCAGCACCTGCTGCCCCCGGTCGCCCAGCGAGCAGTACGAATGGTGCGGCGCGAAAAAGCCGATGGTGTTGTAACCCCAGTAGTTCGCGAGGCCCGCGTCCACCAGACGGTGGTCCTGGATGAACTGATGCACCGGCATCAGTTCCAGTGTCGTCACCCCGAGTTCCACCAGATGGCCGATCACCGCCGGGTGAGCCAGCGCGGCGTAGGTGCCGCGGATCTCCTCCGGCAGACCCGGGTGAGTCATCGTCAGGCCCTTGACGTGGGCCTCGTAGATGATGGTCTTGTGATAATCGATCCGCGGGGCGCGGTCGTCGGCCCAGTCGAAGTACGGATTCACCACGACGGACGTCATGGTGTGCGGGGCGGAGTCCAGATCGTTGCGCGAGTCGGGCTGTCCGAAGCGGTAGCCGTAGACCGCCTCGTCCCAGTCGATGCTGCCGCTCATCGCCTTGGCGTACGGGTCGAGGAGCAGCTTCGCGGAGTTGCAGCGGTGGCCGCGGGGCGGGTCGTAGGGCCCGTGCACCCGGAAGCCGTACCGCTGACCCGGCATCACCCCCGGCAGGTAGGCGTGCCGTACGAAGGCGTCCGCCTCGCGCAGCTCGACGGCCGTCTCCGACCCGTCGTCGTGCAGCAGGCACAGCTCGATACGGGACGCCACCTCGGAGAAGACGGCGAAGTTGGTGCCCGCGCCGTCGAAGGTGGCACCCAGGGGGTACGACTGACCCGGCCAGACTTGCATCTCGTGACTCTTCCACTCCCGGACCGGGAGAGCGCGGACCGATTCCGCGCACCCGGCCAGCTTCGTTGCCGAATTCGTTGCCGAGAGTGCATCCTCCCACCTGGTCCACCCGAGGGTGACAAAGCCACAACAGCCAGCTACCGCAAGGGTGATGAGCTTGTCCGGTAGTAGTCAAGTAGGGTCAACAGGGCTGCGGGGCACCCTGCACCGCAGTACCCTTCCTTGATCGTGGACGGGGGTGGGAGGCGGGTGGCGTGGAGACGTCCGGAGGTCTGATGCTCCCGGGTGGTGGAGATCAGGAGGACCGTCAGGTCGCGGACGGTGCCGCCGCCGAGGCGGTGCAGAGCGCGGTCACCCTCGCCCAGCCGCTGGAGATCGGAGCGGAGCTGGACTGGGGCGCGGAAGCCTGGTCGGAGGTACGCACCCGCGCCACGCGCGCCGGGCGGGCCTACGTATGGCTCAACCTCGTGGAACAGCGCCTGCGCGCCGTCGTCAACGCTGTGCTGCGCCCGATCTACGAGCCCGTGCACGGCGAGGAGTGGGTGGTCGCCGCAGCGGGCCCGGCCGGGCACGAATGGGTGCAACGGGCCGTCGCCGTACGGGAAGTGAGCCGCCGTAAGGGCTTCCTGCTCGACCCCGCCGACGACAATGTGCTCAGCTTTCTGACGCTGCCCCAGCTCCGCGAACTGGTCGTCCAGCACTGGCCGTGCTTCGAGCCGTACTTCGACGACCGCCGCGACCTCGAACTCGCCCTGGACGAGCTGGAGGTGGCCCGGCACGTCGTCTCGCGCAACCGGGCGCTGTCCAGGACCGTCCTGGACCAGGCCGAGCGGGCCGCCGCCAAGCTGCTGGAGCTGCTGGGCGCGGGACCCGCCCGTACGGCCGCGCAGCGGCTGCCGGTGGACGCCGTCGAGGACCTGGTCGCCGACCGCTACTCCGACGTCATCGGCGTCTACCCGGACCGGGTGCGGCTGCAACGGCAGCTCCCCGTCGAGGACTTGTTCTCCGGCGCGCGCCGGCTCGACGCGATAGGCATCGGCCTCAATCTGCTGGTGCAGAACTACTCGGGGCGGCGCCTGGTGCGGCTCGCCGAGTCCGGCTGCCGGGTCAGACTGCTCTTCCTCAACCCCGCGAGCAGTACGGTCCGCCGCCGCGAGCGGGAACTGGGCCTGGGGCGCGGTGAGCTGGCCCGGTCGGTCGAGATGAACATCATGCACATGCGCCGGGTGCGGGCCCGGCTGCGGGACCCCGACGCCTTCGAGATCCGGGTCTTCGACGAGACCCCGCGCTTCACCGCCTACCTCGTCGACGGCGACACCGGCGACGGCCTGGCCGTCGTGCAGTCCTATCTGCGGCGGGCCCGCGGCATGGAGGTGCCGGTGCTGCTGCTGCGCGGCGGGTCCCGGCAGGTGGTCGCCGAGGAAGGGCCCGCGGAACACGGGCTCTTCGAGGTCTACCGCGAGGAGTTCGAGGGCATCTGGACGGATTCCCGTCCCGTGTCGTGACCTCCGGGGGAGGGGCGGGGACGCCCCGGGAAACGGAACCCCGCCGTCCGGCGCTGTCAGTGGTCCGCGCGATGATGGCAGGGCACACGGGGGTTACGGGGAAATGGGTGGGAAGGATGCTCGCCATGGCATGGCATGAGGAGCTGTTGGTCGGGTTCGACCTGGAGACGACGGGGACGGATCCGCGCCAGGCGCGGATCGTGACCGCGGCGGTCACCGAGGTGAAGGACGGGGAGCCGGTACGGCACCGGGCGTGGCTGGCCAATCCCGGCGTCGCCATTCCCGAGGAGACCACCGCCATCCACGGCATAAGCACCGCCCGCGCGGCGGCCGAGGGGCGCCCGGCGCCGGAGGTCGTCGCCGAGATCGCCGACGCCCTGCGGGGGTACTGGGCGGCCGGGGTGCCCGTCGTCGTCTACAACGCGCCCTTCGATCTCACCCTGCTGGACGAGGAGTTGCGGCGGTACGCGCTGCCGCCGCTGGCCGTTCCCGGGGCCCGTCCGGGGCCCGTGCTCGACCCGCTGGTGATGGACCGCGCCCTCGACAAGTACCGGCGCGGCAAGCGCACCCTGGAGGCCGCCTGCGGCGTCTACGGTGTCGTCCTCGACGGCGCGCACGAAGCGGGCGCCGACGCCCTCGCCGCCGTCCGCGTCGCCCGCGCCCTCGCCGCCCGCTACCCCCAGGTCGCCGACGCCGACCTCTGGGACCTCTACGACGAGCAGCGCGGCTGGTACGCCGACTGGGCCGAGGACTTCGCCTCCTGGCTCCGCCGCAAGGGGTCCGCCGACGCCTCCACCATCGACCGCGCCTGGCCGCTGCGCGTCTCCGCCGCCTGACCCCTCCGGGGCCGGTCACCCGCCGTCCCGCGTCCCGCCGCTGCGGCGGATCGAAGAGGCGCCCCCTCTTCGGCTCACCTGTGCGTCGCGGTCAACCGGCGGCCGTGCGGGGGGTGATGGGGCGGGGGAAGGCGGCGGTGCCTTCCTTGAAGGCCGCCGCGGTGGGGCGGGGTCAGAAGGAGTACCAGCGGACGGTGGGGTCGGCGGCTCTCAGCGAAGCGACACGTCGGCGGAATTCGTTGAGGGCGGCCGGGCTGGCGGGGGCGTGCTGGGCGACCCAGGCGCAACTGGCGGTCTCGCGGGCACCGCGCAGGACGGTGATGCCGGGCCACTCGGTGACGTCCCAGCCATAGGCGGCGGTGAAGGCGTCGTACGCCGCCGCGGGCACCCCGTAGCGGTCACGGCTGAGCGCCTGGACGACGAGGTCGTGCTCGCGCAGGTCGGAGGAGAAGGTCTCCAGGTCGACCAGGACCGGCCCGTCGGGCCCGATGTGCACGTTGCGCGGCAGCGCGTCCCCGTGGATCGGCCCGCGCTCCAGGTGCGGTACGAGCTCGGCCGCGGCGGTCGCGAAACCGTCGCGCCGATTGCGCAGATACGCGGCGTCCGCCGGATCGATCGCGTCCCCGGCCAGCCGCAGCCAGCGCTCGACCCCGCCGAGCAGCTCACGCGGCGGCAGCCCGAAGTCCGGCTCGGGCAGCGCGTGCACGAGCAGCAGCAGCGGCGCCACATCGGCGGGCTCCGCGGGCCGCAGCGGCTCGGGCAGCCGCTGCCAGTACGTGATCGGATGGCCGTCCACCAGCCGCACCTCGGACTCCGCCGAGCGCACGGCGGGCACATCGTGCTTGGCCAGCCAGTCGGCGGTGCGCACCTCGCGCCGGGCCCGCTCCAGCAGATCGGCGCTGCGGCCGATCTTGATCACCAGACGCCCGGCGGCGTAGACCGCGTTCTCGCCGAAGGCGAGCAGCTCGGCCTCGTGATGCCCGGCGGCAGCCAGCACCGCCCGCGCCCGCTCCCGCGTGAACACCCTCGTGTCCGCCATGCCGAAACCCGAACCCTTCGCCGAATCGCCCGCAGTCCCGAATCGTCCACTGTCCCGTACCGCCGCGCCCGCCCGCGCCCTCCCCGTACGCCCCCGCCGTGTCACGCGCCGCCCCACCGACGTGCCGCTTTCCGTACCGCATATGCCGACAGCATCGGTCAACGGCGCGGAACTAGGCCAGTGTCGCATCCGCGCGCCCCCTGAACGCGCGTCACCGGCTGAGAATGCGCCGTGAATACGCCCGAATACGTCGGGCGCGCAGCGATGAATCCTGGCCGCCCGGCCGGTCGGTATCCATGAAGGCCCGTCCGAGGGCCAGGTCCAGGAGAGGCGGAGAAGACTGTGACGGCGGCACCCGGCCCGACGGAACCCCTGGTCGTGGACGTGACCGGGCTCCCCGGCGGCGCGCCCGGCACCATCGGCGCGCTCGCCCGGCTGGGGCTGGCCGCGCACAGGACCGGGCACACCGTGCGGTTGCGCGGCGCCACCGCGGAACTCCGCGAATTGCTCGAACTCGCCGGGCTAGCGGGGCAGTTCGAGTGGGAGGCCGAAAAGCGGGAATAGGTGCGCGGTGTCGAGGAACGCGTTGATGCCGGTGATCCGGCCGTCGGTGATCTCCAGCACCTGGAGCGCCCACGGGTGGTGGCCGCCCTCCGGGCCGTTCGACCGGTACTGCCCGAAGCCGGGCGATCCGTTCGCCCACACCGGCAGCAGCCGGGAGTCCTTGCACTCGATACCGGTGCCGAGGAACCAGTCGCGTATGTCCTGGTGACCCTGGAGCCACAGGGCGTACGGCGGCATGGACAGCGTGACGTCCTCGTGCAGCAGGGCGGTCAGCGAATCGAGGTCGTAGCGCTCGAAGGCGTCCACATAGCGCGCGAGCAGCTTCTCCTGCGCCTCGTCCATCGGCGCGGCGGCGGCCTTGGCGTAGTCGGTCCCCGCCGTGCTCACCCCGGCCTCGCTGAGCGTGGCGCGGGCGCGCTGCAACGCGCTGTTGACGGACGCCACCGTCGTACCGAGCAGCTCCGCGGTCTCGCTGGCCTTCCAGGCCAGCACCTCGCGCAGGATCAGAACGGCCCGCTGCCGGGCGGGCAGGTGCTGGAGGGCGGCGACGAAGGCCAGCTTGATCGTCTCGCGGGAGACCACGACATCGGCCGGGTCGCCGGAGGACGGCAGGGCGCGGACGTCGGGTACCGGCTCGATCCAGACGCTCTCCGGGGAGGCGGCGGGCAGCGTCGCGTCGGCGTGCGACGCGGGGGACAGGTCCATCGGGCGGGCCCGGCGCTTGCCCGCGTTGAGACTGTCCAGGCACACATTGGTCGCGATCCGGTACAGCCAGGAGCGGAACGAGGCCCGCCCCTCGAAGCCGCGCTGCCCGCGCCAGGCGCGGACCAGCGTCTCCTGCACGGCGTCCTCGGCCTCGAACACCGAGCCGAGCATGCGGTAGCAGTAGCCGGTCAGCTCTGCCCGGTGCTCCTCAAGACGGAGCTCCACCTCGTCGGCAGCCAGGGCGGTACCGCTCCCGGCGCTTTCGCTCTCTCTCACGGTCACGCTTTCCACACTAGGCCCGCCCACTGACAACGAGCCCGGAAAAGGGGCCCGGAACACCGCCCGGAACGCGCCGGAGCCCCCGTCCCGGGCGGGACAGGGGCTCCGTGACCTGCGGAGAAACGCGGGATCCGAATTTTCCGAGGTAATTTTCGCGCCGGGCCGAGGCGGGCCGGGCCGGGAACAGGTCCTGGGGCCCAGGTCGGGTCGGGAACAGGTCCCAGGGTCCTCCCCGGCTCCTGGCCGGGGATCAGACCCGGTCGGGCACCTGGTCCCGGTACGGCTCCTCCGGCAGCGCGACGACCGGCGGCGGGGCCAGGGTCGACTCGTCGTGCGTCATGTCGGGCAGCCGGTGCATCCAGCGCGGCAGGTACCAGTTGCGCTCGCCGAGCAGGCTCATCACGGCCGGGAGCAGCACCCCGCGGATGACGGTCGCGTCGATCAGCACCGCGAAGGCCAGGCCGACACCCATCTGCTTCATGCTCTGCATGGACAGCGTCCCGAAGATCGCGAACACGGCGACCATGATGACGGCGGCGCTGGTCACGACGCCCGCGGTGGTGGTGATGCCGTGCTCGATCGCGCCGCGGGTGCTCATCCCGCGCACCTTGGCCTCGCGGATCCGGGAGACCACGAACACGTGGTAGTCCATGCTCAGCCCGAACAGGATCACGAAGAGGAACAGCGGCAGCCAGGCCACCACCGCGCCCGTACCGGTGGCGCCCACCAGCGACGCGCCCCAGCCGTGCTGGAAGACCGCGGACAGGATGCCGTAGGCCGCGCCCACCGAGAGCAGATTCAGCACGATCGAGGTCAGCGCGATGGTCAGCGACCTGAAGGACAGCAGCATCAGCAGGAAGGCGAAGACGGTCACGAAGGCGAAGACCGGCAGCACACTGCTGGTGATCTTGGCCGTGAAGTCCATCGACCCGGCCGTCCCGCCGGTCACCGGCGCCTGGAGGCCGTCGACCTTGCCGAGGGTGTCGGGCCGTACGTGGTCGCGCAGCGTCCGCACGTTGTCCTGGGCCTTGGCGCGGTCGCTGCCGCCGGCCAGCGGTACGTCGATCTGGGCGACGTTCTGCGCGGCGTGCACGGTCAGGGTGACCGGGCCCTTGCTGGCGCCCGAGGACACGGCCTCGGCGCGGAAGGCGGCGATGGCCTTCTTGACCGCCGGGGCGTCGATGTCGTCGGCCTTGACGACCACGTTGGCCTGGTCGGGACCGCCGGGGAACGCCTCGTTGATGTGCTCGTAGGTCTGGATGATCGGCAGCTTGCTGCCCAGTTCCTGCGGCATCGACAGATTCGCGGTCTTCATGCCGAACGCGGGGAGCGCGATGACCAGCAGCGCGCCGCCCGCCATTACCGTGGCGGTCTTGGGGTGGCTCAGCACCGGGCCCAGGACGGTCTTCCAGAAGCGGCTGCTGGGGTTGGCGGCGCGCCGGGCGGTGTTCTTCCGGCCGCGGTTCAGGAACGGGATGCGGCCCTTCTCGACCCGGTGGCCGAGCAGCGACAGCAGCGCGGGCAGCACGGTGACCGAACCGAACATCGCGATGGCGACGACGATCATCGTGGCCAGGCCCATCGCCTTGAAGTCACCGATGCCGGTGAAGAGCATGCCCGCCATGGCCACGATCACGGTGATGCCGGAGATCAGGATGGCCCGTCCCGAGGTGGCCGCCGCGATCTTGATCGCGGTCTGTCCGTCGTGCCCCGCGGCCCGCTCCTCACGCTCGCGGCGCAGGTAGAACAGGCAGTAGTCGACGCCGACGGCCAGGCCGACCAGCAGCATCACGGAGTTGGCGGTGTCGCTCATCGGGATGATGTGGCTGACCATCGCCACCACACCGCCCGCGGCCATGAACGCCGTCATCGCCAGCGCCACCGGCAGCAGCGCCGCGACCAGCGCGCCGAACGCGATCAGCAGGATGCCCAGTGCCACGGGCACGGCGGAGAACTCGGCGGTCTTGAAGTCGCTGCCGAAGGCGTCGTTGAGCACCTTCCCGCCGCTCGCGTCGCCGAATTCCTCGATCCGCAAATCCGTGTGCTGCGACTGGACCTTCTTCACCGCGTCCATGACCGGCTGCACCTTGTCGGGCGCGTCGTCCGCCAGGCCGAGCATGTCGAAGCGGACCAGCGCCGAACGCTGGTCGGCGGAGACGGCCTTGGTGTCATAGGGCGAGGTGACCGCGGTGACCTTGCCCGTGCCCTTGACTGCGGTCATCACATCGGCGACCGCGGTGCGGAAGGCCGGGTCGGTCGCGTGACCCGAGCCCTTGGCCTGGATCAGCACCATCTCGCCCGCCGCGCTCTTGAGCCCGGCGTTCTCCTTGATCGTGGCGGCCTGGTTGATCTCGCCGGACATCGACTTGTCCTGGTCGAGGTCGACCCGGCCCGCCGACTGTCCGACGAACATCGCCAGGATGACGAAGAGCAGCCACCCGCCCACCGCCGCCCAGCGGTGCCGGGCGCTCCAACCGCCCATAGCCGCCGCGATGCCCATCCTGCTGCCGTGTGCGCCTGAGCGACTCACGGTGTCCCCCTTGAAGGATCGTCATGGGTGGCGGCCTGACCTGGTGATCCGGGGCCGCTCCGTACGCCTATGACGCTATGGGGACGCGGGGCGCCGACCCATCCGGCCTGCTGGTGACTTCCGGGAGGGCGGGCTCCCCCTCAGGGGTGGGGACAACCCCACCATGGCCGGGAAGTTGGCCCTTACACCGACACCAGTCGGCGCGCGGGCAGCAGCGCCTCGTCGTACCGGCGCAGCAGCAGTTCGGCCAGCTCCGGCGCGGCGCCGAGCACCGGCGCGAGCACGTCGGCGCCCGCCTCCCGCGCGCCGCGGGCGATCCGGTCGGGCAGGAAGCCCGGCGCGATGACGTACGGGGCCACGGCGATCCGGCGGACGCCCTCGGCGCGCAGCGCGCGTACGGCGTCCTCGGTGCGCGGCAGGGCGGCGGAGGCGAACGCGGGCCGCACGGCGCGCCATCCGGTGCGCCGCCACTCCCGCGCGATGTCGGCGATCACCGCCCTGGCCTCCGGGTCGGTGGAGCCCGCGGAGGCCAGCACCACACCGGTCGAGGCGCGGTCGCCCGGCCGCAGCCCGGCCTCCGTCAGCCGCCGCTCCAAGGTGGCGACCAGCAGCGGCGACGGGCCGAGCACGTCGGCCTGCGTGATCCGCAGCCGGGAGGGGGCGTCCCGCAGTACGGCGGGGATGTCGGCCTTGGCGTGGAAGGCGCGGGTCAGCAGCAGCGGAAGGGCGACGGTCTCCCGTACGCCCTCGGCCGCGAGCCGTTCCAGCACCTGGGGCACCGAGGGGGCGCAGAAGTCCAGGAAGCCGGTCTCGACCCGCAGACCCGGCCGCGCCGCCCTGACCCGCCGGGTCAGCGCGCGCACGGTCTCGGCGTGCCGCGGGTCGCGGGAACCGTGCGCGATGACGACCAAGGGGGGCCGGGCGGCGGGGCGCACTACTGCTGGGCCCCGGCGGTCAGGCCGCGGCTGCGCAGCACCCAGCGCTCCAGCGGGCTGAAGATGATCTGGTCGATGGCGATGCCGACGAACAGGATCAGCAGGATGCCGAGGAAGACCCCGGCCATGTCGGAACCCTCGCGCATGTTCTCCAGGTAGCGGCCGAGGCCGACGCCCAAGTCCGGTGAGGACGCGATGAGTTCGGCGGCCATCAGGGAGCGCCAGGAGAACGCCCAGCCCTGCTTGAGGCCCGCGACGTAACCGGGCAGCGCGGCGGGCAGCAGGATGAACCAGGCGCCGCGCAGGCCGGTCGCGCCGATGGTGCGGCCCGCGCGCAGGTACAGCGGCGGCACCTGGTCGATGCCGGACACCAGGCCGTTGGCGATCGACGGCACCGCGCCCAGCAGGATCACCGTGTACATCGCCGAGTCGTTGATGCCCAGCCAGATCACCGCGGCGGGCACCCACGCCACCGACGGCAGCGACTGGAGCCCGGACAGGATCGGGCCGATCGCCGCCCGGACGAACGGCACACGGGCCACCAGCAGGCCCAGCGGGGTGCCGATGGCCAGCGCGGCGACGAAGCCGAGCAGGCCGCGCTGCACGCTGGTCCAGATGATGGAGAGCAGGTCGCCCTCGTTCCACCGCTCGGACAGCGCCTGGCCGACGGCGTGCGGGCTGGGCAGCTTCGTCGGGTCGGAGAAACCGCCCCACACCGCGAGCTGCCAGACCACCAGCACCAGCAGGATCGCGGTGACCGGCGGCAGCACCTTCTTGAACAGGATCTCCCAGAAGGGCGCCCGCCGGACCTCGACGGTCTCCAGCGCGTCGAGGCCCGCTTCGAGCCCTGACAGGTCGTGCCGGTCCGCGGCGCCCGGCCCGTCCGTCTTCCCGAGCGGGACGGCGCCTTGCGCGGACGTCTCAGTGCTGGCCATGGCGGCGGATCTCCCCACGCAGTTCTTCGGTGATCTCGACGGACAGGTCCGCCACGGCCGCGTCCTCGATACGGCGCGGCTGCGGGATGTCGATGGTCCACTCACGGGCGATCCGCCCCGGCCGCGACGACATCAGCACGACCCGCTCGGCGAGCCGTACCGCCTCCCGGACGTTGTGCGTCACGAACAGCACCGACAGGTCGGTCTCGGACCAGATCCGGGTCAGCTCGTCGTGCAGCACATCGCGGGTGATGGCGTCCAGCGCCGCGAACGGCTCGTCCATCAGCAGCAGTTGGCTGTCCTGGGCGAGCGCGCGGGCCAGTGCCACGCGCTGCCGCATACCGCCGGACAGCTCGTGCACCCGCTTGCCGTACGCGCCGCCGAGCCGTACGAGGTCCAGCAGCCGCTCGGCCTCGGGGCGGCGCTCCTCACGGGGCACGCCCCGCAGCCGCAGGGCCAGTTCGATGTTCTTGCCCGCCGTCAGCCACGGGAACAGCGCGTGTTCCTGGAACATCAGGGCGGGCCGCCCGCCGGGCGCCGCGATGGCGCCCGCGGACGGCTTGTCGAGTCCGGCGACCAGATTGAGCAGGGTGGACTTGCCGCACCCCGAGGCCCCCAGGAGGCAGACGAACTCACCGGGCCGCACGTCGAGCGTGATGTCGTCCAGCACGAGTTGCCGGGCGCCGGGCCTGCCGAACGCCTTCGACACATGGTCGAGCCGCGCGGCGTACGCCTCGGGCTCCGCGGTCTGCGCGTCGGCACTGGTGAGGGTGTCGGCCATGGGTGTCACCTCCTGGGGTCCTACGGGGCGGGTGCGGTTGACGCCGCTACGGGTCGTCGGGGGGCGGGTGTCGCGGGCGGGGCTACTGAGCGCCGAGCCCCGCGGCGTCCACCGTCGGCTTGCCGTCCGCCGTGAGCACCTTGTTGAGCAGCGTCAGGTCGTACAGCCCGTTGAGCTTCGGCGCCTTGAGCAGACCGGCGTCCACGGCGTGCTGCGCCTCCTCGCCCGCGGTCTTCGCCAGCGGGTCGTCCAGCACCTGGATGGACTTCCAGGCCGGGTCGAGGACGTTGGCCGGGAGCGCCTTCTGCGTCAGCTTCTTGAGCTGCTCGTTCGCGTCCGCCTTGGCCTTGTCGGGGTTGGCCGCGATCCACGCGTTGGTGTTCACCGAACCGCGCAGCACCGCCTCGACCACGTCCGGGTGCGCCTTGAGGAACTTCTGCGACACGATCACATTGGTGATCACGAACTTGTTGTCGGGCCACAGCGTGCTCTCGTCCAGCAGCACCTTCGCGCCCTCGGCGACCAGCTTCGACGCGGTGGGCTCCGGCACCCACGCGCCGTCGATGGAGCCCTGCTTGTACGCGTCGGGGGTGATCTTGTTGTCGGTGCGGACCACCGACACATCGCCCTTGCCGCTCTGCGCGTCGACCTTCCAGCCCTTGGTCTTGATCCAGTTCAGCAGCGCCACGTCCTGGGTGTTGCCGAGCTGCGGGGTGGCGATCTTCTTGCCCTTGACGTCGTCCAGCGTCTTGATCTTGTCGGGGTTGACGACGAGCTTCACACCGCCGGACGCCGAACCCGAGATGATCTTCAGGCTGGCGCCGTTCGACTTGGTGTAGCCGTTGATCGCGGGGGAGGGGCCGATCCAGCCGATGTCGATGGAACCGGCGTTGAGCGCCTCAATCTCCTCGGGGCCCGCGTTGAAGGTCAGTTCCTTGACCGTGGTGGCGCCCAGTTCCTTCTGGAAGATGCCTTCCTTGAGGCCGACCAGCGGGGTGGCGTGCGTCAGGTTCGGGAAGTAGCCGATCTTGACCTGGTCGGCGGAGAGCTTCTTCGCGTCGGCACCGGCACTGGCGGCCGGCGCGGTCGTCGCGTCACTCGACTTGTCGTCGTTGGAGCCGTAGCCGCAGGCGGCGAGAGCGCCGAACAGGATCGGCAGGGCGGCGGCCGCGGCGGTGAGTCTGCGGCGGCGGAGGGCGCGGGATACGGGACGGGACTGGGCAGACACGTGGGTGTCCTCTCGTAAGGCCCGGCGTGTCGCGCTCGTGGTCAGGGCGCGGCCGGAAGTTCGTCAGGTCTTCGAAAGCGGTGCAACGGGGGCCGCTGTGCGCGGCGCTGGGGTACGGCGGCGGTCACGGCGTGCCCGTGGTCCGCGGCCGGGCGCGTCAGCCCACACATCGTGCGACCCCGCCCGTACCCGCGCCGAGCGAGCCGCTGCCGACGCGGCCGCCCTCCTTCGCGAAACCCGAGAAGGCATCCTGAGTCATCGTCAGAAGTCCCAACCCTCGTCGTCGGCCGCGCCACCCGCGGCCGGATCCGTCTTCTCCGCGAACGCCTCGCCCGCCATGCCCGCGGTCAGCGTCGTACCGTCCGCCGGGTCGATCAGCAGGAAGGAACCGGTCAGCCGGGAGTCCGCGTACGCGTCCACCGGCAGCGGCTCCGCGGTGCGCAGCAGCACCGCTCCGATGTCGTTGACCTCCAGCTCGGCGGGCTCGTTGTCGTGCGCGAGACCGTGCGAGAGGTCGATCCGGTACGGCAGGCCCTTGACGATCGCCTTCACCGTCCGGGTGGTGTGCTTGAGCAGCACGCGGTCCCCGATCCGCAGCGGACGCTCGTGCAGATGGCACACCGTGGCCCTGATGTCCTGGGTGATCGCGGGCGCCGTCGCGGTCGGCGCGATCATGTCGCCGCGCGAGATGTCCAGGTCGTCGGCGAGCAGCACCGTCACCGACTGCGGCGCCCACGCGGTGTCGACGGCCTCACCGAGCGCGTCGATCCCGGAGATCGTGGTGGTACGGCCCGACGGCAGCACCGTCACCGCGTCGCCGACGCGCAGCAGCCCCGAGACGATCTGGCCCGCGTACCCGCGGTAGTCCGGGTGCTCCGCGGTCTGCGGCCTGATCACGTACTGCACGGGGAACCGCGCAGGGCAGCCGGTCAGGTCGTGGCTGACCGGGACCGTCTCCAGGTGCTCCAGGACGGTCGGGCCGCCGTACCAGTCCATGTGCGCGGACGGCTCGACGACATTGTCACCGGCCAGCGCGGAGATCGGGATCGCGGTGATCTCCGGGACGCCCAGCGAGGCCGCGTAGGAGGTGAACTCCTCGGCGATGGCGGCGAACACGGGCTCCGCGTAGTCCACCAGGTCCATCTTGTTGACCGCGAGCACCACGTGCGGGACACGCAGCAGGGCCGCGACGGCCGCGTGCCGCCGGGTCTGCTCGATCACGCCGTTGCGGGCGTCGACCAGCACCACGGCCAGCTCCGCCGTCGAGGCGCCGGTGACCATGTTGCGGGTGTACTGCACATGGCCCGGGGTGTCGGCGAGGATGAACCGCCGCCGCGCGGTGGCGAAGTAGCGGTAGGCGACGTCGATGGTGATGCCCTGCTCGCGCTCGGCCCGCAGGCCGTCGGTGAGCAGCGCCAGGTCCGGGGCCTCCTGGCCCCGGCCGAGCGACGCCCGCTCGACCGCCTCCAGTTGGTCGGTGAGCACCGACTTGGAGTCGTGCAGCAGCCGCCCCACCAGCGTGGACTTGCCGTCGTCGACGGAGCCCGCGGTGGCGAAGCGCAGCAGCGTGGTGGCCGACAACTGCTCGGCGGTGAGGGGGTTGGTGGGACCCGTGGTGGCGGTCATGGTTAGAAGTACCCCTCGCGCTTGCGGTCTTCCATCGCGGCTTCCGACATCTTGTCGTCGGCGCGGGTCGCGCCCCGCTCGGTCAGCCGGGAGGCGGCGATCTCGGTGATCACCGCGTCGAGCGTGGTGGCGGCGGAGTCGACGGCGCCCGTGCAGGACATGTCGCCGACCGTGCGGTAGCGCACCTGGCGGGTCTCCACCGGCTCACCGGCCTTCGGGCCGCCCCACTCGCCCGCGGTCAGCCACATCCCCGACCGGTTGAACACCTCGCGCTCGTGCGCGAAGTAGATCTCGGGCAGCGCGATCTTCTCGCGAGCGATGTACTGCCACACGTCCAGCTCGGTCCAGTTGGACAGCGGGAAGACCCGTACGTGCTCGCCCGGCGCGTGCTTGCCGTTGTAGAGCTGCCACAGCTCGGGGCGCTGGCGGCGCGGATTCCACTGCGAGAACTCGTCGCGCAGCGAGAACACCCGCTCCTTGGCCCGCGCCTTCTCCTCGTCGCGCCGACCGCCGCCGAACACCGCGTCGAAGCGGTGCTCCCTGATGGCCTCGGTCAGCGGCACCGTCTGGAGCGGGTTGCGGGTGCCGTCGGGGCGCTCGCGCAGCCGCCCGTCGTCGATGTACTCCTGCACCATCGCGACATGCAGCCGAAGGCCGTGCTCGGCGACCGTACGGTCCCGGAACTCCAGCACCTCGGGGAAGTTGTGCCCGGTGTCCACGTGCAGCAGCGAGAACGGCACCGCCGCGGGCGCGAACGCCTTCAGCGCCAGGTGCAGCATGACGATCGAGTCCTTGCCGCCGGAGAAGAGGATCACCGGCCGCTCGAACTCGCCCGCCACCTCCCGGAAGATGTGCACGGCCTCGGACTCCAGCGCGTCCAGGTGCGAGAGGGCGTACGGGCTGTCCGTGTTTCCGGAGTGCGCGACGGCGGCGGTCATATGGTGAGCCCCTTCTCGACAAGCAGCGCGTGCAGTACGGAAGCCGACTCCTCGACCGTGCGGCCCTGGGTCTCGATCCGCAGATCGGGGTCGGCCGGGATCTCGTACGGGTCGTCCACGCCGGTCAGGCCGGTCAGTTCACCCGCGGCCTGCTTGGCGTACAGGCCCTTGACGTCACGCACCGAGCAGACCTCGACCGGTGTCGCGACATGCACCTCGACATAGCCGGTGCCCTGCTGCTGGTGGCGCTTGCGGACGGCCTCGCGGCTGTCGGCGTACGGCGCGATGACCGGGACGAGCGCCAACACGCCGTGCGAGGCGAGGAGTTCGGCGACGAAGCCGATGCGCTGCACATTGGTGTGCCGGTCCTCGCGGCTGAAGCCGAGGCCCGCGGAGAGGAATTCGCGGATCTCGTCGCCGTCGAGCACCTCGACCCGGCGGCCCTGCGCGCGCAGCCGCTCGGCGAGTGCGTGGGCGATGGTGGTCTTGCCCGCGCTCGGCAGACCGGTGAGCCAGACGGTGGCGCCGGTGGTCATCCCCAACTCCTGACTGGTCGTCACTGCCTCGGTTGTCACCGCGCCGGTCCGCGCGGGGCCGGCCTTCGTGGCACCGGTCCCCGTCCGACCGGCCGTCACAGGTGGATCCCGCACTCGGTCTTGCCCAGGCCCGCCCAGCGGCCGGCGCGGGCGTCCTCGCCCTCCAGCACCCGGCGGGTGCACGGCGCGCAGCCCACCGAGGCGTAACCGTCCGTCAGCAGCGGGTTGGTGAGGACCCCGTGCTCGGCGACGTACGCCTCCACGTCGTCCTGCGTCCAGCGGGCGATCGGCGCGATCTTGACCTTCCGCCGCTTGGCGTCCCAGGACACCACCGGGGTGTTGGCCCGGGTCGGCGACTCGTCGCGGCGCAGGCCCGTCGCCCACGCCTCGTAGCCGCGCAGGCCCTCCTCCAGCGGAGCGACCTTGCGCAGCGCGCAGCACCGGTCGGGGTCGCGGTCGTGCAGCTTCGGCCCGTACTCGGCGTCCTGTTCGGCGACGGTCTGCCGCGGGCTGATCGTGATGACGTTGACGTCCATCACGGCCGCGACCGCGTCCCGCGTGCCGATGGTCTCGGGGAAGTGGTAGCCGGTGTCGAGGAAGACCACGTCCACGCCGGGCAGCGCCCGCGAGGCGAGGTGCGCGACCACGGCGTCCTCCATCGAGGACGTGACGCAGAACCGCGGCCCGAAGGTGTCGGCGGCCCAGCGCAGCACGTCGAGCGCGGACGCCTCCTCCAGGTCGCGGCCCGCCTGCTCGGCCAGGGTGCGCAAGTCCTCGGCGGTGTGCTGTGCGGTGGTCACGAGGCGCCTCCATGCGGGGAGTTGGCGGTCGTTCCCCTGGACAGCAGCCCGAGGAACTTCAGCGTGAATGCGCGATTGCAGGCGTGGCATTCCCACGCGCCGTGGCCTTCCTCGGACGGACGCAGGTCCTCGTCCCCGCAGTAGGGGCAGTAGAACGGCGCGGCCCGCTCGCTCATGACAGCTCCTCAGCGGAGGCGCGCGCCGCCCACTGCGCGAAGCGCTCGCCGTCGGTGCGACCGGCCTGGAAGCGGGTCAGCACCCGCTCCACGTAGTCCGGCAGCTCCGCCGAAGTGACCTTCAGACCGCGGACCTTGCGGCCGAAGCCCGCCTCCAGGCCGAGGCTGCCGCCCAGGTGCACCTGGAAGCCCTCGACCTGCTCGCCGTCGGCGTCGGTGACGAGCTGTCCCTTGAGACCGATGTCCGCGACCTGGATACGGGCGCAGGAGTTGGGGCAGCCGTTGATGTTGATGGTGACCGGCTCGTCGAAGTCCGGCAGCCGCCGCTCCAGTTCGTCGATGAGCGAGGCGCCGCGCGCCTTGGTCTCCACGATGGCGAGTTTGCAGAACTCGATTCCGGTGCAGGCCATGGTGCCGCGCCGGAAGGGCGACGGCGTGGCCTGGAGGTCCAGCGACTCCAGACCCGCGACCAGTGACTCGACCCGGGACTCCTCGACGTCCAGGACGAGCATCTTCTGGTCGACGGTGGTCCGCAGCCGGTCGGAGCCGTGCTCGGCGGCCAGTTCGGAGATCTTCGTCAGCGTCGCGCCGTCGATCCGGCCGACCCGCGAGGCGAAGCCGACGTAGAAGCGGCCGTCCTGCTGCCGGTGCACGCCGATGTGGTCGCGCCACTGCCGCACCGGCTGGTCGGGCGCCGGACCGTCGGTCAGCTCGCGCTTGAGGTAGTCGTCCTGGAGCACCTGGCGGAACTTCTCCGGACCCCAGTCGGCGACCAGGAACTTCAGCCGGGCGCGGGCGCGCAGCCGCCGGTAGCCGTAGTCGCGGAAGATGCCGATGACGCCCGCCCACACCTCGGGCACCTCGTCCAGCGGCACCCAGGCGCCCAGCCGCACACCGAGCTTGGGGTTGGTGGACAGCCCGCCGCCGACCCACAGGTCGAAGCCGGGGCCGTGTTCGGGGTGCCGGACGCCGACGAAGGCGATGTCGTTGATCTCGTGCGCCACGTCCAGCAGCGGCGAGCCGGAGACCGCGGTCTTGAACTTCCGCGGCAGGTTGGAGAATTCCTTGCTGCCGATGTAGCGGTCGTGGATCTCGTCGATCGCGGTGGTGCCGTCGATGATCTCGTCCTCGGCGATGCCCGCGACGGGCGAGCCGAGGATGACGCGGGGCGTGTCGCCGCACGCTTCCATGGTGGACAGGCCGACCGCCTCCAGGCGGCGCCAGATCTCCGGTACGTCCTCGATCCGGATCCAGTGGTACTGGATGTTCTGCCGGTCGGTGAGGTCGGCGGTGCCGCGGGCGAACTCCTGCGAGATCTCGCCGATCACCCGGAGCTGGGCCACGGTCAGCCGGCCGCCGTCGATCCTGACCCGCATCATGAAGAACTCGTCGTCCAGCTCCTCCGGCTCCAGGATGGCGGTCCTGCCGCCGTCGATCCCGGGGCGGCGCTGCGTGTACAGCCCGTACCAGCGCATCCGGCCGCGCAGGTCGGCGCCGTCGATGGACTGGAATCCGGCCTTGGAGTAGATCGTCTCAATGCGTGTCCGCACATTGAGACCGTCGTCGTCCTTCTTGGTCTGCTCGTTGCCGTTGAGCGGCGTGAAGTGCCCCATGGCCCACTGGCCCTCACCGCGGTGCCGTCCGGCCTTGCGGCGCGACGCGGCAGCCCCGGCGGCGGCGTCTCCGGCCGGAGTCTGGGGCAGGTCAGGGGTGGAAGCCATGGCGATGCGTCCTTCGGGCAGGCTCGAATACGGTCGATTACGCGCGGGAGCACCCTATGGCCTGGGAAAACGCAGGGCTGTGAAACACAGCGGGGCGGCCGGGGACTCCCGGGCATCCACGACGACGGGGATGGCGGGGAGCGGAGCTAAGTCGGTCAGACCGCCGGACAGATGGCGCTGGACACGCGGCAGAAGTCGACGTGCGGCCGACCTACCAAGGCGATTCCAGTGCGTGACATGACGAAAGCGTGGCATGCGGGTCTCCGGAGAGTCCACCGCCATCCATTATGTGGACCAGATAATCTCACCAGGTGAGAAACTGTGGCGTCGGTCACGCCCCGCCCGGCGCGACCGGCGCGCGGACGGTCACGCGCCCGGCGGAGTGGACGGGGAAGCGGCGACCGTCGTGTCGAACACCCGGAAGCCGCGCCGCCGGTAGTTGTCCAGCGCGTACGGCCCGTCCAGCGAGCAGGTGTGCACCCACACCCGCTCGGTCGGTTCCCTTCCCTCCCAGCGGTCGCCCAGGTCCCAGGCCCGCTCGGTGCCGAAGGACAGCAGATGGCCGCCGAGACCGCGGCCCCTGGAGTCCGGCAGCAGCCCGAAGTAGACGATCTCCACCACGCCCGCGTCCTGCGCCCCCAGCTCCACATAACCCGCGGGGGTGCCGTGTTCGTACGCCACCCACACCTCGGTGCCGGGCCGCGCCAGATGCGCCCGCCACTGCTCCGGCGGCCACGGCAGCCGGTCCCGCCACGCGCAGTCCGCGCCGACCGCCGTATACAGAAAGCGCCCGAATTCGGCCGACGGGACCTGCGACCGCACGATCCGGACACCCGACGCCTCGGGCGGCACGGCCGCGGCCCGCAGCTCGTCGGGCGAGGTCAGTTCGAGGGACCAGGTGGTCACGGGCGTACTCATGCGGCCCACCCTAGGCGGTGCGGCCCGGCGCCCCGGGCCCGCCCCGGACGCCGCGACCGGGCACCCGGTGGCCGGATCTCGCCCCCGGCCCGCGCCCGTACCGCGCTCCGCGCGCCCCCACGGCGCGGACACGTCCTCTTGACGGCCGCGCCGCCGACTCGTTTCGATGGTCATCACGCGAATGCGGCCGGACACGTACGGTGACCGGTCGCGCCCGGCGGCCGTACGGTCAGCGGCGCGCGGCCAGCACCGCGGGCGCGAGCGAGTGCGGGAGGAGGTCCAACGGGTGGTGCGGACGGATGAGTTCGACATTCACCCCGTCGGCGAAGCGGTACGGCCGGTGCGCCAGCACGCCCGCCAGATTCCGCCGCAGCCGGGACAGCTCCGCGCGCACCGTCACCGTACGGCTCGGATCGCCGAACAGATCGGCCGCCAGCTCGGCCGCGGTCCTGCCGCCGCGGTGCACCGCGAGCACGAACAGCAGCTCCGCGTGGCGCGGACTGAGCTGCTGCGCCCAGCTCCCGGCCGCGCCGCTCACCGTCACCATCCAGTTGCGCGGACGGCTCACGTCCAGCACCACCTGGCTCGCGCCCGACGCCCGCTCGCGGCTGCCCAGCCGTACCAGCCAGCCGCCCGGCAGCGGCTCCACCGAGCACAGGCCGAGCGAGGGCAGCCACATCTGCCCGGCGCTGACGGCCGCGGGCAGTTGCAGCCGGTCCGGCGGCGCCATCCCGGCCACCGCGGCCACCCAGCCGTTGGGGTCGACGGCCAGTGCCTGGCCCTCCATCCGGGCCAGCAGCGGCGCGGCCACCGACCGCAGCCGCTCGACCGCCGCCCAGTGCCTGGCCCGCAGTTCGCCCTCGGCGACCCTGGCCACCGCGGAGACCAGCGACAGATTCGCCGGGTGTGCGGTGGAGGCGGGACCGGTCACGTTCACCACGCCCAGCAGCCGTCCGTCGCGCGGATCGTGCAGCGGGGCCGCGGCGCAGGTCCAGCCGTGCAGATTGCGCACGTAGTGCTCGGCGGAGTGCACCTGGAGGGGGGTGCCGGTCACCAGCGCCGTACCGATCGCGTTCGTGCCGACCGCGTCCTCGGCCCAGCTCGCGCCCTCGGCGAAGCCCAGCCGGTCGGCGAGGGACTTGCGGGACGCGAGGCTGCCGTCGCGCCACAGCACCCGGCCCTCCGGGTCGGTGACGATCATGATGTGCCCGGCCACGTCCGCGACCGCGTGCAGACCGTCGCGCAGCAGCGGCAGCAGAGCGCCGAGCGGGGTGGACTGCCGCCGGTACTCCAGCTCGTCGGTGCCCAGCAGCCCGTCGTTGCGACCGGTGTCCGGGTCCAGGCCCCGGCTCAGGGCGCGTGTCCATGACTCGCCGATCACCGGCCGCGGCGGCTTCGGCGGCACATCACCCGCAAGAGTGGCTTCCCGGACCGAGGCCAGCAGGTGCGCGGACGCGCGGGCGTCCATCGCGTCCCTCCGGCCGACCTGGATCGGAAAGTGTGTCACGTCGCCCCCGCCCTGCGTGCTCTCCGTCTTCCACTGCCCATGGTGCCGCCGTACGGGCCCGGCCGTCGCGATTTCCCTCCCCTCCGCCGGAGGTCCCCACACGGCCTGACGACATGTGCAACGGGCTGCAACCATTGCGAGCGTACGCGACTTCGACGGAGAGTGACGCGGCGTCACCGGCGCGCGGCAGCCCCCCGCCCGCGCTGCCGGGACGGTCGGCCTGACGGCCCAACAGACCGGGGGTGGTGCCGAGTCGGCGCGGCGCCACCCTCCGTGGGCGCGGCGGCGGAAACCTTTCTGCTCCCCCTTCGGGGGGCGAGCGGAGGGACAGCCGCTGCCGCGCCGTTTTCCGTTCCGCCGCGACGGGACTTCGCGGACGCGCCCTAGGACTGGACCGGGCGGGCGCGGTCGACGATCGAGGACAGGTCCAGGGTGTGGGGGAGGGTGCCGAAGGTGGCGCCCCAGTCGTGGCCGAGGCGGGAGGCGCAGAAGGCGTCGGCGACCTCGGGGGGCGCGAAGCGGACCAGGAGGGTGCCCTGGAGGACCAGCGCCATGCGCTCGACGATGCGGCGGGCGCGGGTCTCGACTCCGTCGAGGTCGGCGAGTTCGCCGAGGAGGTCCTTGACGGCGCCGTCGAGGCGGTGGTCGGCCCCGCGGGCCAGCCCCAGCTCGGCCAGGAAGGCGTTGAGGGCCAACGGCTCCCGCTGGAGGACGCGCAGCACGTCGAGGGCCTGGACGTTCCCCGAGCCCTCCCACACCGAGTTCAGCGGCGACTCGCGGAAGATCCGCGGCATGCCGGACTCCTCCACGTAGCCGTTGCCGCCCAGGCACTCCAGCGCCTCGGCCGCGACGACCGGACAGCGCTTGGTGACCCAGAACTTGGTGACGGCCACCGCCAGCCGCCGGAAGTGCCGCTCCTGCTCGGTGTCCGCGTCGCAGGCCGCCGCCAGCCGCAGCGCCGTGGTCGTCGCGGCCTCCGACTCCAGCGCGAGGTCCGCCAGCACGTTGCGCATCAGCGGCTTGTCGGCCAGCGGCCCGCCGAAGGCGCTGCGGTACGTGGCGTGGTGCACGGCCTGCGCCACCGCCTGCCGCATGAGGGCGGCCGAGCCCAGCGCGCAGTCGAGACGGGTCGCCGCGACCATCTCGATGATGGTGGCCACCCCGCGCCCCTCGTCGCCGACCCGCCGCGCCCACGTACCGCTGAACTCCACCTCGGAGGAGGCGTTGGAGCGGTTGCCGAGCTTGTCCTTCAGCCGCTGGATCGCGAAGACGTTGCGGGTGCCGTCCGGCAGCACGCGCGGCAGCAGGAAACAGGTCAGCCCTCCCGGCGCCTGCGCCAGGACGAGGAAGCCGTCCGACATCGGCGCGGAGCAGAACCACTTGTGCCCGGTCAGCGCGTACGCGCCGTCCTCCGCCAGCGGCTCGGCGTGCGTGGTGTTGGCCCGTACGTCGGAGCCGCCCTGCTTCTCCGTCATGCCCATTCCGAACAGCGCGCCCGGCTTCTCGCCGGCCGCGACCAGTTGCGGATCGTAGACCCGCGACCCGAGCCGCGGCTCCCACTCGGCGGCCAGCGCCGGGTCGGTGCGCAGCGCGGGCACCGCCGCGTGCGTCATCGACACCGGACAGCCGTGCCCGGCGTCGACCTGCGACCAGACCAGGAACCCGGCGGCCCGCCTGAGGTGCCCGTCGGGCCGCGACCAGGCGTCGGTGAGACCGGCGGTGACCGCGTGCCCGAGCAACCGGTGGTACGAGGGGTGGAAGTCCACCTCGTCGATCCGGTTGCCGTAGCGGTCGTGGGTGCGCAGCACGGGCGAGTACGTGTTCGCCTCCTCACCCCAGCGCTGTGCCTGGGCCGATCCCGCGGCCTTGCCCAGCTCGCTCAACTCGTCCGTGATCTCCGTGAGCCCGGCCGGATCGGCGTGGCGGGCCACGGCCTCCACGAGGGCGCTGTCGGTGCTGTACACGTCATGGCCGACCAGCGGCGGAGCCTGATTGGTCACCGTGTGAGTGAGGGTGCTCATGGCAGCTAACGTAAGGGGGTGCAAGCAGCCGAAGAAAGAGGCCATCGTCGCCCGAGCAGGTGGCGCCGGGCTCGGGTGGTGTACCGCAACGTCTCCAAGCGCAAGGTCGCTTGGCTGCTGCTGAAGGACACCGTCAACTCCTGCATGGAGTACCGGGTGACCGGCCTCGCCGCCGAGGCGGCCTTCTTCGTCCTGCTGTCGCTGCCGCCGCTGCTGCTCGGCCTGGTCGGCGCCCTCGGCTACGTCGACACCGTCATCGGCCTCGACACCATCGACCACATCCGGCACAACATCCTCACGGCGTCCTCCACCGTGCTCTCCGACAAGGGCGTCAACCAGCTCGTCAAACCCCTGGTCGACGACGTCTTCCACGGTCGCCGCCCGGACCTGATCTCGCTCGGCTTCCTGATCGCCCTGTGGTCGGGCTCCCGCGCGGTCAACGTCTTCGTGGACACCATCACCATCATGTACGGCCTGGAGGGCCGCCGCGGCATCGTCAAGACCCGGCTGATGTCGCTGGTGCTGTACGTCGTCGCGCTGATACTGGGCGCCGCCGTCCTGCCGCTGGTCGTCGCGGGACCCGACGCGGTGGTCGACGTGCTGCCGGGCGGCGAGGGCGCGGTCGCGGTGCTGTACTGGCCCGCCGTCCTGCTCGCCACGATCGCCTTCCTCACCACGCTCTACCACGTGTCGGTGCCGGTGCGCTCCGCCTGGTACGAGGACGTGCCCGGCGCGCTGATCGCGCTGCTGATGTGGGTGGTCGGCAGCTTCGTCCTGCGGATCTACCTCACCCACACCGTCGAGGGACCGACGATCTACGGCTCGCTGGCCGCACCGGTCGCCGTCCTGCTGTGGATCGGCGTGTCCGCCTTCGCCGTCCTGGTCGGCGCCGCCGTCAACGCGGCCGTGGACCGGGTGTGGCCGTCGCTGGCCACCGCCGCGGCCCGCGAGGAGAACGCCAGGCTGCGGGAGGCCGCGGCGGCCGAGGTCGTCGCGCAGGCCGCCGCCCGCAGGGCCGCGTACGCCGGGGACGAGGACGGCGACCCCGACGACGACCCGCCCGCCGAATACCCCGAGCGGTGGGCGGAATTCCTGCCGCACGCCGATGTGCGGTCCCGGCTGCGCCGCCGCCCCGACGTACCGCCGATGGCTCCGGCGACCCCGCCCGCCCGGCACTCGGCCCCGCACCGCTCGGCCTCCCGGCCCGCGCCTCCGCCGCCCGCCGCGCCCCCGCCGCCGATGCCGCCCTTCCCGCCGGAGCTGTGACGCGCGGCTCGGCTCGGCGGGACCGGCGGCCGGGTCGCGGTGCACCATGGAGGCATGTACGAGGAACGTGCCGCCGCGGTGCCGGGCGTCACCGTGTGGACCCGTGAGAACGGCGGCGGGTCCTACCGCGTGCTGCCCGACGGCTGCATGGACCTGATCTGGTACGACGGCGGCCTGCTGGTCGCGGGCCCCGACACCCGCGCGTTCGTCGCCGACGACGCGCCGGGCGGCTCGTACGCGGGGCTGCGGTTCGCGCCGGGGCTCGGCCCGCTGGTGCTGGGAGTGCCGGCCCGCGAGCTGCGCGACCGCAGGGTGCCGCTGGACGCGCTGTGGCCCGCGGCGCGCGCCGGACGGCTGGCAGACCGGCTGGGCGGCCGGGACGCCGCCGCCGTCCTCGACGCCTGGGCGGTGACGCGGCTCGGCGCGGCCGGGCCCGTCGATCCCCTCCCGGGCGGCGTCGCCAGGGCGCTGGCCGCGGGCCGCCCGGTGGGCGCGATCGCGGCCGGGACGGGCCTGGGGGAGCGGCAGTTGCGCCGCCGCTGCGAGGCCGCGTTCGGCTACGGGCCCAAGACGCTCGGCCGGGTGCTGCGGCTGCAAAGGGCGCTGGAGCTGGCCCGCGGGGGCACCGCGTTCGCGCAGGTCGCGGCGGTCGCGGGCTACGCCGACCAGGCCCATCTCGCGCGCGAGGTCAAGTCGCTCGCGGGCGTGCCGCTCGGGCGGCTCATCCAGCCGACGGCTCCGGCATAGCGGCGAAGAGGTCGACGGTGTTGCCGTCCGGGTCGTACACGGCCGCGTAGCGCTGGCCCCAGAAGGCGTCCCACGGCTTGAGGTGGCCCGTGTGCCCGGCCTCGGTCAGCTCGGCGTAGGCCGCGTCCACGCCCTCGGGGGCGCCGCAGTCGAAGGCCAGCGACATCCGGGAGCCGGTGGCGGGCGACCAGTCGGGGTCGAAGGAGCGGACGGTCTCCACGGTGTCCCAGGCCAGCCGCAGACCGCCGGGGAGCGTGACCTCGACGTGCGGCTCCGCGTCCGCCGCCGCGGGCAGCTCGATGCCCAGGCGCCGGTAGAAGGCGAGCGAGGCGGCCATGTCCGCGACGACGAGGCCGATCAGATCGATACGGGGCGTGAGGGGTGCGTTCATGCCGGTCACGCTAGGCGGGCCGGGCGCCGGGTGTCTTGAACGAAACGGACACCCGGCACCCGACCTGCGACCCCCCGGCCCCCACCGGGGTTGTGAGCGTCGCCGCGGTCGCGCACCGTGCTCCGCGGGCGACGCGGTCCGAAGGATGCGATGAGGCCGATGGGGACTGATGAAGGCCGATGGGGTCGGATGAGGCCGATGGGGTCGGACGGGGCCCGACGGGGAGGAGTACGGACCAGTGGTAAGGGGGAGGTATGCGGTGGTGCGTGGAAGGAAAGCTTCTTGTCCGTTGGTTCGGAAGGATTGCCCCACCGGGCCGCCGCGTCAAGGGCTGGGTCAAGGAAGTGAACGAAAAACAACTCACCCCCCGGTCAACGCTGTTACTAGGTCAAGGATTCGACCGCGAGTCATTGACATGAACATAGTCTGGACCTTTCAATCGCGGTACAGGCGCACGTCCCCCACCGTCGCGCACAAGGAAGGTCCCCCACATGATCAGATCCCGCACACAAATACCCTGGTCGCGCACCCTGTTGAGGCTGTTCGCGCTGTTCGCCGTGGTGCTCGGGGTACAGGCGGGGCCCGCGCACACCGCGCAGGCCGCCGACTTCAAGGTGATCGCCTTCTACGACGGCACGTACGACGCCGCCCACATCAACTTCGTCCACGAAGCGAACGCGTGGTTCCCGCAGCACGCGGCGCAGTACGGCTTCTCGTACACCTCGACCAACGACTGGAGCCAGCTCAACACCGCCAACCTGGCCCAGTACCAGGTGGTCATGTTCCTCGACAACGCCCCGCAGACCGCGGCCCAGCAGAGCGCGTTCCAGACGTACATGAACAACGGCGGCGGCTGGATCGGCTTCCATGTCGCGGCCTACAACGACGCGTCGTCCAACGGCTGGTCCTGGTACCACCAGACCTTCCTCGGCACCGGCACCTTCAAGTCCAACACCTGGGGGCCGACCGCCGAGACGCTGAAGATCGAGGACCCGAACCACCCGGCCACCGCGGGCCTGCCCGGCACGATCGCCTCGTCCGTCAGCGAGTGGTATAGCTGGCAGAACGACCTGCGGCAGAACCCGAACATCGACATCCTGGCCTCGATGGACCAGTCGACGTTCCCGATCGGGACCGACCCCAACCAGACCTGGTACAGCGGCTATTACCCGATCGTGTGGACCAACAAGAACTACAGGATGGTCTACAACAACTTCGGGCACAACGCGATGAACTACGACACCAACACCGCGCTGTCGTCCACCTTCGCCAGCGCCCAGCAGAACCAGTTGCTGATCCAGGAGATCCGCTGGGCGGCGGGCCAGAGCGGCCCGGTCACCCCGCCGCAGGGCGGCCCGACCGGCGCCATCCACGGCTACGGCGGCAAGTGCGTGGACATCGCGGGCGCCAGCAGCGCCAACGGCGCGGCCGTACAGCTCTACGACTGCAACGGCACCAGCGCCCAGACCTGGGCGGTCGGTTCCGACGGCACGCTCAAGGCCCTCGGCAAGTGCATGGACGTCACCTCGGCGGGCACGGCCAACGGCACCAAGGTGCAGCTCTACGACTGCAACGGCAGCGCCGCCCAGAAGTGGACGCGCAGCGGGAGCACGCTGGTGAACGCCGGGTCGGGCAAGTGCCTGGACGCGACGGGCCCCAGCAGCGCCAACGGCACCCGGCTCCAGATCTGGACCTGCGGCACGGGCGCCAACCAGCAGTGGACGCTGCCGAGTTGATCCCCCGGCCGGGCTGATCTCCGCGGCCGGCCGACACCCGAGCGGAGCCGGGCCACGGCCCGGCTCCGTACTCGTACGCCCCACGCCCACCTGAGGCCACACCCACCCCGGATGAACGCGGCGCGCGCCGGTCGCGTATTACTCCCACAGGGGTTGCGGCGTGCGCCGCCCCCGGGGGAGGGGACGACCGGTGACACCGGAAGAACGCGAAACCGGGCAGCACACCGAGCACTACGAGATGCTGGTGTCGTTCGCCCTCGGCCACGTGCGCGACCGCGCGCAGGCCGAGGACGTGGCCCACGAGACGCTGCTGCGCGCCTGGCTGCACCTCGGCCGGATCGAGCCGGGCAGCGCCACCGTCCGCGCCTATCTGCTGACCATCGCCCGCAATCTGCTGGCCGTGACACCGGGGGCCGGCTCGCCGCCGAACTCCCGCTGAGGGCCGCCGCGTCGGTACCGCTGAGCCCCGCCGCCCGGCCGGCTCACGCGGGATAGGCGTGCGTCTGGGCCGCCTTGACCGTCGCCCACACCTGCGCGCCCTCGTGCAGGCCCAGTTCGGCCACGGACACCGCCGTCAGGTCGGCGGTCAGCGGCAGGTCGTCGGCGCTTCCGGTGAGGGCGACACGGATCTGGTCGCCGTGCGACTCCAGGCCGCAGATCCTGGCCCGCCAGGTGTTGCGCGCGCTGGAGTCCGGCCGGTCGGTGGAGAGCGTGACCGCGCTCGGCGGGAAGGCCACGAAGGCGGGCCCCGTCAGCTCCTCCGTGGCGGTCACGGTCAGCTCCGGACCGAGCCGGACCGTGTGCCCCTCGGCCTCGCCCCGGTAGAGATTGAGCCCGACCAGCCGCGCGATGTAGTCCGTACGCGGACGGCGGGCGATCTCCGCGGGCGTGCCCTCCTGCACCACCCGCCCGTGCTCGATCACCACCAGCCGGTCGGCCAGCACCATCGCGTCCAGCGGGTCGTGCGTCACCAGCACCGCCACCGCCTCGAACGCGGCCAGATGGCGGCGCAGCTCCGCCCGTACGTCCAGCCGCGCGCGGGCGTCCAGCGCCGCCAGCGGCTCGTCGAGCAGCAGCAGCCGCGGCCCGGTCGCCAACGCCCTGGCCAGCGCCACGCGTTGGGCCTGCCCGCCGGACAGCCGCCGCGGCTTGACGCCCGCGTGGTCCGCGAGCCCCATCCGGTCCAGCAGATCCGCCGCCCGCGCCCGCGCGTCCGCCTTGGACGCGCCGTGGCAGCGCGGCCCGAAGGCGACATTGTCCAGCGCGGTCAGATGCGGGAAGAGCAGATAGTCCTGGAAGATCACACCGACCGGCCGGTCCTCGGCCGGCACCCGCCGCCGTACCGCCGGTTCCTCCAGTGTCCGCCCGTCGAGCCGCAGATGGCCGCCGGACAGCGGGGCGAGACCGGCCAGCGTACGCAGCGCGGTGGTCTTGCCCGCGCCGTTCGGACCGAGCAGCGCCAGCACCTCGCCGGGCGGCACCGACAGCCGTACGTCCAGCCGGAAGGTGCCGCGGTCCAGGACGAGACGCGCGTCGAGGCCGTCGGCGTCCTCGGCACCCCGCACGTCGGGCCCGTCCCCCTTGTCGAGTCTCATGACGCGGCCGTCCAGCGTTCGCGCAGCCCGGCGAGGACCGCGACGGAGACCGCGAGCAGGACGAGGCTGAGCGCGATGGCGGCGGCCGGATCGTCCTGGAGCGCCAGATACACCGCCAGCGGCATCGTCTGCGTACGGCCGGGGAAACTGCCCGCGAAGGTGATGGTCGCGCCGAACTCGCCCAGCGCCCTGGCCCAGGCCAGCACCGCGCCCGCCGCGACACCCGGTGCGATCATCGGCAGGGTGACCCGGCGGAAGGCGGTGAACCGCGAGGCGCCCAGCGTCGCCGCCGCCTCCTCGAACCGCGTGTCGGCCGCCCGCAGCGTCCCCTCGACGGTGATCACCAGGAACGGCATCGCCACGAACGTCTCCGCCACCACCACACCGGCCGTCGTGAACGGCAGCGTGACGCCGAACGCCGAGTCTAGCCAGCGCCCCACCACACCGTTGCGCCCCAGCGCCAGCAGCAGCGCCACACCGCCGACCACCGGCGGCAGCACCAGCGGCAGCGTCACCAGCGAGCGCACCAGACCGCGGCCGGGAAACGTCGTACGGGCCAGCAGCCACGCCAGCGGCACCCCGAACACCAGCGACACGGCGGTCGCCGTGGTCGCGGTCTCCAACGACAGCCGCAGCGCCGTCCACACCTCGGAACTGGTGAGCTGCGACGGCAGGCTCCGCCACGGCGCTCGGATCAGCAGCGCCAGCAGCGGCAGCAGCAGAAAGACGAGCGCGATCAGCGCGGGCAGCAGCAACGGCAGCGGGACACCGCCGCGGCTGCGCACGAAGCGGCGCCGCGGCCGGTGCCCGGGAAGGCCCGGACCGGCCGCGGCGCCCCACCGCTCCTGACCGGTCACGGGTTGAGGAAGCCCGCCCCGGTGAGCACCTTCTGGCCCTCGGCGGACCGCACCAGCGCGATGAACGCCTGCGCGGCCGTCCCGTTGGGCGCGTTCTTCAGCTCCACGATCGGGTACGTGTTGATCGCCTTCGCCGACTCGGGGAAGTCCACGCCCTGCACCTTGCCGCCCGCGGCCTTCACGTCGGTCTTGTAGACCACCGCCGCGTCGACCTCCTTCAGCTCCACCTTCGTCAGCGCGGCCTTCACGTCCTGCTCGTAACTGACCGGCGTCAGCTTCAGCCCGCTGTCGGTCAGCGCCGTCTGCGCGGCGGCCCCGCACGGCACCGTCTTCGCGCACAGCGCGACCTTGAGGCCGGACTTCGTCAGGTCCTTCAGCGACGCGATCTTGTCCGGGTTGCCGGGCAGCGTCGCGATCTCCAACTGGTTGCGCACGAAGGGGGCGGGAGTGCCCGCCGCGTCCTTGGCGTCGGTGACGATCTTCATCGTCTTCGTACTGGCCGCCGCGAAGACGTCAGCGGGCGCGCCCGAGGTGATGCTGGCCGCGAGCACGTCGCTGCCGCCGAAGTTGAACGTCACCTTCGTGCCGGGGTACGCGGCCTCGAACTGCTTGCCGAGCGTCGTGAAGGACTCCTTCAGCGACGCCGCCGCGAACACGGTCACGGAACCGGTGACCTTCGGCGTGGTCGCCGACGCGGAAGCGGAGGACGAGGCGGAGGGGGACGAGGACGAGGCGTCGGAACCCTTGTCCGAGGACGAGCAGGCAGTGAGCGCCAGCAGTACGGCGGCGCCGCCGACGGCCGCCACCATGCCGCGGCGCCGTTCGGTACGGATCATCACAGGAACTCTCTCTCTGCCGCGCACCAGGTCATTGTGACGATCATAGTGACGCATCTGCGAGGGATAAGTCTCCTGGCGCATTGCATAAGCCGCATGATCCAGCTGTCCGCCTCGTTTGTGCGATCACACAACCATGATGACGTCCAGGGTGCGGGGGCCGTGGACGCCTTCGACGCGGTCGAGTTCGATGTCGCTGGTGGCGGAGGGGCCTGAGATCCAGGTCTGGGGCCGGGTGGGGGCCAGGCGGGGGAGGGCCTGGGGGACCGAGGCGACGATCTGCGCGGGGGTGATGACGCAGATGTGGTGGTCGGGGACGAGGGTGATCCGGCGGCGGCCCTGGTCGGGGGAGGTGTCGAGCACGATGGTGCCGGTCTCGGCGATGGCCAGGGCGCAGCCGGTGATCACGGTGTCGATCGCGTCGAGGTCGTAGGTGGTCTGCTCGGGCCGGTCGGTGTGCCGCTCGGTGTCCGGGCCGATCGCGTCGAGCCAGTGCGCGGGCAGGCCCTGCGGGGTGACGACGCTGCGGCTGCCGCGCTCGGCGATCAGGCGGGCGACGGTCGCGGGCAGTCCGGTCTCGTCCGTGTGGTGGACGTGGGCCCGGTAGTCGGTGAGGTTCTCCGCGAGGAGGGTCGCGGTCTCCTGCGGGGTGCGGTCGGCGTGGGTGTGCAGGTAGTCCCTGGTGAGAGGGGTGTCGTGCGGGCGGTCGTCGCGGGGGACGTCCGCGAGGGCGTTGCGGATGCGGGTGAGGACGGTGTCGCGGGAGGTCACTGGCCGTTCTCCTCGGTCTGGGGGTGGTTGGCTGGTTGGTTTTTCTGCCACCAGTCGCGGAAGGTCTGCGGGGGGAGGGTGGGGAGGTCGCGGGTGGCGGTCCAGGCTTTGGCGGGTCCGGGGAGCCGTTGGGGGTGGAGGTGTCGGGTGCGGGTGGCGAGGCGCTGGCCCTGGCGCATGAGGGCGGGGTGGTCGAGTGCCCAGCGGGCGGCGCGCATGGTGGCGCGTTCGGCGGCGTGGCCTTTGGCGGGTTTGATCGTGACGCGTTGGCCGTCCTGGGTGGTGGTGGCGCCTTCGGCGACGCGTTCACGCAGGTGCACCAGGACTTCGGGGATGTTGATGGCGACGGGGCAGACGTCGTAGCAGGCGCCGCAGAGGGTGGAGGCGTAGGGGAGGGAGGCGTCGAGTTCGGTGGTGGTGGTGC
>NZ_JBIVIV010000013.1:0-303051 GCF_044749865.1 Streptomyces sp. NPDC088910
GGCCACACCCCGCCCCCGCTCATCCACCCGAAACAACTGCACAACCCCAGCACAACCAAGATCAAAAAAACCATGATCATCGGCACGCCATAAGATCACCGTGTTCACGACCGTCGCCGACACGATGCGCGACCGGCTCTGCAAGCTCCCCCAGGACGAGCGCGAGGAGATCGAGGAGGCCAGCTCGATCCTGCGGAAGGTCCGGGCCACTCGGGACCACAAGCTGCTGCCGCTGACCGTGATCCGCGAGGAGGCCTCAGATTCCTGCTGAGACATCCCAGAAGTCTTCTCGGACACCTGCTGAGGTCCTCAAAGCCGCACGTCAGCGGGACAGTGCAGACAAGCGGGGACGCGTCCTGAAGGCTGTCCAGGACATGCTCCGGGACAAGCGCCCCGTCACTTTTGCCGCGGTCGCCCGGGAAGCCGGCGTCTCCAGCTGGCTCGTCTATGCCCCTGGCCTGCGTGAACGCATCGATCAGGCACGGGCCCGCCAGGGTGCCCAAGGCCACCAGGACCAGCAGAGCGGGCGGAAGGTCTCCACCACCAGCGAGCAGACCGATCTGCTTCTCGCTCGACAGGAGATCAAGCGGCTCCGGACCGAGAACGGCCAGCTGCGGCAACAAGCCCGCACCCATCTGGGACAGCAGGTCGAACAGCTCGGCAACCACGACCTGGTCGACCGCGTGAACGAGCTCGCGGAGGAGAACCTCCGGTTGTCCACGGCAGAACGGCAAGCGACCACTCAGAATGCGGAACTGCAGCAGCGGGTCGCCGAGCTCGAAGATGACCTCGCCGCCGCCCGCACCAGCCTCCGCCGCATGATCCGCAACGAGAATCGTCCCTGATCCAGTGCGTCACGGCCAGCCGATGGCACCCCGAGAAAAGCCCTGCGGCGGCGGAGCCGTTGACGACTACGATCACCCGATGACGACCCTCCGATACCCCGCCAAGCCCCACCCTGGAGATCGCGTTGCGGTCCTCTCCCCCTCGTCCGGCCTGCCCGGGCTCCTGCCCATGCCCTACGAACTGGGACTACGCAGGCTCCAGCATGACTTCGGGCTGGAGACGGTGGAGTACCCCACGACTCGCCAGATGGGCGCGACCCCACAAGAACGCGCCGCCGATATCCACGCGGCCTTCGCCGACCCCCAGGTCAAAGCAGTGATCTCCAGCATCGGCGGCGACGACCAGATCAGCGTGCTCCCGCACCTCGACCGCGGTCTTCTCCGCGCCAACCCCAAGCCCTTCTTCGGCTACAGCGACAACACCAACCTGCTGATTTTCCTCCGGAACCTAGGCATCGTCGGCTACCACGGTGGTTCGGTAATGGTCGAGCTCGGACGGCCCGGCGCTATGCACCCGCTGACCGAAGAATCCCTCCGGGCGGCCCTGTTCACGTCGGGCGAGTACGAGCTCACGCCCTCCAAAGCTTCCGGAGACGTCAACCGCTCCTGGGAGGACCCGCAGACGTTCGAAGCCGAACCGGAGATGGAACCCGCCGGGGGATGGACCTGGAACAACGCTGACCGGGTAATCGAAGGGAGCAGTTGGGGCGGCAACCTGGAGATCCTGTCCTGGTTGCTGATGGCCAACCGCGAAATACAACAGGCCGACACCTACTCCGGCAACGTCCTCTTCCTGGAGACATCCGAAGAAATGCCGGGAGCAGAGGAGGTCTACCGAATTCTGCGCAACATGGGCGAACGCGGACTCCTCCGCCAGTTCCCGGCGCTACTGATGGGCCGGGCCAAGAGCTGGTCATTCGAACAACGGCTGACCGTCCAGGAGCGAACGGACTTCCGGCAGCAACAGCGCGAAGCCGTCCTGCGGGCACTCAGCCAGTACGCCCCCGACACGATGACGGTGTTCGACGTCGACCTGGGCCACACAGACCCGCAGATCGTCATCCCCTACGGCGGTCGTATCCGAGTCGACGGCCCAGCACGTCGAATCAGTGTCACCTACTGATCCATCCGCTGGGTTCTGCGGAACGCACTTCTTGGGCGTTCCAGGCACTGATCAAGATCGCGGACATCCCGGTGAGACGCGCACTCAATCGCTCTGCCAGCAGGCCGTACCTAACGTGCATCACACCATCGCATGCCTGTGAACTGCATAAAGACCTGCGCAACCCCAGATAATGATGGTCCGCAGCGCGGTGACGAAGTAGACGACGCGGACGTCGTCGACGTCGTCGCGGTAGTCGCGCAGACCCGGATGCGAGCCGGGGATCGGGGTGCCGGCGTCGGGGTCGACGGACAGCACCGCCAGGGCGCGGTCCAGGGCGAGCAGCTCGGCTTCGTCGGTCAGGGCCTCGATCTGCTTCTCCGCCGACTCGGAGAACGTGATCCTCGCCCGCGGACGGGAGTGGCGCGGCATCAGGCGACGTGGCCGCGCGCGGCGTGGAGCTGCGCGAGCTTGCGTTCCCGCAGCTCTTCCCACGGTGTGCAGGTCGCGGGGTCGGGCAGACCGTTGAGCGCGATGTCCTCAAGGACGGCGGCCAGGCGGTCGGCGTCCTCACGGGTGCGGGCCGCGTACGCGCGCAGCGCCTCCGCGCCGTCCGGTGTCAGCGCCTCCCGGCCGGGCGCCGGTGTCGGGGCGGCTTCGTCGTGTTCAAGCTCGCTCATCTTCGACTCCAGAAGCTTTGGTCCGTCCACGGTAGCGCCGTATGCCTTGTCACCGGGACGAGTTGGTATACCGCTGGCCGAAGCGGATCGTCAGGTGCGTCGGAGTGCGGGGAAGCGGTCGTACTTGGGATCCCCGGGGTGCACGACGGACTCGATGCGCTCGGGTGGGACGGGCTCGAAGTACAGAACGTCGGCATCGACCTCCTCGTTGCCCAGCGCCTTCCCGACGAAGGTGTTGATCAGCGACTTATAGATACGGTGCTTCCCCGGGTCGGACAGGTCCAGCAGCGCGGTGACGATCGTCGGCCTGCCCATGGTGCGCAGCTTCCGTCCGATCTCCGGGTGGGTCTCGCAGTACAGCCAGTAGATCGCCTCGCCGCCCCAGAAGGTCAGCAGCCGCTCGCCGCTGTCGACGTTGTGCACCATCGCGGCCTCGGACAGGGTGAAACACACCTGATCAGCTCGTCTCCCCCACCGGCTGGGCTGGGGGGTGAGGCAGTTCTTCTCCCGGATGAGGGTGTGTTCTTCGGCGGTGAACAGCCCGCGCTCGTACGCCTGGTCCAGCCGCTCGTTGACGAGGTCGACGGTCAGGAGCCGCAGTCCCTGGGCACGGACGGCGTCGTCCTCGTAGTCGAGCAACCGCGTGCAGTGCCGCGCCCGGACCAGGCACCCGCTCAGCAGCCGGCGCGCCTGGTCCTCCTCGTCGTACAGGTCGAGATCCACCGAAAGGGTCACGTCATCGAGGTGCGCGTCGTCCGCGAGCCGACGCACGACGTCGGCGAAAGGCGCGGGCCAGGTTGTGGGGTCGTCGACGTCAACAACCGGCTGCGCGGGAGAAGAACTCACCCCGCCGATTCTGCCGTGGCCGAAGAACGGATGTCGCCCCTGCGGGGCGCGGGGTGGTCGACCCGGCTCTTCCGAAAATCCCGGCGCCGACCATTTCACTCTGAAAAATAGCCATGAAAACTTCAAATAGCTACTTAGAGAACATAAGACTCACATCGGGCACCACCTCACGGTGTCCGGTCTCGGCATCGCTCAGTCGACTCAACGGCAGAGGTCGGAGGCGCAGGTCGTGCTGCTCTGCCGTCAGCCCCCCACCTGGCCAGGGCTTTCCTCCGGTGCCCGCTCGTCACCGCAGCACTGGGATATGTTTGGTTCCATGTCGATCCGTCATATCGTAGTGGAATGTAGCAGTCCACTGATGCAAGCTAAATTCTGGCGCGCCGCGCTTGGCCTCTCCGAGGTTCAAAAAGAGAATTGCCTGATCAAACTTCCCGGCACAGGAGATGGGTGCGCCCTTTTTTTCACCGAAGTCAGTGGTGATCGACCTACACGGGGCCCGTTTCTTCTCCGGCTCGCTCCGGACACAGGGACGCTTTCTGACGAAGTCAGACGTCTTACCGGTTTAGGCGCCACCGTCATCGAAAAAGTTCACCAGGGATGGGGGATCGGCCAGGTCACCATGTCGGATCCGGAGGGGAACGAGTTCTTTGTCGAATCCGGCGACCACGAAGTAAAAGAAGCAGAATCAAGAATGTCAGGGAGTCGGAAGTCCGAAGATCAATTCTGGGAAGGCGTGGAGCCTCAGATTTCCGGTGTTTCCTACTCCGCCAGGATCACCATTCCGTGAGGACCGAGGATTTCTAAGATT
Organism: Streptomyces sp. NPDC088910; assembly: GCF_044749865.1. Taxonomy (NCBI): domain Bacteria; kingdom Bacillati; phylum Actinomycetota; class Actinomycetes; order Kitasatosporales; family Streptomycetaceae; genus Streptomyces; species Streptomyces sp. NPDC088910. Next base: position 4,282 of record NZ_JBIVIV010000013.1, read on the forward strand.
ATTGACGGGTCATGCCGTAGATTGCGTGAACGGCTGTTGGGGTGCGGCCGGGCGGAACTTGCCCGTATCTCCAAGCCGCACCCCTCTCTCAGCTCCGTGACGGCCGTTGAGAACGTCTCACTCGCAGGGCCTGGTGACCTTGTTTCCGTAGTGAGGAGTTCCGGCGACTTGAGCGCCAACCTGGATCGTCAGGGTAGAAAGTACCTGGTAACTTGCGTTACCCCGGCCGCTCGGGCACCCGTAAGGTTTTGTGTTGATCTTCTTGTTCGGGGTGCAGGGGCCCCACCCCGAATCTCCGTGGGCCACGGTTGCTATCGTGCCCGTGGGAAAGACCTTTTCCAGGTCAGTTGTCACACGGCACGCATCCGGGGCGGGACTAGTGCATTTGGTGATCCAACTCGACCCGTAGAGAGGGCCGCCGCTTACAACGAAGAACGGGTCTTCGATGTAAGCGTCGCATCCGATATTAACCTGCGGGCCAACTATCTCAGTTGAGATCTTGGTGCCCGGCGTCGAAGTTGCGGAAGCATTTGTGGCGAGTCCTGTGAGCGGGACCGCCAAAAGCAGGGCGACGCTTCCCTTGAGGATGGTGCGAGTCGAAATCATTCTTCTCCTTGTCTCCGCCTGCTGAATTAACCCTCTGTGCGGCGGGGCGTGTATGACTCGGAAGAAGTTAGTGACAAGCGACTCGATCACACAAGGTGAAGGCGTCATTTGGCTAGATGACGATTCGGAACAACTGCCTCCGTTTCATCCGCCAACCTGCCTCTTCATGGTGGTTGCATCAATTTATCGTTCCCCGTGCTTGGCTTGATTTTTTGCATCTTCCGATGTGTTCTTGTTGGAATTTGGACTATCGAAACCTTGACCACCAACGTTCGGTGAGCAGGGGTCTCGCGCGAGCCCCCTGCTCACGCAGCGCTCTGTTTATGGCCTCCCGGACGCTTGCCCGGGTCTGGGAGTGGAGGGCGAACAGAGAAGTAGCCCGGCTAAGTTGCTACCCAGGAACGCGGCGCTGTGCGTATGAGGTGCAGCGCCGTTGCGGTGCCCCGAGGTGGGAGGGGCGTTACATCGCTTCCGGGTGAACTCCGCCCGCTCCAGGCCCTCGTGGATCTGCCCCCGCGCCGCTGCTGGCGGGCGGTGTGCGGGCTGGGTGTTGGTCAGTCGTTATGCCCGTACGGTCCGGCCGATGCCCTGCGGACAGCGGCCAGGTGAACGAGCCTGTTTACTGCTTTAGCTTGTCGTTTAACCTCCGCCCTCATGGATGCTCGGCTGCGACGATCAAGAAGTTGGGGAGGTGGACGTAGCTCTCGATGCCGGGTTCGGTGTCCGCTGTCTCCCGCGCGATGTCGGGTTCGAGGCCCGGCTCGGCGATCTCGCGCAGTCGGCATCCGAGCGCGGCCAGTTCGTTGAGGTAGGCCGAGATCGGCCGGTGGAAGTCGGTTGCGTGGGTGAGGCGGATCTCGTACTCCTCCAGGTACCGGCGCAGGCGGTACTCCCCATGTTTGCGCCAGGTGGCGAGCAGTTGCTCGAAGGCGGGGTGGTTGACCGAGAACAGGAACAGCCCGCCAGGTCGCAGGGCTTGCACGCAAGCTCGCATGGCGGGCTTCCAGTCGGGGATGGCGGGCAGCACCATGCTGCAGACGACGGCGTCGTACCCGCTGCCCAGGTCTGGTAGCCGGGTCAGGTCGGCTTGGATGTAGTGGATGCCCTGCTGGAGGGCAAGCTCCTTCTCCTGGTTGTAGGTGAACATCGCGTCGGTGGGCTCGACGCCGGCGACGTGGGCGCCGCGAGTGGCCAGCATGCGGCTGAAGTAGCCCTGGCCGCATCCGGCATCCAGGACGCGTCGGCCCCGCACGTCACCGAGCATGCGCAGCAGCACCGGGTTGATCAGATGGCGTTTGGCGAAGTCGCCGTCCGGCTCCATCGCCTCCATTGCCTCGCGGGGCATGGTGTTCCACTGCTGGACGGCGGCTTCGTTGTTCGGATGTGTGGTCACCGGCGGGAGCGTAGTCCGGCTGGCGGCGCGGCTTAGTTCCTTTTTGGTGGTGGGCCGGGCGGGCATATGCCTCACCGGTGGCCAGGACACGTCCGACGTCGTGCCGTGCTACCGGCCGGCGGTTCTTCGAGCCCGGCGGGCGTCCGGGGCCGGGTGTGGTGGGTTTCGGTGCACCGGCCGGCGAACCCGTTCTCGTGCGGAGGTTCCGGAACCCGCGCCGGACGCGAGCGGGCGTGAGTTTGTGCGGTGGCGCCGGTTTCTCCCAGGGCCGCCGCACGTCGGTGGCGAGGGGGCGGGCGAGGCGGAGTTGGGTGTGGGCGGCGATGATCAGCCAGGTCCAGCGATCTGCGGCGGCCGAGTCGCGGAGTCGGGGCCGGGTCCAGCCGAGGGTCTGTTTGAGCATGCGGAAGGTGTGCTCGATGTCGAAGCGTCGCAGGAACGCCTGCCAGCAGCGGTCGATGTCGGCAGGGGTGGCGCCGGTGCGTGACCACCAGAGCCAGACCGGCTTGTTCACCCCGCCGGAGGACAGGTGTTCGACGGCCAGGCGGATGACGGTGCCCTCGATGACCAGCAGCGGGCCGTCGTGGTCGAGCCAGGCGGCCCGCTGGGTCAACCTGGGGTGCAGCCGGTCCCACGCCTGGGCGGTGGCCTTGCCGTAGAGGCGGGTGTCGGTGACCGTGACGGTCTGTTCCTGGCCCCAGGTGGCGGGGTCGCCGAAGACGAACTCTCCGCCGTGCTTGGGTAGCCGCCCGCCCTTCGGGTGGGCCCGGTAGAACTCCTCCCGCGAGGGCGCCGGGCGCCGCATCACCCGGTCCGAACGGGTCCGGCCCAGGACCTCGACCGGCAGACCGGACAGCAGGTAGGCGATGCGCGGCGCGTCGTAGCCTGCGTCCAGCACAATCAGGATGTCCGGATCACCCTCGGTCCACTGGCCCGCCGCGACGAGCCGTTCGATCACCTCACGGACCTGGCGGGCGGTGACCGCCGCCAGATCCGCGCCCGCAGCGAGCCGGACCGCATCCAGGATCGCGGACCAGGAAGTGCGGCCACTCTCCAGCGCGACGACGACCGAGTACGGCCAGCCGGTCATCATCTGGTGCTTGGCGTTGCCGCGGCCGTAGGTGTGGCAGAACGAGCGGTCCGGCACGGTCCCGGCGTCGGGTCGAAGCCACGGCGAGACGTCCACGGCCAGGACCAGCCGCCCGTCGGCCGCCCGCGGCAGCGGCACCCCGGCCAGAACCCGCCGCAGTCGGCCGACATCGAGCCCGCCGCGGTTCAGGCCCGCGTAGAGGGAACCGTGACCCCGGCGGTGCTCCGGCGCCAGAGCGACGTCGACCAGCGACCGCACCGGCCCGTCCGTGCACAGCACGGCGTCTGCCAGCTCGAACAGCGCGTCCGCGCAGGCGGTCAGACAGTCATAGAAGTCGGTCCGGAACCGGGACAACACGGTCAGGGACTCGACGCGTACAGCGTCGTGCAGCAGACTCACCCTCGCGGCCTTGGCATGATCAACAGCGTCTCGACAACGCACATGATCACACCAAGGCCGCACTGCTGTCGTCCCGGCCCTCGCTGGTCAGAAGGCCCTCAACTCGCCGAACCGACACGGTCGTTAAAAAACAAGTTAAGTGCCTGTTTGTGAGTCGTTCATGACAGGAACATCGTTGGAACCTTGGCGTTTTCCCAGGTCAGAATTCGAACTTGCGGGGATCGCCTCGCTGTTGCGGGTTGCGGCTGTCGGCGTTGACCAGTCTCCGTAGAGGTGGGCCACCCCGGCCTGGGATAGTTCAGGTTGAGTGAGACAGGGCGGGGCCGTTCGTCTCACTCAACCTGAGCAGTGAGCGGTGTCCAGCTCATACGTCTTCGGGGCGTTCACGAGAGTGCCAGAGCCGCCTGAGGGCTTTGAGCTCGGCTCTGGGGAAGTGCTCTCCCCACTTCCCGCGGTAGCCGCTCTCGCCGTAGGTCCGCGCCACCTCGTCGAAGCAGCGGATCATGGCTCGGGCGAGCCGGTCGATGTCGGTCTGGCCGGACCAGACCTCGGTCCCTCTGTTGTCGTGGTCGCTCCCGTTGGGCAGTTCCAGCACCCGGATCCAAACGTCATCGTCCTCGCGGTAGAAGACCCATCGGTAGGCGGTTGGCTCGGACTCGAACTGAGCGCGGGTCTCGGTCTCTCCGGCAACCAGGCGGGCCACCGCCGTTAGGAGATCCTCAGGAGTGCCGGTGATGTAGGACGAGGTGAGTTCGCCCCTCGTCTGAGGGGCCTCGACGACGCAGTCGGCCCAACCGTGCCCGTCCAGAGTCCAGGTGACGCGCAGATCGGCGGTCACGGCTGTGCGCCGTCGAGGAATTGCTGGATGTCGGACGCCAGCGAGGTCATCTGCTCGCCGGCTTCCAACCATGTGGTCACCGAGGCGGTCCAGCCGCCGGCGGCCTTCGGCCAGGGGCGCAGTGTCCAGGTCAGCCCGACGTGGCCTCCGGAACGGAAGACCGCCGTTACTGCCAAGTCCTGGTCGTTGGTCTGCCAGGCCCGCTCGCCGTTCCAGCCTCGGTAGTCTCTGGCCAGTTCCTCCAGGAACGGGACGAGATCGCTGTCCCAAGTCCAGGCCACGACCTCGTTGACACGAGCGGCAAGACCAGGAGCCCACAGCTCGACGGCATAGTGCACGGAGTCTTCGTCGAAGCTGAACCGATCGCAGAACTTCACGCCGACGGCCGGGTTGTCCTGGCAGCGAATGGTGATGCCGGGCTTGTCGTCGGTGTCGCTGTCCAGGGAGGTCATGGGTGGAACGCTAGGCCAGCGTCAGATCGCAAGTCATCCGGATTCAGAGTCGGTGGGGTGCAGTACGGCTTCGGCTATCTCGCGGACGCGCTTCAGGGTGATGCCGGTGCGCTGCTCGATGGCCAGGGGATGGTCGGTGGGTTCGAGTTCGATGTAGGGCGCTCACCGACAGGCCGTGTGTGGACGTGGGTCTTCAGGTTGATGGTGCTGGGCGAGTAGAGGGGCAACTCGGTGGCCAGCCATCCGAAGTACGGATTCGCGGACTCGCGTCCTGGTGTGTCCCACAGGTCCGTCGCGTGGGAGAAGTTCTCGCGGCTGAGGGAGATCCAGACGCCCCAGGAGAACACATCGTCGCTGTCGGTGACCGGTATGTCGATCATGCCCTTGACGAAGTAGTGCTGTGCTTTGATGACGCACTGGTCCGGGGAGAGCAGGCAGTCGGGGGCGTCGGCGAAGGTCGGATCCCAGACGTAGGGGGCGGGCGCCGTGTAGTTCATCGGCAGCTCCAAGTGGTGCTCGCCGCAGCACGAGCAGGTGAATCCGAGATCGTTGGCCATGGCAGGAAGCCTAGTGATCTGGCCCGTCCGGCCAGAGCCGCCTATGGAGTCGGCGTGCCGGTGCGACAATTGGACCTGCTAGAGGGCCCGGTGGCCTCTTGGTGGGTCTGCTGACCGTCAGTGCCGCAGTGATCAGTCTCGGTGGGCTTCGCGGGAGGCGGGCTGTCCGCTCCTGCGGGAGCTTCGGCGGGTGATGCGCCTGGTCATCAGGGTGATCGCGGCCCAGGTGATCAACGACTCGGAGTGCTGAATGAGGCGTTCGTAGTCGCGTGCGTGCCGGCGGGCGTGCATGACCTAGGCGTGGGAGCGTTCGACTACCCAGCGGCGGGGCAGGACGACGAAGCCGGGGGTGTTCTTCGGGCGGCTGACGGTCTTGATCGTCAGGTTGAGGTAGGTCTTGGCCCAGGTCACGAGTTGTCCGGCGTAGGCGGAGTCGGCCCAGACGATGGTGATCTCGGGGTGCATCAGCCGCAGCCGGAACAGGACTTCCTTCGCTGCGTTGCGGTCGGTCATGTCGGCCGGGGTGACCATGACGAACAGGGGCAGGCCCTTAGTGTCCACGACCAGGTGCCGCTTGCGGCCGTTGACCTTCTTGCCGCCGTCGTAGCCGCGGGAGTCCTTGCCGACGGTTTCGGCGGCCTTGATCGACTGGGAGTCGATGACGGTGGCCACCGCCCCCGGTGCCTTGCCCATCTCGCGGCGGATCCGCTTGCGGAGCTCGTCACGGATCTGGCCGATGACGCCGGCGGCGGCCCAGCGGGCCATGAAGCCGTAGCAGGTCCGCCAGGGAGGGAAGTCCTTGGGCAGGGCCCGCCACTTGCATCCGGTGTCGACGACGTAGCGGATCGCGTCCACGATCTCCCGGCGCGGGTGCTTCTCCGGGCGCCCGCCGGTCGCGGTCTCCCAGGCCGGCGTAGGCAGCAGCGGTTCGATCAGCGCCCACTCGTCGTCCCAGGTGTCGGAGGGGTAGCAGCGTGGCCGCGGCAACGATCCCTCCTCCAGGTCAGGGGTCCGGACCGCCGTGCCCCCAGGCAGACTGCGGTCCGGGCCGGTCATGCGTCGGTGAAGTCGGCGATAACGTCGAGCGTGGACTCCACCGAGTTGAGCTGGGTGTTCAGGTGCTTGATCCACCGGCCCTTGGGCTGGAGGACGGCGTGCGGGGCGACGGTGCCGGTGATGAACCGGCGGATCTCGGTGAGCTTGCCGCGGATGACCGCGACCTCGTATGCCTGGAGCTCGGAGGGGTCGGCGCAGAACTTGTAGCCGTCCTTGAGGGTCCAGATCAGCGGTGGCCAGCCGCGTTCGGTGATGATGTCGCGCAGACAGGCCAGGCCGGATCGGGTCTGGCTGGGTGACAGCTCGCTGGATCTGACCAACTGGGGAAAGGTCAGACCGGCCGGCCGTGCTTCGAAGAGCACGAACCGGACGGTGTCGGCGTGCCGCTGGGCCGCCGGCGACCTGCGCGCGGAGGCACGGGGCATCGGTTATTCACCCTGCAGGAGCTTGGCCAGCTCGCCGTCGACGTCGACCTTGCCGGTGTCGACCGCGGTCTCGATCCAGTCCAGCGTCGCCCTCACGCGGGCGACGTTCTCGTGCATGATGACGCGTTCGTCGTCGCCGAGCTGCCGGTCGCGCATTCCGGGGACGACCCGGTCGGCTGCGGCGACGAACGCGTGGCAGGCGGTGACCAGGTCCAGGAACTCCACTGTCCGGTCCATGTTCTTCACCGCCGGGGCGATTGGGCTGGTGTCCTCGAAGTGCTCGCGGGCCTGGCGGCCCCGCTCGACCTGGGCGTGGTTGACCTGGTGGCGGGCGGTGTCGTCCGACATCGCGCGGAACGCGACATCCGGGCGCCGCAGCAGGCCGGTGGTGACCTTCGCGGCGACGTGGTCGTCGCGGGTCAGCTCTTCCACGACCCGGACCTTGTCCTCCTGCTTGACCTGCGCGACCACCGTCGGGCGGCGCAGCAGGTCGCTGGTGACGGTCGCGGCGACCTCCTCGTCGGTGGCCAGAGTGTGGATCGCGCTGACCTTCTCCTGCGGAGTTACGGGCTTGACGACCTGTCGGCCGACCCTGCGGTTGGCCTGGTCAGGCGTCCAGCGGGATTTGCCCTCGGGCAGGGTGAGGATGGTGGCGAATCGTTCCTCGTCGTCGGCGATGGACGCCAGGATCTGGTGGACGGTGAAGGACACCCCTGACACCCGGCGGTCCTTCGGCCACCTCGACGCCGTCCGCCGGGCCTTGTCCACCGTCGCGTAGGACAGCCCGATGTCCTCGGACAGGCGGAACAGCGAGTCCTTGACCGTGAACAGTGAATCGCTTCGCTCCTGGCCGCCGAACTCGCGCATCGGCTCGACTTCGAGCGCGCAGTCACCGACCGCGAATTGGATGCGACCGGCTGTCTCCAGTTGTTTCCGCAAGTCAGCGACGATCTCCGCATACCGTGTCGCGCTGACGCTGCCGACCGTGTCGGCGTCGTTGATCTCTTCGGGCATGGCCTTCACCACCCACCGCGGGGCCGGCGCACGGCCCCGCGGCCGTGGCATGACCCGGCCCGCTTCTCCGATCGAGCGTCAGACCGGAAATACGAAGATCACAACTAATGACCGTAAATGACCGGGTTCCGACCGAACATGCGGCCCGGATGCGTTCGCGTTGCGGTCACTGTGACCGTTCGCCGAACGATTCCTTCCGGGCCCGCCAGGCCCTCGTGACGCACCGCCGCGAGCAGTAGACCGCATTCGAACGGCGGTCCACCCCCACGACCCAAGCGGCTCCGCACTCGGGACACACAGCCCGGCCGGCACCACCCAGTTCCGCAGCCACCCGCTTGCGCAACCGCAGGTCGCGACGCCATTGCCTGGAACGACACGACGTTGAGCAGAACCTCGTCCGAGGCGGAGCGTCCGATCGCAGCCGAACCCCACACCCCTCACACACCCGCTCCACAGCCTGCCCGGCGTCCTCGGACACCCAACAAGCCTAGGGCACAAAGCTACTCAAAACCCGGGATCGAAAACAGGCACTCATCGCCATCGGGAAGCGCCGCCGGTTGTCACGGGCGGCCCATGGACGGGGGCAGCAACCGGCCCCCGCTACCCCGACCGAAGGAGACGACCATGAGGCGCAAGCCGAGGATCGACCACCTGACGCGGCTGGTCGACAACCTCCTCGACGGCCTCGCCGCACACGGCCGCCCCGCACCGACCGCACCACAGATCCGCGCCGCCCTGCGCGAACTCCAGCCCACGCGCGGCCGCCGCACCCACCGCCGGCCGAACGCCCGCCGGTAGTCGGCACGCTGGCGACCACGCCGTTCCCCTCACGGACTGCTGTCAGGTGAGGGGAACGGTGGCCGACGGATCCCAGCTGCGCACCAGGCCCGGCGGAAACGGATCAGTGTCAGTGGCCGGTCAGGTCGCTGGTCACATCTCCTTCCACTCCCTGCACGGCTCTCGCGGTGTGGTCGATGACGTTGCCGTTCGAGCAGTTGTTGGCGTGGTCGCTGACGTAGTCGCCCAGCACCGGGACGACCGCGACTTCCTGGAGGCACACCGCGGCGGCGGTGAAGTTCCAGTTGTTCGCGGCGTTCACGCCGCTGCCGAAGTTGCTGTCGTTGTCCGCGAAGGCGGGAGTGGCACCGGCCGTGGCGGCCAAAGCCACCGCCGCGGCCGTCAGCGCCCCGCGCATGATCATCTTTTTCATGGCCGGGCCAACGACCGCCGAACCGGGAGGGCACGGCCTGCTACGCCGCCCGGAGGACCAGCCGCCGAATCCTCAAGCAGGGCAGCGGCCAGAGACCGGCGGTCACCGGGCTGTGGTCACGGTGATGACAGTGTCAGGGCAGTCGGCGAGGGTGCGGGCGAGCGCTTCCTGTTCGGCGGTGTCGATGTCCAGGCCCCACCGGGTCTTGTCGGCGATCCAGTCGGTGACGTAGGTGCAGCGGTAACCGGCGGCCGGCGGCAGCCACTGCGACGGGTCCCTGTCGGCCTTGGACCGATTGGATTTCGCGGAGACCGCGACCAGATCCCGCGGGTCCCCCAAGTCGTTCGCGTAGTCCTGTCGTTCCTTGGGCGTCCAGGCCGAGGCACCGCTGTCCCAGGCTTCGGCGAGCGGCACCAGGTGTTATCCGCCCCCTCACGTGCCTGCCGCTGACATCCGTGACAGAGGGCGATTGCCCGGTTTCCTTTCTGTGAGCGTTGCGTTATCCGGTGCAGCGGCTATTTGCCGCTGACAGTGATGACAGGCAGGGGGATGTGGTGGCGAGCACCCAACGGGTGGCGACCGGGGCCGGGCCGACGTGGACGGTGGTCGCGGGTGACTTCCGGGTCGCGGAGCCGGCTGAGCAGTATCTGGAGTACCTGCGGGGGACGGACCGGTCACCGAACACGATCAGGAGTTATGCCCGGGGCCTGGCGCTGTGGTGGTCGTTCCTGGAGCAGCGCTCGCAGGGATGGGACACGGTCGGCGTGACCGAACTCGGCACGTTCGTAGGGCAGTTGCGTCGCGGTGGGGTCGCGGAGGCCGTCGTCCCGCTGCGCGCCGCGGAGAGGGCGGCCGATGCGACGGTGGCGAGTCGGGTCCGGGCGGTGCTGGGCTTCTACCGCTACCAGGCCGCACGTGGGGTCGAGGTCGCGGGCCGTCTGTACGAGACGGTACATGCCAGGCCGGGCAACTATCTGCCGTTCCTGGAGCATGTGGCCCGCAAGCAGGGCCGGCATTCGAGTGTCGTGAAGGTCCGGGTCCGGGTGAAGCCCGTCCCTGTTCTTCTGCCAGGGCAGATGGCGTCACTGCGCGAGTCGGAGGCGTTGTGGGATCCGGTTTGTCGGTGCCTGGTCGGGTGAGTTGCGGTACCGGTTGCTGTGGACGCTGCTGGAGGAGACCGGTCTGCGGCTGGGCGAGGCGTTGGGGCTGCGGCACCGGGACTGGAAGACCGGCACGGGTACCACCGCCCAGGTCGAAGTGGTGCACCGCGAGGACCATCCGCACGGTCTGCGGGCCAAGAGCGGCTACCGACGCGTCTTCGTCGGCTCATCCCTGGACCGGCTGTACGGGGACTGGGTGTGGGCGCTGTGCGAGGCCGGCGCCGACGTCGAACTCGACGATTGGGATGATGCCTACATTTTCTGCAACCTGTACCGGGGCCGTCTCCAGCAGAAGTGGGCCCGCGAGTTCATCGCCGCGCAGGGCGCCCCAGAGGGAACGGACCCGCCGTATCTCTTCCTGCAGACCAAGAACAACCGGCTCGGGAAGAGGCCCTACGCTTCGGCGACGTTCCACAGTCGACTTGGCGTGCTGACCGAGGAGCTGGCCATCACCGACAGTGTCGGCCGCCCCGTCAAGGTGTCCAAGACCCACACCTCCCGGCACACCCGGGCGACCGACCTGATCAACGCCGGGGTGCCGATCCACGTCGTCATGCGCTACCTGGGCCACATCACTCCGACCATGACCATGCACTACGCCAAGACCCTGGCGGTGACGGCCGAGCGCGAGTTCTTGCGCTACAAGAAGGTGACGGCCGACGGCCGGACCGCCGAGGTCGATCCGAGCGACCTCTACGACCTCCTGCACCTGGACCAGCGCGCTGACCGGGTTCTGCCGAACGGCTGGTGCATGTTGCCGCCCCGGCAAGTCTGTTCGAAGGGAAACGCCTGCCTGAGCTGCGACAAGTTCGTCACCGATGCCAGCCATCGCGAGGAACTCCAACACCAGCTTCAACAGTCGGAGGCGCTGATCACCCGGCGTCAGACCCAGTTCACCGTTCGCCACGGCGAGCCGATGGGTGAGGACAACATCTGGCTCGCCGGTCGCCTGTCCGAGACCCGCGCACTGACCAAGGTTCTCGTCGCCCTGGACCAGGTCAGCGTCCACGAGGACGGGCAACTGCGGGCGGTACGCGGAGCCGGTGCGGCCGACCGCCCCGAACTGCCGGCCACCACCCCACCGCAGGAGCCGACCGCATGACACCGCTGCCCGAACATCTCCGCCAAGCCATCCGTGCCCGGACCGAGGAAACCGAGAAGCGGGCCCGCGCCGCCCTCGCCCAGCTGGCCAAGGCGGGAAGGCCCATCAGCTTCACCGCCGTGGCCCGGGAGGCCGAGGTGAGCACCGACTTCCTGTATCGAAGCCCGGACCTACGCGCCCAGATCGAACGGCACCGCGACAAGGCCGGGCAGACTCTGACGAGGCCAACAGAACCCTTGGAAGATCGGTCAACCTCAGCTGCGGTGCGGGCGCTGAGCGCGCGCCTCACACGCCAACAGCAGGATCATCGGGCAGAGGTTGACCGGCTTCGCAAGGCTTTGGAGGTGGCCCAAGGTGAGAATCTGGACCTGCGCAGGCGCCTGGCCCACTACGAGGCCTGACGGACCCAGGCACCTCGCGCTCTGGTAGACAGCCTGTGACCGAGTCGTCAAAGGGCATGAGGTGCCAGATGTGGTGGAAGCGACGCCGGGAAGAGAGCTCAGCCGTACCTTCTCCGACGGAGCGATGGCCGACCGCGTGGGACGAACCTGGAAGGCTTACAGCGGCGCAGCGGGTTCGCGCTGTCGTCCACGCCATCACCGATGGGACCACGGCCCGCCCCGAGCAGATCCGGGGCCTGCCGGCAGAGGCCGTGCTGGCGGTCGAGCGTGACCAGCAGGTTCCGATGGCAGATGCCTACCGAGAGTTCCTCTCGCTGATCGGCGGTGGCGCAGGTCGATTCATGCGTGGGGAAGACGTCTACTACTCCCGCGTTCTTGGACTGGGAGAGGCGGCCCGCGAGCTGCTCGAGGAGAACGACTCCCCCTTCCACTTCGAACCAACTGACCGCGTCTTCACCATGCATCAGGGTTACCAGTTCGAGTTCATGCGCGGCACCGGGCCAGACCCCGAGGTCTGGTCCTACTCCGAGGGCATGAACGGCGACGTTCCCTTCCGCAGCCATGCCTCTTTCACAGACTGGCTTCGTGCGACTGCGGAAGCGGAGATGCCGGTCTGGAAGCGGCACGCCGCGACGGTACGCGAGGAGATCAACGCTGACGGCACCATTACTGAGCACTGGTAGCCAACCTGGGCGTCAGCGCTCACAGCTCCAGTGTCAGGAGGAGCGGAAAGGCGCGTGCCTGCGGCGAGTTCTGTGGGCGCCATGCCGTCGACAGCTGTACCTGGGACATCGCGTTCTCAGCTCGCCGTAGGTGCAGATACCAGGTGGTCGATGTCGAGCTTGCTCGCGTCGTCGATGTACATGTCGTCGTACGGGCTGAGCCAGGTGCCGCCGGTCAGCGCGCAGCGCGGGCCCTGGACCGGGGCTGTGAGCGCGTCCCGTTTCAGCACCTCCTGCCGGGTCGAGCACCCGTCGCCGTCGGCGTCGATCCAGTGCCGGAACTTGCTGCGCTCGTACCCGGTGCGGTCCTCCGCCCGGACCGGAAGCGCCGCCAGCGCCTGGCTCGCCGGAAGGGAAACCGTCTCCCCCGCCGTGCCGGATGTGGGCACGGAAGCCGCGGCAGCCGGGCCCGCGAGCGGCAAGGTCAGGACGGCCAGAGCGGCACCGGAGGCGAAGACCGTACGCCGCATCGAAGAAAGGATCATGACCGCTTCGTACCGGACAACCCGTCCCGCACCGGGCACCGTCACCCCTGCCGGGCACGTCGCCAACCAGGAGCCGCCCCCTTCGATCCGTCAGGCGCCGGAAAGTCAGACCGCGGTGACCGCCGATGCACCCCCGGTCCGGCCGTCCAGGTGTCGACCGCGGCGCGGCGTGGTGGCGGGGTGTCCGGTCCTGAGCAGGCCGCCGTCCAAGAGGTCGAACACCTCGCTGTCGAACTCCTGGACGGCGCGTCCGTCCGGTCCGGGCAGCCACACCTCGACGGCGCGGCCCGGGTGGATGCCGGTCCCGGCGGCAGTCACCCGGGGCCCGGCGCCCGCGCAGGATCCCGTGCCCGCGGTCCAGGCCCGCCCACGCCGTGGCGCTGACCCGCAGCCGCACCTGTGGCCCGGCCACTGGCCCGTGGTCGGCAGGACGGTACCGGCCATAACACGGATCTTTCGGCCGCCCCGCGATGTCGGCCCGGCTGCGGTGAGGACTCGATGCCCGTGGGGGCGCCCCGATGGCTGCGCTTCTTTCCCCGGATGACGCGGGTCATGTCATGAGGAAGGTCACTCCTCCTCGTTGCTCGGCTCAATCCTGGGTCAATGAGTCCCGATGTCCGGGACTCCACCGGCAGGATCCCTGTTGCCCCGTGGATTACTGGCAGACCGCCGGAATGTTCCCGAGATGACCGAACGCCACCGACGTCACGCTCCGCAATCAGTTGCCGGACGGCAACGTTCCGTACGTGGCCTGCCTCAGGATGTCTCAGGCGTGCCGCCGGACGGCGGAGCGCTGATTCTGATGGGGGTGGGCTGCGGGTGCGTAGATGTGTGTTCGGCCGCTGGGGAGCGGTTGTTGGTGTGGTGACCACGGGGGTGGTCATCGCGTCGGGGGCGCCGGCAGTGGCGGCGGCCCCGGATGTTCCGACGCAGGCTGTTGCGCTGGTGGACAGTATGAAGCCGGTGCTGACGGCGAAGGTGTCGAGCTCGTCGGGCGGGCAGGTCACGGCGAAGTTCTTCGCGGGGACGTATGCCGCGGGCGGGGCGTGGGATCTGGTCAACGGCGGTACGGTGACGGTCGCTTCGGGCTCGGTCGCCCGGCTGACGCTGCCGGTGTCGATGCCGTTCGGTACGCAGTTCGACTGGCAGGTGCAGGCGTGCCAGGGCACGACGTGCTCGGCGTTGACGACGCTTCAGGACACGCACGTCTCGCCGATGCTGGCGGCCGGGGGCGACGCGGCTGTCGTTCCCGGCCGGTGATCACGTCTCCGCACAGGTGGATGTCGCGTCGGGCAATCTGCTGGTGTCCACAGCGACCTGACGCTGCCCGGCATCAACGGGGATGTCGGCCTCGGGGCTTCCTACAACAGCGAGTCGGTGGGATCCGGGTTCACCTCGACCTCGGCCGCCGCGGGGTACGGGTGGCTGCTCACCCCGTACGACATCTCGCTGACCGTGCACGAGGAAGGGTCGGTGACCTACCGGGGCCGGGCCGGGGTGACGGGTCTGTTCGTGTCCATCGGCACCGGCTTCACGGCGCCGGGCGGGTTCAAGGCGGACCTGGTCAAGAACAGCGACGGCACCTACACGCTGACCGACCACGCCAGCCAGACCAAGCAGACGTTCGACTCCTCCGGAAAACTCACGAAGATCACCGACCGCAACGGCAACGCCACCACGCTCGGCTACTCCGGCGCACTGCCTGGCTCGATTGTGGCGACGCGGGGCACCACCACGCAGCGGACCGGTGTGTACGCCAATGCGTCGGGTCATGTGACGACGCTGAAGCAGACCGCCTCGGACGGCTCGGTCCGCACCGTCACCTACACCGTCAACAGCAGCGGCGACCTGGCCTCGGTCAAGGACACCCTCAACCGCACCACGTCCTTCGGCTACACCGCGCACAAGCTGACGTCGATCACCAACCCCGGCGGCGGCATCACGGAGTTCGCGTACGGCGGCCGCGGAGTGGCCTCGGTCTCCCAGCACAACACCGCCGCCGGTGCGCCCGGCGACTCGGTGACCCGGCTGTCCTACCCCTCGGCGACGCAGACCCTGCTGGACGCGCCCGACACCAACCAGGCCCAGCCGGTCGCCTCGGTGCCGCACACCACCTACGACCTGACCACCGACGACACAGCACACGTGCTGAAGGCGACCGACGCGGACGGCAACGTCCGGTCGAAGACGTACACCGCGAACTTCGACACCTCCACCAGCACCATCGGGTCCGGCAGCGAGGCATCGACCTCGTCGAACGAGTACGACGCCAACGGCGGCGAGTCGCTGACCAAGACGACTTCCCCCACGGGTTCGTCGCAGTCCGCGCTCTACGGCAACACCGCTGCCGGGACGAAGTACCTGCCCTCGGCGTCCACCGACGCGCAGTCGAACAGCAGCTCCTACCACTACTCCGGTGCCGGGCAGCGCGACCATACCACTGACGCCAACGCCGCCAACGCCAAGGTCACTTACAACAGCGACGGCACCGTCGCCACCTCCACCGACCCGGGCAACAGCGACAGCGCCACCTACGGCTACGACTCCGCCACCCACCAGACCACCTCCGTCACCCCGGTGACCGGCGGATCCCTCGGCGCCCAGAGCTATACGTACGACAGCTACGGCAGGCTCGCCACGGCCAAGGACGGCCGGAACATCACCACCACCTACGCCTATGACGACCTCGGGCACCTGGCCACCCGCACCGCCACCTCCGGCGGCGGCACCCTCACCTACGGATACGACAAGTCAGGGAACCTGACTACTGTCGCCGACGCCCGCGGCACCGCCACCTACAGCTACGACGACGCGAACCTCCTCACCCAGCTCGTCACCGCAGCGCCGGCCTCCACCAAGATCCGCTTCGCCTACGACGACCACGGCCGCCGCACCGACACCTGGTACGGCACCGACGCCAACCACACCATCTACAAGGCTCACGTCCACCAGGGCTTCGACGCCTCCGGCCGCCCCTCCCGAGTCTGGGCCGACCAGGGCCCCGCCACCTCGCCCACCCGCCAGTTCGACGTCACCTACTGCCGCGCCACCAACGGCACACCCGGCACCACCTGCTCCACCGCCACCGCCGACGACCGCAGCCTTCTCCAGTGGTCTAAGGACAACCTGACGGGGAAAACGACGACCTACGGATACGACCCGGGCAACCGGCTGACGTCGGTGGCGACTTCGGGAGGTGGGACCACGTACAGCTACGGCTACGACATACGCGGCAACCGCACCACCGCCACCGGGACGACCGCCCTCACCCACAACGCCGCCAACCAGATCACCACCAGCGGCTACACCTACGACGCCGCCGGGAACCTCACGAAAACCCCCTCCCTGTCCTCAGTCACCTACAACGGCGCCGGACAGATGACCGCCGCCACCACACCGGCCGGAACCGGCACCTACGCCGGCACCAGCCAGACCGAACTGACCCACCAGACCACCGACACCGGCGACAACGTCTACGGCCGCCCCGACGGCAACGGCCAGCCCGTCATCGAACAGGTCACACTCGACGCCGGCACCGCCTACATCGACCACGACCCCACCACCGGCCAGCCCCTGGTCCTGCGCACCACCACCGGCACCGAGGCGTACTACATCACCGACGGCTTCGGATCCCCCGTGGAATTCATCAACCAGTCCACGGTCACCTCCACCGTCTACCAGTACGACCCCTACGGCGCCTACCAGACCACCACCGCCACCGGCTCCGCCGCAGCCCAGAACCCCTACCGCTACGTCGGCGGCACCTACAACCGCACCACCGGCTGGATCAAATACGGCCAGCGCTGGTACAACCCCACCACCGGCCGCTTCACCACCCAAGACGCACACTCTTTCCTCGCCGACCCAGCCCAGGGAAACCGCTACGCCTACGCCGGCGACGACCCCATCAACAACACCGATCCCACAGGGCAATTCGGACTGTCGTCGGTGACTAGTGGCCTCGCAAAAGGGCTCGACGCTCATGACTGGCTGCAGGCAGGCACTAGCCTGCTGAGCGGAGACATTTCAGGAGCGGCGTCTGGGTTCGCCAGCATCAGCGCCGGAGTGGTGGCCGGTGCCGTATGTGAGGCAGCAACAGCCCCTGAATCCGCCGGACTTTCCACCGTAGGCTGCTATGCGTTCGGTGTGGCCGCATCATATTCAGTGCAGGTAGCTCTGTCGTGAATTAGATCGCTGGGGGAGCGCTCTCTCCAGGAGCGCCCCCCAGCTCCCTTCGAGAGGTGATATTCATTTCCGATAAAATCGAGAAAAACTCCGCTCACGGCTGACTGTACCTCGCTACGGCTTTCTTAGGCTTCTACGTGATCGTTGGATTCATAATGACCGCCAGCGGAAAAAGCGCGGCTTCGGCCTGGGGCGGCACACTCCCTGTATTGATCGCCCCACTCCTAGGTATCGGATTCGTCCGATACCGAAGGCAAAAGCAAAATGGCCCCCGATGGGCCCGACACGAGTAAGCATGGAATCCAATACAAGCGGCAGGAGTCACAATGACGACAATAAAATTCGCCGCCGGAGGGACGAGCCTGCCCAGTAGCACCGGAACGGATATCGCAATTACCTGCGTGTGCGCCGTCGTAGCAGGCGCAATATTCTTCATCTTCAGGTTCAAAAATGAAAAGTAGCGCGACACTGCAACTCGGGTACGAGGCTGGTCTCGCAACATCGGGGTTAATACTCCAGTCGTAGTTCGTGATCTTCAAGTCTGAGTTGCTTGTCGTCGGTAGCGGCTGGTCTGGGAGCGGGCCTGGTGGTGACGTCGCCAGTCGGACCAGCCGAGCCGGTGGTCCGTGCCGTAGACGGGTTGTTCGTTGCAGGTGAGCGGGGTGCGGGTGTCGGGTGCGGGGTGGCGGTCGCCGTCGTCCGCGCGGACGACGGCGAGGAAGGCGCACCCAGCAGGTGATCTGGCCAACCGTCCGGGGACTCCGTACTGGCTTTCTCGCCAATAATAGAAAACGGGAAAAATGAGCAAAGACGCAACACGAACGCTGGTAATATTCGTAATTGTTTGCGCAGCACTGGGAATCGCTGGCATCACTCAGAGGGTAAACGGAAATGCCGTAATCCTAGCAGCAGGGATCGTCGCTCTTGCTTGTGCCCTTGTGATGCATTTTCTGATTATTCGAGGACCCAAAAAAGAGTAGCTTTACTCCAACCGCGGATTCCAGAGCAGCCCCTGGTGCGTCGGCGGTTTCGATAGCAATGTCACCCACCATGCCGAAAGAGCGCCGAATGGGAAAATCGGGTCCGAATATGGCGCGGCGAATGGTGATCTTCATCATCATCACGTTCATTGCTGCCGTATCCCTTATCATCCAGGGAAGCAACGAGGAGGGCACAGGCGGAGTGGCATTCATCTGCGTGGGAATCGTTACGCTCGCAGCCGCCGGAACGCTGACCTATCTCATGCTGCGCGGTCCGCGGCGTGAGTGAGCCTTTTCCATCATGGGTTTGAGCTGGTCAGATGCAGGGTGAGGACGGCTTGGATGAGGCTGGTGATCCGGGCGGTGGAGCACCGGAGTTTGCGCAGGAGTCGCCAGTTCTTGAGGGTCGCCATGGCCTGCTCGACGAGGGCGCGGATTTTCGCGTGGGACCGGTTCACCGCCTGCTGACCGGCGGAGAGGGTCTCCCATCGTCCCCGGTACGGGATGCGGACGGTTCCGCCGGCGCCGCGGTAGCCCTTGTCGGCCCGGCAGGGGATGTCGGCCTGGGCGAGGGCGTCGATGATGCCGTGTTCGCGGGCTGCTCGGATGTCGTGGACGGCGCCGGGCAGGGCCGGTGAGGCCCACAGCAGTCGGCCGGACGGATCGGTGAGGACCTGCACGTTCATGCCGTGTTTGTTGTGCTTCCCGGAGTAGAAGGGCCGGTCCGCGGCGATGCGGTCGATGGGCAGGAACGTGCCGTCCAGGAGGACGAACGCCTTCGTCGACGCGGCGCGCACGGCATCGGCCAGGGTGGGTGCGAGGGCGGCCAGGAGGTCCACGGCCTCGGTGACGTAGCGGTATGCCGTCGTGGTCCCGATTTCGAACCCGGCCGCGAGCTGGGCATACGGATGGCCGTTGCGGAGATGGACGAGAGTGAGCAGGGCCTGGCGGCCGTCACTCAGGCGCCGCCAGCGGGTGCCGAGCTCCCGGCGGCGCTGACGGAGCTCGGCGGACAGGAAGCGCAGGGCAGAACTGGACACGTCGACGCCCGACGGGTAGACAAGCACACGAAGCCTCTGGTGGAGACGGATTTCTTGGTCGAAAACCCATCTACCAGGGGCTTCGCCACGTCGTCACCCCAACTCCACGCGCCCACCGGCAGGTTGGAAAAGGCTCAGTGTGGTGGAGCCGTCGGTCAGGGTTCGCAGGGTCTCGCGGTTGAGCTTGTCCATCGCGTACGTGGTGGTGCCGGTGGCGTCAACGCGGGAGCGCTGGTTGCCGTCACCGTCGAAGGTGTAGGTGACACTTGCGCCTCCGGATGTGACCACCTTCGTCGTGCGGGTGTCGGTGGTCTTGACGAGGTTGCCGCAGTCGTCGGTGTCGAACACCGCGGTGCGGCCGTCGCTGCTCACCGGCGGCCGCGGTGTGCTGGTGGGGGTCGGTGCCGGTCAGCTGCCGCGCGCGGTGGAGCAGGCCGGTGCCGTAGATGCGTTCCGCGGCCGCTGTCCGGCGCATCTGCCGGATCTCTGTCGCGGTCGTGCCCTGCGGGCCCGCAAGCTCCGGCAGCCCCTCGATGTCGGAGCTGGCGGGGGCTCGGGTGTCAGGGCCTGCTCGAGCAGCTGGTCGGCGTCACGCCATGCGGCGGCGCTGCGCGGCTTCTGTCAGGTGCTCTCGCTGCGTTCTTGCTGGTTGCGAAGCTGTGTGCTGCGGCTCTCGGGGGCGTCGACGGGCGGCGTTGCGGTGGTCGACCTGTACGGCGCGCTGCTGGCGGGTGGTCCAGCCGGGCATGGTGGCCATGCCGCGCGGCCCGGCGGCGAGGAACCCGGACGCACGCCGTACGCCCCCGGGCGGTTCCTGGCGCAGGTCCAGGGCTGCCAGGACATCATCGGCGGTCCAGACCGCGTCGGAGACCTCGTTGACCGCCCACGCGATCCGGGCCTGGTCGGCGGCCCGCGGCCATGGCAGACGCCGCATCAGCTCTCCGGCCAGCGCGAACCGTTGGCCGACGTGGTTGTGCTTACATGGCCCGCGCTTGGCCTTCTTCTGGTGAGACGACGTGTGCTTCCCGCTGGCGAGCTTGTCCTCGGAGGGATCAGGGGTACTACCCGCAGTGGAGACAGTTGAGGTACCACCCCGCAGTGGGGGTGCAACGGCCCTCGCCCAATCCGGGCCGGACACCGCTCCTGGCCGTGCTCCCCGGCCTCCGTTGCACCCCGCGCCGACGTTGTCGGCGAGGTCTTCGCCGACCGCCTTGGGACCGTCTTCCTCGCCATCACAGCAAGCCGGACACCTCACCCACACGCCAACCGCGCGAGCCGGGGTTAGGGAACCACGGCCGGGCGCGGAGTGTCCTTCAGGGCATCCGCACCCGCGGGAGACCCTGCGGGCAGAGACGAGGATGATGGGGATGCCGGTGAGAGGTCGTATGACGAGATGTGTGATCGCGGGGGCATCGCTGGCCATCGCCCTGGCCGCTCTGTCCGGGTGCGCAAGCGACAAACGCGGGACCGGGGACTCACCCGTGGCGAACCACAAGGGTGACAACGCGCCCGCCGACGTCACCAACTTCCCCGACCACTACGCCAACATCGCCACCAAATGCGTCGCGGGCGCACCCGGCTACCGCGCGTTCGTCACCACCCGCGACGCCGCACCCGTCATACTTCCCGACCCCGGCTGCAAAGGCTGACCCCTCACCGCCGCGCCGACGGGTGCGGGATCATGGGGGGATGCGCGCTGCCCGGCTGATCCGTATGGCCCTGCTTGTCCAGTCGAGTCCCGGTATGACCGCCGCCGCGATCGGCCGGGAACTGGGGGTCAGCGAGCGGACGGTGATCAGGGACGTACAGGCGCTGCAGGAGGCGGGAGTCCCCGTACGGTCGGAGCGGGGGCGGGCGGGTGGATACCGGCTGGCACCGGGGTACCGGACCCGGCTGACCACGCTCGGTCCCGGGGAAGCCGAGACGCTCTACCTCACCGGACTGCCCTCGGCCCTGCGGGACCTCGGACTGTCCGACGCCGCGGACACCGCACGGCTGAAACTGTCCGCGACCCTGCTGCCGTCGCTGCGCGCGGCGGCCGAGTCCTCAGCGCACCGCTTCCACCTCGACGCACCGGCCTGGTTCCGCGAACCGTCGGCCTGCACGCTGCTGCCCGAACTCGCCCGCGCCGTATGGTCCGACCGGACCGTCGAACTCACCTACACACGGCCGGGACGCGACGGAACACCGCCCGCCACCGTGACGCGGCACCTGGAACCGTACGGCCTCGTCCTCAAAGCCGGGGTCTGGTACGTCGTGGGCCGCGTCCCCGGCCCACCGGCAGAACACGAAGACCGGTGGCGGACCTACCGCGCCGACCGGATCACCGCCCTGTCCCCCGGCGCCGGCGAGCCCTTCACCCGCGACCCCGCCTTCGACCTCGCCGAGCACTGGCGGGCCAGGGCCGCGGAATTCGCCCGGGCACTGCTGCGCACCACCGTCACCGTCCGCCTGACCCCCCGGGGACTGGACCGCCTGCCCGCCGTCACCGACCCCGCCGCGACCGGTGAGGCGCTCGCCCGCGCCGGCACCCCCGACACCGCGGGCCGCGTCACGCTCCGCCTGCCCGCCGAAAGCGAAGAGGTCGCCTTCACCCAGCTCACCCAACTGGGCGCCGACGCCGAGGTGCTGGCCCCGCAGGGCCTGCGCGCCCGCTTTCGCGACCACGCGCAGGCCCTCAGCGACCTCTACGGCCCGCCGCCGCCGGATCAGCGGTAGTCGTCCGCCGTACCGGCCTTCCCCCCGTACCGCACATCCTCGAAATACCCCCACCCGTCCGGCTGGCTGCCGTCGACGTCCCGCACACCGTAAACCCTCGCCAACTCCCCGCTCGACGTCGACGTGCCGTTCCACCGCGCCGACCTCTCCGGATCAGCCGCCAGGGCCGCCACCGCCCGCGCGAGATAGTACGGCGACTCCGCGACCGCGAAATCCGGCTCCGTCAGGACAGCGTCACGCCAGTTCTCCTCCGACACGCCGAAGTGCGCCAGCATCTGCTCCGACCGCAGAAAACCCGGCGACACCGCAACCGCCGTACCGCCGAACTCCGCCAGTTCCTCACCCAGCCCGAACGCCATCCGGATCGGGGCGTTCTTCGCCAGGTCGTAGAAGAGATTCTCCCGGTAACGACGGTTCGACACCGCCGTGCCATCCGTCACCTCCACCAGCAAAGGCTCCGCCGACCGCACCAGCAACGGCAGCGCCAACGCCGCGGTGATCACGTGCGAGCGCACCCCCAGCTCCAGAATCCGCAGACCGTCCTCCAGCGGCGTCTCCCAGCTCTTCTTCCCGAACACCGAACCGGTCAGCAGATGCTCACCGCCCCACAGATCGTTCACGAGGATGTCCAGCCGCCCCCGCTCACGCCCGATCCGCGCCGCAAGAGCACGGACCTGCTCCACCACCAGATGATCAGTGGGAACAGCCACGCCCGTACCCCCCGCCGCCGTCACCAGCTCCGCCGTCTCCTCGATCGTCTCCGTCGCCCGGCCGACCTCGCTGACGCGCCCGCGCGTCGTACGGCCCGTCACATACACCACCGCACCCGCACGGCCCAGCTCAACGGCCAACGCCCGCCCCGCACCACGCGTGGCCCCCGCCACCAGAGCGATCCTCCCGTCCAAGGAACCTGCGGAAGAACCAGCAGAAGAGACGGCGGAAGAGACCGTGGAAGAGACGGCGGGAGAACCGGCGGGAGAGACGTTCCGGCCGGGATCCTGAATGTTCGTGTTCTTGTCCATCCCCCCAACCTCCACCCCAAAGGTGACAACCCCCGTCACCCTTTCCCGGCGGTCACAGAAACCGCGACGACGACAGGTCCAACAGCGCCAAACCCACAGCCCTGACACCCCTGGCATCCGGCCCGGTCAACGGCACCCGGAGCCGCGCTCACCGTCGACCTGGGCAAGGTCACGCGCGTCGGACGCACAGTGGTCCAGGCGTCCGGTGCCACGACCGCGTACCGGATCGACGTCTCATCCGACGGCGCCGCCTGGACGCCCTTCGGCGACCCCGTCGCCGCGTCGGGCCCCGCCACCTCGACGGTCACCGCGACACCGGTGACCGCCCGCTATGTCGGATACACCGCGCAGGGCCCGGCGGCGCCCCATGTGGTGAGTCTTGAGGTCTATACCGGGTAGCCGCGGGCGACAATGCGCACAGGCCGGGTGACGGTCCGCGGGACCACCGCGGACCGCGCCCTCGCACACCGGTCCGGGAGGCCGACGTGAAGCTCCTCGTGTTCGGGGCCAACGGCAGGACCGGGCGGCAGCTCCTCGCCCAGGGACTGGCCGCGGGCCACGAGATGACCGCCTTCGTCCGCCCTCGGGCCACCCCGCCGGAACCCCGGCCCCGGCTCCGCGTCGCGACCGGGGAAGTAACCGGGGACCAGGACGCGGTGCGCGCCGCCGTCGAAGGGCAGGACGCGGTCCTGACCACGTTCGGCAGCCCCACCACCTGGCACGGCCTGACCTCGCCCACCCTGACCGTCACCGCGATCCCGCGGATCGTGCGGGCCATGCGCGACACCGGAGTCAACCGGATCGTCCACCTGTCCGCACACGGCGTCGGCGACACCGCCGACCAGGCGCCGGCGGTGTACTGGGCCGTCTACAAGGCCCTCGGACCGATGTTCGCCGACAAGGCGGCCGGAGAGGAGATCCTGCGCGCCAGCGGCCTGGACTGGACCCTGGTCTATCCCGTGATGCTCGTCGGCGGACCCCTCACCGGCCGCTACCGAACCGGCGAACGCCTCCCGTTGCGCGGCATCCCCCGTATCTCCCGCGCCGACGTCGCCCACTTCATGCTCCGCGAGGCCGCCTACCCGGCCCACCTCCACACCACTGTCCAGCTCGCCAACTGACCCGCTCCACAGCTGCGTCGGGGCCGGACCGCACGCGCGCCGGTGAGCGCGGCACGGGCCCGCGCAAAGGAACGGATTCCGGGCCGCCGACCCGCTAGTAGGCGACAGTGAGCGCGAGGGACGCGACCGCCAGGGCCAGATAGCCGCCGGGGAACGCGATGTTGTAGAGCACACGGGCACGCACATGGGTGAGGACAGCGCCCACGAAGAAGACGACGAGTCCCGCGGCGGCGGCGACACCGACGGGCCGGACGCCCAGGAGTCCGAGGAGGAGACCGGCGGCGCCGGCGGCCTTGAGCGAGGCCAGCCAGATGTGCCAGCTCTGCGGGACGCCCACCTCCGCCGAGTTCGCCAGGACGAACTCGGCGCGGGCGAGGTCCGCGACGGCGATGCCCGCGTTGGCCAGGATGGTGACGACGGTGATGATCACATACGCGGTGAACACGATGCATGTCCTCGGGGTCGGAAACGTCATGGGCTCGAAGAAGGTGCGGGCGCCCGCGACCACCAGCCTCGTGACACTCAACTTTCCCGTCCAATACCTGCACCTATAACCTGGGGGCATGGATGTGGACACCCGGCTGCTGCGCTACTTCGTCGCCGTCGCGGAAGAGGGGACCCTCACCCGCGCCGCGGAGCGGCTCTTCGTGTCGCAGCCCGCGCTCACCAAGCAGATCAAGCAGTTGGAGAGTCAACTCGGGGTGCGGCTGTTCACCCGGTCCCGTACCGGCATGACACCCACGGACGCGGGCCGTCTGCTGGCGCAGCGCGCGCCCGCGCTGCTGGCGGACTGGGACCGCGTGCTGACGGAGACCAGGAGCGCGGAGCGCCGGGGCCTGCGGCTGCTGCGGGTCGGCTTCCTCGCCAGCGCGGCCAATGAGGCGACTCCGCACATCATCGCGGAGTTCACGCGTCGCCGTCCGCGGTGGCGGGTGGAGATGCGGCAGGCGTCCTGGGCGAATCCGACCGCCGGGCTCGCCGACGGGGACGTCGACGTCGCGCTGGTACGGCTGCCGTTCCCGGGCCAGGAGGCGCTGCGGGTGGTGCCGCTGTTCACCGAGCCGCGCTGGGTCGCGCTGCCCGAGGCGCATCCACTGGCCGCGCGGGAGACGATCGCGTTCCGGGACCTGTGGGACGAGCCGTTCGTGGCCGCTCCGGCGGAGACCGGCCGGTGGCGGGAGGAATGGCTGGCCGCCGGGGAGCGCGAGGGCCGTCCGGTACGGATCGGCGCCGTCACGGATCTGCCCGACGACTGGCTCAGCGCCATCGCCAACGGTTACGGCGTCGCTCTCGCACCCGCGTCCGCCGCCCGCTTCTACGCAAGGCCCGGTATCGCCTACCGCCCGGTGAGCGGCGTCAGCGACAGCGAGGTCGGCGTGGCCTGGGCACCGGCCGACGACGCCAATCCCGTGGTCCGGGACTTCGTCAGCTGCTGCACCGACCGGCCGTGAGGAACGCTTCGTGGACGGCGGTACGGCGCCTCAAGGGCCTTACCGCCGAACGCCGTTCAGGGATCTGACCTGACGTCAGGCGGGCAGGACGGCCAGCGATCCCGAGTGCACGGTCAGGGCGACCCGGTGGGCGGCGCCGTCCCGGTTCGGGACCTTCACCTGGACGTCGGCGGAGGTGGCGGCCGTGGTCACGGCGTAGGCGTCGCCCGACGGGACCGGGAGGCGTACGGCGGTCGAGGCGGAGGTCGTCACCACGGCGAGGGTGTCCGGCGGCGCGCTGAAGCCGAGGTCGGCGCTGCTGGAGGTCACCGCGAAGTCGGCGTGGGAGGCGTGCAGCGCGTGGGCGGTGAGGCGGTCGGAGGCGACATTGACGGTGAGTCGGCCGCCGAGTCCTTCGAGCAGCGTCTCGCCCGAGGTCTGCCGCAGCCGCAGGCCGGTCTTCTCGGGGACGGTGAGGGTCAGATCGCCGTCGCACGAGCCCGCCGTGTCGCCCCCGACGTCGCCCCCGACGTCGCCGCCGTCGTCGTCACCGCCGTCGTCACCGGTGTCCGTACCGCAGACCAGAGTGAGGGTGCGCAGGCCCGCCGCGTCGTCGACGACACCGCGCACCCGCGCCGTACCGCCGTCGGGGCGGTGATACGTGCCCGAGACCGTGTGGGCGCTCGCGTCGGCGGTGATCCGCACGCGACCCGAGACTCCTTCGAGGACCAACAAGTCGGCGGCGTCGGCGTGCAGACGGGCCGTGGCGTCGGGATCGGTGCTGCCGAATCCGGCGCTTCCCTGGTCGGCACTTCCTTGGTCAGCGCTTCCCGCGCCGGGCGCGCCCTTGTCCGCCGGGCCACCGGCTCCGGCTCCGCCGTGGTCGCGGCCGTGTCCGGTGAGGACCAGAGCGGCGGTCACGGCGAGGGCGATCACCAGTACGGCGATGAGGACGCCCGGCCGGGCGCTCCGTCGTCCTGCGGGGTGTACGGGCTGGTCAGCGGTCTCCATGCCGCCCGTCTGCCCCGGGGGCCACGCCCGAACCCCACCGGGATGCCGGTCGGGTCACGGGCGTGCGGGGTGCGGGCGCGAGGTCCCGGCGGCCCTATCGGGCCAGCGTGACCAGGACGGTCTTGCCGCCTCCGGGGCGGCGGGTCACCGCCAGTGAGTGGGCCAGCCGTTGGATCATCATCCAGCCGAAGCCGCCTCTGGCGCCGTTCCAGTCGGGCGCGCGGCCTTGCGGCGGGGTGTCGCTGGGGTCGTCGATCGCCACGCGAAGGGTGTTCGCGGCGGCGCTCAGACGCAGTTCGCGTACCGCTCCGGCGTGCCGGAGGGCGTTGGCGGCCAGCTCGGAGACCACGAGGGTCAGATTCTGCAGGGTCCGTACGGCCAGCGGAGGGTGGAGGGTGTCCGCGAACTCCGAGGCGGCGACGCGTGCTTCCGCCGCGCTCATGGGCCGGGAAACAGTCACGGCGTGGGCCACCGGCGTTGCCGCCGGTGCCCCGCCATCGGACGGATCGCTCACGTGAATCACCTCTGGAGGAGATCCCGCGGCGCGTGCGACCTGAGGTCAGCCGCGCCGCAGCATCATGACGACGAGTACGACGACGACGATGAGAACGATGGTTCCGATACCTATGTACATGTGACGCTCCTGAACCAGATTGTCCGGCGGTTTGCTTCCTCAGGTCGCTTGCCCGGCTCGGACCGGTCTACCGCGTTCTTTCGATACAGGGGTAAGGGACCGGATCCGGGGAAGGACGCCGGGTCGGTCAGCGCGTGGCCGGGGGCAGTTCGCGGGCGGCCTGCGCGATGAGCATGTCCAGGGCGTCGGGATAGGCGCTGCGGGTCATCCGGGCGGCGAGCAGGGGCGCGGTCGCGGCGATGTGCGGGTGGGTGCGGGGCGACAGGGCCGCGTACGTGTCCTGCCAGATCTCCTCGTCGGCCGCGCGGGCGGCGGCGGGCAGCGCCAGCGAGGCCGCGTCCAGGGCGGCGAAGGCCAGGCAGCCGTCGATGAAGACGTGGTAGACGCGTACGAGGCCGGGGCCGGTGAATCCGGCGCGGTGCAGGATGCCCAGGATGGCCTCGTCCGCGGCCAGTTCGCGCTTCCCCCCGCTGACCCGGCTGGCGGTCAGCACCGCCGCCTGCGGGTGGGCGAGATACGCGCGGTGGATCCGCAGGCCCAGGTCGCGCAGATCGCGCCGCCACTGGCCGGTGGGCGTCCAGCCCGCCAGGGCCCGGCCCATCAGTTCGTCGGCGATGGCCAGGACGAGGGCGTCCATGCCCCGGAAGTAGCGGTAGAGGGAGCTGGGGTCGGCGCCGAGTGCCAGGCCGAGCCGCCGCGCGGTCAGCCCCTGCGCGCCGTGTTCCGCCAGCATGCGCAGGGCGGTCTCCACGATCAGTTCGTGGCTGAGCACCTCGCCCTGCCGCGTCGGCCGACGTCGTTGCCGCGCGGCTCCGTCCACCACCTTCTTGGCCACGGCCGGGAGCTTACGCCAACGGCATTGACCTTACGGCGCCGCCGGCGGTTCCATCACTCCACGGCGCGAGCACCCCCCGTGCGAGGGCCCCGGCCGCACCGCTCACCCGCTCACCCACTCGACCAGCGGAAGGAACCCCGCCATGCGTGTACTGCTCATCGGAGCCGGAGGCGTCGGAAGCGCCATCACCCGGATCGCCGCCCGACGCGGTTTCTTCGAGCACATGGTCGTCGCCGACTACGACCCGGGCCGGGCCGAGGCGGCCGTCGCGGCACTGGGCGAGGCGGCGGACCGGTTCAGCACGGCCAGGATCGACGCCTCCGACCAGCTCTCCGTGGAGGATCTGCTGCGGGAGCGGCGGTGCGACGTGCTGCTCAACGCGACCGACCCGCGTTTCGTCATGCCGTTGTTCCAGGCCGCGCACCGGGCCGGGGCGACGTATATGGACATGGCGATGTCGCTGTCGGTGCCGCACGCGCGGCGGCCCCACGAGGAGTGCGGCACGAAGCTCGGCGACGACCAGTTCGCGCAGGCGAAGGCGTGGGAGGAGGACGGGCTGCTGGCACTGGTCGGCATGGGCGTGGAGCCGGGCATGTCCGATGTCTTCGCCCGCTACGCCGCCGACCACCTCTTCGACGGCATCGACGAGATCGGGGTGCGCGACGGCGCGAATCTCACGGTGGACGGCTACGACTTCGCGCCGTCGTTCAGCATCTGGACCACCATCGAGGAGTGTCTGAACCCGCCGGTGGTGTGGGAGAAGGACCGCGGCTGGTACACCACGGCGCCGTTCAGCCAGCCTGAGATCTTCGATTTCCCCGAGGGCATCGGCCCGGTGGAGTGCGTGAACGTCGAGCACGAGGAGGTGCTGCTGATCCCGCGCTGGGTCGACGCCCGCCGGGTGACGTTCAAATACGGTCTCGGCCAGGACTTCATCGACAAGCTCCAGACCCTCCACGACCTGGGCCTGGACCGTACGGACCCGGTCACCGTCGCCACCGACCGGGGTCCGGCCCGGGTCTCCCCCAGGGACGTCGTCGCCGCCGTGCTGCCGGACCCGGCCGCGCTCGGCGACCGGATGCACGGCAAGACCTGCGCGGGCACCTGGGTGAAGGGCACCAAGGACGGCCGCCCGCGCGAGGTCTACCTCTACCACGTGGTCGACAACCAGTGGTCGATGCGGGAGTACGGTTCCCAGGCCGTCGTCTGGCAGACGGCGATCAATCCGGTGATCGCCCTCGAACTCCTCGCCGACGGCACCTGGAGCGGCAGTGGTGTCCTCGGCCCCGAGGCGTTCGACGCGCGGCCCTTCCTCGACCTGCTCGTCGCGTACGGGTCCCCGTGGGCGATGCGCGAACAGGCCGGGAACGCGCAGGATCGGGACGCGGCCCCGGCGCCGAACGCGTAGCCACCGCCGCCCTCGGGGCGGATGCCCCGAGGTGCCCCCGGACCTGGGGCGCCTGTGTAGCCAGGGAGGACAGGGGCAGGCGTGGCATCACACGGTGATTGAGTACGACGGGGTCGGTCTTCCGGCCCCAGGACGCACGGAGGTCCCACGATGCGCAGCCTGTCCGTACGCGTGATGGTGCCCGCCGCGGCTCTGGCCACGGCGGCCCTGACCTTGACGGCTTGTTCGGACGACGGCGGGTCCGCCGCTCCGGCGGGCTCGTCCGTCTCGGTCAGCGCGGCGCCGTCCGACTCCCCGTCCGCCGGTGCGCCGTCCACGACGGACGACGGTACGCAGAGCGCGCCGGGCGGTACGCCCACGTCGTCGGCGGACGGCTCCGGCGGCGCGTCGGCCGAGGCGGCGGGGCCGAGCGCGTGCGCCAGCGACCACCTCAGCGTGGCGCTGAAGGACGCCGAGGTCGGCGCCGGGCAGTACCACGCGAAGGTCGTCTTCACCAACACCGGCAGCACGGCGTGCACGCTGACGGGCTATCCGGGCGTCTCGTACGTCAGGACGGCCGGGGCGCAGGCCGGTCCCGCGGCCGACCGTGACGGCGGTTCGCACGGCACCGTCTCGCTGGCGCCGAAGGCGACCGCGTACGCGGAGCTGCACGACAGCAACGGTCAGGGCGGTTACAGCGCCGACCAGTGCAAGCTGACGAAGGTCGAGGGGCTGCGGATCTATCCGCCGAACCAGAAGGCGGCGCTGTTCCTCGCCGACAAGACCGAGCACTGCGCCGGTACGGGCATCCATCCGCTGACCATAGGCGCCGTGCGGCGCTGACGGCCGGTCGCCTGACGCACCGTCAAGGGCCCGCGCGGGCCCGGATGGTGGACCGCCGCGGACCCGCCGCTTCCCGGTCGCTAGCCTGCGTGCAAGGACGCGGCACCGTGATGTGCCAGGTCATGGCGGCGGACGGCCCTCGACGCGGGCAACGGGACGCGCCTTGACGGGAGTTGTCCGACCCGAGAGAGGCGCAGCGCATGTTCACGACCAGGCCGACCCTCCAAGGCACCTTCGGCATGGTGGCCTCCACCCACTGGCTCGCCTCCCAGAGCGCGATGGCCGTACTGGAGGGCGGCGGCAACGCGTACGACGCCGCCGTGGCCGGTGCTTTCGTGCTGCACGTCGTGGAGCCGCACCTCAACGGTCCCGGCGGCGAGGTGCCGATCATCGTCGGGCCCGCCGAGGGGGAGGTACGGGTGCTGTGCGGGCAGGGGGTGGCGCCCGCGGGCGCGACCGTCGCCCACTACCGCTCGCTCGACCTGGACCTGGTGCCCGGTACCGGGCCGCTGGCCGCCGCCGTGCCCGGCGCGTTCGACGCCTGGATGACGTTGCTGCGCGACTACGGCACCGCGTCCCTCGCCGAGGTGCTGCGTTACGCGATCGGGTACGCGGCGGACGGTCATCCGCCGGTCGAGCGGGTCACGGCGACCGTCGAGACGGTGCGTGAGCTGTTCGAGACGGAGTGGACGACGTCCGCGGAGCTGTATCTGCCGGGCGGCGAGGCGCCGCGTCCCGGCGAGCTGTGGCGCAATCCGGCGCTCGCCGCGACCTGGCGGCGGCTGATCGCCGAGGCGGAAGCGGACGGCGGCGGGGACCGGGTCGCGCAGATCGAGGCCGCGCGCCGGATCTGGCGGGAGGGCTTCGTCGCCGAGGCGATCGTCGCCCAGGCCGCCCGTCCGACCATGGACACCAGCGGCGAGCGGCACACCGGGACCCTCACGGCCGCCGATCTGGCGGGCTGGTCCGCGTCGTACGAGGAGCCCGCCACGTATGAGTGGGACGGCTGGACGGTCTGCAAGGCGGGTCCGTGGAGTCAGGGCCCGGCCTTCCTCCAGCAGCTCGCCCTGCTGCCGTCGCGCGCCGCCGACCTGCCCGCGTACGGGTCCGCCGCGTATGTCCACCGGCTGGTCGAGGGCACGAAGCTCGCCATGGCCGACCGCGAGGCGTGGTACGGCGACGCGTCGGACGTCCCGCTCGACGCGCTGCTGTCCACCGCGTACAACACCGGCCGCCGCCCACTCATCGGTGACCGGGCCTCGTACGAACTGCGGCCCGGCGGCCCCGAGGGTCGGACGCCGAAGCTGAGCGCGTACGCGACCGCCGCGGGGCAGGGCGCGGGTGCGCGGGTGGCGCCGGCCGGGGCCGGGGCGGGCGAGCCGACGGTCGCGGTCGACGGCGGCACGCGCGGCGACACCTGTCATATCGATGTCGTGGACCGCTGGGGCAACATGATCTCGGCGACGCCCAGCGGGGGGTGGCTCCAGTCGAATCCGGTGATACCGGAGCTGGGCTTCCCGCTCGGCACGCGGCTCCAGATGACCTGGGTCGAGGAGGGTCTGCCCAACTCCCTGTCCCCCGGCCGCAGGCCGCGCACGACGCTCAGTCCGTCGCTGGCGCTGCGGGACGGGGTGCCCGTCCTCGCCTTCGGCACCCCCGGCGGCGACCAGCAGGACCAGTGGCAGGTGCACTTCTTCCTCGCCGTGGCGCTCCGCGACCGGGTGCGCGGAGGCTACGACCTGCAAGGCGCCGTCGACGCGCCGAACTGGCACACCGACAGCTTCACCGGCTCCTTCTACCCGCGGGCCATGGCGCCGGGCAGCCTCACCGTCGAGGAGCGGACGGGTCCCGATGTCGTGGCCGAACTGCGCCGCCGGGGGCACGCGGTGAGCGTCGGCGACGCCTGGTCGGAGGGGCGGATCTCCGCCGTCGCGCGCGATCCGGAGACGGGCGTGCTGTCGGCCGCCGCGAATCCGCGCGGCATGCAGGGCTACGCCGTGGGACGTTGACGCGTCCGGACGGCGGCGCGCGGCCCTGCGGAATCCTCAGCCCATGCCCACGCTCTGGTGCTCGGGCTCGATGAGCGCGACGACGAGCTCGTTGTCGCGCGAGTAGGGGCCGCCGGTGTACTTCGTCGCCATCCGGTCGATGATCTCCCAGACGGCGTCGCCCTCCAGCCATTCGACGACCTTGCCGCGGATGACGACCGGCTGGAAGGGGTTGTCGGCCGGGGTGAGGGAGAGCGCCACGCGCGGGTCGCGGCGCAGATTGCGGGCTTTGCGGGACCGCGGGCCGGTGAAGATCGTGACGCGGTCGCCGTGGGTGCCGATCCAGACGGGGACGGTGTGCGGGGCGCCGTCGGGCAGGACGGTCGCGATGTGGGCGAGTGAGGTGCCGTCGAGGACGCGGCGGACGTCGGGGTCGAGCATCGTGGTCAGCTCCTGATGGCTTGTGCGGGTGCGCCGGTGAACGGGTCGGCGGCTCTGGTGGTGTACGCGGACGGCCGCCCAGGGCCGCGTCCGGGGACGTATCCGTGGACCGACACGCGTGCACACTGAGAACCCTGCCAGGTCCGCGGGCCCTCGGCATCCCGCGCGAGGCGCCTGCCGAGCGGCTGAACCGCCTCGTCGACGAGGGCGTCCTGGAGCGGCGCCCGTACGGCCGCCGGGGGCG
Source organism: Streptomyces sp. NPDC088910 (assembly GCF_044749865.1). Classification (NCBI taxonomy): domain Bacteria; kingdom Bacillati; phylum Actinomycetota; class Actinomycetes; order Kitasatosporales; family Streptomycetaceae; genus Streptomyces; species Streptomyces sp. NPDC088910. Next base: position 37,071 of record NZ_JBIVIV010000013.1, read on the forward strand.
AGGCCGGTCCGCCGGGGCTCCGCGACCTGACGGACGCTGCGCGACCGCGGCGCGGTCATCGCTCAGGCGGTGTGCTCCGCCACGAGGCCGATGATCTCGGGCCACAGCTCACGGGGGCGGTCGTGGCCCATATCGGGGATCAGGACGAGTTCGGCCCCTGGCACCAACTCCGCGGTGCGCTCCCCGCCGCTGGGGCTGATCAGGGTGTCGTCCAGGCCGTGGATGACGAGGGTCGGCACCTTGAGCTTCCGGAGTGCGTCCGCGCGTGAGCCGCCGAGGATCATCGCGCCGAGCTGCCGGCCGACGCCGGAGGGGTGATAGGCGCGGTCATAGCTGCGGGCGGCCAGGTCGCGCAGGGCGTCGGCGTCGCCGTAGCGCCGGGAGGCCCACACCAACTCCCTTTCCGCCGCGGCGACATAGCCTTCGCGGTCGGCCGGTTTCGGGGCGAAGAGCACCGCCTGCGCCTCGGGGGTCGGCCGACCGTATTCGGACTCGCCGGTCGAGGACATCATCGAGGTCAGGGTCAACACCCGCGACGGCCGGTGGATGGCCATCGTCTGGGCGATCATGCCGCCCATCGAGGAGCCGAAGACATGGGCCCGGTCGATGCCGAGCGCGGTGAGCAGGCCGAGGCCGTCGTCGGCCATGTCCTGGAGCGTGTAGGGGACCATGGCCAGGGCGGAGGCGATGTCCCCCGAGCTGACCGCGGCGATGAACCGGCCCATGTCGACGGGGTGGGCGTCGAAGGAGGTGGACAGCCCGCAGTCGCGGTTGTCGTACCGGATGACGTGGCGGCCACGGTCCGCGAGCGCGCGGCAGAAGTCCTCGTGCCAGGAGATCATCTGGGCGCCGAAGCCCATCACGAGCAGGACGGCGGGATCGGCGGGGTCGCCGAAGGTCTCGTAGGCGAGGGACACTCCGGGCGCGACGTCTGCATGGGGCATGTGCGGAGTCTGCCATTCGGCCGATCGCCTCGCATCCGGCTTTCGGCCAGGGCTGACCTGCGTCTTCTCCCGCACTTTCAGGTGCCGGGCCGGGCGGGCAGGGGGCGCGGATGCCGGTGGCGGCGCCCCCTGCCCGGACATCGGGCGGCTAGGCGGTGATCTTGACCGCGTCGATCACCCAGTACCAGTTGTTGGAACCGGTGTAGTGGAAGCGGAAGCTGACACTGGAGGCGCCCGCGGGCGCGGTCAGGGTGAGGGACTCCACCTTGGCGACCGTGTCGGCGGTGTAGGTCTTGACGACCGTCGGGGTGCCGCCGTTCCAGGAGGCGAGGATCTCGGCCTTCTGGCTGCCTTCCTGGAGGTAGTGCGTGACGTAGTCGAGGGTCACCTTGGAGCCCGCGGTGACCGCGTGGGCGGGGGTGACGAGCGTCGAGTCGAACGTGCCGGAGAAGGACTTGTCGGCCCACTCGTCGGAGTCGGCGACCGCGAAGACCCCGCGCGAGCGGACGTTGAGTTCACGCGACTGGTCGGCCTGGGCGCGGGACCAGAACTCGTCGGTGGCGAAGGACCAGCCGCGCCACTCGGTGACACCGCCGGTGCCCATCGCGGAGTTGATGATCGACCAGCCGCTGGGCGTGGTGTGCGTATAGCCCAGGACCCCGGCGGGGATGCCGGTCTCGTCGGTGCGCGGTGAGAGCGTCAGCGTGTCGAAGGGATCGGTCGAGCGCTCCTGAATGGGCTTGCCGTCCAGGCCCCAGGAGGCGGCGGGGACGATGCCGAGCTGCTTGAAGACCGTGGCGGCCACGTCGACCAGGCGGGTGTCGATGGGCCGCAGGCCCGCCGCGATGCCGGGTCCCTGGGCCAGCACGAAGGTGCGCCGCTCCTCGATGGTGGAGCCGCCGTGGCCGCCCGCGTCCAGGTGTCCGTGGTCGGTGGCGACGATGACCGTCCAGCGCTCGCTCGCGTAGGTGGGACGGGCCTTGACCGCGGCGAGCAGGCGGCCGAGGTAGCCGTCCTGGGTGGCGATGGCCTTGAGGTACGCCTGGCTGGCGGCGCCCGAGGCGTGTCCGACCTCGTCGGTGTTGCCGAAGTAGACGAAGGCGACATCCGGGTTCTGATCGCGCAGGACGGATTCGGAGTCGGCGACGATCTGGGCGTCGGTGACGGTGTAGTCGGCTGTGTCGCCGTCGTAGACGACCTTGCCGTCCGCGCCGTCGGTGAAGGTGCCCTGCGCGTCGAGCGGCTTCCAGTCGACGGCCACGTAGGTGGACAGGGCCGGTTTCACGGACGCGATGCGCTTGATGAAGCCCGGGTAGGCGCCGTAGTTCTTGCCCGCGAAGGTGTTGTCCTTCACGCCGTGCTTGTCCGGCCACACGCCGGTGGCGATGGTCGACCAGCCGGCGCCGGAGACGGTGGCCGCCATCGGGCTCGCGTAGAGCAGGCTGGTGCCGTAGGTGCCGTTCGCCATCAGGGACTTGAGGTGGGGGGCGGTGGCCGCGTCGATCCTGTCGTGGCGCAGGCCGTCCATGCCCACGACGAGGACCTTGTCCTTGCTGGTGCCGTTCGGCAGCGTGGGGGCCGCGGCGGCGGCCGGGGTCGCGGCGGTGACGCCGCTGACGGCGACGGTCGCGCCGACGGCGGCGGTGGCCGCGAGGACGCTGCGGCGGGAGATCCCGTGGTCGGACATCTGTTGCTCCGTTCGACATGGCGGAGGTGGCGGAGACGGGCGGTGCGGGAGAGCACCAGTGGGACCGAACACCCCGGAACATCGAGGCCGTTCGGTCCATACCTGTTATCTTTCCGTGACGCGTGGGCGGAGGCCAGACCCCTGCGGGAGACGACCTGTTGAACGGTCGGCTACCAGTGGCCGACGTCCGGATTCGCCACGCTCCCCCGTTCCGGGGCCGCCGGGGTACGCGGCGTTAACATGCGTCCCATGCCCGATGCCCCGCCCCGCCCCGAACCCTTCGCCCCGCGGGCCGACGCCGCCGCGCTCGACGACCTGCGGACCCGGCTGCGCGCGACGCGCTGGCCGGACGCGCCCGAGGACGCGGGATGGTCGCTCGGAACCGACCTGGACTACCTCCGCGAACTGGTCGCCTACTGGGCGGACGGCTTCGACTGGCGGGCGCAGGAGGCGGCGCTGGCCCGGCTCCCCCGGTTCCGGGCCCCGATCGGCGGGCTCGGCATCCACTTCGTCCACGCCCGCGCCGTCGCGCCCACGGGGCCCGTCCTGCCGCTGGTCCTCAGCCACGGCTGGCCGGACTCCTTCTGGCGGTACGCGAAGGTCGTCCCGCTCCTCACCGATCCGGCCGCGCACGGCGCCGACCGGGCCGACGCCTTCGACGTGGTCGTGCCCGACATGCCGGGCTACGGGTACTCCGACCGCCCCGCCGCGGGACGGCCGCTCGACTCCGTCGCCGTCAGCGGCCTGTGGGCGGAGCTGATGGACGTCCTCGGCTACGCGCGGTTCGGCGCGGCGGGCGGGGACATCGGCAGCCATGTGAGCCGCTATCTCGGGCTCGACCACCCCGACCGGGTGGTGGCCGTCCACCGCACCGACGGCGGCCTGCCCGTCTTCGCGGGCGATCCGGCGGAGCTCACACCCGAGGAGAGCGCCTGGTTCCAGCAGACCGCCGCCTGGGGCGCGGCCGAGGGCGGATACGCCGCCATGCACCGTACGAAGCCGCAGACCGCGGCCGTCGGGCTCCAGGACTCGCCCGCGGGGCTGGCCGCGTGGATCGTGGAGAAACTGCGGGCGTGGAGCGACTGCGGCGGCGACATCGAGCGGAGCTTCACCAAGGACGAGATCCTCACCAACGTGACGATCTACTGGCTCACCGGGACGATCGCCTCGTCGATGCGGATGTACCACGCGAATTCCGCGATCCCGTCGGCCCAGCTCACCCGCCGCGTCGAAGTGCCCTCCGGCTTCTCGCTCTTCCCCGGCGACATCGCCCGCCCGCCGCGGGCCTGGCTCGAGCGTACGGCCAACGCCGTACGCGTCACCGAGCCCGCGCGCGGCGGCCACTTCGCGGCGTTCGAGGAACCCGAGCTGTACGCGCGGGAGTTGCGCGAATTCTTCCGCCCCTACCGGGCGGCGGCGGGCTGAACGGCGGTCCTGCGTAAGGGCGTCAGGGCCGCGTCACAGACCGGTCACCGCGCTCGACGCGCTGATCTCGTAGACGAGGGTGATCTCGCGGCGCTCGCCGGGATCCAGGCGCTGGACGTAGCGGACGATGCCGTCGTCGTCGGTCTCGTCGGGCGCCGGGCGGCAGCGGTCGGGCAGGGTGCGGACCTCGACGGCCGAGACCTCGGAGACGGGGACGCGTTCGCGGATCACGACCTCGCGGGTGAGGTCGGCGCCCGGCCGGTCGGTGTCGCCGGGGTGCTCGGCGCTCGGCTGGTCCAGGCGGGAGACGAAGAGCCGCACCTGACGGGTGATCACGGTGCGCTGGTTGATCCCGGCGAGACCGGTGGTGTCGCGCTGCTCCTCGGTGTGGCGGACGACCCGGAAGGTGTCCTGGCTGCCGAAGGACAGGCGTACGTCCTCGCCCGTACCGGCGAAGGGCATCGTGGCCCGGCCGGTGTAGCCGCTGTCGCGCACCAGGTCGACGGGGCCGGCCAGCAGGACGTGGCCCGCGGCGTTGGGGAACCGCGCGGTGGTCACGACCAGGGGCGACAGTTCGGGGGCGCAGGTCTCCTCGGTGCGGCACGTGGCGGTGAAGGCCGACAGGTGGACGCGGTGCGGGCGCCGGTCGGAGGGGACGGTGACGGGGCGGGGCGCGTGCAGGACGCGGACCGCGCCGCCGTCGTGCAGGCCGGGCAGCGGTCCCGCGCCGCCCGCGGTGTCGGCGGTCGAGTCGCCGCCCACGGTCGTGACGTCCTCCTCGCGCAGGTCCACCTCGACGGTCCGGCGCTCCTCGACGGTGCGTTCCCTGAGGGTCAGGACGTCCTCGGTCAGCTCCGGCGGGGCCGCGGCGAGCGTCGGGCGCGCGGTGGACAGGGACAGCCGTACGCCGTTCCAGTCCTCGCCGGTGTCCTGCCACACGAAGGCGTCGGTCTCCAGGGTGACGCTGTCGCGGTCGGCGGCGAGCGTCGCGCGGTAGGCGGGGCGCCACAGCGCGCACGGGACGAGGCTCACGACGCGGATCCGCGCGGAACCGGCCTCGGGCGCCTCCACGACGAGTTCCACGAAGGCAGTGAGCACCGGGGGTTCGGTCTCGGTGGCCGCCAACGCCGTACGCGCCGTGCGCAGTTCCTCGTTCAGGTCGTGCTCGCGGCGGCGCAGCCGGTGGAGTTCGCCGATCCGGGTCTCGGCGTCCTCGTCCACGCGCTCCAGGCGGTCGGCCCAGCGCTCGGGGTCGGCGGCGCCCGCTCCCGCGCCCTGCACGATGTCGCGGTGCAGATCGGCCTTGGCCTGGTGGACCACGGCCAGCGCGCTCTCCAGGCGCTGCCGCAGCTGTCCGACCTCGCGCATCTCCCGTTCCAGGGAGTCGACTTCGCGGCGCAGCTCGGACGCGTCGGGGCCCGGCCCGCCGGGAGGCGCGGGGGTGTAGGTGCGGATGACGCGGGCGTCGAACACGCGCGGACCGTCCGCGCCGAGGTCCGTGTCGTCGTCCCCCTCGGTGTGCGCGGAGATCTCGGCGCGCAGGGAGCGGTCGACGGTCAGCGGGGTGACCGGGCCGATCCGCAGGCGCTGGACGCCCGCGGTGAGCCGCGCGGTGCCGGTGCGTTCGACCTGGGCGCGGTCCTCCAGGCAGGTCACGGTGGTGACCGGGAGGAAGAGCGCGTCCGGCTCGGCGGGCGGGTCATCGGCGCCGGGCGCGCCGGTCCCGTCGGTCAGGGTCTCCGGGGTGGTCACGGTTCACTTCCTCCGGTTTCCGCCGACGACCGACTTGCCCGCGGGGAGGCGGACCTCGAACCCTCCGGTGAGCGTCGTGGTCCGGCCGGGTGCCAACTCCACGCGCCACACGCGCGCTCCGCGGACGTACGAGCCGTCCTGGCCCGTGAGCGGTTCCTCGGGTTCCGTCCAGGCCGGTCGCGCCCGGTGCTCCTCGATACGGACGTCCTTGTCGGTCGACACCGGTACGCGCTCGCGGACCTCGACGACGACGGGGTACGGCAGGCGGTTGGCGACCTCGATCTCCACGGTGTGGTCGAGGACGGTCGTGCCGCCGCGCAGTCCCGCGGTGGACTCGCGCATGTGGGTGCGGCGGGCCACCTGGACGCTCTCGGCCACGCCGACGCCGACCGCCTGCCGCTGTCCGGGGGCGAGGGTCGGCAGGGCCGCGGTGAGGACGAAGTCGCCGTCCACCATGACGTCGGCCGGACCGGCGAGCAGCGCGTGCGGGGAGGTGTTGGTGACCAGGACGGTGCCGAAGACGGCCGTGTCCACCGCGGGGACGCACACGTGCAGCGACTCCGTCACGACCGGCACCTCGCTGACCGGCACGATGTGCCACGCGCCGTCGGACACCACGTCCGCGGGCGCGGCGGTGTCGAAGCGGTAGTCGAAGGAGCCGGCCGAGGTCCGTACGTCGACCGCGTGCGCGGGCCGCGGGAGGCGGCCGACGGTCTCGGCCCTGCGCCGGTACTCGGTGACCACGGTGGCGATCGGGGCGGCTTCCGGTCGCAGCGTGCCGCGCTCGGCGCCCGCGTCGGGCCCTGCGACGGTCAGGCGGCCGTAGTCGAGCATGTCCACGGACGGCGCGGTGGACGGCGGCGGTACGGGCGGCGCGGCGGTTTTGCGCCGGGCGCTGCGGGCGACGGGCGCCGACCTGCCGCGTGCGCGGTCCGTCGCGGGCTCGGCGTGCGCCTGGGACATGGGCGCCGCGGCGGGGAGCGGAGCCGGGGGCGGCGCCGCTCCCGGTGCGGGCACCGGGCCGCCGAACGAACCGCCGTAGCCGACGGCCTCGGCCGCGCCGCCGGGCTCCGCGGGTCCGTACGCGCCGCCCGCCGCCAGGTCCGGCGAGAAGTCGGCCTCTTCCAGGTCGTCCTCGACGCCGCCGAGCCACGCGTTCATGGACCTGGGGGCGCCCGGGCCCGACGGCCGGGCCGGACCGCGCGACGCGGCGGGGTGCGCCGCGGCGGCGCCGTCATAGCCGGTGAACAACTCGGCGAGCCCTAGCGGCGGTTCGCGCCATCCGGGGGTCTGCGGTTCCTGCTGGGCGCGGCCGATCCGCAGCGACCGCAGTTCGGGCAGGTCGGAGCGGCGCAGCAGGTCCGCGGTGGACAGCCCGAGACGTACGCCCGACCAGTCCTCGCCGGTGCGCTGGGCGACGCAGGCGCGCAGGACGAGCGTGCCCGCGCCGCTGGTGCCGTCCAGGCGGAGTTGGTAGGTGGGGACCCAGGTGGCGCCGGGGACGTGGTACTCGACCTCGATGTCGATCTCGGCCGGGGCGTCGGCGGGTGTCCCGGCCTCGTCGGTCAGGAAGGTGTCCTCGCGGGTTTCGGGCGCGTCCGGTTCGTCGGCCGACGCGTCCGGTACGTCGGTCGCGTCGGTCACCTCGGAGGCCAGCGTCACGACCGCGCCGACGGCCGGGTCGGTGCGCTCGGCGCTCAGGGCGGTGGACGACTGGTGCAGTCGCGCCCGCAGGACGTCCACGTCGTGGTCGGCGCGCGCCAGTTGGTCCTCGGTGGCCCGCAACCGCTCGTGCAGGACGCCGAGTCGGGTGTCGACGAATCCGGCCAGGGCGAGGAAGGACTCGACGGGCGCCCAGCGGGGCGGGTCGCCCCTGCGCGGCTGCGGCGGCTCCGCGCGCAGCGCCGCCACCTCCTCGATCTCGCTCTCCAGCCGGTACTTGCGGTCCTGGAGCCGGGACTGCTGGTCCTCGGCGTCCTCCAGATCCAGCCGCAGTGAGGGCAGTTGCTCGCCCCGGTGCACGGTGGCGCCGACGTCCAGCCGTACGTCGGTCACGCGCAGCCCGTGCGGTCCGTTCACCACCCGGCCGCGCAGCGACTGTTCGTAGAGCGTGGGCGGCAGGCCCTCGACGCGGACGGTGGTCTCGGCGGTTCCGGTCGGCACCGTGACGCGCGCGCGGCGGGTAACGACCGCTCCGGAGGCGTGCACGACGACGGAGGTCACCTCGGACTCAGCGGCGGACGGCTCGTTCGGCTCATCCGTGCCGCTCGGAACGGCTGCGCCCACCTTGTCTCCCCCACGCTCGGCCCGCGGCCGGTCTGCCCGTCACGTCTCGGGGCCCGGACTCGTCCGTACCCTAGCCGAGTCCTCCTGGGCACGCCGAGGGTCGGTGCCGGTCCGGCGGCGCGGGAGGTCCGGCCGGTGACGGACGATCACGAACGCCGTGTCTTAAGGGCCGGTTAAGAGCGGCTTATCAGCGCCTCGGGCCGATCGGCGTCCTCGCAGTTCGGGCACGTCACGGGCGTGCGGGCGGCTGTCCGGGCGGGTTGGCGGGCAGGGTGACCGTGCGTAGCATCGGGGCCGTCGGCGGCGGTCGTCGCTCCCGTGAGAGCGCTCCCCCGGCCACGGCCCCCGCCTCCCCGACGCCGTACGCCCGGCCGCCGCCGACGCGAACCCTGATCTCCCCCACAGACAAGGTACGTACCCCATGGCTGCACACCGCGCACGCAGATGGTCGCTCGGCGGACTGGTCGTCCTGGTCGCCGCCGCTCTGGTGGCCGCCGTCCTGGTGGCGACGACCGGTCCCGGCACGTCGAGGGCGGACGCCGCCGAGGGCCGGCAGACCTGGTCCGACGAGTTCGACGGCCCCGCGGGCAGCGCGCCCGACCCCGCCAAGTGGACGCATGAGAAGGGTGGTTCGGGCAACGGCAACAACGAGTTGCAGTACTACACCGACAGCACCTCCAACGCCGCTCTCGACGGCGACGGGCACCTGGTGATCACCGCACGGCCCAACTCCGACACCGGACTGTCCTGTTGGTACGGACCCTGTAAGTACACCTCGGCGCGGCTGAACACGGCCTCGACCTTCACGCAGGCGTACGGTCACTTCGAGGCCCGCATCAAGATCCCGCGCGGCCAGGGCATCTGGCCGGCGTTCTGGATGCTGGGCAGAGACATCGGCAGCGTCGGCTGGCCCCACAGCGGTGAGCTGGACATCATGGAGAACATCGGACGGGAGCCCGGCACCGTCCACGGCACGATCCACGGCCCCGGCTACTCGGGCGCGGCCGGTATCGGGTCCCCGTACACACTGCCCGGCGGCGCGGCCTTCGCGGACGACTTCCACACCTTCGGTGTGGACTGGAGCCCGAGCGCGATCACCTGGACGGTGGATGGCACGGTCTACCAGACGCGTACGCCGTCGGACGCGGGCGGCAACACGTGGGTGTTCGACCACCCGTTCTTCCTGATCCTCAACCTGGCGGTCGGCGGTGACTGGCCGGGCTCGCCCGACGGTTCGACGTCCTTCCCGCAGACGATGACGGTCGACTACGTACGGGCGTCGCAGTGGGACAGCGGCTCCGGCACGACGGCGGGCGGCGGCACCGGCGGGTCCGGCGGGTCTGGCGGCTCCGACCGGGTCGGCTCGATCAAGGGCATCGGCGGCATGTGCGTGGACGTGGCGGGCGGCTCGTCGGCCGACCGTACGCCGGTCCAGCTCCACGACTGCACCGGCAATGTGGCCCAGCAGTGGACGCTCGGCGCCGACGGGACGGTACGGGCGCTGGGCAAGTGCCTCGACGTGGACGGCGGTTCGACGGCGGACGGCGCGGTCGTGCAGCTCTACACGTGCAACGGCACCAAGGCGCAGCAGTGGAAGTACACCGACGCCCACGACCTGACGAACACGGGCGCGGACAAGTGCCTTGACGCGAAGGACAACGCGTCGGCGGACGGGACGCGGTTGCAGACCTGGACGTGCGGCGGGGCCGCCAACCAGAAGTGGATCTTCGGCTGACCCCTGGTCCGACGGCGTGGGGCGTGCCCGGTCCACCGGGCGCGCCCCGCGCCGTCTTTGGCCGGTTTCGGCGGTTCGCCCGGTTCGCTCGTGGGAGTACCGTCACCTTCCGGGAGCACCGACCGACAAGGAGTACGCCATGTCATGGGTGACCAGCGGCCTTCGGGCGCTCAGCGGCGAGATGCGCGCACGGTGGCACGGGTACTTCGTCGGCTACGGGCAGCAGGACTGACGCCCGCAGCAGGACCGGGCACCACTCGGACCGACAAGGAGGACGGCCACGATGTCATGGATCGTCAGGAGCCTTCGCGCGCTCAGCGGTGAGGCGCGTGCGCGGCGCAACCAGTACGGCGACAGGTACGGGCACAACGCCTGACGTCTTCTCCGCGCGGGGACGGGACGGGCGGCCGTACGCGGCGCGCGTTCCGTCCCGTATCCGACAAGGCGGGCGACCCGTGTTCCTCGACAGGAAGAGTCTGTGGCCGGACCTGCGGCGGTGGGAGGAGCAGGCGGCGGGCCGTGACGGGCCGTTCCGGCTGCGCTTCGGCACCCTGTTCGTGGCCGACGCCGACGCGGCCCGTGACGTGCTGGTCGAGCAGGCGGGCGACTATCTGTCCCAGTCCGGGTTCTTCCGTCTCGGGCCGGAGTCCCTGCCCCCGGCGGTCAGGGGCGAAGCCTCGCGTGAACTGCTCAGGGTCCTGGCCCGGCACGATCCCGCGTCGTCCTTCGACCTCGGCGCGGCTCTCGGCGAGGTGTGTGACGGTCGCGGCCGTCTGCGGCACCAGCGCTGGGGCGTCGAGGTGGTCCGGCGGTACTTCGCCCCCGTCATCGCGGACCGGAGCCACACCGCGATCAACGCGCTCGTCGACACGTATGTGACGTCGAGTGTGGTCGCCGACGACGTCGTCGGCCATGTGCTGAGACGCTCGCACCGTACGGTGCCCGCCGTCCGGGCCGGGCTCGCCGAACAGCTCGGGCGGCTGTCCGCTCAGGAGGACGGAGCGCGGGATCTGGTCGACCTCGTGCTGGGGCTGCCCGGCGAGCTGTCGACGGCCGATCGCGCGCAGGTGCTGCAACGCCTCGTGCTGTCCACGGTCGGCTTCACCGGCGTGACGCTCGAATGGGTGGTGCTGCTCGGGGTCCGGCACGGCTACAACACCCCGACGGTGCGGCGGGAGCAGGTCCACCACCTGGTCAGGGAAGCGCTGCGCCTGTATCCGACCGCCTGGCGGCTGATGAGAGTGGCCGCCGCCGACCACGAGATCGCCGGGGCCGAGGTCCGCGAGGGCGAGCACGTCCTGATCGGCACGCACGCGATCCACCGGTCGGCGGCCGTCTGGGAGGCGCCGCTGGACTTCCGCCCCTCGCGCTGGCAGCGGCCGACCGACGAACAGCGGCGGTCCTACCTGCCGTTCGGCAAGGGCGAGGGCATGTGTCCGGCGAGCGGCTTCGCCGTCAGGGCGCTCGAACACCTCGGCCACCTCATCCTGAGCGGCTACCGGGGCGAGGTGCGGCTGCGCACGCGCAGGCCGCATGTCCGTACGCTTCTGGCGCCGCCCGCCGGCTGGACCCGGCTCACCGCGCGAGCGGTACCGGCTCCCGAGCGCTGAATCGGCCACCGCGGCCCACGCCCTCGGCCGCGGGGCAGGACTCCTTCGTGGCCGCCGCGTCAGACCGGCGACTTGCGCAGGCGGGCCCGCCTGCGGTGCAGCGGTCCGCGCTTGGGCGGCGGTGAGGCGAGGCCGAAGCGGACGGCGACGCGGGTGCCGCCCATCGGGCCGCGGTCGATGTCCAGCGCGCCGCGGGTCGCGGCGGCGGCGCGGCGGGCGATGTCGAGGCCGAGGCCGGTGGACGCGGTGCTGGCGCCGCGGACGAGGGCGTCGTCGGGGTCCGGGATGCCGGGGCCCGCGTCCTCGACGGTGAGGGTGACGGACTGGGCGGCGCGCACCAGGCGCAGCGCGAAGGCGGTGCCGGGCGCGGTGTGCCGGAAGACGTTGCCGACGAGCGCGTCGATGACGGCGGCGAGGTCGTCCTCCGGCAGGTCGATCAGGGCGTCCTCGCCGGTCACTTCCACCAGGCAGGGGCGGCCCTGCTGTTCCGCGAGCGTCGTCCAGAATCCGGCGCGGCGGCGGACGATCACCGTGGCGGCGCACAACACCTGCTCGGGCCGGTCGAGTTGGGGCGCGCCCATGTGTCCGACGGCCAGCGGTGTGCGGGCCGCGGTGATGACGGCGTGCAGTTGTGTTTCGAGTTGCGCGACCGCGGCGGCCACGGGGGCGGCGTCCGGTCCCGTACCCATGCGTTCGGTGGCCAACTGGAGGGCGGTCAGGGGTGTCCTGAGACGGTGGGACAGGTCGGCGACCAATTCCCGCTCGACGGCGAGGAGTTCCAGCATGCGTGCGGCCATGGCGTTGAACGCCTGCCCGGCCTCGCGCAGTTCCGGCGGCCCCATGGGGTCGACGCGGGACTCCAGGTCGCCGCGGCCGAGCGCGTTGGCGGCGCAGGAGAGGTTGCGGGAGGACCGTACGACGCGGGAGGCGAGGCGGTCGGCGACCAGGACGGAGCCGACGACCAGGCCGACGGCGAGCAGCGCCATCACGGTCAGCGACGCGTTCACCCCGCGGTTCAGCTCGGCTTCGGGGACGAATTCCTCGACGACGGCGACCCGGCCCTGCGGCAGCACGACCGGCTGGAGGTAGACCCAGCCGCCGCCCGGCAGGTCCTGCGCCAGTGACTCGCCGTCGTCCTGTGCGCGCACCAGCAGGGAGTGGGGTGCATGGCCCGCGCCGATGGAGCGGCCGTCGGGCTGGTGGACCGCCAGGTTTCCCGACGGGTCGAGGCCCGAGACGGCCTGCCGTACGGCGGCCGGGTCGTCGGTGAGCGTGAGGACCGGCGCCAGGGCGGCGGCGCGCTGCTCGGCGGCGGTGATCGCCTGGTTGCGGGCCTCGGAGCGGACCAGCAGGCCCAGCGGGATGAGGAAGGACAGGGCCACCATCGAGGTGACGGCCAGGGCGACCCTGGCCAGGGTCCCTCTCACCGCGGGGTCACCAGTTTGATGCCGACGCCGCGCACCGTACGCAGCAGGCTCGGCGCCGCCGCGCTCTCGCCGAGTTTGCGGCGCAGGGAGGACAGGTGGACATCGATGGTCTGGTCCTCGACGTAGGGGTCGCGCCAGACCTCGGTGAGGATGTGCCGTTTGGACACGACGGTGTCGGCGTTGGCGGCGAGGAAGGACAGCAGGTCGAACTCGCGGCGGGTCAGCGGGACTTCGTGTCCGTGTAGGTGGACGGTGCGGGGTCCGGGGTCGATGCGCAGCGGTCCGAGGGTGACGGGCTCGCGCAGATTGGGGGCGCCGGTCCTGCCGTCGGGACCCGCGGAGCGGCGCAGGACGGCGCCGAGGCGCGCGGTGAGCTGTCCGCCGGAGAAGGGTTTGACGAGGTAGTCGTCGGCGCCCGCGTTGAGGAGCCGGATGATCTCGGCCTCGTCGTCCCTGGCGGTGACGATCAGGACCGGTACGCGGGAGATGCCGCGGATCATGCGCAGCGCGTCGCCGCCGTCGAGGTCGGGCAGGCCGAGGTCGAGGATCACCGCGTCCAACGGGGTTCTGGTCGCCTCGCGCAATCCGCTGAATCCGTCGGCGGCGCTGCGGACTTCGTGCCCGTCGCGGGTGAGTATCCCGATCAGTTCGGCACGTATGCCGGGATCGTCTTCTACGACAAGGACGCTCGCCATGCGGCACACCGTAACGGATCGGCCATGATGGCCCGGTGCCCCGGTCCTTGCGCCATTTCCTGATCTGGCTGTCGTGCACGGTCCTCACCGTCACGGCGGTGTCGTTGACCGTGCGCTTCGTGGTGGGTTCGACGGCGCCGCTGCCGCCGTCCGCGCGGGATGTGGCGGCCGGGATCGCCACCAACTCGCCCAGTTCCGTGGTGATCGGCTCGCCGACGGCCACGCCCCGGCAGTCGCCGACGCGGACCCGCAAGCCCACGGTGTCGCCGTCCCCCTCGACCCGTCGCCCGACGGCGAGCGCGACCAGCCCGTCCTCCGCGCCGGCCGCGCCGCCGTCGACCGCCTCCCGGCCGCCGGACTGCGAAGGAGGTGCCGGGACGCACAGTTTCGAGTCGACGGGCGGTCAGGCGTCGATACGGTTCGGCGCGGACGCGGTGTGCCTGGTCTCGGCGGTGCCCGCGATCGGCTTCACCACGAGCACCCGGCAGAGCGCGCCGGACACCCTCACCATCACCTTCACCGGGGCGCGCCACCGCTCGGAGCTGACGGCGACGCTGCGTCCGCAGGCCAAGGAGGTCACCAGCGAGGTGTCCTGGTGAGGCGCGGTGTCCGCGGTCCTGCGGACGCCCGGCCGGGGGCGGGGCTCAGCGGTGTCCGCGGTCCTGCGGACGCCCGGCCGGGGGCGGGGCTCAGCGGAATCTGCGGCTTTCCTTAGGGGAACGTGAAGTTGGGCTGGGGCGGCTGATCGGACGGCTCCGGCCGCCTAGGGTCGTGCCCGCCGGACCGTTCCTGTGAGCGGGTCCCCCTCACGACATGTCTCCCCCACCACGAGGTGCCAGCGATGAGTTCGTCCCGCCGTGCCCACTCCCGTAACTCCGCCCATGGCCAGCACAGGGCGAGGCGCAAGCCGCGGATACGCATGGCGGTGACCGGAGCCGCGGCCCTGGCCGTACTCGGTGGCGGCACCGCCTTCGCCTGCCTCGGGGCGCCGCATCAGGGGTCGCCCACCGCCGGGCACAGCGACTCCGGCTCCGGCTCCGGCTCCGGCGACACGAGCGCGTCGGCCGGGCACAGGCCCGGCGGCAAGCCGGCCGGTTTCCGGCCCACCGCCCCCGCCGCGACCATCTCCACCACGCACCGCCCGCGCCCCGGCCGGCCGAGCCCCAAGCCGACGGCCACGCCGACCGGCGCCCCGGTGACCACCGCGCCCACGACGGCGGCGCCCAGCCCCTCGGCGACGACTCCCGCACCGCCCGCCACGACGAACCCGCCGAGCGCCGGGGACGCCGTGCGGCAGGTGCTCGACCTGATCAACCGCAATCGCGCCGCGGAGGGCCTCGCCCCGTACACGCTGCTCGAAGGGCTCAACAAGAGCGCCGCCGCGCACAATCAGGTGATGGCGTCCGGCTGCGGCCTGTCCCACCAGTGCCCGGGCGAACCGGCCTTCGGTGACCGCGAGACGGCCGCCGGGGTGCACTGGACGTCGGCGGGCGAGAACATCGGCGAGGGCGGCGGTGTGGGCTCCTCCGCCTCCGCGATCGCCGCGAGCGCGGTCGGTCTGACGCAGATGATGCTCGACGAGAAGGCCCCCGACGACGGCCACCGCCGCAACATCCTCAGCAGCGGCTACACGCACATCGGCATCGACGTCTACCGCGACAGTTCCGGCACGGTCTGGATGACGCAGGACTTCTCCAACTGACCTTCGCCGCCTCCTACTTCCTTCCCGCCCGGTGCCGCGAACCCCACAGCGCGGCACGTTCCCGTCGGCCGGGGCCGACCTCCCCCCGGCCCCGGCCGACGGATGTCCGACCGGCCGCGCCGTTCCCTCGCGGGTCTCCGGCAGGGGTGAACGGGCCGCTCACGCGGTGTGGTTGTCCGGCTGGAGGGCGGCGGCCAAGGCGGTCGGGCCGTGGGCGGTGGACCCTTGGGCGTACGCGGCGGCGTACGCCTGGTCGCCCAGCGCCGCGCGGGCCGTCTCCTCGCAGCGCTCGCGCACCAGTTGGAGTTCCGGCGCGCCGCGCTGCGGGTGGCCGACGCTGCGCCAATAGGCGCCGCCGGTGCCGTAGACCGACGCGGCCTGCTCGGCCCGGCCCTCGGCGGCCAGGGCCGCGGCGAGCAGGTCGAGGCCGAGCGCGATGCCGAAGGCGTCCCCGATGAGGCGTTTGCTCTCCAGCATGGTGCGGGCGTAGCCGATGGCCTCGGTGGGGGCGCCGGAGAAGAGGGCGACGACGGAGAGCTGGTAGTCCAGGTAGGAGCGGGTCCACTCCTCGCCGGTGCGTACGCAGTGCTCGCGCAGTTCGAGGGCCCGCTCGCGGCCTTCGGCGAAGTCCCCGAGGGCGGTGAGGGAGAGCACTTCGACGAGGTTGCAGCGCAGCCGGTCCGGGGAGTCGAAGGCGAAGCCGGGCGCGCCGCCGAGCGCCGCGCGTACCGCGTCCAGTGCCTTGCGCGGCTGGCCCATGAGCAGGCCCAGCAGGCCGGTGAGGCAGGCGGCGGCGATCCGCTCCTCCTGGTCGCCGCCCGCTTCGGCCGCGGCCTCCACCTCGGCGCTGATCTCGGTGGCCAGGGCGTAGTCCCCTTGGAGGGTGACGGTGGCTCCGAGGCCGGTGAGCGCGCGGGCGCGGGCCCGGTCCTGCGCGGTGTGCAGTTCCAGGGCGCGCTCCAGATAGGAGCGGGCTTCCTTGAGGTGGCCGCAGCAGGTCCAGAAGTAGACCAGCAGCCCGGCCAGTTCGGCGGCCTGCGCCGGGTCGTGGACGAGCCAGTGGTCGAGGGCGGAGCGCAGGTCGGGGTGGGTGTCCTCGATCACCCGGTAGCCGAGGAGCTGGTCGGGGCTCGACCAGCTCCCGTCCGCCCAGCGGGCGAGGCCGGTGAAGTAGTCGGCGTGACGGCGGGCGGTCGCGGCGGACTCGCCCAGCTCGCGCAGCCACTCACCGCCGTACTCGCGGATCGTGTCGAGCATGCGGTAGCGCTCGCGGTGTCCTGCGCCGCTCGACGCGTCGTCGGCGGGGGCCGTCCTGATGATCACCGACTGGGTGACCAGCCGTTCCAGGGTCGGCGCGACGTCAGCGGCGCGCAGCGGGCCGCCGGTGGCGACCGCTTCCGCGGCAGCCAGGTCGAAGGCGCCGCGAAAGACGCTGAGCCGGGCCCAGAGCAGCCGTTCCTGCGGGGTGCACAGCTCGTGGCTCCAGCCGATCGCGGTGCGCAGTGTCTGGTGGCGCCGGGGCCAGACGAAGCCGGTGCGGGACAGGACGTCGAAGCGTGAGCCGAGGCGGTCGGCGACGTCGGCGACGGTGGCGGGGCCGACCTGGGCCGCGGCCAGTTCGATGGCCAGCGGTATCCCTTCGAGGCGGCGGCAGATGGTCGCGGCGGCCTCCGCCGCGCCGGGTTCCGCGAGCGGGGTGTGGCCGAGGCGGCCGGTGACGCGCTGGTTGAAGAGGGCGAGCGCGTCCTGTCCTTCTGCCGACAGCGGTGCGACGTCGATCAGTTCCTCCACGGCGGAGGCCAACGGGCGGCGGCTGGTGGCCAGTACGGTCAGGCCGGGCGCGGCCGTCAGCAGTTCTCCGACGAGGTGGGCGCACGCCTCGATCAGGTGCTCGCAGGAGTCGAGCACGAGTAACAGGCGCTTGTCGGCGAGCCATTCGCACAGTGCCTCGACGGGCATCCGCGGTGAGTGGTCGGCGAGGTCGACGGCGTCGCTGACGGTGGCGAGCAGCAGGTGCGGGCTGTCGAGGGTGGCGAGGTCGGCCCACCAGGTGCCGTCGGGGAAGCGGGAGGAGTCGGTGTCTTCCGCAGAACCGATTCGCCGGTCCGCGCCCGGCTCCTGTTCCGCGGCGACTTCCACGGCGACGCGGCCGACCGACGCGCGCGCCGCCGCCCGCAGCGCGAGCCGTGTCTTGCCGACTCCGCCGGGCCCGGTGAGGGTGATCAGCCGGCGGTGTGCCAACGCCATGTCCAGCCGCGCGAGTTCCGCCGTACGGCCGACGAAACTCGTTGTCTCCTGCGGAATGTGCCCCTTCATGGCCACAGCCTGACACCGACCGACCGCGGAGGGAAACGGGCCGTCGTGGTGAAGCTCGGCGCGAGTGCCTCATGAGGGCGCGTCAGGCGGCGTACGCGGAACCGGACTCGGGCCGGTCCCGCGGGTCGCGCGCTTCACCCGTACTGACGGAGAGTCACCCGGTGAACCAGGGATTCCCGCCGCCGAGGGACCAGACGGAGACTTTGGTGACGCCCAGTGAGGTCAGCACCGCCAGCTTGGAGTTGAGCGCGGTGCTGTCCACGTAGTCGTAGAGCTTTCCTCCGGAGACCCAGCGGATCTCTCCGGAAGAGGCGTCGCGACGGGCGGCGATCGTGCTCGGGTCGGTGGAGAAGCCGGGGCTGTGCTTCATGTCGCTGAACTGGATGTTGCCGGTGACCGCGTCCAGGTCGCACGGGTCGGGCGCGCTGATGCCGTACGAGGGCAGGGCGATGACCAGCCGCGACGGGTCCGGGATCTTGCTCTGCGCGTACCGCGTGACCTGCTTGAGCCAGGCGAGCGGGGTGATCGGCAGGCAGCGGCTGCCGGGCGCGGTGTCGAACTCCTCGTCGTACGCCATGATGTCCAGTTCGTCGACGCCCTTGGCGCTGACGGCGGCGTAGTCGTAGAAGGCGGCGTCCTCGGTCATCGCGGGCGCGTCGACCACGAGTTTCTTGCCCTGCGCGTGCAGGGAGGTCGCGAGCTGGCCGAGGAAGGTCTTGTAGTTGGTGAAGTCGGCGGCGCTCCAGGACCAGTAGTCCTCCATGTCGACGTCCACGCCGGTGAGTTGGTTGGTCACCACGAAGGAGGTGAGCTGCGAGACGGCGTCGCTTCGGTTGGCACTGCTGCTGACCAGGGCGTGGACGTCGGCGGTGGTCATGCCGGAGACGGTCGGGTACTGGTAGGCGGAGTGCGCCTTGAGGTCGGCGACGTTGGCGGCGCTGTAGGTGTTGCAGAGCCCGGCGGCCGTGGTCTCCAGGCTGACCTTGCCCTTGCCGGTGACGCTCCAGTACTCGGGTTTGAGCGCGCCGTTCTTGACCCGGTTGTCGGCGTATTCGCTCGGCGCGGTGCAGGTGGAGTCGCCTGCGGAGCCGGGGTAGAGCCAGGTCTGTATCTGTACGGCGGAGGCGGCGGTACGGGCGGCGGGCGGCCGGTGGGCGGCGCCGCTCGACGCGGCGGCCGACGTTCCGGGTCCGGACGTACCGCTGTCGGTCGTCATGGCGCCCGCGGCCATGGCACCGGCGAGGGCGGCCGAACAGGCGGCGGCCGTGGCGAGGATGAGCCTGCGACGAAGCATGATCCGTCCCTTCGGGGCGTGGGGGTGCGCCGCGTCGGCCGGGGGGGGCGGCGGCGCGGGGTGGGGGGTGACGGAGGAGTCGTGGGTGGGCGCGGGGGCTACCCGTTGTCGTTCCAGTAGGGGTCGAGGACCAGGGTGTCGGCGCCCGGTACGCGCGAGGCCGCCGACCAGGAGCCGCCCAGGACGCGTCCGCTGTCGGGCTCGGGGGCGAGTGACAGTTCGGTGAGGATGCGGTACCGGTCGCCCCGGTAGACGGAGCGGGTGAACTCCACGACGCGCCCGTCCGCGTCCCTGGCGGCGCGTTCGAAGAGCAGGGCCGGGGTGTGGACGGGCACGCCGAGCAGTTCGGCCTCGGCCTCGTCCACCACGGTCGGTTCGATGAGCTGTGAGGCGCGGGTGAGCAGGATGCCGTACCGGCTGCCGAGCAGGCGGTAGAAGGAGTCGGTCTCCAGGTCGTGGGCGGTGAGGCCGGGGACCAGCGCCGTCGGTATGTGCAGCGTCTCGACGCACATCGGGTCGCCGTCGACCAGCCGCAGCCGGGCGATCCGCAGGATCCGGTCGGCCGGGGCGGTGCCGAGGCGGCGGCCGATCCTGGGTCCGGCGGCCGTGGCGGTGAACTCCACGGTGCGGCTGGTCCACGCGCCGTCCACACCGCCGACGCCCAGGCTCGGTCCCGGCCCCGCGGCTGGCCCCAGGCGCTGGGCGACCTTGTCCTCGGCGACGAAGACGCCGCGGCCGTGGGCCCGGATCAGCAGTCCGTCGCGCACCAGGTCGTCCATCACCGAGCGCAGCGTCGGGCGCGAGACCTCCAGGGTCTCGCAGAGCTGGCGCTCACCGGGCAGCGGTCGTCCGGTCGCGGTCTCCTCGACGAGGTCGAGGAGGTGCGTACGGATCCGCTGCCGCTTCTCCCAGCGGCTCTCGCTGCTGACCATGGGCCCACCAGTCTTGTCCGCGCGGGGCGGGTGCCGGTGTCTCGGCGTCCGGACGCCGAGGTGTTCGGCGACGCACCGATGATGGACCCCGTTCTTACCACTGGTCAATATGTGGTCAACGAATCCGCGCCGGAGTCAGCGGACAAAGGTCGGGGGACAAAGGTCAGCGGGTACGAGTCAGCGGGAAAAAAGATCAGCGGGTACGGGCGGCGCGCTCCGCGTTCTTCTCCTTGATCCGCACCGCTTCCTTGCGGACCTCCGCCTGCACGGCACGCTCCTCGACCAGCCACTGCGGCTGGTCCCGCTTCAGCGCCTCGATCTCCTCGGTGGTGAGCGCCTCGGTCACGCCGCCGCGCGCGAGACCCGCGATGGACACGCCGAGTTTGGACGCGACGACAGGGCGGGGGTGCGGTCCGTTGTGCCGCAGTTCCACCAGCCACTCGGGGGGATCGGCCTGGAGCGCGTTGAGCTCGGTGCGCGAGACGACACCCTCCTGGAACTCGGCGGGTGTGGCCTGGAGGTACACACCCAGCTTCTTCGCCGCTGTCGCGGGCTTCATGGTCTGGGCGGTCTGCTGCGACGTCATGCCGTCAAGGGTAACGAGCGCGTGCGCCACCTCCGACCACCAGCGGATAACCTGCTGGGGTGACAGGTTCGGAAGTACCTCCTTCGTTCCGGCTCGCATACGTTCCGGGCGTGATGCCGACCAAGTGGGTGCGGATCTGGAACGAGCGACTGCCGGAGGTCCCGCTCACCCTGGTCCCGGTGCCCGCCGCCGAGGCGTTCGGCGCGCTGCGGGACGGCGGCGGGTCCGGCGCGGACGCCGGATTCGTACGGCTGCCGGTCGACGGCGCGGACCTCAGCGCGATCCCGCTCTACACGGAGACGACGGTGGTCGTCGTCCCCAAGGACCACGCGGTCGCGGCGGTCGACGAGGTGTCGCTGGCCGACCTCGCGGACGACATCGTGCTGCGTCCCCTGGACGACACCCTCACCTGGCAGACGCCGCCGGGGCGGCCCGCGAAGGAGCGGCCCGCCACCACGGCGGACGCCGTGGAACTGGTCGCGGCGGGTGTGGGCCTGCTGATCGTCCCCCAGTCGCTCGCGCGGCTGCACCAGCGCAGGGACCTCACCTACCGGCCGGTCCCGGACGCGCCCGAGTCCCGCGTCGCCCTGTCCTGGCCGCAGGAGGAGACCACGGATCTGGTGGAACACCTCATCGGCATCGTGCGCGGTCGCACCGTCAACAGCACGCGCGGCCGGCCGCTCCCGGAGCGGTCCGCACCGGGGGCGCAGGCCGCCAAGGCCAAGGACAAGGCGAAGGACAAACGCCCGGACAAGGTGTCGCAGGCGCGCCGCAAGCCCGCGCCGGGCCGGGGTGCCGGAGGCAAGGGCCGCAAGAGCGGCGGTACGGGCGGCGCGAAGCGCGGCAAGCCCCGCCGCCCGTAGCCGGACCGGGGTCCCGGTCCCCCGTACGGCAGCGCGGTCGGGCCGGACCCGCCATCGAGGCACCGCCCGGCCGGCCGACCGCGATCACGTGGACGATGCGTGCCGGAGGCGGGTCGTCAGCTCGCGGGCGTCACGACGATGGCGTTGACCTGGGCCTGGTTGGCGGAGCCGCGGGTGAAGTCGAGGGAGAGGGTGCCGGAGGCGTCCACGGTGACGGGGAAGTCCTTCTCGACGCCGAAGGCTTCCTGGCCGTCCGCGCCCGCCGCCACGGCCGCGCCGATGATGTCGAAGTCGGTCAGGACCTTGGCGCCGTCGATCGTGACGTCGAACTCACGCTGACCGGAGTGGGTGTAGTACCAGTCCATGAAGTAGAGACGGACCTGGTAGTCGGCGCCCGGGGTGAGACCGGGGATGCTGTAGGAGGAGTCCCCGACGCGTGAGGTGTTCCAGATGTCGGCGGGGATCGGGTGGGCCACGGTCCGTCCCCAGTTCGGGAAGCTGGGAGCGCCCGCGGGAATGGTGTCGGGCCTGCCGCCGGTGCCGGTGTCCGCGATGAAGTCGCCGCCGCCCGCGCCGCCGAGGTCGATCGACACCCCCGGTGCCACGTCGGCGTGAGCGATCCCCGCGGTCACGAGACCGCCCAGCACCATGCTCAGAGGGAGCCTCCCGCCGGGCGCCTCGCGCGGCCGACGAGGTGGCGCGCGGGCCGGACCGGCCCCTGTCGGCCCATGGATCACCGGCGCCCGGACGGCGATACTGGGGGCATGACGTTCGTCGTTTTCATGACCCTGCCCGGTCTGGTCATCCTGCTGACCCTGGTGGCCTTCGCCGATCAGATGCTCATGCGGGCCGGGCGGGCCGGAATCCTGCCGTGGCGCGGCCCTGGCCGCCAGGGGCAGATCTCGTCCACCGGCTTCGAGATGCTGCACGCGAGCTTCTCGCCGGGCAAGCAGAACGAGTTGAAGGAGCGGCAGTCGGCCCTCGTGCTGCGGGACGACGAGGAGGACGGCGCGCCCGCGAACCGTACGACCGTCGATCTCCAGCGCGGGACCGCGGTCGTACGGATGGCGCGGCCCCGCTCCTGAGGCGCGACCTTCGGAACGCCTCTCGCCTAGGACGGCACGCGGCTCGCGACCGCCGCGTCCAGTCGGCTCACTTCGTCCTCCCCCAGGTGCAGTTCGGCGGCGCGGGCGGAGTCGAGGATCGTCTCGGGGCGGCGGGCGCCCGGTATGGGGATGAGGGCCGGGCTGGTGGACAACAGCCAGGACAGCGCGGTGCGTTGCGGGCTGGCGTCGTGGGCGCGGCCGATCTCGGTGAAGGCGGCGGTGAGTTCGTCGTCCTTCGTGCCGATGGTGCCCAACGGCCGCCAGGCCAGGAACGCCAGACCGAGTTCCTCCGCGCGGCGCAGTACCGCGCGGTGCTGTACGGCGCTGGGTGAGAACTCGTTCTGCACGGCGACGAGGGCGTCACCCAACAGCTCGTGTGCCTGGTCGAGTTCGGCGACGGTGACGTTGGAGACACCGACCGAGGTGACGGTCCCGTCGGCGACCAGCCGGAGCAGCGCCGTCAGTGAGTCGGCGATCGGCACCACCGGGTCGGGTGCGTGCAGGAAGAACAGCTCGATACGGTCCAGGCGGAGCCGGTCGCGGGACGCGGCGGCCGAGCGGACGAGGTGGTCGGGGCTGCTGTCGGTGAGCCACCGCCCGTCGCCCGGTCTGACCCGGCCCGCCTTCGTCACCACCGTGACTCCGGAGGCGTCGCCGTCCCAGCTCTCCAGCGCGTCGGCGATCAGCGTCTCGTTGTGCCCTACTTCGTCGGCACCTGTGTGGTAGGCGGAGGCGGAGTCGATGAGGGTCACTCCGGCGTCGAGCGCGGTGTGGATCGTCGCCGTGGCACGGGCGCGGTCCGGGCGCCCTTCGATGGACAGCAGCATGCCGCCAAGGCCGACCGGGAAGACCTTCGAACTCCCGCACGCGCGGGTCGGGTTGGTGAGGTGCGGTGGGTGGTGCATACGGCTCCCTGTCTCGTGTGATGGTGCTGCCGCGTGCGGCGCCGGGGCCCTGGCGGCGCCTAGCGGCGTACCGCGAGGCGGCCCCGTGAGAAGACGGCGGCGACCTCGGCCTCCGGGTCCGCCAGCCGCTCGACGTGGACAGCGGGGTTGTGGCGGGTCAGGACGATGTCGGCGCGGGCGCCGGGCGCGAGCACACCGAGTTCACCGGCCGCGCCGAGCAGCCGGGCGCCGGTGGTGGTGGCGCTGCGCAGCACCGCCCAGCCCGGCTGCACCCTGGCCCGCAGCGCGAACTCCCGCGACTGGTGGACGTGCATCGCGCCGAGCAGGTCGGTGCCGAAGGCGATCGGGGCGTCGGCGGCGTGGGCGTGGGCCAGCGCGGTGAGGCCGCTGTCCCGGACGGCCGCGACCTTGGCGGTGCTCGCGGGCGGGAGCCCGTGGAGCGGACCCTCCTGCGCCAGCACCGTGTACGTCACCAGCGTCGGCACGTAGTACGCGTCGTGCTCGGCGAACAGCCGGGCCTCGTCCGGGCCGATCAGATTGCCGTGCTCGATGGTGCGTACGCCCAGGCGCAGCGCGCGGGCCACCGCCTGCGGGGTGTAGGCGTGCCCGGCGCAGTAGACGCCCGTCCGCGCGGCCTCGTCGACCGCCGCGCGGATCTCGTCCTCGCTGTACTGCGGGGTGTCGATCCGGTCGGTGGGGCTGGAGATCCCGCCGGAGAGCATGAGTTTCACGAACGACGCCCCGGACCGTACGCCTTCGCGTACGGCGGTGCGCAGTGCGTCGGGTCCGTCGACGATCCGGCCGATGCCGGGCACGGCCGGATGGTCGTCGGCGTGGTAGCGGCCACGGGGGCGCAGGTCGCCGTGGCCCCCGGTCTGCGACAGCGCCTTGCCGCACACGTACAGCCGGGGTCCTGGCGCCAGCCCCTCGTCCAGGGCGTCGGCCAGCCCGGCGTCGGCGCCGCCCGCGTCCCGGACGGTGGTGAAGCCGCGTTCGAGCATCGCGCGCAGTTCCCGTAGCGCGTGGGCGGTGACGTAGCTGGGCGCCATCCCGGTGTCGGCCCACTCGTCGGCGGTCACCGAGGTGACGTGCACGTGGCAGTCGATGAAGCCGGGGACCGCGTACAGGTCGGTGCCGTCCACGTCGCCGGGCGCGAGTGGGTCGGGGGTGTCGGCCGTGACGGCGGTGATCCGGTCTCCTTCCAGGGTGATCCGCCGGTCCCTGAGGATCTGTTCGCTCTCGGGGTCCACCACGTGGACGTGTCTGATGTCCATGCCGGTACGCCGCTCCTCGTCTCCGCTACACCCGTCGCCCGCTGGCTCGCGCCCCTGCGCTCAGGCGCCGAACAGCTCGTCGACGGTGGTCGTGGTGCCGGCGTTGCCGACCATGAAGCCGTAGTCGCCCGGCGCGGTGCGGGAGTAGCCCTCGCGGCTGAGCACCAGGATGTTGGAGTCGTACGGCGCGACGAGCTGTTCCAGCGTCTCGAAGGTGTACGGGTCCACGACCTCGCCCAGCACCGTGCCGCCCTTGATGACCTCGCCGAGCCGGTCAGGGGTGAAGTGGGAGATCATCGTGCCGCCCTTGGTCGGGCGCAGCGTGACGAGTTCGGTCATCACCGTCTGCTGCTCGACGATCGCCTCGGGGGCGCCTTCCAGCATGCCGATGCCCTTGAGCATGTTGCGGCCCTGGCGTACGGCCTTGTCGAGGAAGGCGTCGGTGAGCTGCCCGCCGCCGCCCAGTTCGCAGACGGTCGAGGAGATGCCGTTCTTGATCGCCCAGGCGTTGGAGGTGCCCTCGTAGGGCTCGTGGTGGTAGAGCAGCGCGGCGCCGAAGGACGTGGCCATCTCCCGGCCGTCGTCCATGATGTAGGAGTACTCGACCGTGGAGTACAGGCCGCTGGAGTGGAAGTCCACGAAGTAGTCGGCCTGGAGCATGATCTCGGCGAGTACGGCGGCCAGTTGCTCGGTGACCGAGCCGTTGCGGTCGCCGGGGAAGATGCGGTTGAGGTTGAGGCCGTCCTGCGGGGTGAAGCGGGACATCGCCGCGTACGCGTACGGGTTGGCCACCGGTACGGCGACGATCGTGCCCGCCAGTTCCGCGGGGTCGACCGACGAGACGAACCTGCGGATCTCCTCGGGTCCCATGGCCTCGTCGCCGTGGACGCCGCCGAAGGCGACGAGGGTGGGCCCCGGCCGGGCGCCGGTCAGGCGGTGGACGGTGAGCGCGAGGTCGTGCCCGTTGTCCACGCGGGTGACGGGGACGGTCTCGACGGTGTGGCCGGGCTGCGCGGCCGGAGTACCGGTGGCTGTGGTGTCGCTCATCCGCTGTGTCTCCTTGCTGATACGGGTACTGATACGGGGATCGGTGCTCGGGTTCTTGTCGTCGCCGGGGCCGGGGACGGTGTCCCCGGCCCCGGCGGGGGTCACCGCATGTCGCCGATCGCGGACGCCTCCTGGCGCAGCGCGGGAACGGCTCCTTCGGCGAGGTCGAGGGTGAAGCGGGCGGCGGGTCCGCTGATGGAGAGTCCGGCGACCGCGACGCCGTCGGGGCCGACGACGGCGGCGGCCCGGCAGCGCAGGCCCACGCTGTAGGTCTCCTCGTCCACGGCGTAGCCGCGCCGCCTGGCCTCCTCCAGCTCCGGCTGCATCTTCTCCAGCGTGGCCTCGGGGTCCGCCACGTCGGCGCCGCGCAGCAGCGCGAGCTGCCGGGCCCGGGGCAGCCGGGACATGATGGCCTTGCCGAGCGCGGAGTTGTCGGGCGGTATGAACTCGCCGATGCGGTTCACCGCGCGCAGCGGCTGCTCGGACTCGGTGCGGGCGATGATGAACATGCTGTTCCCGACGATGCGTCCGGCGGTGGTGCTCTCGCCGGTGACGCCGGTGAGCAGCCGGGTGGCCTGCTGGAGGCGGTCGTTGCTGTAGAGGTGTTCGCTGACGGCCGCGGCCATGGCGGCGAGCCGTCGGCCGGGCACGAAGCGGTGCGAGGTGGTCTCGTTGAGGAAGCCCCAGGTGACGAGCTGGGCCGTCAGCCGGGACACGGTGGACAGCGGCGCGTCGGCCGCCGCCGCCAGTTCGGTGAGGGTCAGCGGTGCGCCCTCGGCGACCACGGACTGCTCCAGCAAGTTGAGGATGCGCCCCATGTAGCTGGGTGACTTGGTGTTCTCGCTGGGGGCCGGTACGGGGACTTCGGTGTCCTCTGCCATGGGTACGTGCGTCTCCTGTCGTCCCAAGTCGGTTGCTTTGGGCGGCTGTTCGGGCAGGTCGGTCACCATCCCGTGGCCCGTCCCGGGCGCCGCGGGTCGCAGTATCCGTGGCGGTGGCCGTCCGCGTCGACTTCCACCGCGTGGACGGATCCGAAGTGCCAGAAGTAGGGGGTGGTCAGTCGTACGTCGGCGCCGTAGCGGGTGGCGAGCGCGTCGAGCACGCGCGGGTCGACCCGTGCCTCGACGGTGAACGGCTGGTCGGTCTGGACGCCCTGGAAGCGCGGCGCGTCGATCGACTCGGCCAGGTCGAGGCCGTATCCGAGATGGTTGGCCAGGACGATCGCGGTGGCGCGCGCGGACAGGCCCGGTGACCCGAGGGCCAGGTGCGGGGTTCCGTCGCGGGCGACCATGGTGGGCGGGAAGGGCGACAGGACGCGCCGCCCATCGCCGTCGCCGGTGCCGGGGAAGCTGTTCCCGCTGTTGACGTGGACGCCGTCCACGACCAGGCCGGTGCCGAAGGTGGTGCCGTAGACGCTGTGGGTGAGCGACGCCATGTTGCCCGCGCCGTCCACCGCCACGACGTGGTCGGTGTTGTGGGTGTGCGGCGCGCCGGGCGGCCGTACCGTACCGCCGCTCGCCGGCGCCGGGTCGCGTCGGGTGTTGCCGCGGATCAGCGCGGCCAGCGACGCCGTGAAGTCGGGCGAGAGGAGTTCGTCCACCGGGATGTCGAAGGACAGCGGGTCCTTGACGAAGCGCTCGGTGAAGAATTCGGCGAACGCCATGGCGCGTCGCAGCACTTCGAGGGCTTCGGCGTCGCGGGTGTAGTGGCCCAGGGCGGGCAGGTCGAAGTGTTCCAGGATGCCGAGCACGAGGCCGATGAGGACGCCCGCGGACGACGGGGGCGGGGCGCCGACGATCTCGTGGTCCCGGTAGGCGCGCCGCACCGGGCGGCTCGCGCGGGCGGTGTAGTCGTCGAGGTCGCGGGCGGTCACGGTGCCGCCGGTCTCGCGGACCGCGGCCACGAAGCGCGACGCCCACGCGCCGCGGTAGACGTGGTCGGGGCCGTCGGCGGCGATCCGCCGCATCGTCTCGGCCAGCGCCGGGCGGACCAGCCGCTCCCCGACGGGCGGTACGTGGCCGTCGGGCAGGAATTCGGCGCGGCCCGAAGGGTGCGCCGCCAACCGGCCCGCGGCGGCCTCGAATGCCTCGCCGTACAGGAAGGAGTACATCGGGAAGCCGGCGGCGGCGACCTCGACGGCGGGTGCGAAGTAGTCGGCCCAGGGGACGCTGCCGTGGCGTTCCATGGCCAGGTGCATGCCCGCGACCGCGCCGGGGACCGCGACGCGGCGGCCGGAGGAGGCGCCCAGGGCGCCGTCCACCGTCACGTAGTGGTCCCAGGTGGCGGAGACCGGCGGGCTGTCGCGGGTGTGGTCGAGTTCGCCGTCGATGTAGTCGTAAGCGCGCCGGGCGGCGTCGTAGTAGAGCACGGACATGCCACCGGCCAGGGTGGTCATCTGCGGTTCGACCACGCCTTGCAGGGGGACGGCCGTGAGCACCGCGTCCATGGCGTTGCCGCCGCGCCGCAGGACGTCGAGCATCGCGTCGGCGACGGCCGGGTGCATGGCGGAGACCATGGCGGTGCCGCCGTGGGCGGAGTCCTTCCGCCCCTGTTCGAGTGCCCGGTCCACGACCGGCCGCTGGCCCGCCGTCATGCCGGTCCGCTCCCCTGGTCCGCCGGTGCGCCCGGACCCGGCTGCGGGAGCGGCGCCGGGCCGATGCCCATCGCGGAGGCCACCAGGCCGACCGGCGGGGAGCCGAAGGCCATCAGCTCACGGTGGAAGCGCGGCAGCGTGAAGCCGCTGCCCCACGCGGACTTCGCCTGGTCGCGCAGCCGCCGCATGAGGACCTTGCCCCAGGTGTAGCGGATGTAGGTCGGCTCCCACACACCGCGCAGCGCCTCGGCCCGCGCGGCCGGTCCCGCCAGGAACGCCTTGCGTTCGAAGAGGGCGATGGCGTCGTCGAGGGTGAGGGCGCCGGTGTGGATGCCGAGCGCGGCCTGGACGCGGACGACCCGCATCATGGCTTCCTGCGCCATGCCGAACTGGTAGAGGGGGCTGTCGTCCTGGTAGCCCTCCTCCCACATCATCTCCTCGGCGTAGTGCGCCCAGCCCTCGAAGAACAGCTCGGACCAGAGCGTCTTGCGGATCGGCCGGTCGACCTTGCCCATCATCAGGGCGTGGCTGCAGTGGCCGGGGCCGATCTCGTGGACGGCCATCACGGCCATCGCGGGCCGGTTGAACCGGGACAGCCAGGCGCGGTGGTCGTCGAGCGACCAGTGCGGCGACGGTCCGGTCACGTGGAAGAGCGAGTGGCCGCGCGTCTCCCACGGCGCGGTCCAGCTCACCCGGCCCGCGGCCCAACTCCGCGCGGGCGGGCTGGGTTCGATGACGCACGCCTCGTCGACGACGGGCACCAGTTCGCGCTCGCGCACGAAGCGCGCGGCCAGCGCGACCTGGGCCTGGGTGTCGGCGAGGATGCGCGGGAAGTCGCCGTGGTCGGCGCGCACCCGGGCGCTGAGCCGCCGGGTCCTGGCGGCCGGGTCGTCGGCGCCCGCGGGGTCGAGCCGGGCCGCGGCGTCGTCCAGGATGTCGCTCATCCGCGCGTACTCGCTGTCGGCCATGGCGGCCAGTTCGTCCAGGTCCACCGGGACGCGGTCCTCGCAGCCGAGGAGCGCGGTGAGGTCGGCCCTGCCGAGTCCCGCTGCCGGAGCGGCCTCGCGCGCCGCGCGTTCGAGGTGGGCGGTCAGCCGTTCCAGCGCGGCCAGGGCGCGTACGCCGTCCTCGCCGTCGTCGGCGCGGACCTCGGCGGCCATTCCGCGCGCCGCGGGCAGGAACATCCCCGCGACGGAGGACGACAGTTCGTCCAGTGCCTCGATCGCGTTGTCCACGGCGTCCGGCCAGAGCCGCAGGTGGCGGCGCCTGGCCCGCACGCGTACCGCGTCGTCGTCGTAGGGCCGGTCGTACGGCGACAGGTCCAGCGCCTCGATGTGGACCCAGGGGTCCCAGCGGTGCTGGCGGATACGGCCGAACCGGGTCCGCATCGCGTTCTCGGTGGCGGCGAGCTGTGCTTCGTCGTGCGCGTCGTCCAGCGCGGGACCGCCCAGCGCGGCCAGCGCCGAGGCCACCCCGGCAGGCGACAGGTCGACGATCGTGCCGTCGTACTCGTCGTGCAGTCCTGAGTATTCGCGCAGGTAGGCGGCGTCCAGGTCGCAGACGTGGCGCAGCCGTGGGAACAGCTCAGCCATCGGGGGTCTCCTTGGTGGTACGAAGGCGGGTGGTGTGCGGGTACGCGGACGCGGGTGCGGCGTGGCCCGATGCGGTGGTGGCGGTCGGTCACAGCTCCAGTCGTCGGCCGCGCTGGACGACCCGCAGGAGCAGGGCGCCGAGTCCGACGACGAGCACCGACAGCGCGGTCATGATCGTGGACAGGGCCGCGGGGGTCGGGTCCTGGTAGTTGTTGAGGTAGCCGTACATCCACACCGGCAGGGTCTGCTGGTCGGAGGTGAGCAGGAAGATCGACAGGTCGATCTCGTTGAAGCTGACGAGGAAGGCGAAGACGCCGCTGATGAGCAGGGCGGGCGCGATCTGCGGCAGCGTCGTGCGCAAGAAGGCGCGCAGCGGCGAGGCGCCGAGGTCGATCGCCGCGTAGTCCAGGGTGCGGTCGGCCCGGGTCAGGGCGGCGGACAGCAGCACGATCACGAACGGCACGGTCGCCACGGTGTGGGCCAGGACCACCGCCCACCTGCCGGAGGGCAGACCAGCCCGGGCGAGCAGCATGAACACGGCGAAGCCGAAGGCGATCTTGGGCACCACGACGGGTGAGAAGAGCGCCGACTGCACCACCCCGCTGCCCCGGAAGCGGTAGCGGACCAGGGCGACCGCGCCGGCGGAGCCGAGCAGGACGGCGAGCACCGCGACCAGCGCCCCGATCCACAGGCTGCCGACGAAGGCGTCCATGACGCCGTCCTGGTGGTAGAGGTTGGTGTACCAGCGGGTGGAGAAGCCGGGCGGCGGCCATACCCCGTAGGAGACCGACGACAGCGAGCTGATCACGACGATCGCGGCGGGCACGAGCTGGAAGGCGTACAGCACGGCCATCCATACGCCGAGTCCGCGGATGCCGCGGGGCGGCGAGGGGCTGATGGTGACTCCGCCCTGGTCGGCCTCGGCGAACCGGCGCTGGAGGAGGACGAACGCTCCGGTGGAGACCAGCGCGAGGATCAGCAGCACCAGGGCGCAGACGGAGGCGCCCGGATAGTCCGTGGTGCCGACCAGGGAGTAGATGCTGGTGGACAGGGTCGCGACCCGCCCGCCTCCCAGGAGGCTGGGGGCGGTGAAGCTGGAGATGGTCAGGGCGAAGGTGAGCTGGCATCCGGCGATCAGGCCCGGCGCGCTCAGCGGCAGGGTGATCGAGCGGAAGGTGCGCCAGCGGGAGGCGCCGAAGTCGTCGGCCGCGTCGGCGAGGGTGCCGTCGATCTGCCGGAAGGTGCTGCTGATCGGCAGGACCATCAGCGGCAGCAGGGTGTGCACGAGGGCGATGACGACGGCGCTGCGCTCGTAGAGCAGATGGACGGGGCCGATGCCGAACAGGCCGAGCGCGGAGTTGAGGAAACCCTCCTGGCCGAGCAGCAGTTGCCAGGCGTAAACGCTGGCGATGCCGGAGAAGACCAGCGAGGAGAAGACCACCGCGTATCCGGCGTTGCGCCAGCCGGTCCGCTTGGTGTGGTGCAGTGCCAGGGCGGTGAGGTAGCCGACGACCGCGGTGATCGCGGTGACCAGCAGACCGACGAGTACGGTCTGCCAGATCACCGACCAGTAGTAGGAGCTGGTGAGGACTTTCGTCCATGTGGCCAGGGTGTTGGTGGTGTTGACGCCACCGGGTTGGTACTTCTGCAGGGAGTACTCGACGAGCGACTCCATGGCGAAGGCGAACACCGCGAGCAGCAGCACGATGCTGGGCGCGAGCAGGAGCAGTGCGGTGCGCCGGTCGCGGCCCTTGCCGGTGAAGGCTTTGGGCTGCGCTCGGCGGGGTCCCGGCTTCTCCGGGGCCGGGCGCTCCGCCGTGGCCGTCGCCGCCCCGCTCACCGGGGCGGCTTCTCGTATGCCGCCTGGAGGGTTGTCCGCCATCGTGCAGGTCCTTCCGGTCGTGGGGTGGACGTCGTCGGGGCTGAGCCGTGAGAACCGGGCTGTCGGAACCGGTCCGTGAGGGCTGAGCCGTAAGAACTGGAGCCGTCGGAACTGAGTCGTACGAACGGGGCCGTCAGATCTTGGAGACGACTTCCTCGTTCCACCGCGCGGTCCAGGCGGCCATGTTCTTGCCGACGGTGTCCCAGTCGACGTCCACGAACTTCTGGTCGGCGCCGGCGGCGATGGCCGGGATGGCCTGGAGCTTCGGGGTCAGCTTGGAGGTGCTGGAGGCGGGGATCTCGACCGAGGTGTCCACCCAGCGCTGGTTCCACTTGGGCTGGAGCATCTCGTTGACGATGTCGTAGCAGACCTCGAGCTGGTCGTCGGAGGAACCGGAGTTGATGTTGACGCCGACCGGGTCGAAGAAGGCACCCTCGGTGGGGCGGCTGAAGCCCAGCGGCGCGCCCTGGGCGTGCCAGGCCGTCGAGGTGCCCAGGTAGTGCGAGGTCAACGGGGCCTCGCTGGTGGAGAGCACGTTGAGGAACTGTGGGTTGGCCGTCACGATCGTGCGGATGTTCTTGGCGTGCTCGATCCACAGCTTGAAGCCGGGGTCCATGTTGTCCCAGCCGCCGCCGTTGAGCTTGGCGGCCATGCCGATGGCCCACCAGGGGATGGTGAAGAAACAGAGCTTTCCGCGCTGGTCGGGCGACCACAGGTCGGTCCAGGACGCGAAGCCCTTGGGGTAGGTCTTGGTGTTGTAGACCAGCCCCATCTGGTCGGCGCCGAACACCACACCACAGTGGTCGCGCTCGACGAACTGGGCGTGCAGTTGCGAGGTGTTGGGGATCTTGCTGTAGTCCAGCTTGAGGTACATACCGGTGGCCTTGCCGGTGGCCGTCGCGCCGCCGTTGGAGAAGACCAGGTTGTTCAGCGGCTTGTGCGGGTTCGCCTGGTAGGCGGCGGTCTGCTTGGCGAGGTTGAGCGTGTCGTCGATCTTGATCTGCACGTTGGGGTGCTTGTCCTGGTACTCCTTGGCGAACTCCCTGGGCATGAGGCCGAGATCGGCGCCCGCGAAGGGGGTCATGGTGATGGTGAGCTTCTTGCCCGCTCCCTTGCCCGCGCCCGAACTCGCCGACGTGCCGGGCTGCTTGTTCGAGGCGCAGGCGGCCAGGAACAGTCCGGCCGCCACCGCGCCGCCGCCGGTCAGCAGCGAGCGCCGCGACACCGGGGTACGGCCGGTGCCTTCCCCTGCGGGCGACGCGGCTCCGGCCGCCGCCGCCTTGTCCCCGTTCGATCTGCCCGTGTTGCTGTGCATGGTCTCTCCCTGGGTGGTCACAGCACTTCTGGTGGTGGGCCCGCGCTCGGCCGGGACTGTCGCGCGGACGGGCCCGGTGGCCCGTCGCGCGGACGAGTCCTAGGAGTCGGCGCCGAGCATGACGGCGGCGTCGGACGGCCAGCCGATCTCGACCTCGTCCCCCGTGGCGATCCCCCGTGCGTCCTTGGCAGGGAGTTGTACGACCAGTTCCTGCCTGGAGTCGGCCACGGCCACCTGGAAGCGGATGCTGGCTCCCTGGAAGGTCAGGTCCGTGACGCGGGCGGTGAAGCGGTTGTCGAAGTCGCTGGTCAGCCGGGGCCGCATGGCGATGGCCTCGGGCCGGACCGACAGCGCCGTGCCGGGCCCCGGCGTGCGGCAGGTGAAGCCGTCCGCGCGCAGCACCCGGTCGGCGACGGCGCCGCGGATGATGTTGGTGTCGCCGAGGAACGTGGCGACGAATTCGGTGGCGGGGCGGTCGTAGAGCTCGTCGGGCCGCCCGACCTGCTCCACACGGCCCTGGTTCATCAGGGCGATCCGGTCGGAGATGGTGAACGCCTCGGTCTGGTCGTGGGTGACGAAGACGAAGGTGGTCCCTGACTCCTGCTGGATCTGCTTCAGGGCGCGCTGCATCTGCACCCGCAGCCGCAGGTCCAGCGCGCCCAGGGGTTCGTCGAGCAGCAGTACGGCGGGCTTGTTGGCCAGGGCGCGGGCGATCGCCACCCGCTGCTGCTGGCCGCCGGACAACTGGGCGGGCTTGCGGTTGGCGTAACCCGCGAGGTCGACCAGGTCCAGCATGTCGGTGACGGTCGACCGGATCTCCGCCCGTGACTGGCGGCGTATCTTCGGACCGAAAGCGATGTTTTCGGCCACGGTGAGGTGCGGGAAGAGCGCCAGTCTCTGGAAGATCAGGTTGGTCGGCCGCTTGTTGGGCGGCACTCCGGTCATGTCCTTGCCCGCGATGGCGACGGTGCCTTCCGTGGGCTGTTCGAGACCGGCGAGTATCCGCAGCGTGGTGGACTTGCCGCATCCCGACGGTCCCAGGAGCGAGAAGAACTCGCCTCGCCTGACACCGAGGTTCATGCTGGTCACCGCGGTCTCGCCGCCGGGGTAGGTCTTGCTGACATTGGTCAATCGGGCGTCGAGGGCCGACGGATCGTCCGGGTTCACAGCGTTCACCTGAACTTCCATTCATTGGAACTTGGCTTCCACTGGGGTGAGCAGGACGCTAAGTGAGCGACAAGGGTGCGGTCAACGGTCGATCACCAAGTTCTTGAATCGGCGACGACGCACAGGGCACCGTTCAAGCCATCCGACCGGGCTCGCGAGCGGGTCGGGAAATCGTCGTCCGGGCGCTCAACGCCCGCCCGCCACCTGCGAGTTGACTCCCCCGGGTCGCACGGGGCCGAGCCCGCGCGGAGCGCCGCCGGGCGGGGGGAAAATTTCGTCCGATCCGCCCGGTAAAACCTGTGTTACGCGGACGGAAGGGACGTCAGCGCGCCGCCCAGAGCCCCCGGACATGCCCGATGTGCCGGTGCATCATCAGCTCGGCGCCCACCGCGTCGCCGTACTCCACGAAGTCCGTGAGCTGGTGGTGCTCCATCGCCGACTCGACGAGGCTGCCGTCGGCGAGCAGCGGCGCGAGGCCCAGCAGCCGGGTCCGCGCGCGCAGACCCGCGACGACGTTCACCAGGTGCCGGTTGCCGGTGTAGCCCAGCAGCGTGAGGTGGAAGATCCGGTCGGCCTCGACGTATCCGACCAGGTCACCGGCGCGCGCGGCGACGACGATGTGCTCGGCGAGCGTACGCAGCAGGGGCAGGTCGGCGGCGGGGACCAGCGGGACGACGGCGCGTACGGCGGGCGGTTCGATCAGCAGGCGGACGGCGGTGATCTGGTCCAGGTCCTGGTCGGAGACCTCGGTGATCCGGAAGCCCTTGTTGGGCTGGGCCACCGCGAGCCCTTCCTTGACCAGGTCGAGCATGGCCTCCCGCACCGGGGTGGAGGACACGCCGAAGCGCGCCGCCAGGCTGGGAGCGGAGTAGACCGCGCCCGGGATCAGGTCCCCGGAGACCACGGCGGCGCGCAGCTCGTTGCGCACCCGGTCCCGCTGCGTCTCCCGGCCGTCGGCGCTCTGCCCACCGCTCACGTGCCCCGCCCTTCGGCTCTCCCGCGCCCCCGCCGCTCGGCCGGCGCATCGCCTGTCCGGGGTCAGGATGACAGCCGGGCGGGGTACGGCGGCGACAGGGCGGAGGGTCAATGAGGTTTCATTGTGCGGCGCAATGATATCCACGGACGCGCGAGCCGGGAACGAAAGGGGCAAAGGCGCACGTCCCCGCGCTGTTCACTCGAAGATCCGTCGGGGTCTGGCGTCAGTGCCATTGCACAGCTACTGTGACAGCGCAGCGCCCACGGTCCCGGCGGCCGGTCCGTAGCCCGTTGCGCACCACCGATCCGGGCTCCCGTCGCGGCGCCCCCGTCAGCGTCCAGGCGCCCAACGCGCGGCCCGCGAGCCCTCGTTCGCCCGCCCGGCCCCCGTCGTCCTCGCACCGCCGAGGCGGCGCGTCCGCCCTTCCCGTGAGGAGAACCGCATGCCCGACACCCAGGCGCAGCCCTGGCACGGGGTCTACGTCGCCACCGCGCTCCCGTTCCGCCCCGACGGTTCGGTCGACCTCGACGCGTACGGCGAGCACGTCCGGTTCCTGGCCGACGGCGGCTGCCACGGCGTGTGCCCCAACGGTTCGCTCGGCGAGTACCAGACCCTCAGTATCGACGAGCGCACCCGCGTGATGCGGACCGCGATCGAGGCGGCCCCCGAGGGCTTCGGGGTGATGCCCGGCGTGGCCGCGTACGGGTCGCGCGAGGTCTGCGAGTGGATCGAGCGGGCGGCGGAGGCCGGCGCCGCCTCCGTCCTGCTGCTGCCGCCCAACTCCTACCGGGCCTCGCGCTCCGACGTCGTCGCCCACTACCGCGAGGCCGCGCGGGTCGGGCTGCCCGTGGTCGCGTACAACAACCCCATCGACACCAAGGTCGACCTCACCCCCGGCCTGCTCGCCGAACTGCACGCCGAGAATCTGATCGTGGCGGTCAAGGAGTTCAGCGGCGATCCGCGCCGCGCCTATCTGCTGGCCGAGTCGGCGCCGGGCCTGGACCTGATCGTCGGCGCCGACGACATGGTGCTGGAGCTGGGGCTCGCGGGCGCGGTCGGCTGGATCGCGGGCTACACCAACGCCTTCCCGGCCACCACCGTCGAGATGTTCCGCCTGATCACGTCGGACGACCCCGCCGACGTACCGGCCGGAATCGCCCTCTACCGCTCGCTGCACGCGCTGCTGCGCTGGGACTCCAAGACGGAATTCGTCCAGGCCATCAAGCTGTCCATGGATGTGGCCGGACGGTACGGCGGCCCCTGCCGTCCGCCGCGCGGCCCGCTGCCCGACGACGTCGCCGCGCGGATCACCGAGCTGACGAAGGCCGCGGTCGCGGAGGGCTGCCGATGAGGGCGCGGCGCGTCTTCCACGCCGTCGACTCCCACACCGAGGGCATGCCGACCCGTGTGATCACCGGCGGCGTGGGCGTCCTGCCGGGCGGCACCATGGCCGAGCGGCGTACGTGGTTCATGGCCAACAAGGACGATCTGCGCACCCTGCTGATGTACGAGCCGCGCGGGCACGCCGCGATGAGCGGTGCGATCCTCCAGCCCCCGACCCGGCCCGACGCCGACTGGGGCGTGCTGTTCATCGAGGTGTCCGGGGTGCTGCCCATGTGCGGCCACGGCACCATCGGGGTGGCGACCGTGCTGGTCGAGACCGGCATGGTGGAGGTCCGCGAGCCGGTCACCGTGATCCGGCTGGACACCCCGGCGGGGCTGGTCACCGTGGAGGTGGCGGTCGAGGACGGCGCCGCCCGGTCGGTGACGCTGCGCAATGTCGCCTCCTACGCGCACGCGCTGGACCGGACCGTCACCGTGCCCGGCCTCGGCGAGGTGGGCTACGATCTCGCCTTCGGCGGCAACTTCTACGCCGTCGTCGACCTGGAGCGGATCGGCCTGCCCTTCGACCGGCGCGAGGGCGGACGGCTGCTGGAGGCGGGCCTGGCCGTCATGGCGGCGATCAACGAGGCCGACGAGCCGGTCCATCCGGAGCGCCCTGACATCCGCGGCTGCCACCACGTCTATCTCACCGCGCCCGGCTCCACCGCCCGCCACTCCCGGCACGCCATGGCCATCCACCCCGGCTGGTTCGACCGCTCCCCGTGCGGTACGGGGACCAGCGCGCGGATGGCGCAGTTGCACGCCCGCGGGGAGCTCGCGCTGGACACCGACTTCGTGAACGAGTCGTTCATCGGCACCCGCTTCGTCGGCCGTCTGGTGGCGGAGACCGAGGTCGGCGGCGTCCCCGCGGTGGTACCGACCGTCACCGGGCGGGCATGGATCACCGGTACCGCCCAGTACATGCTCGACCCCGACGACCCCTTTCCCGCGGGATTCCTCCTGTAGTGCCCTGCCGGTGGACCCCACGCCCGCACCCGCCGGTGGACCCCGCGTCCGCACCCGCCCGTGAACCCCACGCCCCCGCCCCTGACCTGCGACCGGGAAGGCCGCCATGCGCACACCGCACCCGCCCGCGTCGCGAACGGCGCCGCGCCCGGCCACGGCGTCCGACACCGCTGACCTCGTCGTCATCGGCGCGGGCGTGATCGGTGCCGCCGCCGCGTACTTCGCGGCGCGCGCCGGTCTCGACGTCACGGTCCTGGACCGCGGTCCGCTGGCGGGCGGCACTTCCAGCGCGGGCGAGGGCAATCTGCTGGTCTCCGACAAGGAGCCGGGCCCCGAGCTCGATCTGGCCCTGCTCTCGCTGCGCGTGTGGCGTGACGACCTCGCGGAACACGCCGGCCTGTGGGAGTACGAGCCCAAGGGCGGTCTCGTCGTGGCCGCCACCGCGCAGGGTTCGGGGACGCTGGCCACGCTCGTACGGCATCAGCGCACCCTCGGCGTCGAGGCGGTCGAGGTGTCCGGCGACGAACTGCCCGGCTACGAACCGCTGCTGTCGCGGGAGCTGGTCTCCGGCGCGTTCTACCCGCAGGACGCCCAGGTGCAGCCCGTGCTCGTCGTCGCGCACCTGCTGCGCCTGGCCCGTGAGGCGGGCGCGCGGGTCAGGACCGGCACGGAGGTGACCGGTTTCCGCACGTCCGGGGAACGGATCACCGGCGTCGACACCCACCGCGGTCCGGTGCACGCCCCGGCCGTGCTCAACGCGGCGGGCCCGTGGGCGGGCGACGTGGCGGCGCTGGCCGGAGTACGGGTGCCGGTGCTCCCCCGGCGCGGCGCCGTCATGGTCACCCGGCCGCTCCCCCTGGTCATCCGGCACAAGGTCTACGCCGCAGAGTACGTCGCCGATGTGGCCAGCGGTGACGCCGCACTCCAGACGTCGCCCGTGGTGGAGGGCACCCGCGCGGGCACCGTCCTGATCGGCTCCTCGCGCGAACGCGTCGGCTTCGACCGGCGGCTGTCCCCCGCCGTCCCCGCGGTGCTGGCCCGCAAGGCCATCGCGCTCTTCCCGTTCCTGGCCTCGGTCCCGGCGCTGCGCTCCTACGTCGGCTTCCGCCCCTACTGCCCCGACCACCTGCCGGTGATCGGCCCCGACCCGCGGGCGCCGGGGCTGTGGCACGCCTGCGGGCACGAGGGCGCCGGGATCGGTCTGTCGGCGGGCACGGCCAGCCTGCTCGTCGGTGCGCTGACCGGCCAGGCCGTACCGCTGGACCTCGCGCCCTTCGCCCCCGAGCGCTTCGACACCAGCCCGCCCACCGAGGAACCGCAGGAGGAACCCCGTGCCCCCTCACGCTGACGACCTCGCGGCGCCCTGCACCGTGCTCCTCGACGGCCGGCCCGTCCCTGCCCGCGAGGGCCAAAGCGTCGGCTCCGCCCTGATGGCGGCGGGCATCGTCGCCTGGCGGTCGACCCGCGTCGAGGGCCGACCGCGCGGCCTGTTCTGCGGGATCGGCGTCTGCTTCGACTGCCTGATCACCGTGGACGGCCACCGCGACCAGCGCGCCTGCCAGGTGCCGGCGGCCGACGGCATGCGGCTGGAGACGGCGCCCGCCACGTACGAAGGCGCCGACCGATGACGGGCGCCGCCACGACGGCGGAGGCCGAGGTCGCACGGGCCGAGGTCGCGGTGGTCGGCGCGGGTCCCGCGGGGCTGGCCGCGGCGGTGACCGCCGCCGAGGCGGGGCTGAGCGTCATCCTGGTCGACGCGGCGGCGCGCCCCGGCGGCCAGTTCTGGCGGCACGGACCGGGGGGACCGCGTGCCGACGAGGGACACCACCACCTGGGCACGTACGCGGACTTGACGGAGCGGCTGTCCCGAGCCGGGGTACGGACGCTGTACGGCCGGCAGGTCTGGCGGGCCGAGCGCGGGGCCGACGGCTTCATTCTCAGGACCCGGCCCGCGCACGACACGGCCCGCGCACCGGCCGTGACGGTGGCCGTGCGCGCCCTGGTGCTCTGTCCGGGCGGATACGACCGCCAACTGCCCATTCCCGGCTGGGACTTGCCCGGTGTCATGGCGGCGGGCGGCGTGCAGGCGCTGCTCAAGGCGGACGGCACCCTGGCCGGGCGGCGGGCGGTGGTGGCCGGGACCGGCCCCTTCCTGCTCCCGGTGGCGACGGGCCTCGCCGCGGCCGGGGCGGACGTACCCCTGGTCTGCGAGGCGAACACGCTGCGCGGCTGGCTGCGCGAGGCCGGCGGCGCGGCGCGGGAACCGGCCAAGGCGGTGGAGGCGGCGCGGTACGCGGCGCTGCTTGCGCGCCACCGTATCCCGTACCGGACGAGGACCGTCGTCACCCACATCCTCGGCGGGACGCGCGTCCGCGCGGTCCGGGTGGCGCCGCTGGGCCGCGACGGCCGCCCCGTCACCGCGCGCGCCACCGAGGTCGCGGCGGATCTGGTGGCGCTCGGCTGGGGTTTCACCCCCGCTCTCGAACTGCCGCTGGCGCTGGGCGCGCGGACGCGGGTGGACGTGGACGGCTCACTGGTCGCGGTGGTGGACGCGTGGCAGCGCGCGAGCGTGCCCGGCGTCTACCTCGCCGGGGAGTGCACCGGGGTCGGGGGCGCCGCGCTCGCCCTGCGCGAGGGCCGGTTGAGCGGGATCGCCGTGGCCGCCGATCTAGGCAGGTCCTACGACCGCGGCGCCGTACGCCGTCTGCGGTCGGGCATTCGGCGGGGTCGCCGCTTCGCCGCGGCGATGCACACCGCCCATCCGGTCCCGGCGCACTGGACGGCGTGGCTCACGCCCGACACGGTCGTCTGCCGCTGCGAGGAGGTCACCTTCGCGGCGCTCGACGAGGCCCACCGCACGCTGGGCGCGGACGACCCGCGCACCCTCAAGCAGCTCGCCCGCCCCGGTATGGGCATGTGCCAGGGCCGTGTGTGCGGCTTCGCGACCACCGCGATCAGCGCCGCCCTCACCGGCCGCCCCGCCACCGCCGCCGACCACCGCG
Source organism: Streptomyces sp. NPDC088910 (assembly GCF_044749865.1). NCBI lineage: Bacteria > Bacillati > Actinomycetota > Actinomycetes > Kitasatosporales > Streptomycetaceae > Streptomyces > Streptomyces sp. NPDC088910. The sequence goes on from NZ_JBIVIV010000013.1 coordinate 77,533, forward strand.
GCCTGGCCACCCGCCCGCTGGCCTTCCCCGTGCCGCTGGGCGAGATCGCCGCGGCGGACGGGGACGGCGACGGCGACGGCGACGGGGGCGGTCCTGACGCGTAAGAGGCGCGCTCAGGCATGGCGCGCTCAGGCATGGCGCACTCAGCCATGGCGTCCTCAGGCATGCGGCACGACATGGTGCCGCTGAGCCCAGCCGTTTACGGTTCGCTGCTCCCCGTCGCGTGGCGGTAGTCGCGGGGCGAGAGGTGGTAGGCGGTGCGGAAGGAACGGGTGAAGGTGGAGTGGTCCTTGAATCCCCAGCGGGCGGCTATGCGGTGAATGGGGAGATCCCGGAGGGCGGGGTCGCGCAGGTCCCGGCGGGCGCGCTCCAGGCGGAGGCGGCGGATCCAGGCGGCGAGGGTGGTCTCGCGCGTGGTGAAGAGCCGGTGGAGGTAGCCGACGGAGACGTGCAGGGCGTCGGCGATGTGGGTCGGCGAGAGGTCGGGGTCGTGCAGATGCTGCTGGACGAAGGCTTCGACGCTCAGCAGGAGTGTGCGTCGGCGTGAGTCCTCGCGGAGGGCGGCTTCCGCGTCGAGGTGGTGGGCGACGACGGCGGTGAGCAGGTCCTCGGAGATACGGGCCAGCCGCCCGAGGTCGTCGGGGCGGTAGGCCGCCTGCGTGGTCAGGCCGGTGAGGAAGTGCACGAGCATGCCCGCGAACCCGGCCTGTCCCGGCAGGGGCCGGGCCAGCAGGCGTTCGATCCGGTCGGCGGGCTGTCCGAGCTGTGCGCGCGGGATGTGGACGCGTACGAGTGTGGTGGGCTCGCCGCCCGCGCCGAGTTGGAGTCCGAAGGGGCGCGAGCTGTCGTAGAGGACGATGTCCGTCGACTCCAGGACCGCCTCGCGGCCGAGCTGGCTCATGACGAGCTTGCCCGAGGGCGCCATGGCCAGGCAGAGGAGTTCCGGATCCGCCTGGCGGACCATCTTCGGCGTGCGGACGACCTGCGAGGGCGAGACCCTCAGCTCGACCACGTTCACCGCCGCGAGGTCGACGGTCCTGGCCGACGCCCTGAAGTCTTCCGCCTCCCGGCTGGACAGGCTCATCGGGTGCTCGCTGGTGACGAACAGCTCGTTGAGGGCCGCCAGCCGGTCCGGCGGCGACAGATCGTCACGATCGAACATCGTCCGCATCATGGCTCCCCCTCGGACCGCGGTGGCCGCGTCCCGGAGTCTCCGGCCGCGGACCGCCTCGGGCCAAGTATCCCCCGGTGGTCGTCGGACCCGCCCAAGGCGCGGACCCCGCCGGGGCACGGCCCGACTACCGCGCGCCCACCAGGACTTCCGCCGCGGCGACACCGGAGGCGGCCGTCGCGCCATGCGTGAAGATCTGCGCGGCGCCCTGGACGGAGTCGCCCGGCAGGCCCATTTCGACGACGATCGCGTCGGGACGTGCCCCGGCGAGTTCGGCGAGCGCGCGGCCCATCCACTTGTTGCGGGAGGCGTCCCTGACGACGACGACCAGCGGGCGCCCGGCGGCGGGCGCGAGCGCGTACGACTCCAGGAGGGCGGCGTCGGCGGCGAGTTCCTGGTGGTGGACGCGGACGAAGGTGGTGCCGGGCAGCCGCTCGCGCAGCGGGGCCGCGACGCCCCAGGGGGTCTCCTTGCCGATGGCCAGGTTGGTGGACGGCACCAGTTCGACCACGTGCGGGGGCGCGGTCAGCGGGAGGACGTCGCCCGCGGAGCCGCCGAGGCGTATGGCGCGGCGGGCGGCGACGTAACCGATGTCGCCGCTGACCGGATTGACCGGAACCGCCCGCGCCAGGCCGGTCGACCACTCGGCGAAGGCGCGGACCCGCTCGGACGCCTCCTCCAGCCGCGCCTGCGTGAGGTCGCCCGACCGTACGGCGTCGGCGAGCGCGTCGGTGAGCAGGTCGACGGTGTCGGCCCCGGAGTTCTCGCCGCCGACACAGACCGCGTCGCAGCCCGCGACGACGGCCTTCACCGTGGCGCCGTCGATGCCGTAGCGGTCGGTGACGGCGCCCATCTCGATGGCGTCGGTGACGATCAGGCCGTCGAAGCCGAGTTCCTTGCGGAGCAGCCCGTCGAGGATGCGGCTGCTGAGGGTGGCCGGAACGTGCGGGTCGTAGGCGGGCACGAGGAGGTGACCGCTCATCACGGCGCGCACGCCCGCGCGGACGGCGGCCTCGAAGGGCGGCAGGGCCTGGGCGGCGATGGTCGCGAGGTCGGCGTCGTAGCTGGGCAGGCCGTGGTGGGAGTCGACGGCGACGTCCCCGTGGCCGGGGAAGTGCTTGGCGCAGGCGGCGACTCCGGCCGACTGGAGGCCCTGGATCCAGGCGCCCGCGTGCCGGGCGACCAGACCGGCGTCGACGCCGAAGGAGCGCACCCCGATGATCGGGTTGTCCGGGTTGGAGTTGACGTCCACGCTGGGCGCGTAGTTGAGGCTGACGCCGGCGGCGTGCAGTTGGCGGCCGAGGTCGCGGGCGACGGACTCGGTGAGGTCGGGGTCGTCCACGGCGCCGAGCGCGAAGTTGCCGGGCCGGGTGGAGCCGGTCGAGGACTCGATACGGGTGACGTCCCCGGCTTCCTCGTCGATCGCGATGATCAACGCGGGGTTCTCGGCGCGCAGTTGCGCGGTCAGCCGGGCCACCTGCTGGGGCGAGGCGATGTTGCGCGAGAAGAGGACGACGGAGGCCAGGCCGTCACCGATGGCCCGCAGCACCCACTCCGGCGCCTCCGTCCCCACGAAGCCGGGCTGGAGAACGGAGAGCGCGAGTCGTCGCAGCTCCTTGTCGGGCGTGCTGGAGGACATCAACTGGGCCTTCCACGTAGAGCCAACGCATTTGTGACACGGCGGACATTGGTACAGACCATCCGGATACTCGCCCAGCGTGATCTGGGGTGTCAAGTGCCTGACGCACGTACACCGGCCACATCGGCCGGGGCGTCCGGGAGACCGCGCCTGACCTGGTCCGTCGCCGCCGGGGAAGCCGCGTCACCCGTGGTAGGGCCCGGATCGCGCACGGCGACGAGGTGGCCGAATCGCCGCCTTCGGGCGGCGCGACACGTCAACTCCACGGTTGACATGGGCGGTTGGTCTAATCCATTTTAGTGGGACGCGAGTTCAGCGAGCGACAAGCGCGGCGTAGTGCCATGAATGATGGGCAAGTTGCGAACGTCCGTTGCCGTACGCACCCACTCGCCCACCGACGGCAACGCACGGTTCCGCCGTGCTTTGACGTAGGCACATGTAGTGGCGGTCGCCCAGAACCACTCTCGGCACCGGACGCGATTGCCTGTCCCCACACGGCCGATCCGTCCCGGCCGAAGGAAAGCCCGGGGGCGATCCGCATCACAGAACCGAACCCTGGAGCGACTGCTTTGTCGGCGCCTGATCATTCCTTTCGAGCCTCTTCCGAACGCCCGTACTTCAGCTCGGACGGCGAGACCTACCTCACACCGACTCCGCTGCGGAACCTCCGCAAGACACAGAAACTCCGTGTGCTGTCGGAAGAGGACTTCACTTTCTGGCAGACCTACGGATACGTCGTGGTGCGGCAGGCGATACCCGCCGTCGCGGCCGACGAGCTCCTGGAATTCGCCTGGAATTTCCAGGGACTTGATCCGGCCCGCCCGGACACCTGGTACGAGGAGCGGGAGTTCCGCTCGGATCTCGACAGGGAACTGCACATCTACGGTTTCGTCGAGGCTTACCAGCACCAGCTCATGTGGGACAGCCGGCAGTCGCAGCGCGTCTACGACGCCTTCGTTGACGTATGGGACTGCGAAGAGCTGTGGGTGACGCTGGACCGGCTCAACCTCAACCCGCCCAACATCAAGAACCGGGACCGCGCCCACATCGCGCCGACCGAGCGCGGCTTCGACATCACGCTGCACTGGGACATCGACACCACGCTGGAGGTGCTCCCGCAGCGCGTCCAGGGGATCATCGCGCTCAACGACACCAAGCCCGACCAGGGCGGCTTCCAGTGCGCGCCCGACCTCTTCCACCGGTTCGAGGAGTGGAAGGCGCTCCAGCCGGAGGACCGCGACCCGATCCGGCCGAGCGTCGACCGCGCCGAATACCCCGTCATCCAGCCCGATCTCAAGGCCGGTGACCTGCTGATCTGGAACGGGCTGCTCGCGCACGGCGTCGCGCCCAACACCTCGCAGAGCGGCGTCCGCGCCGCCCAGTACCTCTCGATGATGCCCGCCCTGGAGTCGCACCAGGAGCTGCGGGACTCGCGCGTCAACTCCTGGCGGACGCTCAGCACTCCGGAGTGGAACGGCACGCTGGTCGGCGACGCCACCCGGCACGAGTCCCTGCGGTACGGACCCGCGGAGCTGACCGACCTGGGCGCCAAGCTGCTGGGCCGCGACTCCTGGAAGCAGCCGTCCGCGGAGCAGGGAACCGGGGAGCGGACATGCGCCGAATCTGCCTGACGCTTCCCACCAACAGGCCCTGCGCGACAACGATATCGGCGGTGCACGAGGAGGCGGCCCACGCCGCCACGCACTTCGACGTCGAGGTGCGTCTGCTGGTCCTGGACTCCTCCGACGCCGGAGCCCGCGAGCAGCACGCGCGGGTCGTGCGCGGTCTGCCGGCCGTACCGGGCGTCGTCGTGCACCACCTCGGCGAGGCGGAGCAGCGCGACTTCCTGCGGCGGGTCATCGAGCGGGCCGCGCCGGACAAGCCCGAGTTGATGCTCGATCTGATGCTGCCCGCCGGGCTCTCGTACGGCGCCTGCACCAACCGCGCGTTCCTGATCGCCGCGGCGCTGGGCTGCGAGTCTGTGCACCGCAGGGACTCCGACAGCCGCTACCAGTCCGTGGACGGTCTGCCGGTCTTCCCCGTCCACCATGAGCTGTTGTCGCTCGGCAAGCGGGCGGGCGACGCGGCGGCCGGGGTGACCGAGACCGATCTGGCGGACGCGCACACCGGCAAGACCGTCTCCATGGTGGGCAGTTCCTTCATCGGCGAGATGTCCGTCGACATCGAGGAGATGCACCGGCTCGACCGCGACGCCTACTACGACGTGGTCGGGCTGTGGGCGCCGGTCCACTGGTCGTCGCGGAAGAAGCGCGAACTGGTCGACGAGTCCTTCAAGGGCGCGGGGCACGAGCCCTTCGCGGGCGACCACTCGACGCTCACCCTGGTCGACCCGATGCGGGTCGACATGTGCAACATCGCCTTCCACGGGGTCCACGAGCAGGTCCCGCTGATGCCCGCGACGGACACGATCGGCAGTGACTACTTCCTGATCCACCTCGTCCACGACGCGACGCTGCCCGGTGTCCTGCACAACCGGAACATCGTCAATTACCACACCGGTGAGCGGAAGACGGACGCCGGGTTCATGGCGTATCACTTGCGCTTCGCCAAATTCTTCCTGTCGATGCTGTATCTCAACGCCGTGTACGACCGGATGGCCGAGGCCGGTTCCGCGCTGCTGGACGACGACCACCGGATACGGGTGGCCGCGGTCGCCGAATTGCTGCGGGACAGCGCCCTGTTGGACCGTGCGGAGAATGTGGAGCGGCTGGACATCCTCGACCGGTCCTACCGCAAGCTCGGCGGCAGGTACGCCGAATTCGCGGACTCGCTCACGGAGCGGCGCGAGCGGTTGCTGGACGAGGCCCGCGGGGACATCGAGGACTACGCCCTGTTGACGGAAACATGGTCGGCGATGATTCGGGCGAGCAGAGAAACGGGTCTCGGCACACTCCAGCGGCTGCCTGGCTGACGCCGCACATGACGCACGAGAACGCCTCACTGTTCGCCGCTCTTTCGGCCAGCGCCGAGGACCGGATCGTCTTCGATCTCAGCGGTATCGAGGAACGCTACGATTCCCTGCTGCGCGAGCTGCCGGGAATCGCGGTGCGCTTCGCCATGAAATCCTGTCCCGTGGACGAAGTGCTCGCCTGTCTTGTCGCGAAAGGCAGCGGATTCGACGCGGCGAGTATCAACGAGATCGAGCAGGCCGTACGCTCCGGCGTCGCGGTCGGGAGAATTCACTACGGCAACACCGTCAAGTCGGACCGGGACATCGCGGCGGCCTATCGCCTCGGTGTCAGGGACTTCGCCACCGACAGCCTGGAGGACGTCGCCGCCGTCGCGGCGCACGCCCCCGGCTCGCGGGTGTTCTGCCGGCTGGCGACCGACGGTGACGGAGCGCTCTGGGGTCTGAGCAACAAGTTCGGCTGCTCGGCCGAGGACGCCGTGGCCGTGCTGGAGAAGGCGCGGGAGTCCGGGCTGCGGCCGACCGGGCTCTCCGTGCACGTCGGTTCGCAGCAGATGACGGCCGAGGCGTGGCAGCGGGCGTTCGAGCAACTGGTCGACACGCTGACCGTGCTCGGCGAGCGCGGTATGCCGCCGCGGTACGTCAATCTGGGCGGCGGCCTGCCCGCGCTCGGCTATCTCGACAAGCGCGGCAGGCCGCTCGACCCGCCGATCGACAAGATCTTCGCCGTCATCCGCGAGGGCATGCAGCGGTGCCGGGAGGCGGCGGGCGACGGCCTGGGCTTCGTGATGGAGCCGGGCCGCCATCTGGTCGCCGACCACGGGGCCGTCCGGGCGCACGTCTCCCGGCTGTCCACCCGGCACACGGCGGACGGCACGGCCCACCGCTGGCTCTACCTGAGCTGCGGGAAGTTCAACGGCCTGTACGAGATGGACGAGTTGCAGTTCCGGCTGGTCTTCCCCACCCACCCCGACACCCCGCGCGTCGAGGCCACCGTGGCCGGTCCGACCTGTGACAGCGACGACGCCTATTCGCGCGAGCACAGCCTGGTCCCGGTACCCGAGTCGGTCGTGTCGGGCGACCCGGTGTGGGTGCTGTCCAGCGGTGCCTACGCCGTCAGTTACATGACCCAGGGGTTCAACGGCTTCAGCCCGCTGCCGTACGTGTGCGTACGCGGCGCGGGCGACGGGCCGGGCCGCCCGCGGAAGGAGCACGACAGGTGAGCGACCGCGAGACACCCCGGCGCGCGGTGACGGAGCACGCGCGCGTCCGCCCTGTCGGCGACGGCGACTGGGCGGACCTCGTCGCGCTCGAAGCCGCCGCCTACACCTCGCTCGGTCTGTCCGAGGGGAGGGCCGCGCTGGAGTCGAAGGCGTGGGCGTCGCCGACGACGTGCTTCGTCCTCGACGTCGAACAGCGGCTCGCCGGTTACCTGTTGGCGCTGCCGTACCCGGTCTCGCAGGCGCCCGACCTCGCCCGCGGCGAGGAGGTGGTCTTCCGCTCGCGCAATCTGCATGTGCACGACCTCGTCATCGCCGAGGATCTGCGCGGCCGGGGCCTGGGCAAACGCCTGCTGCACCACCTCACCGGGCGGGCGCTCCGGCAGGGATACGAGCAGATGTCGCTCGTCGCGGTCGGCGGCAGTCACACCTTCTGGGCGGCGAACGGCTTCGCCGCCCAGAAGGAGGTCGTGAACTCCGAGAGCTACGGGGCCGGTTCGGTGTACATGTCCATGGCGCTGCCGACCGCGCCGACCCTCGAGAGTCCGACGCCGACCAGCGGCCTGCTGAGCGGGGCACCAACGCGAAACGAAGTGGGATAACGCCTGTGTTGCACGTTCACGATCCGTTCCGGCGCGGGCAGTTGGCGATCGGGGCGCTCTTCTTCTCGCTGGGCTTCCAATACGCCACCTGGGCGTCGCGGCTGCCCGCGATCAAGGCGCATCTGGACCTGACCGCCGCGCAGGTGGGGCTGCTGCTGATGGCCACCGGCATCGGCGCCGCCGCCGCTTTCCCGCTGGTGGCGATGCTGATGCGGCGGCTGGGCTCGCGGCTGCTGTCGCTGCTCTCGGCCGTCGGCCTGACGCTGCTGCTCATCCCGCTGTCCGTCATGCCGAACTACCCGGTCGCGCTGCTCGTCATGGGCTGTGACGGGGTGCTCGTGGCCTGCCTGAATGTGGCGATGAACGCGCAGGGCGCGGCGCTGGAGGCCGTCCATCGGCGCAACGCCATGGCCAAGCTGCACGCGACCTTCAGCGGCGGCTCGCTCGGCGCGGCCCTGCTCGCCTCCGGAATGAACACCGTCACCTCGACGATGGCGGTGCACTTCGGCGCCGCCGCCGTCCTGTTGCTCCTGCTGACCGCGTACGCCAGGAGCGGGCTGCTGACGCAGGAGCAGGTCGCGGCCAAGGACGAGGCGGCCGAGGCGCAGGAGCAGAAGGAGGACGCGGTCGCGGTCGCGGAGGAACGGGGTGCCAAGAGCCGCGGCAAGTGGACACTGCCCGCCCGTATGACCCTGTGGATGGGCTGCGCGATGGCCTTCGGCACGGTCACCGAGGGTGCGATGAACGACTGGTCGGCGATCTACATGAAGGACGTCGCCAAGGCCTCGGCCGAACTGGCGCCCATGGGCATCGCCGTCGTCTCGGTCATGATGGTGCTCGCCCGGCTCTTCGCCGACGGCTGGCGCAGCCGCTGGGGTGACGGCCTGATCGTCCGCGCGGGCAGCGCCCTGGCCGCGGCGGGCCTGGCCATCGCGCTGCTCAGCGGCGGCGTGGTCCCGGCGCTGATCGGCTTCGCCGCGGTCGGCCTGGGCATCGCCGCCGTGACGCCGTGCGTGTACGTGGCGGCGGCCGGTCAGGGTTCGGACGCGCTGACGCTGGTCGCGACGATGGGTACGACGGGGCTGCTCGCGGGGCCGCCGGTGATCGGCTTCATCGCCAACGCGACCGGTCTGGTCTGGGGCCTGGGCGCCGTGGCCGCCTCGGCGCTGGTCGTGTCCCTGTGCAGCACGCAGATCCGCTGGACGTCGACCGCCTGAGCCGCGGGCCGCGCCCCGAATCACGGTTGACGCCTCGGGGCGCGCCCGCTTCGCTGTGCAGGTGAGCACACTTCGCATCGAACGCGTACGCCCCGACGCCTTCGTCCAGGACTGGCGCGCCGTCCACAACACGGTCATCCCCACGCATCCGCTGTCCCTGGACGACGTCCGGGAGCGCAGCGGGCGCCACCTCCTGGAGGTCGCCTACCTCGACGACGTCCTGGTCGGAAACATGACGGTACGGCCGCCGACCGACGACGAGCCGGTGGTCACGGTCATCGCGCGGGTCCTCAGCGCACACCGGGGGCGGGGCTTCGGCCGGGAGCTGTACGCGCGCGGGCTCGCGCACGCGCGGGAGCTGCGGCCGGGCGCCGTCGAGACGGTGGTGCTGGAGTCCAATGAGGACGGGCTGCGCTTCGCGCTCACGCAGGGCTTCGTCGAGGTCGAGCGGTATCTGCTGCCGGGCGACACGATCCGTTACGTGACTCTGCGGCTGCCCTGAGCGGCGTCCTCCGCGCCGCCGCCGTGGCGGCCGGGGCGCAGGTCGAGCATGTGGAACACCTTGTCGTAGCGGCGCGGCCCGACCGCCACGAAGTCCGGCAGGCGGCCGTACTCACGAAAGCCCAGTGATTCGTAGAGGCCGATGGCGCGGGTGTTGTCGCCACGGGCGTCGAGGGTGAGCACTTCGATCCCGGCCCGGCGGGCGTCGGCGACCAGCGCCGCGGTCAGGGCGCGGCCGATGCCGTGGCCGTGGGCGGCGCCGTCCACGGCGAGCCGCTCCAGGTCGGCGTGGGGGCGGTGGGTGGGGCGGGTGTACCGCAGCCAGTAGCCGAACCCGACCAGGTCCTCGCCGAGATACGCGGCGCGCAGCGACCCGTCACCGGCCCGTACCGCGGTCAGGACCCGGTCGAGGAGGGCCGTGACCTCGTCGGGGCCGGGCGGCTCCAGCCAGCCGAGCGGGGCGCCGCCCCGGACCAGCGGGGCCAGCAGCGCGTGCGCCGCTCCGGGGTCCAGCGCTCGCGCCCGCTCGATGCGCAGCCCGTCCCCGAGCGCGCCCGCCTCAGCCGTCGTCATCGCGTTCCGCCTCTCCCGCGCAGGTGCTTCCGTCCGTGGGCCGCCGCGCCCGGGTACCGCCGGGTTCCGGCCGCCTGTTTCCGTCCCACATCATCTCCGGCGGGACCTCGCCGACACCTCCCCGCGCGACCGCGTTCACGCCCGAGTCGTACAGTGGCGACATGGCCGTCAGTATTCTGGACATTCCCGGCGTCGCAGCCGTGCGGCAGCGGTTGCGCGCGGAATTGCTGGCGCGGGTGGCGGGGCCCTCGGGGCCGGAGAACCGGGCGCGGATCCAGGACGCGCGGGGGCCGCGATGGATCGGTCCCGAGCGGCCGATCCGCGTGGTGCACGGTGACGCGTCGATGTTCATCGGGGGCTTGCGTGCGCTGCTGTTGCAGTCGCTGCATCCGCTGGCGATGGCCGCGGTCGCCGCGCACTCCGGCTACCGGGGAGATCCGTGGGGCCGGCTCCAGCGCACCAGCACCTTTCTCGCGGTCACGACCTTCGGCACCGCCGAGGACGCGCGGCAGGCCGTCGAGCAGGTACGGGCGGTGCACGCGCGCGTCAGCGGCACGACCGCGGAGGGGGAGCCGTACCGGGCCTCGGATCCGCATCTGCTGGGCTGGGTGCACGTCGCCGAGGTGGACAGCTTCCTGCGCGCTCATCAGCGGTACGGGGCGCGGCCGTTGGACGCCGCGGGCTGCGACGCCTACGTGGCGGACACCGCGCGGGTCGCGGAGGCCCTCGGTGTCCTCGACCCGCCGCGCGACCAGGCGGCGCTGACCGCCCGGCTCGCCGCGTACCGGCCGGAGTTGCGGTCCACGGCCGAGGCGCGGGACGCGGCGCGTTTCCTGCTGCTCGACCCGCCGCTGCCGTGGGCCGCCCGCGGCCCGTACGCGATCTTGGCCGCGGGCGCGGTGGGGCTGCTTCCTTCGTGGGCCCGCAGCCCGCTGCGGCTGCCGTATCTGCCGATCACCGAGGCGACCGGCGTCCGGCTCGCGGGGCACGGTCTGACCAGGACGATCCGCTGGGCGATGGCTCCGGAGGCCGCCGCGCGGTCCGACGGGCCGTCAGAAGGCTGACGGGCGGGGCCGGAAGACGGCGCAGAGGCGGGGCGGACCGGTGTCGGTCCGCCCCGCCCGCGAGAAACGGGAGGTCAGCCCGCGAAGGCCGTCGTCCCGGCCGGGGTGCCGAGACCGGTCGGACCGTCGTAACCGGCCTTGCCGGTGCACAGGTAGCTGCCGGAGCAGCTTCCGTTGGAGCCGCTGGTCACGTCGTTGAGCGCCGTGGTGTGGGCGTACGGGAAGGACGTCGGGTACGAGCCGGAGGACGGGTTGCCCGCCAGCGCGTAGACCGAGGCGATGATCGGCGAGGAGACGCTGGTGCCGCCGAAGGTGTACCAGCCGGCCGTGACGCCGTAGGAGTCGTAGACCGCGACACCGGTGGCCGGGTCGGCGACCGCCGAGACATCGGCGATGGTCCGCTTGGAGCAGCCGGTGTCCTTCTGCCAGGACTGCTTGGCGTCGTAGGCCGAGCAGCCGGACCCGGAGCCGGACCAGACCGTCTCCGTCCAACCGCGGGTCGTGGACGACTTCTTGAGGTTGGTGCCGCCGACGGCGGTCACGTACTTCGAGGCCGCGGGGTACTCGGCACCGTAGCCGGAGTCACCGGCGCTGACCGTGATCGCGACACCGGGGTGGTTGAAGTACGAGGAGTCGTAGCTGGTGTCGGAGGACGACTCGGAACCGCCGTAGCTGTTCGAGACGAACTTCGCGCCCAGGGCGACGGCCTCGTTGACCGACTTGCCGAGGTTGGCCATGGAGGCGGAACTGGCCTCGACCAGGAGGATGTTGCACTTCGGGCAGATGGCGCTGGCCATGTCCAGGTCGAGGGAGATCTCCTCGGCCCAGCCCGAGTCGGCGCTGGGCAGGGACGTGGTGGAGCCGGTCTGGCTCACCTTCTTGAAGCAGCCGCTGGCCACCGTGCAGGCGGGCAGACCGTAGTACGACCGGTAGGCGGCCAGGTCACTGGCGGCGTTGGGGTCGTCGTACGCGTCGACGATCGCGACCGTCTCGCCGCTGCCGTTGGTGGACGCCGCCGAGGTGAGGCCGTAGGCGGCGCGCAGGTCGGTGGGACCGTAGCCGGACGGCGTGGCGGCGGTGGCCGCGTCCGGCGAGACCGTGGTGGTCCGCGCGGCGTGCACGGTGCCGCTGGTGACGCGCAGCGCCTTACAGGCCATGTCGCCCGCCTTGGCGGGCGTGGCACAGGCCCGCGCGGTGTGGACGGGCTGCGCGGCGGCCGGCGTCTGCGCGACGGCGGACGGGGTGAGGGCCAGCGCGGAAGCGGCCAGAGCGGCGACCGCTGTGAGGGGTAGACCGGCGCGACGTATCGCCGGATTCAGGGTGATGCGCAACGAACTGCCTCCTGTGGTGGGTTACCTGGGGGCCTGCGGATGCAGTGGTGCCTGCGGTGCCAGGTGGGGTGACTGAGGCACCGAACCGCCACTATGGGTGACGCGGTCACGTCAATACAGGGACCGGGCGAAGTCTCTACCTCCGCTTTGCCTTCGTCAGTTCGCCTTGGGGAAGACGTGGTCGAGAAATGACCGCGCAGGATGCATGGATTCCACTTGCGTGGTTTCGCAACTCCCCTGCGCGGTCCGCCGCTTGGGTCCGCCCTACGACGTCAGGTAGCAGGATTTGGCGACGTTCGGGATCGGGTCACCGCCGCCGAAGGCCGCGGTGGTGCAGGGCGTGCCCCCGGTGAACGTCGCGTAGAGGTAGTCGCCCGCCGCCCCGTACGCCACGGTCCTGCGGCCGGTGAAGGCGCAACTGCCGTTCTCCGCCGAGCAGGTCGCCGGAAAGCCGGGCGGGGCGCCCGCGTACGTGGAGCAGCTCTTGGCCACGCCGAAGACCGGGTCGACCCCCATCGTGTCGTTGCCGCAGGTCGTCGGGCCGTTGGAGCGGCCGGTCCAGAACGCGCCCGCGGCGCCGTACGCGACGGGTTGCGATCCGGTGGCCGCGCAGACGGACTTCTCGGCCGCGCACTGCGTCCAGTTGCCCGCGGGCGGCCCGTTCGGGGCGGCCCAGCAGCTCTTGGCCGTGTTGTACAACGGGTCGGTGCCGAAGGCGTCGTTGGTGCAGGCGACGCTGCCGGTGACCACCTGGAAGCGGAAGGCGCCGTTCGCGCCGTAGGCGACTTCCCGGGTGCCGCTGACCGCGCAGGTCCCCTTCTCCGCCGCGCACGAGGTGTAGCCCGCGGGGCCGCCGGACGGGGCGAGATAGCAGGACTTCAGTACGCCGTAGGCCGGGTCGGCGCCGCCGAAGGCGGAGGCCGCGCAGAGCGTCGCGCCGCTGACGGACCGGTAGGCGTACGCGCCCGCGCCGTAGGCCATGACCTGGCTGCCGGACGGGGTGCAGGTGCCGCCCTCGACGGCGCACAGGGTGTAGCCGGTCGGCAGCGTCGTGCCCGAGACCGAGGTGGCGAAGGGCACGGGGGCGCCGAGGCCGGTGGCGGACACCGCGTACGTCCCGGCGGGGACGCCGGTGAGGTAGACGTAACGGCCGTCGCTCGACCCGCCGTTGATGCCCGCGCCCGGGTGGAAGGCGCCGCCGCTCCACACGGTGGCGCCGTTGACGGTGACGGTGGCGTCGGCGGAGCCGTCGGTGGGTACGCCGATCCGGCCGGTGGTCCCCGCCGGGCTCGTCAGCGACTCGGTGAGGGTGCCCGCGGCCGTGTCCCGGTCCCAGGAGCCGGTCACCGTGCCCTGCGGCATGGTGATGGTGCCCTCGGTGTGGGCGAGGTCGCCGGGGTGCGGCACGAAGTCGTAGGCAGCGGTGCCGGTCGGGGACAGGCCCAGCAGGTAGAAGGTGAGGGCGGAGGTCGGTCCGGTCCCCCAGCCGTGCGCCAGGCTCATGTACGTGCCGCCGTAGTCGAAGGACCCGTCGGAGCGGAACCCCTCCCAGAACGTACTTCCCGTGCCCGTGGGGCTGCCCAGCATGTAGCCCCACTCGCGGCGGATCAGGGCCAGCGCGTTGATGTCGTCGTCGGCCGCGAAGTGGGCCTGGACCTCCATCGATCCGGGGAAGGTGCCGATGGCGCCGCCGTCCTTCTCGGGGCTGGCCGCGCCGTGGTCGTTCCACCGGGCGGCGAGCGCGTGCGCGATGGCGGTGTCCTTGTCCGCGCTGTCGGTCAGCCCGTACCAGACCGCGAGCGAGTTGCCGTCCTGCGGATAGAGCGTGCTGGTCGGGTTGTCCCGGTAGAGGCCGACCGCGCCGTTCCAGAGCCGCTGGTTGACGGCGGACTTCACGGTGGCCGCGCGCTGACGCCAGGCGGTGGCGTCCGTCGTGTCCCCCTCGACGGACGCGAGCGTCGCGCCGCTGGTGAGGGCCGCGTAGAGCAGCGCGTTGGCCTCGATGTTCTCGCCGCCCTGGCCGCCGCGCGCCCAGTCGTTGGTCCCGGTGACGTTCAGCAGGCCGTTGCCGTCGATCTTCGCGGTGATGAAGGACATGCCGAGCCGGTAGCGGCTCCACACCGAGTCCAGCCACGCCTTGTCGGCGGAGTAGGTGTAGTACGACGCCGACCCGATGAGCGTCCACGTGTGATAGGTGTCGGAGCCGTAGAAGTTGACGGCCGGACCGCCGTACTCCAGCTCACCGGTCGAGGAATTCTGGTGCTGGTAGAGGCTGTTGAGGGCGTTCTTGGTGGACGCGATGTCATGGGTCGAGACGTATTCGGTGGGCGTCGACACACCGAGGTCGCCGGGCCAGACGGCGCGGTCGCGCTTGGCGCCGTCGCTGAGGATGCCCGCTCCCGTGCCGATCACGGCGTTGTTCTCCCACCCGGAGGCGGGCGGCGGATAGGCACGGCCGGTGTCGGGCGCGATCGTGTCCATCTGGACGGTGTAGGCCCCGGCGTACCAGATCTTGTTCAGCAGCGGGTCGCTCGAATAGAAGTAGTTGGTGTACGCGGCGGGGTCGCTCATCCCGGCCGCGCCGGTGAACGCCAGCGAGACCCCGTTGAGGTCCACCCAGCCGGACGTCCCCATGAAGACCGTCAAGTAGCGGAAGCCGCCGCGCAGTTTGTCGGTCGGCATGGTGTACGTGCCCGCGCCGTCGACGGTCGCGGTCAGCGCGCCGTCGGTGCCGGAACCGGAGTACACGGTGCCGCTGCTCAAGTCGCTGACCGGGCCGACGTACAGCGACGACTCGCTGAAGGCCAGGCCGACCCGCTGCCCGCTGCCGCTCGCCCCGGCGAATCTCAGCGTCACCAGCCCGCCGACCTCCTTGCCGAAGTCGAGGACCAGATACGCGTTCGTCCCGGAGATGCGGGTCGAGGCGCCCGACAGCACATTCCCCGGTGAGGTGACGGACCCGGACGTGCCCTTGACCGCGACCGGGGCGAGCGTCCTGCTGTGCGGGGCGTAGATGTACGCGTCGCCCGCCGACCGGCCGGCGAGCCCGGTGGGGGCGGCGGCCGGAACCGCGGGGGCCGCGGCGGTACGGGCTTCGGAGGTGCGGGCATCGGCGGACGCGGGCGGCGTGGTCGACAGGCCGACGGCGGCGCACAGGGTCGCGAGGAACAGCGCGACCCTGAAGCGGCGGGAAGCGGATAAGGGCGATCGTCGCCCCGGCGGATGGGGGAAGGACATGGCTCCGGCCTCCGTGCGAGGTGGGGGTGACTCAACGGCAGACGCGAGTGAATCGTTTCATTCATACGGTGCGTGGGGAACATATGAGAGCGCTCTCCCGCGCGTCAAGGGATCGGACAGGGGGGCGGGTGCGGCCGTCGCGTCGGGGGGTGACCGCGAGCGTCACGCCAGGGGCGGGCCGGGCTCGTATCGCGGCGGGCAGGACGGCATGGCGGGGCGGGCTGGCGGCGGCCCGATCGGCGCGCGGCATGCCGGGACGCGCGGGCAGCGGCCTGAAACCGACTTGTCGGCACGCCGGGACGCTAGAGGGGCAGCGCGCAGGCGGCCCTTCACTCCTCGCTGTCGGCCGGGTCCTCGGGGGGCGTGCCGGTGAAGTACGCCATCGCCTCGGGTGCGCCCGGCCGCGGCTCGGTGTCGAAGCACGCCCACGAGCAGAAGGTCGTGGGGTTCCAGTCGCTGGTGCGCCCGCATTCGGCGCAGACCATCACCGGGTCGTCGTCAAGATCAGCCATGCGGTGAGTGTGCCCCGTCGGGCCGGTTCACAACGGGTTTGGAGCTGATATGTGCCGGTCCGCGTACCGCCGCCCGTGGGCGCGGGAGGTGACGTGAGGTTCTGGAGGTGACGTGGGGTTCGGGAGGGGCCCTAAGCCGCCGCTTCGAGGGCGGTGGTCGCGTCTCCGGCCTCGTCGTCCAGCGCCTCGGCGTCCCCGGCTTCGGCGAGCAGGGCGCGGGCGGCGGCCAGCGCGGCGCCGATCTCGCCGGTGCCGGTCGCCACGCACAGTGTGTAGGCGGTGTCACGCAGGAGGTCGCGGATCCGCGGCTCGGAGCGGACCTCGGGGCTCTGGGAATTCAAGTGCTCGTACCGCTCGACCAGTTCACGCAGCGCGGCAGGGTGGGCCGACATCGTCACAGCCTCTCGTGGAAAATTGCTCACCCCGTGTCACGGGGCAAGAGTCGCCTACCCCGTAACAGGCCGTCCACTCCCCTAAATCGTGATTGATCGGGAGCGGGTGACCGACCGTCAGACCGTCAGTAACCGCGGCTGCGGTAGGTGGCGTTGGCGCGGTCGAGTCGGGTGGTGCGCAGACGGCGCTCCTCGGCCAACTCCTCGACGGCGTGCCGGAGTGCGCGCAGCACCACCCGCGAGGGGCTGCCCGTGGGGACCTCGTCCGGCGGCGGCTCGTCGCCCTTGACCCCGATGAGGGTGGCGAGCGCCCTGAGGACCGGCGCGTCCGACGCCCAGTGCTGGGCCGCCCGGCGCCGACCCGGCGTGTCGGCGAGGACGCGTCGGCTGGTGGGGAGCAGGCCCCAGCGCCGGTGCCGCTCGGGGACCAGCGTGCCGTCCTCTTCGAGCGCGGCGATGTACGCGGTCGGCAGGTCCCGGCCCCGGCGCCACAGCCAGTCCTCGACGCGCTCCCCCGGATTGTCGTCCGCGCCGCTCTCCGCGGCCGGTTCCGCCCGCTTGCCCGTCGGCCTGTCCGCCGCCTCGCCCGCCGCTTTTTCCGTCGCCTTGTCCGTCGCCCTGCCCGGGTCGCGGTCGGCGGCCTCCGCGGAGCGCGTCGCCGTCTCGTACGCCGTCAGCGCCTCCCCCAGCAGCCGGTCCGCGGTGCGCCGCTCGCCTTCCGGCCGGGGTACGGGCACCACGCGGTCGCCGCGCAGCGTCAGCTCCTTCGCCGCGATGAGGTCGATCAGCTCGGCCCCGGCCAGGGCGAGGGAGAGGTCGCCGCGGTCCACGAGGAGGTCGGGCGGCACGTCCATGGCGACGACGATCAGGTCTCGTGGTGTGGTCATCGCGCTGCTCCGCATCGTGGGCGGCGCGGCCGGGCCGCCGGACGGCGGTCGCCGGCCCGGAGGCGGTCCGGCCTGGACCGCTGTGAAGGACGTGCCACAAAACTACCCAACGCGACCGCGACCCGGCGGGTACTCCGGCGGCGGGGCTCTCAAGGACACCCGATAGGGGCGAGGGCCCGGGTCGGCGTGGCCGCCGCCTCCGCCCCGACTGTCATGTCCGTCCGGGACGTCACCGCCGCCGTGTCCGCTACTTCTGCCCCTTCATCACGTTGCGCACCGTGGCGATCAGCGCGGGCTGGTACGCCCGCAGGTCGGTCTCGGAGGTGCTGTCGCCCTGCTGCCCGTCCACGCTGGTGGCGAGGTAGTTGTAGCCGTTGAGGGTGAGGGTGAACACCGCGCCGCCGTCGAGGACTTTGAGCTGCTGCGACCCCGCGTTGATGGTGAGGAAGTACGCCTTGTCCCCGAGGTCGGGGACGGATTCGGTGGTCGTGACGGGGATGAGGTCGGCGGTGTCGAGATCGCGCTGGTCCTCGAATTCGGCGGCGGGGTCGGTCGCCTTGTGCAGGTCGACGCCGACGACCACCTCGTAACGCGCCGTGCCGCCGCGCAGCGGGATCGGTGACGTGGTCTCGATCGTGCAGCGGATCTGGTCGAGCGCGGGGCCGAGGTGGACCACCGCGGGTGAGACGGTCTGGGTGTCGGTGGCCTTGAGCGCGTCGGTGAGCGGCTTGAGGGTGAGTCCCGCGCACGGGCTGCCGTGCAGGACGTAGCCGTGCATGTCCGGTGCGCCGCTGTGCCGCGGGCCGTACGCGTACAGGCCGCCCGCCCACGCGGCGGACGCGACGAGGGCGCCGCCGAGGCCGACCGCCCACAGGCGCCTGCCGCCCGGGCCGAAGGCGGCCGGTCGGGGGGCGGGGTCCCCGTCGGAGACCATGTCCGCGGGCGTGGGCTCGTCGAGTCCGCCCGTCAGTTCCGGCTCGGATATCACGGCTGCTCCTCGCGGTGCGCCCGGTCGTGCGTCCGGCGGTGCGCGTTGGTGTGGCCCGTCGTGCGCTGCACACGTCGATCGCCTGGTCAGCAGATTGTCGCCGCCGCCCCGCTCGGCGCACCAGTGACCGTACGCCCTGTCGTGCCCCGGCAACGCCCGAATCGTCCAGGCGGCACGGGAGGGACGGGCGGGAAGGGGAGGACGGGGCGCGGCGGGGGCGCGTGTCGGGGTCCGGCGGGGGCCCGGGCGGCAGCACGATGCCCCGGCGCGGGGGCCGGGGCAGGGGGTGTCGGTTCGTACGCGTATGCGGAGGACGTGCGTCCGCACAGGGCGCGGCCGAGGGCCGTGGCGTCGCGTCGCGGGACCCGCGGAACGGACAAGCGAAGGTCCCGCAGCCGGGGGGGGTGGCTGCGGGACCTCTTCTACCTTGGCACACGTGGCGGCCGCACGCACGCCGACGGGCGAATGACCGCCGCCATTCGTGGCGGCACCGGCCGGGCGTCAGCCCGCTGGCACCGACTGTGGGCCGTCAGCGTCAGCCCTCTGGCACCGCCTGTGGGCCGTCAGCGTCAGCCCTCTGGCACCGACTGTGGGCCGTCAGCGTCAGCCCGCTGGCACCGCCTGTGGGCCGTCAGGCGTCGGTCGCGGCGACCGCGGGCTTGTGCCTGCGGAGCAGCGCGGAGCCCGCCAGGGCCGCCGCCACCGCGGCGCAGGCCAGCACCGTTGTGGTGGACCCGGCGAAGGACCGGCCGAGGCTGTCCCTGAGCAGGTGCACGGGCCCGAAGCCGGCGGCGAGCGAGTGCAGCACCAGCGTGCCCACGGCCGCGGTCGCGCTGGCCGCCCACGTCCAGACCGTGTCCTGCACGGTCAGCATGACCGCCAGGACCAGGCAGAGGACGGTGATGGCCAGGGACACACCCGCCGCGAGGTCGCCGGCGCGCAGGCCCGCGATGTCGGTGGGCAGGTGGATCGCGGCGACCGCGAGGAGCGCGACGGCGGCGGGCCAGCGCAGGACGGAGGCCAGGGCGGGCGCCGCGCGGCGGGTCCGCGCGGGGCCCGAGCCGGGGCGGCGCCCGGCGAGGCGGCCCGCGCCGCCGCCCGTGGCGGGCGGCTCGTCGGTGCCCCGCCCCTCCCCCTCGGGTCGCTGTTCCGGCCAGGCGTGCCCTGACGTGTCGGGGCCGGTCGGCTCCGGGCCGCGGATCGGCGAGCCGTCGCTCTCCGGGCCGAAGATGGTGACCAGGTGGGCGACGTCCTCGATGGGACGGCCCATCGCCGCCGCGCGCAGGGTCGTACCGGCCTCGCCGTCCGCGTGCGGCGGTTCGTTGAGCAGGACGACCAACTGCCGTACCTCGTCGACCGGTCGGGACACGGCGGCCAGCCGCAGTGCCTCGTCGGCCGGACTCGGCGACTCGCCGTTCTGCTTGAGGAGGTTGACCAGACTGGCCACTTCGACCAGCGGGCGGGTGGTCGCCGCGGTGCGGAGCAGGGTGTGCCTGGGCTCGTCGCGCGTGGCTATGGGGGATCGCTCGTCGGGGGATGAGCTGGGATCAGATGACATGGTGCGTATTCCTTTGCCGAACTACCAGGGGTGAGACTTCCCCGGCGGTCGCTGTGCGTCACGAGAGACACACGCTTAGTACCATGACATCCGATATGTCCATATTGCGCCATTCGGGACCGTTCCGGATCCCGCGGCGGCCGACTCCCAGCACACTGTTTTCCCAGCTCAGTGGCGGTGCGAACGGTTTCCGCCGGACTCCCGCTACGGCTTCCAGTACGGGGCGAGCGTGCACTGCATGTAGTGCGTCCGCGCCCAGCGCTGCCAGACCCGCGCGTGGACGGTGCCGGGTCCCGCCGCGTACTTGCCGCATTCGGGGCAGTCGGGCAGGGGTTCCGGCTCGGCGTCGTGGTCGTCGAGCTGGTGGGTGGCCCAACCGTAAAGATACGCACCGGGGTTGACGGTCGACGGATCCCTGAACCGGGCCTCCAGCTCCGCGCACCGCACGCACTCTTCTTGCTCAACACCCGTCAGCCGACTCACGTGTTCGAGACTACGTTCCGCACCGCGGCTCGCGCACGTTTTCCAGGTCGGTGTCCCCTGACCGCGTCCGGCGTGCGAATCCGCGAGCGCGGCGCGACGGCGCCGGTCGGCGGCGAGTGCCCTTGCCGGACCCGGCCGCCGCCGCTTCCCGTTCCGCACCGCCCGCGGGCGGGTGTTCCCGTCACCAGGGAGCGCGCGCCCCTGCGAGCCGCCCCGACGGGCAGGCTCGTGCGCCAGAGCCGGCCGAGGAGGACCCGATTCCCCACCGCCCGCCCACCTGCTCGGTGTCCCCGCCCCCCGGTCATCCGCCCGCCGCCGCCCCGTCGTTGTGTAAGCGCGGCAGCGCGGCCGGGGCGCGGGCGAGCCCGAACTCGCCTACCGCATGCTGCTGGAGCGCGACTGCCCGTCCTGGCCGTATCCGGTCACCATGGGCGCCACGACGGTGGGGGAGCGCTGGGACTCCGTGCCGCCGGACGGCTCCGTCAATCCGGGCGGGGGGGGACGTCGTTCAACCACTACGCGCTCGGCGCCGTCGCCGACTGGCTGCACCGCACGGTCGCCGGGCTCGCCGCTGCCTCCCCCGGCTGGCGGCACATCCGCGTCGCGCCCGTGCCCGGCGCCGGTCTCACCCGGGCCCGCCCCCCGCACGAGACGCCGTACGGCAGGGCGGAGGCCGGCTGGCGGACCGAGGGCGGCACCCTCACCGTCACGGCCGTGGTCCCGCCGAACACCCGCGCCGAGGTGCGCCTCCCCGACGGCCGGGCGCCCTTCGGCGTGGGCTCGGGACGCCACGAGTTCTCGCTCCCGTCCTCCCCCGCGCCCCGGCCATGACCGCGTCCGGCCCTAGGGGGGAGAGATCTCTCCCTGGGCCTGTCCGCGCGTGGGTGCCACGCTGAAAGAGACCTGATCAGCAGGTCTGCGAATGCACCCTTCCAGGCAGAGAGCGAGACGTACCCCCATGCGGGCAACGTTCATGTACAAGGCCGGGGACGTGCGCGTGCAGGACGCGCCGGACCCGACGATCGAGCAGCCCACCGACGCGGTCGTACGCGTCGTCCGTTCCTGTGTGTGCGGCAGTGACCTGCACCCCTTCCACAGCCTGTCCGCCACGGACGGCCCGGTCCCCATGGGGCACGAGTTCCTAGGTGTCGTCGAGGACCTGGGCGCCGAGGTCTCGGGACTGAGCGTGGGCGACCTGGTGGTCTCCCCGTTCGCCTTCGCCGACAACACCTGCGAATTCTGCCGCGCGGGCCTGCACACCTCGTGCCCGCACGGCGGCTTCTTCGCGGCGGGCGGCGTCGGCGGCGCCCAGGCCGAGGCGGTCCGCGTCCCGCAGGCCCAGGGCACCCTGGTGAAGCTGCCCACCGGAGGCGACACCGCGCTGCTGCCGTCGCTGCTGACGCTGGCCGACGTGTACGGCACCGGCCATCACGCCGCCAAGCAGGCGCGGGTACATCCCGGCGACAGCGTCACCGTCATCGGTGACGGGGCCGTGGGCCTGCTCGCGGTGCTGTCCGCCAGGCGGCTCGGCGCCGAGCGCGTCATCCTCATGGGCCGCCACAAGGTCCGCACCGACCTGGGCCGTGAATTCGGCGCCACCGACGTCGTCGCCGAGCGCGGCGAGGAAGGGATCGCCAAGGTCCGCGAACTGACCGGAGGACACGGCACCCGCGCCGTCCTGGAGGCGGTCGGCCACATGCCCGCGTACGAGACGGCCGTCGGGGTCGTCCGCCCCGGCGGAGTGATCAGCCGAGTCGGCGTCCCGCAGTACGCGAACGCGCCGGTCGGTTTCGGCAGCCTCTTCGGCCCCAATGTCACCCTGACCGGTGGCCCGGCTCCCGTGCGCGCCTACATCGAGGAGCTGCTGCCCGGGGTGCTGGACGGCACGGTCGACCCCGGCCGGGTCTTCGACCAGACCGTGTCGCTGGAGGACGTACCCGAGGGGTACCGGGCCATGGACGAGCGCACCGCGCTCAAAACGCTCGTCATTCCGTAGCCGCTCCCCCGCGGGACCGACGCGGTGAGGGACGGAGGGAGGCCGTGTCACGGCCTCCCTCTTCGCGTGCTCCGCGTATTCCATGGACCCATGGAGTACACCAACCTGGGAAGCTCAGGACTCAAGATCAGCCGTATCACCCTGGGGTGCATGAGCTTCAGGCGGTCGGGCACCGGCCGCGGCTAGGCGTTGGACGGCCCCGAGGCCGAACCCCTCTTTCCTGCGCGCCCGTCGTACCCAGACCAGCCCGCGGTCCGCCGGCCTCACCCCCGGCCCGGGGTCCGCCGCACGCCCGGCCTGCGCCGCGAGGAACTGGCCACGCTCTCCGGGGTCAGCATCGACTACTACACCCGGCCGCCCGCGAGGTCTTCCCCGACTGGGCGGACCAGATCCGCGGCTGTGTCGCAAGGCCGCCACCAGAACCTTCCAGCACCCCCAGGTCGGCAGGATCACCCTCGCGTTCAAGGGCATGGCCCTCGAAGGCACCGCGGGCCAGCGCATGGGCATCTACACCGCCGCCCCCGGCACCCCCGGACCACGACGCGATGCTCCTGCTCGACATGACCGCCCCCCGTACCGCGCCGACGCCGTCGCGGCAGGAGCGCTGAGTGACCGTACGGCCCTGCCCGGCACGCGCACGGTGGTGCGGCGCCCGCGCGGCTCGCCGCCGGATGCGGTCCTGGCCGGGACATCCCGGTCACCGTGGTGGCCGTCGCCTACGGCGCGTCAGATCAGCTCCCTGTGACGGGAGTGGTACCTGTTGACGGACGGTCGGGTGGGGAGTTCACTCTGCGAGCGGTTTGCCTACGGTTCCGGTCCTCGACAGGAAAGAGATCCGTGTCCACACGTCTCTTCGCCCCGCGTGCCGTCAGCGGCCGATCCTTACGCGTCAGGGCGTTCCTCACCGTCCTGGCGACCCTCCTGGCCCTCGTGACGGGCGCCGTCGTGGCAGGACCCGCCGCGTCCGCCGGGACGAACAGGTCGAACGGGCCGAGCGGGCCGAGCGGGCCGAGCGGGCCCAGGGAGCTTCCCGCCAGGAATGACGCGACGACGGGGAAAGCCCGCACGGCGACCCTCGCCGCGCCCTCCGCCGTCGACACCTCGGTCGCCGAAGCCGCCGTCACGCGCCTGCTCGGCCCCGATCACGCGCGCCAGATCGACCTGCGGGGCATCGCCGCCGGGTCGGGCCAGGACCGCTATCTGATCGAGGCGGCCGGCGGGCGGGTGCGGATCAGCGGCACCACACCGGGCACGCTCCTCGCGGGACTCGGCCAGTACCTGCGCGTCGTCGCCCACGCCGACATCTCACTCAACGGGGAGCAACTGCGGCTGCCCGACCGGCTGCCCCTGCCGTCCTCCCCCATCGGCCGGTCCGCGAACGTCGCCCACCGTTTCGCCCTCAACGACACCGACGAGGGGTACGCGGGCGCGTATCTGACCTGGCAGCAGTGGCAGCGGCGGATCGACGTGCTGGCGCTCGACGGCATCAACGAGATGCTGGTCTACGAGGGGCAGGAGGCCGTCTACGACAAGACCTTCCAGCACTTCGGCTACTCCGACGCCGAGATGCGCGCCTGGATCCCGCAGCCCGGCCACCAGCCGTGGTGGCTGCTCCAGAACATGTGCTGCGAGAACGGCCCGATCAGCGCGCAACTCCTCGACCAGCGGGTGACGCTCGGCCGCCGGATGACCGGCTATCTGCGGCAGCTCGGCCTCACTCCGGTGCTGCCCGGCTACTTCGGCACCGTCCCGCCGGGCTTCGCCGCGAAGAACGCGGAAGCCCATGTGATCGCGCAGGGAACCTGGAACGGCTTTCCCCGGTCCGACTGGCTGGACCCGACGACGGCGCTGTTCGGCCAGGTCGCCGACGCGTTCTACGGCGAGCAGAGCAAGCTGTTCGGCGACAGCTCGATGTACAAGATGGACCTGCTGCACGAGGGTGGCCAGGCGGGCGACGTCAACGTCGGCGACGCCTCCCGGGCCGTACAGAACGCCCTCGACCGGGCCCACCCCGGAGCGATCTGGGCCATCCTCGGCTGGGAGAGCAACCCGCGCGAGGAGACCCTCCGGGCCGTCGACACCTCCCGCATGCTCGTCCTCGACGGCAACTCCGACACCACGGGCGCGACCGACCGCGACCAGGACTACCTCGGGACCCCGTACGCCTTCGGCACGATCTGGAACTTCGGCGGCAACACCAACATGGGCGCGAGCATGGCGCTGTGGAACACGAAGTTCCATGCGTGGCTCGCCAAGCCCCGCACGGCCCTGAGCGGTATCGCGTTGATGCCGGAGGCGATCGACAACAATCCGGTCGCCGTGGAGTTCTTCGCTGATCTGGCGTGGGAGTCGTCGGCGGTCGACATGGACACCTGGATGGCCGCGTACGCCACGGCGCGCTACGGGGCCGCCGACCCGCACGCGGTGGCGGCCTGGCAGATCCTGGGCCGTACGGCGTACTCCTGGCCGGGCGACACCGGGACCAGGCACACCAGCAGCATCTTCTCGATCCAGCCCGGTCTGTCCGCGACGGCCGGTTCGGTCCCGTACGACCCGAAGGACGTCCAGCGGGCGTTCGGCGAACTCCTCCAGGTGGGACAGCCGTCGCGCGGCAGCACCGCGTACACGTACGACCTCGTGGACCTCGGCCGTCAGGTGCTGTCCAACGACACCCGGACGCTGCTGCCGCGGATCCGCCAGGCGTACACGGCCCGCGACACCGCCGCCTTCGACGCGCTCAGCGGGCAGTGGATGACCAAGCTGAATCTGCTGGACACGCTGCTGGGCGCCGACGGCACGTCGCTGTTCGGCGTCTGGCAGAAGGAGGCCGCCGCACAGGCGCCGACTCCCGCGGAGGCCAGGCGCCTCGAGTACGACCTGCGCACGCTGGTCAGCGACTGGACGGAGACCCATCCGATCCAGGACTACGCGGGGCGCGAGTGGAACGGCCTGGTCGGGGACTACTACGGGGCGCGCTGGCGGACGTTCTTCGACTCGCTCCGCACCGCGCTCAGCACCGGCGGTGCGCCGCGGGCCGTCGACTGGCGCGCGGTCGCCTCGACATGGGTCCACAAGGTGGCGCGCTATCGGAGCACGCCCACCGATGACGCCTATCAGCAGGCGCGGAAGGTCGCCGCGTATCCGGCGGGGCATGTGGACCTGGCCGCGGACCCGAAGGCCGGGCCGCCCGGCGCGACCGTGCGGCTGACCGCGGTCTTCACCAACGACAACGCCCTGTGGCCCACCGGCGCCGCGAGCTTCGCGCTGACCGCGCCGGGCGGCTACACCGTCCGCCCGGTCGGCGGTGCCACGCCGTCGGTGCCCGCGGGCGGGACGGCCACCGCCGCCTGGGACGTGACGATTCCGAGCGGCGCCGCACCCGCCGGCCTGGCGCGTCTGACGGCGACCGTGCGCTGGTCGTCGGACGGAGCCGACGACGCGGTGTCGGCGACCGCGGCCGACACGACCGACGTCCTGGTGTCAGGACCGGTGGCCGAGCCGTATCGCACGGCGTCCTCCGCTTCCCCCGCGTCGATCGCCTTCGCCCAGCACGGCGACGTCTTCGGCATGGCAGGGGGCGGCGCGGACATCGGCGCGTCCACCGACCAGTACGGCGCCGTCTACCGCCCGCGGTGGCTGACCTCCGGGCAGGCCGTCGGCACGGAGGTGCTGGAGCAGGACGACAGCGGCCCCTGGGCGCGCGCCGGACTCGTCGTGCGCGCGGACCTCGCGCGGCCGGGAAGCCCCGGTTACGCCGATCTGGCCGTCACGCCGGAGCACGGCTGCGTGTTCATGTGGGACGCCGACGGCAACGGAACCCTTGAGCACTCCGCGTCGAGCGGCGGATTCACCGGTCCTGTCCACCTGCGGATCAGCCGCGACGGCGACACCTTCACCGGCTGGTGCAGCCAGGACGGCACCGACTGGACCCGGGTGGGGTCGGCGCCGCTGCCCGGCGCCGCGCCCGCCGAGGACGCCGGTCTGCTCTTCTCCGCGGTCAACGCGTCCACCCACCGTCAGGGCGCCGCGCGGTTCGACGGGCTGACGTTGGCACCGTTCACCGCGCGGGACACCTCGGGCGACACCGTACTGAGCCTCGGCAGGCCGACGACCGCCCTGTCCTACGAGGCGGGCAGCCCGCCCTCCGCGGCGGTCGACGGCGACCGCACCAACAAGACGTACTGGGCGAGCGCGATGGCCGGCGGCGACACCTGGTGGCAGGTCGACCTCGGCGCGGCCCACGACCTGTCGGCGGTCAACGTCCGCAATTACGTGGACGGCAGGCGCGCCTACACCTATACGTTGACCGGCAGTCTCGACGGCGTCCACTGGTTCGCCCTCGGCGGCAAGAACACCGCCGGGGTCGCCACGGACGCCGGGGACACGTTCTCCCTGACCGCCGCGGCGCGCTACATCCGTGTCGACGGCCTCAGCAACACCGCCAACACCTCCTTCCACCTCACCGAGGTCACCGTCACGGGCGCGGCCTGACGCCCACGGGGTGCGGCGGGGTGCGGCGGGGTGCGGCCGTGCGCGAGGGTGGGGCGCAACGGCAGGGCGGGACGACTGATGTGACGGCAAGGTGGTGGCGGACGTGCGGGCTGTGGTGTTCGAGGAATTCGGGCGGGTGCCGGAGGTTCGGGAGGTGGCCGATCCGGGATGTCCGCCCGACGGGGTGGTCGTACGGGTGGAGGCGACCGGGCTGTGCCGCAGCGACTGGCACGGGTGGCTCGGGCATGACGACGGGATCACGCTGCCGCATGTGCCGGGTCATGAATTCGCGGGCCGGATCGAGGAGGTGGGTCCCGGGGTCAGCCGGTGGCGGGTCGGCGACCGGGTGACCGTGCCGTTCGTCTGCGCCTGCGGGAGCTGCGCCGCCTGCGCCCGCGGCGACCAGCAGGTGTGCGAGCGGCAGGAGCAGCCGGGCTTCACCTACTGGGGCTCCTTCGCGGAGTACGTCGCCGTCCCGCACGCGGACGTCAACCTGGTGGGGCTGCCCGACGCCATGCCGTACGCGACCGCCGCGTCGCTCGGCTGCCGCTTCGCCACCGCGTACCGCGCGGTGGTCGCGCAAGGCCGTACGCGGCCGGGCGAGTGGGTGGCGGTGATCGGCTGCGGCGGGGTCGGCCTGTCGGCGGTGATGATCGCGGTGGCCTGCGGGGCACGCGTGGTGGCGGTGGACACCTCGGCCCAAGCCCTCGGCCTGGCGCGGAAGTTCGGCGCCTCGGTGGGGGTCGACGCCTCGCGGTCCGATGTCGACACGGCGGAGGCGGTCCGCGCGGCGACCGACGGCGGGGCGCATGTCTCGGTCGACGCGCTCGGCTCCCCCGCCACCTGTGCGGCCTCCGTGGCGGGGCTGCGGCGGCGGGGCAGGCATGTGCAGGTCGGGCTGCTGCCGTCGGGCGGTGTCGCCGTCCCCATGGACCGGGTGCTCGCGCTCGAACTGGAGATTCTGGGCAGCCACGGCATGGCCGCGCACGCGTATCCGGAGATGATGCGGCTGGTCGCGGCCGGGACGCTCCGCCCCGATCTGCTGGTCGGCTCGGTCATCGGCCTGGACGCGGCGCCGGGCGCGCTGGCCGCCCTCAGCGACGGGTCGGCCGGCGGCGTCACCGTGATCACGCCGCAGAAGAAGTGAGCGCGGGCGTGGTGGGCCCGGGCCCGGCGGTCAAGGGCACGACGTTGTAGGCGCGGGCTCGACGTTATGGGCGCGGGCGCGGTGTTGCGGGCGCGGGCGCGGTGTCACCCGTACGGACGCGGCGTGCGTCGGCGCCGTCGTGCCGTGGAGCGGTTAGCTTCGGCGAATGCAGAAATGGTCCGGACTTCCGTATCCCCTGGGCGCGACCTATGACGGCTCAGGCACCAATTTCGCCCTCTTCTCGGAAGTGGCGGAGAAAGTCGATCTGGCCGTCATCGACGCGCGCGGGCGTGAACAACGCACCCCGCTGGCGTCGGTGGACGGATCGGTCTGGCACGCGTATCTGCCGGGCGTCGGTCCCGGCCAGGCGTACGGATATCGCGTGCACGGCCCGTACCGGCCGGACAGCGGGCACCGGTGCAATCCGGCGAAGCTGCTGGTGGACCCGTACGCGAAGGCCATCGACGGCCAGCCCGACAGCCACCGGTCGCTGCTCGGTTACCGCGACGACGGCTCGGACGAGCCCGACACCGCCGACAGCCTCGGCCACACCATGCTCTCGGTGGTCGCCGACCCGGCGTTCGACTGGGGCGAGGACCATCTGCCGAAGCGGCCGTACCACGAGTCGGTGCTGTACGAGGCGCACGTCAAGGGCCTGACGGTACGTCACCCGGCGCTGCCGGAGAAGCTGCGCGGCACCTACGCGGGAATGGCGCATCCGGCGATCGTGGAGCACCTGACCGAACTGGGCGTCACCGCCGTCGAATTGATGCCGGTGCACCAATTCGTGCAGGACGGCCATCTGCGCGACCGTGGCCTGTCGAACTACTGGGGCTACAACACCATCGGTTTCTTCGCGCCGCACAACGCGTACTCCTCCAGTGGCACGCGCGGTCAACAGGTCACCGAATTCAAGGAGATGGTCAAGGCACTGCACCAGGCGGGCATCGAGGTGATCCTCGACGTGGTGTACAACCACACCGCGGAGGGCAGCGAACTCGGCCCGACGCTCTCCTTCCGCGGTATCGACAACGCCTCGTACTACCGGCTCGTGGACGACGACCCGCGGCACTGCTTCGACACCACCGGCACCGGCAACAGCCTGCTGATGCGGCACCCCAATGTGCTGCAACTCATCATGGACTCACTGCGCTACTGGGTGACCGAGATGCATGTCGACGGTTTCCGGTTCGACCTGGCGTCCGCGCTGGCCCGGCAGTTCCACGAGGTGGACCGGCTGTCCGCCTTCTTCGACCTCGTGCAGCAGGACCCGGTGATCAGCCGCGTGAAGCTCATCGCCGAGCCCTGGGACGTCGGCGACGGCGGGTACCAGGTGGGCAACTTCCCCGCTCTGTGGAGTGAGTGGAACGGCAAGTACCGTGACTCGGTACGGGACTTCTGGCGTGGCGCCCCTTCCACCCTGCCGGAGTTCGCCTCCCGGCTGACCGGCTCCTCCGACCTGTACGAGGGCAGCCGCCGTCGCCCGCGCGCCAGCGTCAACTTCGTCACCGCCCACGACGGTTTCACCCTCCGCGACCTGGTCTCGTACAACGACAAGCACAATGAGGCCAACGGCGAGAACGGCAACGACGGGGACAGCAACAACCGTTCGTGGAACTGCGGCGCCGAGGGCCGGACGGAGGACAAGGAGATCCTGGCCCTGCGGGCCCGGCAGCAGCGCAATTTCCTCGCCACGCTCTTCGTGTCCCAGGGCGTGCCGATGCTCGCCCACGGCGACGAGTTGGGCCGCACCCAGCTCGGCAACAACAACGTCTACTGCCAGGACAACGAGATCGCCTGGGTGGACTGGGACCTGGACGAGCCCCGGCGCAATCTGCTGGCGTTCACCCAGCGCGTCATCGCCCTGCGCTCCCGGCATCCGGTGCTGCGTCGACGGCGCTTCTTCCGCGGCGGGGACGGCAAGGGCACGCCGGATCTGGTCTGGTTCCGCCCGGACGGCCGCGAGATGGAGGAGGCCAACTGGATGCGTGAGGACGCGCACGCGGTGGGCGCCTTCCTCAACGGCGACAGCATCCCCGAGCCCGGCCCGCACGGCGAGCGCGTCACCGACGACTCCTTCCTCGTCCTGGTCAACAGCCATGACGAGCAAGTGGACTTCACCATCCCGGCCGGTGCCTTCGGCGACGGCTGGCAGATCGTCGTGGACACCGCCGTCGAGTCCGACACGGGCGGCCCGGACGGACCGGGCATCCCGGCCAACGCGGTGGTGCCGGTGCACGCGCGGTCGATGACCGTACTGATCCGTCCGCGCACCGACTGAACCGACTGAGCGGCGAGCCGAACGCCCGGCCCGGTGGACTGACGGCCGGCCGGGCGGGCTGACGGCCGGGCGGGCTGACGGCCGGGTGGACTGACGGCCGCGTGAACTGACGGCCGGGCGGGCGCGAGTCCGCTCAGCCGGTCGTCGTCACCGGGGCGCCGGGCGGACCCGGGACACCGTGCGCACCGGGGAGGAGTGCCAGCAGGGCCCGCTTGTCGGGCTTGCCGCTGGGTGCGACCGGCATCGCGTCCAGCACGGTGACGGTGGCGGGCACGGCCGCCTCGCCCAACTCGGCGCGTACGGCGCCGCGCAGGACGTCGGCGGTCGGCGTGCGCCCCACGACGGGTACGACGAAGGCGTGGGCGGCCTCACCGGTCGTCTCGTCGGGGGCCCCGACCACATAGGCCTGGTCGACGTCCGGGTGGGCGGCGAGCGCGGACTCGATCGCTCCCGCGTAGTGCAGGATCGCGTTGACGAAGATGACGTCGCGGGCGCGGCCGACCAGGCGCAGGTAGCCGTCGTCCGCGAGGGTGCCGAGGTCGCGGGTACGGATCCAGCCATCGCTCACCACCTCGCGGGTCTGTTCCTCGTCCTGCCAGTAGCGCGACATGGCGCCCGCGCTGCGGACCCAGATCTCGCCGGGTGTGCCCGGCCGCACGGGGCGCCCCTGGGGATCGCGCACGCTGACATCGACGCCGGGCATCGGCCGGCCGACCGAGTCCGTCACTTGCTCCGGACGCTCGGCCAAATCCTCGGGGGTGAGGAGCGCGAGCATGCCCGTCTCGGTCTGCCCGTACCCCTGGTGGACGGCGGGGCCGAGCCGGTCGGCGGCCTCGGCGAGCCGGTGCGGCGGCAGCGGTGAGCCCGCGACGAGCAGGACGCGCAGGCTGCTGGTGTCGATGTCCTCGGTGCGCAGGGTGTCGAGGATCTGGTAGAGCCGGGGGACGGTGCACAGGCACGCGGTGATGCGGTGGCGCTGCCAGATCTCCGGGAAGGTGAGCGGGGCTTCGGGGATCACGGCGGTGCCGCCGTCCAGCAGACACAGGGAGAGGTGTTCGAGCATGACGGCGCTGGTGAGGGTGCCGAAGACGAGGTAGCGGCGGTATCCGGCGGCGAGCCGGGCGGTAATCGCGCTCCACCGCGCGGGCTGCCACGACCAGTGTTCGCTGAGCGCGCGGTAGGTCTGGGCGCAGCCCTTGGGGTGGCCGGTGCTGCCGCTGGTCAGGGTGATGAGGCCGATGTCGTCGGGGCGGCCGTGCGCGGTCAGGGCGTCGGGCGATGTGTCCGCCGGCGCGGCCGACAGGTCGCGGTCCACGTCGAGTACGGGGCGGGTGCCCGCCGCCGCCAGAAGCGCGGGGGTCGCGGTCGAGTCGTCGGCGACGACCGCATCGATTCCGGTGGACAGCACATGGGCGAGCTGGCTCGGCGTCAGTCCGGGGCGCAGCCCTGTGACGCGGCATCCCAGCAGGTGGGCGGCGATCTGGGCGGCGAAGCCGCGCGGGGTGACGG
This sequence comes from Streptomyces sp. NPDC088910, assembly GCF_044749865.1. NCBI lineage: Bacteria > Bacillati > Actinomycetota > Actinomycetes > Kitasatosporales > Streptomycetaceae > Streptomyces > Streptomyces sp. NPDC088910. Next base: position 109,261 of record NZ_JBIVIV010000013.1, read on the forward strand.
CGGTGGTGACGGCCACTCCCCCGCCGGGGCCGAGTCCGGCCGCCCGCAGTCCCGCGACGCAGCGGCGTACGAGGTCGAGCACCTCGCCGCGGCTGACGGGATGTGACCGGAATTCGAAGGCCGGGGTGCCCGGATCGCGCAGGAAAGCGTCCACGAGTGGCTGGGGAAATACCGATTCGGCCGGATTGTTCACGGCGCTCTCCGATCCGGTGGGGCGGTCACGGGGGTCGCGTTTCGGCCGCGGACAACTGCAATGCCGGGAGGGAAACCTCGGCGGGCATATGTGCGCACGGCTCGCACGGCACACGTCGGGCACTTGCGCCGAAGCTGAAATTATCCGCCCGAACACCAAGGACTGTGGTGTGATATGGATCACATCCCTGCCTATAGATGTCTCCTTTAACTCTCAACTACGGTGACTCCGTCCATCTCAGGAGCCGGGAGGCCCAGTGTCCGGAGAAGAGCGGATCGATTACCTTGTCGTCGGTGCGGGACCCGCGGGAATCCAGGCGGCATATTTCCTGGAACGCGCGGGACGCGACTATCTGGTCGTCGAGGCGGGCGCGGCTCCCGGCACCTTCTTCACGAGGTTTCCCAGACACAGGAAACTCATATCCATCAACAAGGTGCACACCGGCTGGGACGATCCCGAGCTGAATCTGCGCACCGACTGGAACTCACTGCTGTCCGACGAAGGCTCGCCGCTGTTCACCGCGGTCACGCCCCGGTACTTCCCCGACGCCGACGACATGGTCGGCTATCTCGCCGACTTCGCCGGCACCCACCGCCTGCGGATCCGCTACGGCACGCGGATCACCCGCATCTCCCGGCGACCGGCGCAGGACGGCGGTCCGCGCGGGGACTTCGAGACCGTGGACCAGGACGGCACCGTCCGCAGGGCCCGGCGGCTGATCATGGCGACTGGCGTGTCCCGCCCCTACATCCCGCCCATCGAGGGCGTGGAACTGGCCGAGGGGTACGACCTGATGCCGGTCGACCCGGCCGGGTTCACCGGGCAGCGGGTACTGATCATCGGGCGGGGCAATTCGGCCTTCGAGACCGCCGACAACCTCATCGAGACGGCCTCGGTCATCCATGTGGCGGGACCCGGCTCGCTGCGGCTCGCCTGGCAGACCCATTTCGTGGGGCATCTGCGGGCGGTGAACAACAATTTCCTGGACACGTATCAGCTCAAGTCGCAAAACGCCCTGCTCGACGGGGAGATCATGCGCATCAGCAGGGACGGCGAGGACGGCCCCTACCGGGTCCCGGTGAAATTCGCGCGGGTGAACGAGGTGGTCAAGGAGATCACCTACGACCGGGTTATCCTTGCCACCGGTTTCCGCTTCGACGCCTCGGTCTTCGCCGAGGAATGCCGCCCGGAACTGACCATCAAGGACAGATTCCCGGCGCAGACGGACGCCTGGGAATCCCCGAACGTACCCGATCTGTATTTCGCCGGCACGATCACCCAGGTGCGGGATTTCAAGAAGTCCACCAGCGGTTTCATTCACGGCTTCCGCTACGGTGTCCGCGCGCTGCACCGCATCCTGGAACAGCGTTACCACGACCGGCCGTGGCCGCGCCGGGAACTGGCCGCCGATCCCGCCGGTCCCGGCGACCGCACCGACCCCGCCGGACTCCCCGGGACGATCGCCGAAGCGGTGATCGAGCGGGTGAACCGCAGCTCCGCCCTGTGGCAGCTCTTCGGTTTCCTCGGCGACGCGGTCATCGCCTCCCGAGGACCGTCGGGCGAATCGGTCGGCTATCACGAGGAGGTGCCGGTCGACCATCTCCACCAGGCGGTCGGCGACGGCGTCTTCGGAGACGTCGGCCGCTATCTGACGGTCACCCTCGAATACGGCGCCGACCACGACAAGGTGAATCCGTTCGACATCTCCGTGGGCCGGGTGTCGCAGCAGGCGACCGCCGGGCTCGACGGCCGCTATCTCCACCCGGTGGTGCGGCTGTTCGAGAACGGCAAGCCGGTCGCGGAGCACCACATCACGGAGAATCTGGAGAACGAGTGGGACAGCGAGGAGGTCCACCGCGCCCCGCTCGTCCGCTTTCTGACGGACCATCCCGTCACGGGTGACGCCCCCGTCCCCGCCGCCGACCCGTCGTGAACGGGGTGCTGTCGGCGCTGCGGGACAGGGCCCGCGCCCGACTCGACCCGGTCCACTGGGACTTCTACGAGGGCGGCGCGGGCACCGAGACCGCCCTGGCCGAGAACGAACGCGCCTTCGCCCGGCTGGCCTTGCTGCCCCGGGTGCTGACCGGCACGGGCCACCCGGACACCAACGTGTCGCTGCCCGGCGGCCGGGCGTCGATGCCGGTGGTGGTCTCCCCCACCGCCTTCCACCGGCTGGCCCATCCGGACGGCGAACGCGCCACGGCGCGTGCTGCCGCGGCGGCCGACACCGTACTGATCACCTCGCAGGCGGCCACCACCGCCGTGGACGAGGTCACCGCCGCCGCCCGCTCGGTGCGGTCCGACGCCGTGGTGTGGTTCCAGCTCTATCTCCAGCCGGAGGCCGAGGTCACCGCCGCGCTCGTCCGGCGCGCGGAGAAGGCGGGCTGTACGGCGCTGGTGGTCACGGCGGACTCGCCGGTCTTCGGCCGCCGCGGCCGGGACGAGCGCAACGGCTTCCACGACTTGCCGCCGGGACTGGCCGCCGAGAACATGCGGGATCTGCCCGGCGCGCCGCCCGGCCGCACCCGCGACATCGCGATGTCACCGGCGCTGTCCTGGGACGACCTGCGCCGCCTGCGGGACGTCACCGGCCTGCCGGTCGTGCTGAAGGGCGTTCTGCACCCCGCCGACGCCCGGCGCGCGGTCGACGAGGGCGTACAGGCGCTGATCGTCTCCAACCATGGCGGCCGTCAGCTCGACGCGGCACCGGCCACCGTCGAGGCGCTGCCCGCGGTGGCCGACGCGGTCGGCGGGCGCGTCCCCGTGCTGCTGGACGGCGGAGTGCGCGGCGGCTGCGACGTGGTGGTCGCGCTGGCGCTCGGCGCGGCGGCGGTCGGCATCGGCAGGCCCGTGCTGTGGGGCCTCGCGGCGGACGGCGAGGCGGGCGTGACCGCCGTACTGGAGGAGTTGCGGGCCGAGTTGGCGCATGTGCTGACGCTCTGCGGCAGCGCCAACTGCCGCGGTCCGGCACGCGATCAGGTCGTGGCACGGGGGGCGAGGGCGTGCTGAGGCGCGCCGGGGCGGCGGCGCTCGCGCTGTCCGTCCCCTATTGGCTGCCGCGGACCGTCGTCGCCCTGCGGGTGAGGGTCTTCGCCCGGATCAACGGCCCGGAGGGCGTGGTCGTCCCCAACCCGGAGGTGGCCGCTGACCGCTTCACCGAGTTGTACGAGCATCCGGCCGCCAGCGGTCGCAGCAAGGGCGCGGCACTGTCCGATCTGTTCTGGTACTGGCTCTCCCCCGGTCCCGAGGTCCACCAGGAGCATCTGGAGCCGGGGCCCCGCTACGACGCCGTCGCCCGGACCACCGCCGCGATCCTCGCCGGGACCAGCGCCGAACTCGCCGCGGCCGCGGCCCGGCGGACGGCGCGGGTGCTGGACGAACTCGTGCCGGGCGACGCCGCGTTGGTGCGGCTGCGAGATCTGATGATGCCGGTCTGGGCTGAGTTCTTCTACGGCCTGGTCTTCCGCGAGCCGTGCCCGCCGCACGCGCGCCGGCTCATCGTGGCCAATGCCGAGGACGTCATCAACTCCCTGAAGAACACCCGCCTTCGGCACATGCGGCGGCGCGAGCGGCTGACCCGCTACCTGCTGCGCAGGCTGGCCGCGGGCGACGTACCGCACGCGCTGCCGCCGGAGTTGGCGTCGCCGAAGGACCGCGCGCACTACCTCCAGGGCACCTTCTTCAACACCGCGGTCGTGCAGATGTCGGAGGCGATGGCGCATCTGCTGCTGATGCTCGCCGCGGAATCCGACGTCCAGCAGCGGCTGGCGGACCACCCCGAGGACGACCGGTACCTGTCCCACGTGATGAACGAGACGCTGCGGATGTACCCGCTGTTCGGCATCGCGCACCGCGTCACGGCCGAGGAGATCGACCTCGGCGGCGGCGCGCGCTATCCGGCGGGCACGGTGCTGTGCTTCGACTATCCCGCCTACCACGCGACGGGGTACGCCGATCCGGACACGTTCGACCCGGAGCGGTGGAATGGGACGTCCGCCAAGCACGCGCACCACATCCCCTTCGGGGTGGCCGCGAACCGGCCCTGCCCCGCCTGGCGGCTCGCCCCGCTGATCATGCGGGCCGCGACCCGCGAGGTGCTGGCCCGCTTCACCCTGCACACCGCGGTGTCGCACACCCGCTCCATCCCGCACCGCGCGCCCTGCCTGCTGGTGCGCCGCGACCGGCCGCTGCCGCGGTACCGGATCTTCGCCGTCCGGGCGTTCCTGCGGGTCCGCGACCGCTGGGAGGACGTCGGCCGCAGTCTGCTCCAACTGGCCTTCGGCACCTGGATGGTGCTGGACGCGCGGCGGCAGCGGCCGACAGAGCAGTGGTTCGCCGCGCACGACACGCAGGGCCGCCCGCTGACCGACGCGCGTCCGGGCGGTCACGGCCCGGACGACGACGCGTCCGGCGGGCCCGCGGACCGCTGTCCTCACCCCCACTGACCCCGGCAGTCACAGGCACTGCCTCCCCCCATGAATCCGCACCCGCCGAAGGGCAGCCCGCCATGTCCGCGACCGCGCTCGGCCCCGCCTTCCTGCTCGCCGTCGTCGTCATCCTCCTCACCTGCCGGATCGCCGCCTGGGCGCTGCGCCCGCTCGCCCAGCCGCCCGTGGTGGCCGAGATGATCGCGGGCGTGCTCCTCGGTCCCTCCGTACTCGGCCTCGTCGCACCCTCGTGGGAGCACGCCGTCTTCCCCGCCGACCTGCGGCCCGTGCTGTACGTGGCCGGGCAACTCGGTCTGGTGCTCTTCATGTTCCAGGCGGGGTACGAATTCCGCGTCGACCGGATCAAACCGGTGGCCAGACCCGCCGCGCTGATCTCGACGGCCGGGATTCTCGTACCGCTGGCACTGGGCACCGCGCTGGTGTGGGCCGTGCGCGATTCGGTGCACACCGCTCCCGCCGGTGTGCCGATGTACGTGGCCGCGCCCTTCGTCGGCGTCACACTGTCGATCACCGCGTTCCCCATGCTGGCCAGGATCATCACCGAACGCGGCCTGACCGACACGGCGTTCGGCACCATCTCGCTCGCGGCCGGCGCGCTGGACGACGTCGTCGCGTGGATTCTGCTGGCGGGCGTCCTCAGCCTGTCGCGCGGCACCTCCGGGCCCGTCGTGCTCGCGGTGGCGGGCGCGGCCGGTCTCGCGGTGGTGCTGTTCGCACTGGTGCGGCTGCGCGGTCCCGCGATCCGGATCGCGGAGCGGCTGCCCTCGGATCAACTGCTGCTGGTGACCTTGCTGTTGCTGTGCCTGGCGGCCTGGTACACCGACCGGATCGGCCTCTACGCGGTCTTCGGCGCATTCAGCCTGGGCGTCGCGTATCCGAGGGCGCCGAGGATCGACCGTACGCTGGAGGCCGCGGCGCCGGTCAGCCGCGTCCTGCTGCTGCCGCTGTTCTTCACGTACTCCGGGCTGAACACCGACACCGGTCTGCTGACCGACCCGACGCTGCTGCTGTTCGCCGCGGGCTGCACGCTGGCCGCCGTGGTCGGGAAGTTCGGCGCGTGCTGGCTGGCCGCCAGGCTCGCCGGGCAGAGCGGGCCCGTGGCGCTGCGGGTCGGCACCCTGATGAACGCGCGCGGGCTGATGCAGCTCATCGCCATCAACGTCGGGCTGGCGGAGGGCGTGGTGACGCGGTCGATGTTCACCGTGCTCGTCCTGGTCGCGCTGGTGACCACGGTGATGGCCACGCCGCTGCTGGCGCTGTGGGACCGGCGGGACGGCGGCGTCCCGGACGCGCCCGCCGTCCCCGCCGCCCCGCCTCCGTCGAAGGTCTCCGCCGTCAGCGAGTGAGGACGCGGCCTCGCCGCCGGGCCGGACGCGGCGCGGTCAGCGGGGCACGCCGAACGAGCTGAGCGGTGTCGGACGAAGCGGCTTCCCCTGCCAGGCCGCCGTGAAGTCGCGGGCGGCGAGCGAGCACGTGAGCGTCAAGTGATGCGGGGTCTCCAGGAATCCCAGCTCGGCGACGAAGGTGTCGGCGTCGGTCCAGCCCGCGCTGACCGCGGTCGGTACGGGGACGGCGGGCCGCTCGGCGACCGCCCAGCAGGTCCCGGCGAAGCGCAGCGCGAACGGCGGCTCGTCCTCGTTCTTCGCCTGGTCGAGCGTGAGGATCCAGCCGTCGCCGTCGGCCGTCAACTCCACCGCCGTCAGGCTCGGTTGGGCCTCGGCCTCGCCGTCGCGCGGCGCGAACCGCACCCCGGACCACGCCTCGGTGCCGGCGGGCGCCGCCTCCCCCTCGACCGTCGGGAGGACGAGCCGGGACAGCCGCTCGCGCAGCGCCGCGTCCTCGGCGCTCTCCGCCGCGTCCTGCCCTGCGGCGCTCACCGGCTCCGGCCCGAAGGCGGGCAGCAGGTGCTCCCAGATCATGTCCATCACGGACTGCATGAGATCGGTGTTCGCGGTGATCGCGATCACCACGTCCTGCTCGGGCAGCACGACGCAGAACTGCCCGACCGCCCCGTCACCGCGGTAGCCGTGGCGCGACATCCAGAACTGGAAGCCGTATCCCTGCGCCCAGTCCGAGTTCCGCGCCTCGGGCGAGCCGTCGCTGTTGTCGACGTGCGCGCGGGTCGCCTGCGCGACCCAGGACGCCGGAAGGAGCTGCTCGCCCTCCCACACGCCCTTGTCGAGGTAGAGCTGGCCGAGCCGGGCGACCGCGTCGGTGGCGGCGTGCAGCCCGCTGTAGCCCAGCTCGCGGCCCGCCCTGTCGCGCTCCCACAGCGTCTCGCCGATGCCGAGCGGATCGAGCAGCCGGGGCCGCAGGTACTCGGTCAGCGTCTGTCCGGTGGCGCGCTGGATGATGGCGCCGAGGGTGTACGTGGTGGGCTGGTTGTACGCGAACACCGAGCCCGGCTCGCGGTCCGGCGGGATCAGCAGGAAGCCGCGGACGGGCTCTTCCGCGTCGATCGCGTGCGCCTGGACCACGGTCTCGGACAGGTGACCGCTGGCCATGGAGGCGATGTGCCGCACCTTCATGGCGCGGCTTCCGGGATCGGTGATGTCGGCGTCGAATTCGGGGAAGTAGGAGATGACCCGGGCGTCCAGGTCCAGCAGTCCCTCCTCGATGGCGAAGCCCACGGCCGATCCGGTGAAGCTCTTGCTGATCGAGTAGAGCCGGTGCGGCCGGTCGGCGGTGAAGGGAGCCCACCAGCCGGAGGCGACCACGCGGCCGTGCCGCAGGATCATCAGGCCGTGCGGTTCGACACCGGGCGCCGCCTCGATCGCGTCGAGGAACGCCTGGACTCCGCGGGCGTCGACGCCTTGCGCGGCCGGGCTGCTGACGGGCAGCGGGTGAGCGGTCATCGGGCTTCCTCCTGCTGCTGGATCTTCGACGGCCATCCTCGCCGCGCCCCGGCACGGGTGTCCAGGGGGGGTGTCGTCGGCGGGCCGCCGGACAGATCCGCGCGCGGGGCCGCCGCGTCCCCTCCGCCGGGTCCCGTACGGCCCCGGTGACGCGGCGCGGTCGCGCCGAATAGCGGGCATTCCGCATTCCGAATGGCCGCCATTCGCATAACGGGTGCGGATTATCGGCGGCCCGACCGTCGAGAACTCCCGCTATTCGTCCCGCGGATGACCGCCTTCCGAAAGACGCGATCGACGCAGATGGGAGGCGTCGATACGTTCATCCCCAACTTGTCGACGGCGCGTTGCCGCCCACGTCGGGCCGTGTTCAGCAATTCGCGCCACGCCGGAAAGGACGTCATGTCACCCCCCCACCCCATGGTGATCGCACCCGCTCCACCCCGTATGAGCCGCCGTCTGCTGACCTGGGTACTGACCGCCCTGGCCATGCTCACCGTGGTCCCGCTGATGACGGTGACCGCCGCGACATCGGCCACCGCCGCCGAAACCCCCCTCAACCCCAGCCAGTTCCACGGCGTGCACTGGTCGCGCCTCGGGGACAACTTCACCTTCGACAGGCTCGTGCTCCAGGGCCTGTCGGCCAACGACGACTACAACTCCGCCAGGACCAAGGCCGACGGTATGTTCGCCGCGTTCCAGAGCACTCTGGGCGCCAACACCGTGCGGCTGCCGATGAATCCCGCCACGGTCAACTGGAACACCTACAACGCCGTGATCGACGCGGCGACGGCCAAGGGCTTCAAGGTCATTCTCTGTTACTGGTCGGAGGACGGCAGCAACACGATAACCAGCGCTTACCTGCCCACCTGGAATCAGATGTGGGACACGGAGATCGCCCGGTATCTCAGCAATCCGCTCATCTCCTTCGACCCGATGAACGAGCCCGTCGGCATGACCACTCCCCAGTGGCTCGACTTCGCCGCCAACTGGATCGCCCGGGCGAGCGCGGCCGGGCTGCCCAGGAGCCGGATGTTCATCGAGGGCGCCCAGGCCGACGGCGGCGGCTGGGGAAGCGACCTCAGGCCGCTGTGCAACGACTCCCGTTTCAACGGGGTCTACCTCGCGATGCACCGCTACGCCTTCCCCTACGGCGCGCGGTCGTACAGCGACTGGGTCAACGACATCAAGACCTACATGGGCAACTGCTCCTCGCGCACCGTCATCGAGGAGTTCGGCGCCGACGCCGACAACGGCATCAACTACGACGCCACGCCCAGCAGCACCACGCCCAAGGAAGTCGCCTTCCTGCGGGCCGTCACCGATGTCGCCCGCCAGTACAACCTGGGCACGATCTGGTGCCACGGCATCGGCGGCAGGACCACCAGTTCCGACCACGACTCGCTGAACATCCTCAGGCTCTACAGCGCGTACGGCGGCGGCACCCAGAATCTGCCGCTGTGGGTCCCGAACCAGACGGCCGTCAACCGCCTCGAATACGCCTGGGGCGCGTCCGGCGCGAGCACGACCCGGCTGCGCGATGTCGGGTACACCGCGTGCCTCGACGTCCCCGGCGCGTCCCACGTCAATGACGTCCAGCTCCAGGTGGCGGGCTGCGGCGCCGGCGACAACCAGCAGTGGACGCGCCAGTCCAACGGCGCGATCAGCGTCTACAACGGGACGAAGTGCCTGGACGCCCAGGGCTTCGGCAAGACCAACGGCACTCATGTGATCAGCCATGACTGTCTGGGCACCGCCAACCAGCAGTGGCTGTTCTTCTCCGACGGCACGGTCCGCGGCGTCGACTCGCACCTCTGCCTGGACGCCGACCTCTACAGCGCCCAGAACGTGCAGCTCTGGTCCTGCGGGAACGGCACCAACCAGAAATGGCAGCTCCTGTGACGAGGACGCCTGCCGGGCACATGCGCCGCCGGTCGCGGAGACTCCACCCCGCGGCCGGCGGCGCTCGCCGAGTCGGCGGGCGGCGGCACCGCGCAGGAGGCGGCGGAAGCCGCCGCTCCGGACCATTCGCTTAACGGATTGACGCCTCCCGAAACACGAACTTCACACGCACGACTCTTGGCCTTAGCGTCATCCGCATCCCGACAGGCCGATATACGGCGTCCGGAGATCAGGTGTACCGGGGCGTCAGATCAGGTGTACCGGGACGTCCCCATCACTTCACGGAGGAAACGTGTCTGCCGGAATTGCGAGCCGAGGATGACGGGCGGGGCGCCGGCGATCGTGGTGCGCAATGTGTCGAAGTCGTTCGGCGGTGTCGCGGCGGTCCAGAATGTGTCCTTCACCGTATCGGGCGGCGAAGTCGTCGCATTGGCGGGTGAAAACGGCGCGGGGAAATCCACGGTGAAGAACATCATCGGCGGAATCCTGCGTCCCGACACCGGGCGGGTCGACTTCGGCGGGCCCGGCGCCGACGCCGACAAGGCGGGTGCGGCGGGCGGTGCGGCGGCCGGAACGGGCGCTGCGAGAAAGCGCTCAGGTGTTGCCACGGTGCACCAGGAGACCAGTCTCTTCCCGGATCTCACGGTCGCCGAGAACATCCTCATCGGCCGGCTGCGCGACGGCCGCTCGCTGACCGTCAGGCCAGGACGCCTCAAGCGGCTCGCGGCGCCCGTCCTGCACCGTGTCGGCGCGCGCTTCGGCCCGGAGGCGCTCGTACGGGACCTGTCCGCCGGGCAGCGGCAGTTGGTGGAGATCGCCAAGGCGCTGGCCACCGAACCGCGGGCCATCGTCTTCGACGAGCCGACCGCTTCGCTCAACCTCGCGGAACGCGAACTGATCATGCGGATCATCGAGCAGTTGCGCGCCGACGGAGTGGCGGTTCTCTACATCTCGCACTACCTGGAGGAGATCGCGCGGCTCAGCCAGCGCATCGTGGTGATGCGGGACGGACAGGTCGTCGGCGACCGCCCGACGAGCGAACTGGACCGCAGCGCGCTCGAAGCCCTCATGGTGGGACGCGAACTCGCCCGGGGATACCCGGCGCTGCCGCGTCCGCGGTCCGAGACCATGCTCTCGGTGCGGGACCTCGACGACGACGCACGCGTCAGCGGGGTCTCGTTCGACATCGCCAAGGGCGAGATCTTCGGGCTCGCGGGGCTGATGGGCTCCGGTCGCACCGAGGTCGCCAGGGCCGTCTTCGGGCTCGGCGGCAGGACCGGGCGGATCGAGATCGCGGGGCAGCCGCTGCGCCGCGGCGACGTCCGCGCGGCCATCGCGGCCGGAATCGCGTTCGTCACCGAGGACCGCGCGCACGAAGGGCTCTTCCTGGAGCGGCCCATTCGGGAAAGTCTCTCCCATGTCGACCTCGGCTCGGTCTCCGCCGCGCGAAAGGGCGGCTGGCTCGACCACCGGGCCGAACGGCGTCTGGCCCAAGAACTCGCCGCCAAGGTCGGGCTCGTCGCCCGCGGCGGCCTGGAATCCGGCGGGAATTCACTCAGTGGAGGAAACCAGCAGAAAGTCGTCATCGGCAAGTGGCTTGCCAGGAAACCACGTCTGATCATTCTGGACGAGCCGACCCGGGGAATCGACGTCGGCGCCAAGGCGGAAATCTACCGTCTTCTCATCGATCTGGCCGACAGCGGATCGTCCATCCTGCTCATCAGTTCGGAAATGGAGGAAGTGCTCGGCCTCAGCCACCGCGTCGGGGTCATGCACGACGGCAGATTGGTTGACATTCTCGACAGGTCCCAGGCCACTCAGGAAACGGTGATCAGGCTCGCCACGGGCGGCGTCCGATGAGAACCCCTTCGCGGCTGTACGACGGCCCCCGCGCGCTGGTGCGGCGACAGCCGCTGCTGCCCGTGCTGGCGGTGCTGCTGATCGTTCTGTCGGTGTCCTACGACGGCTTCGCCGGTACGGCGAACTTCCGCAACATCGCCGTACAGGCGAGTCCCCTGACCATCGCCGCGGTGGGCGCGACCTACGTGGTCATCACGTCGGGAATCGACCTGTCCGTCGGCTCGATGCTGTTCCTGGCCGCCGCCGTCGAGTCCAGCGACGCCCTGATCGGCAGGCCCGCGGGCGTGGTGTTCCTCGCCGTCGCCGCGGCGGGGGTGTGCATGGGGCTGCTCAACGGCGCCGCGGTCGCGACGAGCCGGGTGCCCGCCCTCATCGTCACCCTCGCCACTCTCCAGGTGTTCCGCGGCGCCGGGGGTCATATCACCGGCCAGCAGAACATCAACCTCCCGGCGAATCTGCGGGACATCGGCACATCGGCGGTGCTGGGGGTTCCCGCGCCGGTCTGGCTGGCGGCGGCCGCGGCGCTCGGCGGGGGCTGGGTGTTCAGCCGCACGCTGTTCGGCCGGTATCTCCAGGCGGTGGGTTCCCACCGCGACGCCGCCGTCAACGCGGGCCTGCCCGTGAAGTGGGTGACCGTCGGGGCGTACGCGCTGGCCGGGCTGCTGGCCGCGCTCGCGTCCCTCACCCAGACCGGCCGCCTCGGCGCCGTTCAGCCGTCCATCGGCCAGGGCTACGAACTGACGGTCATCACGGCCGTCGTCCTCGGCGGGACGAGTCTGTTCGGTGGCCGCGGCAGCATCACCGGCACCGTCCTGGGCGCCCTCGTCCTCACGACCGCGCAGACCGGACTGGTGTTCTCCGGGGCCTCTCCCTATGTCTTCGACATCGTCCGGGGCGCCGTTCTGCTCGTCGCTGTTCTCGCCGCCGCCGTCCGGTGGCGCAATCCGGTCCGGCTGTTCGGTCCGACCCGTACCTCTCCGTCGGACGGCCCCCGGACCGTGCCCGCGGAGGCCGGCGCAACGAAACTGAAGGAGCTCAGATGAAGCCGAACCTGATCACAAGATGCACGGCCGTCGCGGCCGTGGCCTGCCTGGCGCTGACGGCCTGTGGCTCGTCCTCGAAATCCGGGGCGGGATCGACGTCCGGGGGCAAGCACGGCACGATCGGGGTCAGTTTCGATCTGCTCAACGCGATCCGCACCTCGGAGAAGGTCTCCATCGAGAAGGCGGCGGCAGCGGCCGGTTACAAGGTCGTCTTCTCCGTCGCGGACCAGGACGCGCAGAAGCAGGCGTCGCAGATCCAGGATCTGATCCAGACCCGCAAGGTCGACGCGCTCATCGTCATCGCGCAGGACGGGAAGCAGATCGCCTCCTCGATCAGCCTGGCCAAGGCCCGTCGCGTTCCCTTCGTGACCATCGACCGGGCGGTCGCCGACGTACAGGACATCACGTTCCAGATCACCGGCGACCCCAAGGCGGACGGCAAGCTGGCGGCGGACGAGTTCGCCGCGGCGGCCAAGTCCAAGCCGTTGAAGGTGCTGGAGCTGGTGGGCGCGCTCACCGACCAGAACGCGATCGGCCGCAGGGACGGCTTCGACCACACGCTGGACGGCAACCCCGATGTCACGGTGGTCAGCCGGGTCCCCACCAACTGGGACCCGTCGCAGGCGCTGGACGGCACCTCCAACGCGCTGCAGAAGGACTCCGGCATCAACGCGATCTTCGTTCCGTCGGACTTCCTTCTGCCGTCGGTGCAGTCGGCGCTCACCACCGCCAAGCGGCTGGCTCCGATCGGCGACCCCAAGCATGTGTTCCTGGTGACGATCGACGGTGACGAGAACGGCTGCAAGGCCATCAAGGACAAGACCCTCGACGCCGACATAGCCACCCGTGTCGACCAGTTCGGCAAGGAGGCCGTCGCGTCGATCGCCACGGCGCTGGCCAAGCAGACCGTCAACCCCAAGACGGTCCAGAGCGCGGGCGTGACTCTCAACCAGGCCAACTTCGCGGCCGTCAGCTCCCAGGTGTGGGGTTGCGGTGCCTGAGACCGCCGACACCGGATCGCGTCCGGGCCGCCTGTCGTGGCTGCGTGATCCGGCCCGTCGTCCCGCCTGGTTCGGCGATCTGTCGATGCTGCCGGCCCTCGCCGTGCTGATCGCCGTCCTGAGCCTGACCACTGACGGCCTGCTGACGTCGTCGAACATCACCAATGTGTTCAGCCAGTCGGCCGTCGTCGCGATCGCCGCCATCGGCGCGACCTTCGTGATCCTCACCGGCGGCATCGACCTGTCCACCGGGAGCGTGATCGGCGCCAGCGGCGTCGCGGGGGCGTGGGTCATCACCACGACCGACAGCGTCGCGGCGGGCATCACGTTCGCGCTGCTGACCGGGGCGGCCATCGGTGTGCTGGTCGGACTGCTGGTCGCCAGGCTGCCCGTCGTGCCGTTCGCGGTGACGCTCGCGGCGCTGTACGTCGTCAGCGGCGCCACGACGCTGCTCAGCCACGGCAGGACGATCGCCCCCGTCCCGACCGGTTTCGTCGACTTCAGCATCGACGGGCCCGGCGGTGTGCCGTACGCCGTGTGGATGACGGTCGGGCTGTACGTGGTCGCACAGGTCGCCCTGACGCGGACGGCGTGGGGCCGCCGGGTCCTGCTGCTGGGAGCCAGCGAGGAGGTCGCCCGGATCAACGGGGTCAACGTCCCCCTCATGAAGACCAGCGTGTACGCGGTGGCCGGTCTGTTCTCGGCGCTGGCCGGTGTCGTGCTGACCTCGGAACTGGCCGGGGCGGGAGCGAGCATGGGCAGCCCCCTGCTGCTCAACGTCGTCGGCGGCGTGGTCCTCGGCGGCACCAGTCTGTTCGGCGGTCGGGGCAGCCTGCTGCGCACCGCGACAGGGGTGCTGTTCCTCGGCTTCCTCTCCAACGGCATGAGCCTGCTCGGACTGGCCTCCTACGACCAGCAGATGGTGACCGGCGCGCTCATCTTCGTCGCCGCCTGCGGGGACGGTCTGGTGCGCTGGGTACGCCCACGATCGGCCACCGCCTGACCGCTGCCGTCGCCGTCGCCGTACCTCACTCAACAACTCGACCCATGGACAAAGAAGCAGGCGATCAATGAGATTCACCCACAAAGTCGCGGTGGTCACTGGCGCCAACTCCGGTATCGGCCGGGCCACCGCCGTACGGCTGCTGGCCGAAGGCGCCCAGGTGCTCGCGGTCGACCTCCGCCACGACGCACCGTGGCCCGAGCCCGACCGCGACCGGCTGAGCACGCTCACCCTCGATGTCGCGGCGGCGGACGCCGCCGACGTCCTGACCGATACCCTGCGGTCGCGCTTCGGGCGCGTCGACGTGCTCGCCAATGTGGCGGGCATCCTGCGCATCGCGCCCTTCCTCGACGTGAGCCGCGCCGACTGGGACCGCGTCCTCGCGGTGAACCTGACGGCGCCGTTCTTCCTCGCCCAGGCGGTGGCGCGGATGATGGTCGACACCAAGACTCCCGGACGCGTCGTCAACGTCTCGTCGGTGCACGCCGTCGTCTCCGAGCCGGGCGCCGCGCCGTACACCGCGACCAAGGGCGGTCTCGAGGCGATGACGCGGACCATGGCGTCCGAACTCGCCCCGCACGGCATCACGGTCAACTGCGTACGGCCGGGGCCCGTGCGTACCGGCATGAGCGACCCGATCTACACACCCGCCGTCGAGCGGGCGCTGGAGTCCCGCGTGCCGCTGGGCATCGCGCCGCCCGAGTGGATCGCGGCGGCCATCTGCTACCTGGCGTCCGACGAGGCGTGCTACACCACCGGGGCCGGTCTCGATGTCGACGGAGGGTACGCGATGGACGGCGCGCTTCCCGGATTGGCGTACTCGTGAGCGCCCGGGAGCAGCGAGTCGCGGTGGTCACCGGGGCGGCGTCCGGCATCGGCCGGGCCACGGCGCTCCGGTTGGCGGACACCGGATACGACCTCGCGGTGCTGGACATCGACGCCGACGGCCTGGCGCGGACCTGCGCGGAGATCGAGAAGGCGGGGGGTACGGGCCGCGCCTTCCCCGTCGACCTGCGCGATCCCGACGCGGTCGGCTCGGTCACCAGGGAAGTCGCCGTCACGCTGGGGACGCCCGCGCTGCTGGTGAATGTCGCGGGCACCGGACTCGCCGCGACGGTGCTGGAGACCAGCGACGAGGACTGGGACCGCGTCCTGTCGGTCAATCTCACCGGGCCCTTCCTCACCACCCGCGCGATGCTGCCGCTCATGCTCGACAACGGCGGTGGCGTGGTCGTCAACGTCGCCTCGGTCGCGGGCCAGGTCGGCCTCGCCCGGCGGGCCGCGTACTGCGCCTCCAAGGCGGGGCTGGTCGGGCTGACCCGGGCCATCGCGGTGGACCACGCCAAGGACGGCATCCGGTGCGTCGCGGTCTGCCCCGGCACCGTCGCGACCGAGTGGATCGACAAGATCGTCGCGAACGCCCCCGATCCGCTCGCGGCCCGGCAGGCGATGGCCGCCCGCCAACTGGACGGACGGCTCGGCTCGCCCGAGGAGATCGCCGCCACGATCGCCTTCGTCGCGGGCCCGGACGGCCGCTTCATCAATGGCGCGGCGCTGATCGTCGACGGCGGCCTGACCGCGGCGTGAGCCGTCCTCGGAAGGGGACCGGCCGTACGCCGGGGAGTGACGGTCCGGGGTCCGCCGGGGCCGCCTCTCGCGGACGACGCCGTCCGAGAGAGGCGGCCCCGGTACCCGGCCGGACCGCGCTGATCAGGCATTGATGTCCCGCACGCCCGTAGTGGCCCGGGGGGCGATCGGGTAATTTGGCCGCACACGAAAGGAACCGTCAGTGACCCTGTCCACAGGTGACAACGACGTCCCGTCCGAGCAGGGGACGACGGTTCCCCGCGACGCGATGTCTCTGCAGACAGCGTGGCTGCGCAGCTTCCTCGCGGTCGCCGACCGGGGCGGATTCGGCACCGCCACGCATACTCTGCACCTTTCGCAGTCGCGGGTCAGCGCGCACATAGCGGCGCTGGAACACGCCCTGGGGGTCACGCTCTTCGACCGCAAGGCCCGCCCGGTCTGCACCACGCAGGCGGGTGACCTCTTCTACGGTCACGCGCGGGCGGCGCTCCAGGAACTCCAGCGCGGTGTCGACGCCGCCCGCAGTACGCAGGACCAGATCGTCGCCCACCTCACCGTGGCCAGCTACCCGTCGGTCAGCTCCACCTATCTCCCGACGCTCCTCCAGGTCCTCAAGGCCGACCATCCCGGTCTCACCGTCGAGCTCTGGGAAGGGACCGCGGCCACGTTGGAGGAGGCCGTCGCGACGGGCACGGTCGACATCGCCTTCCGGCCGACGCTGCCGAAGATGCGCGAGCCCACGCTGTGCCACCGCACGATCTGGCGGGAGGACATCGTCGCGGTCATGCGGGACAACGATCCGCTGGCGACCAAGGCGACCGTCCGCGTGGACGACATCCTCTCCCGGCCCCTCATCGGCAATCCGGCCGGTTCCGAGGAGGAGGGCGGCGGCTACGACCTGCGGCACATGCTCGGGGAGTACGAGTCGAAGGCGGACATCGCCTATCTCACCGATCATCCCGCCACGCTCATCGCCCTTGTCCGGTCGGCGTTCGGCATCGGGATCATCAACCAACTGGCCGTGGAGACAACGACGACGGACGGTCTCACCGTCCGCCGTATCGAGTCGCCCACCGCCCACCGGGACGTCGCGCTGTTCTGGCCCCGCCGGCGTTCGAGCAACGCGGCCGTCTGCGCCTTCCTCAACGCGCAGGGCCGCACGCCGCTCCCGGCGAGCGTACGGCCCCTTCCGCCGACGGCCTGAGCCGGTCGCCCGGACGCCGCCGCCGTACGCGCCCGGAGCGGCCTTCCCGTCTCAGCCGCGGAAGGCCGCCACGGGTACGCCGCGCGTGTCCGTGGCGACGACGAAGACGGAGCCGGACAGCGGGGAGCGCTCCAGATCCTCGGCGGACAGGCCCTCGCGGGCCGAGGTGACGTACAGCCTGCCGTCGGCGCCGAAGGCACAGCTCGTGGGCTGCGGGACGGGCACCGGTACGCGTCCGATCACGCGGCCCGCCGGGTCGTAGCGCCGTACCTCGGCGCCGCCGTGCATGGCTGTCCAGAAGCAGCCGTCGACGTCGACCGCCAGGCCGTCGGGGACCCCGGAGCCCTCGGTCTTCGTCAGGACCTCAAGGCCGCCCAGTTCCCCGGAGTCGGCGTCGAACGCGCTGCGGTAGAGCAGTCGGGCGTAGCTGTCGGCCAGGTACATCACGGTGTTGTCGGCGTTCCAGCCCAGTCCGTTCGGCAGGACCAGCCCGTCCGCGACGACGACGCTCGGGGCGTCTGCGTCCCAGCGGTGGAGCCGTCCCTGGCCGGGGGCGAACCGCATGTCGTTGCTGCCCGCCCAGAACCGTCCGCGGGCGTCCACCTTGCCGTCGTTCATCCGCAGGTTCGGCTCCGGCAGGACCGGGTCGACGACGGTGGTCACGCCGTCGACGAGGAAGCCGAATCCGCCGGCCACGGCGGCGGCGAACCCGTCGTCGTGGGCCCGCGGCGCGACCGCGCCCACCATGACACCGACCTCGGTCACGGTCTGCCGCCCGGTGGCCAGGTCGTCCTCGTAGACCGTGCCGCCGTAGATGTCGACCCACACCAGCCGGCCGGTCCTAGGGTCGAAGACAGGGCCCTCCCCCACCTCGGAGGTGTCGCTGCGCACCGCGACATCCAGATCGGTGTAGGTCCGCACACTGCCCATGACGACTCCGTTTCCGCGTGACGTCCACGTTTTCCCGCGTGTTCTTCGGCCGCGTGCCTCTTCTGCGTGCTGTTCCGGGCGGTCGCGGCGGCCCCTGCCGGACAACCTCGCCCGCGGCCGTGGCCACTGTCAACGGCGGATAGCGGATGGCGGGGATCCGGGCTGCGAATGGGCCGTTTCCCGTGGTCGCGCACGGCCCAATTCACAGCGGTGGGAAGGAGTCCCTCCGGCCGGGGTGCGTGCAGCACCGCCCTGATGAAGGCGCGGGCCGCCGCGCCCAGCGGCCGTTCGGAATGCCACCAGGGCCCTCGCCATGTCCTGAGCCCGCACGGGGACCTCGCACGGGACCCCGAGCAGGACCCTGCAAGGAGACCCCTCACAGATAGGCAGGCAACCTGCTAATCTATTCGACAGGCAGCCTGCCTATTCGAGGCCGCTGTGATCCGCCCTGGACCACGCCCGAACGCGGGCGGCAGGGGACCGGCGGGCGCGGGAAGCGAGAGGAGTCACGCGGTGAAGGTCATCGCACGCGGTGCCGTACCGGTACCCGTCAGCGGGGCGCACGGCGACAGGCGGGGAAAGCCCTTCGGCGCGCGCTTCGTGACCCCGCTGTACACGGGGGCCGCGCTCAATCCGGTCAACAGCTCGGTGATCGCGACGGCTCTGGTCCCCATCGCCGCCTCGCTGGACATACCGGTCGGGCGGACCGCGATCCTGATTTCGAGCCTCTATCTGACCAGTGCGATAGCGCAGCCCGCGGCCGGACGGCTGGCGGAGGTGTTCGGCCCGCGCCGGGTGTTCCTGACCGGCACGCTCATCGTGCTCGCCGCGGGCGTGATCGGCGCGATCGCCTGGAATCTGCCCGTCCTGGTGCTCTCCCGCGTCCTGATCGGCGCGGGCACGTCCGCCGCCTACCCCTCCGCGATGCTGCTGATCCGCCGCCGGGCGACCGCGGTCGGTCTCCAGGATCCGCCGGGCAACGTCCTCGGCGGTCTGGCGGTCGCCGGTGCGGCCACCGTGGCGATCGGCCCGGCCGTGGGCGGGTTGCTCGTCGGCGGGCTCGGGTGGCAGACCGCGTTCCTGGTCAACGTCCCGGCCGCCGGTGCCGCCTTCGCGATGGCGCTGCTGTGGATCGACAAGGACCCCGCCCGCGCCGGGGGCCGCTCACCGCGCGAGCTGGCCGTACGCATCGACGTCGTCGGCATGGCGGGCTTCGCGGGCGCCCTCACCTCGCTCCTGGTCTTCCTGACCGGGCTGCCCACGCCGGACTGGACCGCGCTGGCGGCCGCGGTCGTCCTGGCGGGAGCACTCGTCGCCTGGGAACTGCGGGCCGCCCGTCCGTTCCTCGATGTGCGGCTGCTCGCCTCGAAGCCCGCGCTGACCCGCACGTATCTGCGCAACGGGCTGACGCTGATGGGCACCTATGTGATCCTCTACGGTCTGACCCAGTGGCTGGAGGCCGCGCACGGGCTGTCCGCGTACCAGGCGGGCCTGGTCCTCGTCCCGATGGGCGCCCTGTCGGCCGTCACGGCCCGGATCGCCTCGCGCCGCACATCGGTGCGGGGCGTGCTGATCGGCTCCGCGGTCCTGCTGCTGCTCGGCGCGGCGGCCGCCCTGCCGCTCACGGCGCACACACCGGTCGCCGCCGTCGTCGCCGTCACCGCGCTGTTCGGCCTCACCTCGGGGGCGAGCACCGTGGCCAACCAGACGGTCCTCTACCGCGAGTCCCCGCCCGAGAGCGTCGGCACGGCCTCGGGGCTGCTGCGCACCTTCGGGTACATCGGCTCGATCGCCTCGGCGGCCATCACCGGGATCGCCTTCCACAGCCGCGTCGACGACACCGGCCTGCACCGCATCTCGTGGTCGCTGGTCGCCATCGGCGCCGTCGTCCTCCTCATGACCGTCTTCGACCGCCACCTGGCCGGTGTCCGACAGGGCTCCGCGGCGGCGGTCGATCCCCCCACCCCACACGACCACACCGCTGAACCGCACCGCTCAGGTGATCCGCGCCTCTCAGAAAGTACCGACATGACCACCCCCGCCCAGCCCGTCGTCGCCTCCCGTACCGCCCTGTTGCTGATGGACTTCCAGCCCGCGGTCCTGGCCGCCGTTCCCGACGGCGAGGCCGTGCTCGCCCGCGCCCAACAGGCCCTGGCCTGGGCACGTTCGCTGGACATCCGCGTCGTCCACGTCCGCGTCGCCTTCGCACCGGAGGACTTCGCCGCCGTGCCCGACCGCAACAAGTCCTTCGCCCCCGTCGCCCGGCAGGGGTTCCTCGCCGACGGCAGCCCGGAGGCGGACCTGCACGACGCGCTCGACGTACGGGAGGGCGACATCGTGGTGCGCAAGGTCAGGGTCGGCGCGTTCTCCGCCGCCACCGGACTCCACCCGACGCTGCTCGGCCAGGAGATCGACACCCTCGTCCTCGCCGGGCTCTCCACCTCGGGCGTGGTGCTCTCGACCGTGCGGCACGCCGCCGACGCGGACTACCGGCTCTACGTCCTCGAGGACGCGACCGGCGACCCCGATCCGGAGGTCCACCGCGTGCTGACCGAGAAGGTGTTCCCGAGCCAGGCGGACGTCATCACCACCGATGATCTGTCCGCGCTCGGCAAGCAGGCTTGAGCCCCGCTCCCGACGTGAAGTCGGGATCCGGAAATCGGATCGGACCCATATGCGATACGGGTCGGCGGTGTTGTCCGGGCAGTGCCCCACCTCCCGGCTCTGAACTGGGCCGATCCGCTTTCCGAATAGGGCTGTTCCGACATCCACGCTTCACTGTCGCCGCGGTGCGCACGTATCGTCCTGAGGTATGGACATCCCACTTTCCAGTCCCCTGTGCGCAATTGAAGAGTTGCCGGAAATCCGCCGCGGTGGATTCACGGAACGGGACCCTGAATCAGCGCACACAGCGGATGAGTGGGTGAGCTTTCCCTCGGTGTTCGGGGATCTCCCGCCGGAATCCGGCGCGGGTCTCCTTCCGAACTCCGTCCGGCCGGTGTGCGCATGACGAACGTGCGCGGAACGGACACCGGCGCGGCGGCGCCCGCGCGGACGGCCGGTGAACCGGCCGTCCCGCTGGTCGCACGGCCCGGCATTGACAACATCGGGCTGGTGCGGACGGACGTGGCGGCGGGCACGCCCGTACGGGTCGCGCGGGGTGTGGTCCCCGCCGCCGACGACATCGCCGCGGGCCACAAGGTGGCCGTCTCCCCCATCGCCGCGGGCGCCGAGGTCCGCAAGTACGGAGAGGTCATCGGTGTCGCCGCCCGCGACATCCGGCCCGGCGAACACGTACACGTCCACAATCTCGGCCTCGGCGACGCCACCGCCCGCGCCGGGGCGCCGCGGCCCGCTCCCCCGGCCTGGCGGCCCCCGGCCGGGGCCACCCGCGACCACTTCCTCGGCTACCGGCGCGCCGACGGCCGTGCCGCCACCCGCAATTACCTGGCCGTGCTCCCGACGGTGAACTGCTCGGCGACCGTGGCCCGGATGATCGCCCAGGCCGCCAACGACCGCCACGCCGGGGCGCCGGGACTGGACGGCGTCATCGCCCTGACCCACGACCTCGGCTGCGGCATGGCCGAGGGCACCGAGGGCGACGACCTGCTGCGGCGCACCCTGCGCGGCTACGCGCGCCATGTGAACATCGCCGGTGTGCTGACGGTCAGTCTCGGCTGCGAGGTGAACCAGCCGGAGAACGTCTTCGGCGACGATCCGGCCGTGCGCACGCTCACCATCCAGGCGCTCGGCGGCACCGCGGCGACCGTGAACGCCGCCCTCGACCGCGTCGCCGAGATGGTCGGCGGCCTGGCGACGCTGTCCCGCGAGCCGGTCGGCCTGCACGAACTCACCCTCGGACTCCAGTGCGGCGGCAGCGACGCCTATTCGGGGCTGACGGCCAATCCGACGCTGGGCGTCGCCGCCGATCTGCTGGCCGCCGCGGGCGGGCGGGTCGTCCTGGGCGAGACCCCGGAGATCTACGGCGCCGAGCACCTGCTGCGCGACCGCGCCGCCACGCCCGCGATCGCCGAACGGCTCGATGAGTTGATCGCGTGGTGGCAGCGGTACGTCACCCGGCACGGCGCCGCGCTGGACAACAATCCCTCCAAGGGCAACAAGGCCGGGGGCATCACCACCATCTGGGAGAAGTCGCTCGGTGCGGTACTCAAGAGCGGGAGCAGCCCGCTCAACGGAGTCGTCGGCTACGCGGAGCCGGTCACGGCGCCCGGTCTGACATTCATGGACACGCCCGGATACGACCCTGTGTCGGCCACCGGCATGGTCGCGGGCGGGGCGAATCTGCTGGCCTTCACCACCGGTCGCGGCTCGCTGTTCGGCTCACGGCCCGTGCCCTGCCTGAAGATCAGCACCACCAGCCGGCTCTACCAGCACATGAGCGGCGACATGGACTTCGACGCCGGCCCGGCGATGTCCCGCGACGAGCACGTGCGGTACGGCACCCGGCTCTTCGAGACGCTGGTGGACATGGCCTCCGGCGCGCCGAGCAAGTCCGAGGCGCTCGGCTTCGGGGCCGAGGAGATCGTGCCGTGGCGCATGGGGGCCGTGCTGTAGGGGCCGGACCCCGGCGGCGGGTCAACGGTCGCTGTCCGCCAGGCGGTTCATGATCTCGGCCGCCTTCAGCAGCGTCCTGCGCTCGTCGGCCCGGAGCAGATCGCGTACCGCCGCCTCCAGCCAGGCTTCCCGGACGGCGGGGATGGTCTCGACCAGCGCCCGGCCCTCGGCCGTCGCGTGCAGGAGCGTCTTGCGGCCGTCTGCGGGGTCCTTGCCCGAGGTGATCAGCCCGCCGTCGCGCAGCGCCGCGAGCGTCTCGGCCATCGACTGCCGCCGTACGTGTTCGGCCGCGGCCAGATCACTCGCCGTGGTGGGGCCCTCGTCCACGATGCGCCCCAGCGTGGTGATCTGCGACCAGGTCCACCGCATGTCGTCCGTCGCCGACTCGGCCCGGAGCCGGGCCCGGAGCCGGGTCATGGCCTTCATCAGCTCAGCGGCCGTTCCGGCCTGCGGTCTCGGTTCGCTGCCCACCGCCCAAGACTATCCGGCGCGCGGCCCACCTGCCCGTTCTCCCCGTGGGTCCGCCGCCGTCCCCCGCGGCCTCCGAGGGTGACGGCGGGTCAGACCAGCGGCAGCAGGGCCCTGCCGCCCGCGGCGCCCGCTTCCGGCGCGGTGGCCGTGCGGTCCGCGGGGACGCGCTCCAGGACTCCGCCCGCGAAGACGTCGTAGAGCGGCAGCGACTCCAGGTGGACATAGCCGATGTGGCAGTCGCAGACGGCCAGCGGGCAGGGGCGGGGGGCCAGGGCGGTCCGGTAGGAGCCGTCGTAGAGATTGCCCAGTTCGGCGCGGACGAAGTGGCAGCGGCGGACCGTGCCGTCGCCGTCCACCGACAGGACGGACTCGCCGGTGCGGCAGGGCAGGCCGGCCGAGCGGTGCGGGTGGCGGCTGTAGGGGAAGAGCGGGTCGAGGGCCGTCCAGGCGTCGGCTTCCGCGTCGGTGTAGGTGTGGCCCTCGGCGGCGTTCACCCACAGGTAGACGTGGCCGGGCAGCGCGGCGCGCAGCCGGGCGGCGTCCGCGAGGTGTTCCGGCAGCCCGACGACGCCGACGCTGAACCGGACGCCGCGGTCGGCCACTTCGCGGGTCTTGCGCAGGAAGCGGTCGTACGGGGTCTGGCCGGGGTGGTAGGTGCACCACAGGGCGAGGGTGCCGGGGTCGGCGTCCGCGAGCCAGTCGGTGCGGCAGCTCAGATTCGTCTGGATGGCGACCCGGTCGATGTGCGGCTCGTGCGACAGCTCGGCCAGGGTGTTCCGGTACCAGGAGCGGACCAGGCCCTCGCCCCACGGGGTGAACAGCACGGACAGCCGGTCGCCCCGCTGCTCTCGCGCCCAGTGCGCGAAGCGGGCGAGCGCGGCGCGGTCGGCGCGCAGTTGCGCGGGGCTGTCGCGGCGCTTGGCGAAGGGGCAGTACGGGCAGTCGTAGTCGCAGGAGGCGAGCGGGCCGCGATAGAGCAGCGTCAGATCCATGGCGGCGTCCTCACTTCAGCTCGTACGCGGCCATCGCCGCCCGGACCCGGGGTGAGAACAGTTCGGGGCCGAGGGCGTCGGAGTGGGCGAGTCCTTCGGGGGACAGCCGTATGCGGCCGGTCGCGGGGGCCTCGTCGTCGAGCCAGCCGCGGGCCGCGAAGCGGTCGATCTCGGCGGCGAAGTCGGCGTGGGCGTCGGTGCCGAAGCGGTCGCGGTAGTCGGCCAGGGGCATGCCGTCGGCTTGCAGCAGCGACTGGAGCAGGTGTCGGCGGCGGGCCTCGTCGGCGTCGACCCGGCGGCCGTGGGCGGCGCGGGTGAAGTCGTCGGTGGTGGTGTACTCGTCG
Source organism: Streptomyces sp. NPDC088910 (assembly GCF_044749865.1). Lineage (NCBI taxonomy): Bacteria > Bacillati > Actinomycetota > Actinomycetes > Kitasatosporales > Streptomycetaceae > Streptomyces > Streptomyces sp. NPDC088910. The sequence continues at coordinate 133,666 of NZ_JBIVIV010000013.1, forward strand.
ATGATCGCGCGGATCTCGCGCATGTCGACGGCGTAGTCGAAGGAGTAGTGCAGCGTGGAGGTGTAGGAGCGGGCGCCGCAGCCGAGGCCGATCATGCCGTCGGTCTGGCAGGCGTGGTCGTCGGGCCCTTGGGGCGCGGCGTCGGCCCGGCGGAACATCCGCATGGAGACCTGCTCGTAGCCGTGCGTCAGGAGGTGGTCGCGGCCCTGTCGGTACAGCCGCAGCCGCTGCTCGTCCCAGGCCGGGTCGCTGACGGCGGTGCGGCTCTCCAGGCCCGTCTTCGGCCGTACGTACAGCGGGTAGAGGTACAGCTCCTCCGGCCGCCAGCGCAGCGCGGCCTCCAGCGAGGTGCGCCAACTGGCCGGGGTCTGGCCGTCGATGCCGTAGATGAGGTCGATGTTGAGGACCGGGATACCGGCGTCGCGGACGCGGGCGAGCGCGGCTTCGACGTCGGCGCGGCGCTGGGGCCGTACGGCGGCTTTCGCCTCGTCGTCCACGAAGCTCTGGACACCGAGGCTGAGCCGGGTGGCGCCGCGGTCGGCGAGGACGGCGAGCCGGTCGGCGGTGGCGGTCGCGGGCGACGCCTCGACGGAGAGCGGGATCGCGCGCAGGTCGGCGCCCATCCGGCGCTCGGCGATGTCGCAGAGCCGTTCCAGTTCGGCGGCCGTCAGGAAGGTGGGGGTGCCGCCGCCGAAGGCCGCGGTGGCGAACCGTAGCGGCTCGGTGTCGCCGAGCGCGTCCCGGACGGCGGTGGCCTGCCGGTCGAGCGCGTCGAGATAGCGGGTGGTGAGCTCGCCGGGCGCGCCGATGCGGGTGAAGAGGTTGCAGAATCCGCAGCGGACCTCGCAGAACGGGATGTGCAGATAGAGCGAGAGCGCGTCCTTGGGCTCCGCCTGCCACAGTCCGCTCAGCGCGGGCCGGTCGGGCAGCGGGCGGTAGGCGGTCTTGTGCGGATACGCGTAGACGTAGCTCTGGTAGGGACTGTCGGCGGGGGACGCGGGCTGGTCAGGGGACGGCGCGTCGGCGGGCGTGGCCGTGGAGACCGGTGTGGTCGTGCTGGTCGGTGTCGTCGTGGAGATCGGTGTGGTCGTGGTGATCGGTGTGGTCGTGGTGATCGGCGCGTTCATGAAGACGGCTCCAGGAAGAAGTGGGCGTAGGGCACCGTCCAGACCGCCTCGTGGCCGAGGCGGTGACCTGTGTAGCCGTCGTCTCCGTAGGTGGTGCCGTGGTCGGAGCAGACGATGGCGAAGCAGCGGCGGCGGGCCGCCATGGCGTGGAAGAGACGTCCGATGTGCCGGTCGATGTACTCCAGCGCCGCCGCGTGCGTGGCGCGGGTGTCACCGGCCTCGCGGGTGGCGCCCGGTGTGTGGAACCAGTTGGGCTGGTGCAGCGCGGACGCGTTGAGGAAGAGGAACAGCCGCTGGTCGGCGGGCAGTTCGGCGACGACCTGCTCCGCGCGCGCGACCTGCGCCTCGAAGGAGGTGGGCGAGGCGACGCCGAACTCCGGCTCCCAGTGACTCTCCTGGAACAGTCCCGGCAGGACGTCGCCCAGCGCGCCGCGCTTGTTGAAGAAGCCGACGCCGCCGATGCAGACGGTGCGGTATCCGGCCGCCGCGAGCCCGGACACCAGGTCGGGCGTGTCGAAGACGTACGTGCCCGCCTCGGTGGTCTCGCTCCCGGCGAAGCGCGCGGCGAACAGCCGGGGGTGCGGTCCGGGCGCCGCCGGGGTCGGCAGGAATCCGGCGAAGATCGCCTGGTGCGAGGCGTAGGTGAAGCTGCCGGGCGCGTGCCGCTCCTCCCAGCGCCCGCCCGGCAGATGGCGCGCCAGATGCGGGATGCGGCCGGCCGCGGCCAACTCGGCCGCGACGTCGTGGCGGAGCGTGTCGAGGGTGATCAGGAGGAGGTCGTCGCGGCCCACGACCTCGTTCATGTCCGGGCCTCCGCCGTCCAGGAGGGCGGGCGCGAGCGCGTCAGTGGGTCGCATGTCGGGTCCTCGGCGCTTGGTGGTGCGACGGTTCGTGGCCTGCTGGTACGTGCCGCGCCGTGCGGTGCCGGTTCGGGCGGGGCTTGTTCGTGCGGCGCCGGTACGGGCGCGGCGGATTCATCGGCGGCCGGTTCGTACGCGGTCCGTTCATACGCGGCCGGTTCGTACGCGCTCCGTTCATACGCGGCCGGTTCGTACGCGCTCCGTTCGTACGCGACCGGTGCGTACGGTGGCCGGACTCCGGTCGGCGACGCGGCGCGGGCGCGTACGGCGGCGATCTGGGCGGCGTAGGTGTCCAGGCCCTCCGCTCCGCTGCCCGGCAGTCCGGTGAGCCTCGGCAGCAGGTCGCCGAAGGCGTTGACTTCGCCGACCGCGAAGCGCCGCCAGCCGATCGCGGGGAGCAGGTCGACGCCGACGCACAGCGTGCCGGGGAAGCAGGCGGCGGCCCGCTCGCAGATCTCCAGTGCCTGCTCCCACCGGACGCCCGCGGCCTCGATCGCGGCGCCGAGGTCGCCGCGCGCGCCGCCCAGGTGGAGGTTGGTGAGCGGCGAGCGGCTGGTGCGCACCACGGCGTGCGTGGCGCGGCCGTCGACGACCACGATCCGCAGGTCGGCGACGCGCCCGTGCAGCGACGCCTTGGGCAGCCAGCGCTCGATGTGCAGGCCGTCCGGTGCGAGCGCGTCGACCAGCGCGGCGATCTCGGTCTCGCGGGTGATACGGCGCACTCGCAGCGAATTGTGCAGGCGTCCGTCCGCCGACTCGACGGACGTGGTGGCCTGGACGCGCCCGCCGCCCGCCGTCTCCACGGCGAGCACCCCGGAGGCCGACGATCCGTGGGCGAGTTTGACGAAGGCGCGCGGCATGGCGTGCTCGCGCATCAGCGCCCGTACGTCGGCCCAGCCGCGCACCGCGGGGGCGGCGGCACCCGAGGTGGGCGAGGCGGGTACGGGCACCCCGGCCTCGGCCAGCCTCCGGTGGCAGCGCCGCTTGTCGAACAGCACCGCCAGTTCGTCCGGGTCGTCCAGCCGCCTGCCGCCGTCCAGGGTGCGGACGGCGGCGGTGAATCGGGCGTACCAGCGGGCGCTGCCCTCCACCCGCGTGGGGTCGTCCATGTCCCGCAGCGCGCGGTCCACTTCGGCGTCCTCACCGGGCGAGTCGAGCCGTACGACCTCGTCCGCCGCGAAGGTCGCGCCGCCCTCGCGCAGGACGTCGCGCCAGGGCACGACGCGGGGCGCGGGCAGCCCGGCCTCGGTCGCGGCGCGCGCGAAGAGACCGACCCGCCGGTTCTCCGGGTTGCCGACGACCGCGAAGCGCGGTTCATCTCTCACGTCACCTTCCCCCTCTCCCCTGGTCGCCCACGTGCCCGGCGCTGATGGACGGTCACCGGTCCGCCGCCCGGCGGTGGTCATCAGCCGGTCGGCGACCGGCTGGACGACTGACGGAACGACCGGCTACTCGCCGACGGCGACGAAACGCCACACGGTCTCGTCGTCGTCATCGACCTCCTCGTCGGCGTCGTCGCGGTCCAGTTCGACGTGGACGCCCGACGGTTCGAGGGCTTCCCGCAGGCGCCGGGCGACGGGCGAGGTGAGGTAGTTGTGGTGCAGGTCGAGTGTCTTGAGGTGGGTGAGGGGCTGGCCCGCGAGCAGCGCCGTGGCGCCCTCGTCGGTCAGCACGCCCATCGACAGGTCGAGGGTCTCCAGCCGGGCCACGACGGGCGCGGAGGCGAGGGCTGCGGCGATCTCGTCCTGCATCTCGCTGTTGCGCAGGGCCAGCGAACGGAGCTTGGGCAGCAGCGCGCCGGTGAGGAACGGCGCCAGGTCGGTGATCTCGCTGTCCCCGCCGTACTCGGAGGTGCCGAGCCACAGGTCGAGGTGTTCCAGCGCGGGCAGGTCGCTGGCGGCGATGCCGCGGACGGCCTGCGCGGGCATGCCGCCGGTCTCGACGGTGAGCGAGCGCAGCCGGGCGTGCGTCACGGCGGGGAAGGCCAGGTCCTGTCCGCCGCGTACCCCGAACGACTCCAGTTCGGGGAAGCCGTCGAGCAGCGGGGTGACATCGCCCTGGTTGATCCAGGAGATCTCGCACTCCTCGCCCACGATGTCGCCGAGGAACAGGGCCCGCAGCGCGGGCAGTCGGTCCTTCACGGACAGGATGGCCGCGATCAGCGGTTCCGGTCCGCTCTCGTAGGCTTCGCTCCAGGAACCGACGATCAGCGCGCGCACCCGCGTGATGTCGACGGCCTGGGTGAACCGGGCGAAGGCGTCCTCCCACTTCTCCTCGCTGTCGTAGGAGTCGACGCCGATCCGCCAGGCGGCGGCGTCCGCTTCCGGCAGGTCGGTGCCCTTGTCGTCGGGTCCGGGGAAGTCGAAGGCGGGCAGGCCGTGCAGCTCCCGCATGTGGTTCCCGATGGTCATGTCCGCCTGCTCCTGACGTTCGACATTCGACGGCCGTACGAATTCGGCCGCGGCGATCACCGGCCGATGTGTGAGCAAGTTCTACCAAGCCGCACTGACAACGGCTGCGGCCGGGCCGACTCTGAGCCGTTGTCAGACCCCGCGCCTACGGTCGGTGTCGACGCGGTGCACGGAGCGCCGCGCGGAGGGAGAGCGATGTACCGGCAGGGTGATGTGCTCATCGCGCCGACCGAGGAGTCGGCGCTGCCGCCGCACATGGACGACGCGCCGCAGGAGCCGCGGGACGCGCGCGGCCGGCTCGTCCTCGCGCTGGGCGAGGTGACGGGTCACGCGCACGCCGTCATGGGACCGGGACGGCTCTTCAGCCCGCCGGCCCCGTTCGCGCCGATGCTGCTGCATCTGCCGGACGGCGGACGGGTCGTGCACGAGGAGCACGCGGCGATATCGCTGCCCAAGGGCTGGTACCGCGTGGTGCGGCAGCGGGAGTACGTACCGGGCTCGGTCCGCGTGGTCGCCGACTGAGCGTCCCGCGGTGGCGCCCGGGGTCCGGGCGCGCGGGCACGGCAGGACAGCACGTCGAGGGCAGGGAGCAGAACTCATGGGAGGGGACGGCATGTCGACCGTCGAGCAGTGGAGGCAGGCCGCCGTGGCCACCGGATCCGCGGACCGCGCGGCGGCCGAGGCGGGGGTGCGGCTGGCGTACCGGCGCGCGGGGCTCGCGGAGCCGGAGCGCGTCCGTTGGGCCGGATCGCCGCGCGCGGCCGTGGCGATGCTGCGCGCGGAGGCCGCGCTTCAGGGGACGCGCGGCAAGGGTCACAGCGTGCGGGACGAGGTGCGCGGGCGGCCGTGGGCCGCGGAGCGGGCCCGGCTGCACGCGGCGCTCGGCCCCGCGGGCTGGAGCGAGCGGTGGAACGCGACCGGGGCGCGGCTGTGGGAGGGGACGCAGGCGCTGGCGGGCCGGATCAGGGCCGGTGTGGTCGAGGAGTTGGCGCGGGGGCGGAAGGAGGAGCCGGAGATCCGGCTGCTGCTGCTCGACGCGGTCCTCGGTCAGCACGAGGCGGCCTGGCTGTGCGCGTTCGACACGCAAGAGGGCTCCCCGCTGGACGGGCTGGCGGCGGTCGCCCGCTCGGCGGGCTGGTGGTGGCCGTACGAGCGGGTCGCGATCGTCTGCGAGCGCCCCGCCGAGCTGCACCGCGACGAGGCGGGCCGCCTCGACCGGGCCGACGGTCCCGCGCTCGCCTTCCCCGACGGCTTCGCGCTGCACGCCTGGCGCGGTATGCCGGTCCCCGCCGAGTTCCTGCGTGAGCTGGGCACCCTCACGCCGGAGCGGATACGCGGCGAGGAGAACGCGGAGCTGCGCCGCGTCATGCTGGAGCACTACGGCTACGACCGCTATCTGACCGAGTCGGGCGCGGTCCCCGTGCACCGGGACGAGACCGGCATCCTCTGGCGGATCGCGCTGACCGGGGACGAGGACGTGACGATGGTCGAGGTCGTCAACTCCACGCCGGAGCCGGACGGCACGAGCCGTACGTACTGGCTGCGGGTGCCGCCCGGCACCAGCACGGCGAAGGAGGGCGTGGCCTGGACGTTCGGCCTGACCGCCGACGCCTACGAGCCGCTGCGCCAGACCTGACCGCCGGACAGGCCCTAGGCGCGTTCGACGATGCGGGAGAGCTCGGCGTCCAGGGCGGACCGGACGGTCCGGGCGTCGAGCGGGGCGCGTTCCCGGGCGAAGGAGACGAAGCGGCGCACGGGGGCGGCGTCCAGTTCGACGCGGGCGTCCTGGCCGGGACGGCCGAGGCGGATCAGCAGCCGGGAGCCGGTTCCGGCCGAGGGCGTGACCCGGACGTCGCCGAGGCCGACGGCTCCGGTCAGGCCCCTGGCCAGCAGGTCCCAGGCGAAGATCCAGGTGGCGGTCTCGGGGCCGCCGAGGCCGAAGGTCATCCGCACGGCGAGGCAGTCCTGCGGGTCGTAGGCCATCCACGCCGGAATCCGCAGCCGGTGGCCGCTGGGCAGCGGCATCGACGCCGTCACCGCGTGGCAGCAGGAGTCGGGCATCGAGTCTCTTTTCGCCGAACGACGGGACGCGGCCGGTGGCGGTACTACCGGACAGGTCCTCGACCTCTGAGGCTCCGTGTGCCCCCGCCCGCAGATCACATGCCGCTCACATACCGGCCGCCGGTACGCCGCCCGGCGGATTTCCCGGCGGGGCATGGCCACCACGGGCGCGGGCACCCGCATTCCATGGAGGATGCGGAGATGGCTGATCATCACGATGTGCGCCGGATCGCGTTGACCCTGCCGGAGGCGGTGGCGGCGGACGACGGGATGTCCGTATCGGTGCCGAACGGCGGCAGGCACAAGAAATTCGCCTGGGTGTGGCTGGAGCGGACCGACCCGAAGCAGGCCCGCGTCCCGCGGACCGACGTGGTGGCCGTCCGGGTCGCGGGCCAGGAGGAGAAGGAGGCGCTCCTCGCCTCAGACCCGGCGAAGTTCTTCACCGAGCCGCATTACAACGGATTCCCCGCCGTGCTCGTACGGCTCAAGGCCGTCGCCGAGGACGAGCTGCGGGAGCTGCTCGTCGGCGCCTGGCGATGCCAGGCGCCGCGAGCCCTCGTGCGGGATTCCGATCTCTGAGACGGGTCTCCGAGACGGGCGGGGCGGGTCGCCCGCGCCGATCACTTGCGCCGGTCGGTGTGCCGGTAGCCGAAGGGGCCCGGCAGGTCCGCGGAGGTCGTCCGTCGTCCCGTGGTCGACCAGGTGCGGTGCGCGCCGCCTCTGCGTCCGAGCGTGAGGGACAGCGACTTCCGGTTCACGTTGATACGTACGCCGGGAAATATGTGGAACGACTTACGGAACGTCAGCGGCATGATGTCCTCCGGTGGTTGGCCTGTCGGCTCGTCTGCCCAGCTGACACCGCCTCACCCCGACGACTCCTGAACCGTCGCCGTCCGCCCGCGTTCCGACCGTTCGATACGGCCGAGGCCCCGGGCCGAGGGGTTCGGCAGAGGCGTTCGGCAGAGCCGTCCGGCGCAGTCGGGCCGCGGGCTCACCCAGGGAGCGGTGTTCGCTGCCGTCCGGACGAGTGACTTGCGGGCGCGGCAGCCGCCGGGCCGACGACGGGTGGCGAACTCTGAGTGCGGACACCGGTAAGGCGGATGATCACACTCCGCATGCCGGTGGGCTCAGTGCAGACCACCAGCACCAAAGGAGTACCCATGAAGCTCATGCGCAACGGCGCCGTCCTGGCCGCGCTCGTCGGCGGGATCGTGCTTGCCGGTGGCGGCGTCGCCGCCGCTGACGCCGACGCCACCGGCGCGGCCATCGGCTCGCCCGGCGTCCTGTCGGGAAACCTGATCCAGGTCCCGATCGACGTGCCGATCAACGCCTGCGGCAACTCGATCAACCTGATCGGCGCGCTGAACCCCGCCTTCGGCAACACCTGTTACAACGGCGGCGGTCACCACGAGAGCGCCGGCTGGGACGGCGCGAACCACGACGGCATGGGCCACTGGGGCCACGAGGGTCACGTCTGGCACCCCGAGGCCAAGGACGACTGCAAGTAGTCGGACCGCTTCCTGAGCACCCCGTCCCGGTCGCCGCCCGCAAGGGCCGGCGGCCGGGACGCTCCATGCCGGAACGCTCCATGCCGGAACGCTCCATGCCGGAACGCTCCATGCCGGAACACCGCGCGCCAGAACGCTTCACGCCGGGAGGCCGCGGGCCCGAACCCCTCGGACCCGGCCGCGTGAAGCACCCCTTTGGGCCCAACTCCCCCTCACCCGGGGCCGAATGCGTGTTCGCGTCCTTCAAGGGCAGACGACCCCCGAGAACGCACGTGGGTGGCCACGTACGACAAGAAGGGACGTCATGGAGATCTCCGGCATCATCAGCGCCATCATCATCGGCATTATCATTGGCGTGCTCGGTCGGCTCGTGGTCCCCGGCCGTCAGCACATCGGCGTCATCTGGACCATCCTGATCGGCATCGTGGCGGCCATCATCGGAGCCGCCATCGCCCACGGTCTCAACGTCGACGACACCAGCGGAGTCGACTGGATCGAGTGGCTCATCCAGATCGGTCTGGCCGCTGTCGGTATCGCCGCTCTCGACAGGTCGAGCCCGCGCCGTCGGTGATCCATGAGTCCTGGTCCCGGCCACACCCGGCATCTGGATGATATGAACGCAGGCGCCTTTCCTCGAGGAGTTCCGCATGGAACCCGACCCCGGGAAGGGCGCCTTCCGTCTGCCCGATCGCGCCGCTGACGGTCACCCGCACCCACGACACCGCCCCGGCGCCCTCCCCCTCCAACGCCCGACCTTCATCGGCCGGCCTTCATCGACCGACCGCCTCAACCACCACGACCGCAGGGAGCAGCATGTTCGGATCGACCGCCCGTCGGCTACGGCGTTGCGCACGTGACGTGTTCGGCTGGCCGAGCCTGCGCCCGCCGCAACTGGAGGCGATGAAGGCGGTGATGCGGCACCAGGACGTCATCGTCGTGATGCCGACCGGTGCCGGGAAGTCGGCGGTCTACCAGGTGCCGGGCGTCCTGCTGAAGGGCCCGACGGTCGTGGTGTCCCCGCTGATCGCCCTCCAGCGCGACCAGGTCGAGGGGCTGCTCAAGCGCGAAGGACCGGGCGCGGCATCGGTCAATTCCACGCACCGCGACGCGGAGAACGCGCAGACCTGGGACCGGGTGGAGAGCGGCGACCTGGACTTCATCTTCCTCGCGCCCGAGCAACTGGCCAGGGAGGACGTCATCCTGCGGCTGAAGCAGGCCCGTCCCGCGCTGTTCGTGGTGGACGAGGCGCACTGCGTCTCCTCCTGGGGCCACGACTTCCGCCCTGATTACCTGCGGTTGGGCGCCGTACGCGAACGGATCGGCCGCCCGCCGGTCCTGGCACTCACCGCGAGCGCGGCGGCGCCGGTCCGCGCGGAGATCCTTCAACTGCTGGGCATGCGCGGCGCCCAGGAGGTCATCGCCGGGTTCGACCGGCCCAACATCCACCTGGCGGTCGGCTACTTCCAGGAGGAGAAGGCCAAGCGGCGCGCGGTCCTCGACCGCGTCGGCGCCGAGACCGGCTCCGGCATCGTCTATACGGCGACCCGGCGCGATTCCGAGTCGTACGCCGAGGAGTTGCGGGAGGCGGGGGTGTCCGCCGCCGCGTACCACGCGGGGTTGCGCGCCGCGGAGCGGTCGTCCGTCCAGGACCGTTTCCAGCGCGGGGAGTTGGCGGTCGTCGTGGCCACCTCGGCGTTCGGCATGGGCATAGACAAGCCCGATGTGCGGTTCGTGGTGCACGCCTCGGTGCCGGGATCGCTCGACGCGTACTACCAGGAGATCGGCCGCGCGGGCCGCGACGGGGAACCGGCGCGGGCGTACATCGCCTACCGGCCGCAGGACTTGGGGCTGCGGCGGTTCTTCTCCTCCGGCCGCCCGGACGCCGACGCCCTCACCCTGGTCGCGGACCAGCTCGCCGAGCGGTCGGCCGGGCGGACGACGGGCAAGGCGGCCGGGAAGAAGGCGGCCGAGGAGCCCGCCGCGGTCTCCGTGACGGCGTTGCGCGGCGACACCGGACTGACGGCGACCCGGTTGACGGGTGTCCTCAATCTGCTGGGGCAGGCGGGCGCGGTCCGTACGGCGGCGGACGGGAAGGTGTCGCTGACGCCGGAGTGCGCGACGGCCGCGGCGCGGAAGGCCGCTGTGGAGCGGGCGCTGGAAACCGCCGACAGCCACCGGCAGTTGGAGCAGTCCCGCGTGGACATGATGCGCGGCTTCGCGGAGACCGACGGCTGTCGGCGGGCGTTCCTGCTGGGTTACTTCGGCGAGGCGCTCCCCGGAGGCTGCGGCAACTGCGACACGTGCGGTTCGGCGGCCGGACCCGGCGCCCCGGCCCCCGAAAGGGACCGTCACGCGGGTGTCCTGCGCGGTACGGGCTCGCGGGGCGACTCCCGACAGGACGCGGAGTCCGGTTCCGGCGGCCGGGAGTCAGCCGCGGCAGCCGCGCGGGGCGGGAGCCGGGCACGTATCTGGCGCCGCGACCGCGGGCGGCCGGACGCCGGGGCCGCGGCCGCTTCGCGCGGCCGGTACGCGCCCGGCGTCCGGGTCCTGCACGACAAATGGGGTCAGGGCGAGGTGATGGGCGTCGCGGACGACACGGTCACCGTGCTCTTCGAATCCGCCGGATACCGGACCCTGTCGCTGTCCGTCGTCCTGGAGCGGGATCTGCTGACGCCGGTCAAGGGGCGCGGTGCGTGACATGCGGCTCCGCGGTGCCCGCCGACGCGCGGGCCACCGCGGCCTGCTGCCGAGACCTCCGACGTTTCAGGGTGCGGCGTTCCTCCTCGCTGGTGCCGCCCCACACGCCGAGGCTTTCGCCCATGTCGAGGGCGTAGCTCAGGCAGGTCTCCCTGACCGGGCAGTCCGCGCAGACCCGTTGGGCCTTCTGCACCTGGAGTTTGGCCGGTCCGGCGTTGCCCACGGGGAAGAAGAGTTCGGGGTCCTCGGTGCGGCATGCGGCCTGGTGTTGCCAGCTCACGGAGACACCGCCTTTCGTCGGGTGCGGAGTGTCGGGCCCACGTACCGGGCCCATGGGTACTCGCCTGCCCAGGCGGTCGGCGCTCAACGTGAGGAGTTTGTGAGGGCGGCGCCGCCCGAAGCCTTACGGACATCCGACAACCCGATGACCCGATTCGCTCTCGGACGCCGCCCGTCGGGCGTGGCGGCGTCACGCACGGCCGGATCGGGGGTAGGCGGTGACAGTGAGGCCGTGAGGTCCCCGCCCGACCGGAGGCCGGGAGGTCCCCGCCCGACCGGAAACCGTCAGGTCTCCACTCGGCCTCGCCCCGTATCCATGTCCGTCCGTACGCCGAAGGAGCCGCCGCCATGGCCAGAAGCGACCGCAAGCCGAGCAGGGCGCCCGTGCCGCTGCGCACCGGCCGCTCCGCGTGGGGCCTGTACCGCGAGACGCGCCGCCCGGGCGAACCGGGCCTGTTCCGGCGGCTGGTGGCGACACCGCGTCTGGTCAGCGCGGTACTGCACCGCCGTTATCCGGGCCTGTCGCGCGCCAAGCTGCTGGCCTTCACGGTCCTGGCGGCGATCTACGTGGTCTCGCCGCTGGACGCGATCCCGGACGTCATCCCGGTTCTCGGGTGGACGGACGACTCGGCGGTGGTGCTGTGGTTCATGACCGGTCTGGTCCGCGAGTCGGGGCGCTTCGTGAGCTGGGAGTCCGACGGTCCGCGCGGTGGCGCGCTGCCCCCGAAGGGTTCGGCGGTGTGACCACCGGCCGGGCCGAGGGATACGGCGTACGCGGTACGCGCCCCTGACCCGGCCGGTCGAAACCGCTGCCGGAGGTTTCTCGCCGGACGCGTCATCCGTCGGATGCGCGTCCCGCTCGAAGCGTCTCCTACTGAATGCCGGCGTCCTTGCACGCCTGGGCGAATTCGGCGGTGCAGATCTGGGCGGTGGTGTAGAGACCGTCCTTGATGACCGTGTCCTTGATGTTCTCCTTGGTCACCGATATGGCGTCCAGCAGCTTCGCCGGGACGTCCTGGCCGGAACCGCTCTTGGCGGTGCCGTCGGCCACGGACTTGACGTCCTTGCCGTTCAGCAGGTCGATCGCGATCTGCGCGGTGGCGTCCGCCTCCGGCTTGTACGCCTTGTAGACGGTGCTGGTCTGAGTGCCCGCCAGAATCCGCTGGATCGCGGTGAGTTCGGCGTCCTGACCGGTGAGCGGCGGGTTGATGCCCGCACCCTTGAGGGCGGTGGCGATGCCGCCCGCCATGGCGTCGTTGGCGGAGTAGACACCGGCGATGGCGGCTTTGCCGAGCTGGGTGATCGCCGCGGTGACCTTCTGGTTGGCGACGGTGTCCTTCCACAGACCCGACTGCTCGTAGGCGATGTTCACCTTGCCGTCGAGGATCTTGTGCGCGCCTTCCTTGAAGGCGGCGGCGTTCGGGTCGGCCGGGTCGCCGTCGATCATCACGATCTTCGAGGTGGGAACGGCCTTGGGACCCATGGCGTCCAGCAGCGCCTGCCCCTGCAACTCGCCGACCTTCTCGTTGTCGTAGGAGACGTAGGCGGACACCGGGCCCTGCGCGAGGCGGTCGTACGCGACGACCTTGATGCCCTTGTCGACCGCGGCCTGCACCGAGGACTGGATGCCCACCGAGTCCTGCGCGTCCAGGATGAGCACCTTGACGCCCTTGGCGATCATGCTGCTGACCTGCTGCGCCTGCTTCGCCGGGTCGGCCGAGGCGTTGTCGTAGCTGACCTTGCAGTCCGAGCACAGTTCCTTGATCTTGGCCTCGATCAGGGGACGGTCGAATTTGGCGTACCGGGTGGTCGTGGTGTCCGGGAGCAGCAGGCCGATCGTCTTGTCCTTGCCGCCGCCTGACGACTTGTCATGGGTTTTGCCGCAGGCGGCCACGGTGGTGAGCGCGAGCGAAACGGCGGCGGTTCCGACGATGAGCCGTCGCGTCATTGCCTTCATGCGCGGTTGCCCCTCCCTGACTGGGCCGCAACACCGCGACCCGGGTGCAGGCGAGTCAACTCTCGTGACGCTCCGTACGTCAAGAAGTAAACATCGGATCGATTCATTGAATCGATATTGGGCTCTCCTGTCGTCGCCTCATGAGGCAACGCCTACAACATGTGAATCCGAAGCCGGGCGTTCGGGGCAATGCGCTTTCACGGGTCGGATATGTGTCATACCGCTCACGACAGGACCGGGCGCACGGCCGGAGGGCGGCACCCCCATCGCGGGGGTGCCGCCCTCCGGCCGTGCGCCCGGGTGACCGGTGGTCAGCGCCTCGCGTCCCGCGAGTCGCCGAAGAAGATGCGGTAGAGGATGAGCAGCACGAGCGCCCCGCCGATCGCCGCGCCCCAGGTGGCGGCGTCGAAGAAGTGGTGCTGTACCGGCTTGTCGAGGATTTTGGCGGACAGCCAGCCGCCGACGAACGCCCCTGCGACGCCGATCAGGGTGGTTCCGATCAGGCCGCCCGGATCGCGACCGGGCAGCAGAATCTTCGCGACGGCCCCGGCGAGCAGACCGAGGATGACCCAACTGATGATTCCCATAGGGGCCGTCTGCCCTGCGGCCCGCGGGTCACACACACGAGTGCGCACCGCGCGGGGGTCAACACCGGGCGGGGGCACCGGAGTCGGGGCACGCCGCCCGGTCCGGCCGTGTGGAATACGGCACAGTTATCGCCCGGCCGCCGGGCGCCCCTCGGTGTGCATATTTCCATATCCGCACCGCACGTTACAGAAAGCGTCACTCGGTGAAATCTGGAATTCACACGCGCGCAAGTTTTAGGTGGTCCCATCGCGGCTAATCCGCTGGTCAACCAGGTTTGTCGATTTCCCGCAGAGCGGGACCTGCGATGGGTGCGCGTCATGAACGAACTGCGTGTGCTGTCGATCTACGAGGGCTTCTTTTCCGGCGGCGCGAGGATTCTGCACAGCGACGTCGTGCGCGGTCTCAGCGGCGGCGCGCAGCGGCACGCGGTGCTGAGCATCGAGGGTGAGATGCACCGCGAGGCGACCAGGCAGCCGATGTCCGACGACGCCTGCTACCGGGCGCTCACGGCGGCGGGTGTACCGGTGTCGGCCCTGCGCGACCGTTTCGGCGGCGAAGGCCGGGAGGACGCCGAGGCGGGCAGCCGTGAGGGCGGCCACGAGAGCGGCGGCGGCGTGTTCAGCCGGTCGGAGCTCGCGGCCACCGCCAGGGCGACGGCGGCGGCCGACGTACTCCTTTCGCTCAAGGAACAGCCGCTCGCGCTGCTCAATCAGGCCGGGCTGCCGTACCGGCCGGTGGTGGTGTGCCTGCACAGGTCCGATCCGGAGAATCAGGGCCCCGCGCTGGACGCGCTGCGCGCCGCGGTGGCGGCGGGCCGGGTGCGGGCCTGCGTCTGCTGCGCGGAGTCGACCAGGGCCGCGTACGTGGCCGCGGGCATCCCTGCCGAGCTGATGCACGTCATCCCCAACGGCGTCGATCTGCTGCGGTTCCGGCCCGACGCGGTCCGCAGGGCCGCGATGCGGTCCTCGCTCGGTATCGCGGCGGACGCGCCCGTCACGGTCTTCGCGGCCCGCTACGCGGAGATGAAGAACGTGCCGCTGTTCCTGCGGGCGGCCAGGATCCATCTCGGGCGGGACCCCGGCGCGCACGTCCTGATGTGCGGCGCCGGGATGACCGCGGAGAACCCGGAGCTGACCGCGGACATCACGGCCGCCTTCGGTGACGCTCCCGGCCTGCTGCGGCGGCTGTCGCTGCTGGGCGTGCGGCACGACATGGAGACGGTGTACGCCGCCGCGGACGTCGTCTCGCTGACGTCGTCGTCGGGTGAGGCGGCGCCGCTGTGCCTGATCGAGGGCATGATGTGCGGCGCGGTCCCGGTGGCCACCGATGTCGGGGACTGCGCGGAGCTGGTCGCCGGGCACGGCTTCCTCACCCCGGCGGAGGCCGAGCCGATCGCCGCGGCCTGGTCGCGGGCGGCGGCGCTGGCCGCCGACTTCGCCCCGGCGCTGGCCCGCAGCCGCGAGCGCTTCAGCCAGACCCGCATGGTGACCGCCTACGGCGCGCTCATCGAGCGGGTGCACCAGGACGCGGTGCGCGCGGTCCGCCCGGCCCGTCGCAGGACCAGGACGCGCGCGGGGGTCCCGTACGGAGCCTGAGCCCGCCGGGACGGCAAGCCGGAGTACGCGGTACGGCGCGGTGGGGGCCCCACCGCTCCCCCGCGCCGTACCGAAGCCGCGCCGAAGCCGTCAGGCGCCGTAGTACGCGTCCCGGTACGAGAGGAAGAGGCCGCCCGGTCCGTCCACCGTCTCGGCGGCGAGGACGGCGTGCAGGAGGGCCCGGGTGAGCACGTCGGCGCCCGCCTCGAGGACGGCGTTCATCGCGCCCGCCTCGATGTGCACGCCGAAGGCGGGGTCGGCGGCGTCGGCCGTCCCCGGCGGGACGAGGGGGCGGCGGCCGGTCGCCATGGCGAAGACGGTGTCGCCGTCGGACAGGGAGTGGGCGGGGCGGACGGCGCGGGCGAGTCCGTCGTGCGCGGTGCCCGCCAGCTTCCGCGCCTGGGCGCGGGTGAGGACGGCGTCCGTCGCGACCACGGCCAGCGTGGTGATGAGCGGGTGGGTCCGCCGCTCGGCGTTCGCGGCGGCAGCGGCGGCCGTACGGCGTCGGGCCCGCTCCAGGGCGTCGGCCGCGACGGGCGGGCCGTACGGGGCGAATTCCGCGGCGGCGGGGCCCGGTCTCGCGCCCCAGAGCGCGCCCGTGTCGGGGTCGACCACGGAACCGGCCGCGTTGAGCACCGCGAGCGCGGCCACCGTCACGCCGGACTCCAGGACCGTGCTGGCCGTCCCCACCCCGCCCTTGAGGCCGCCGGCCACCGCGCCCGTACCCGCGCCGACGCAGCCCTGCGGCACCGGCGCGCCCTCCGGGGCCGCCGCCGCGGCGCGTACCGCCGCCAGGCCCGTCTCCGCTCCCGGTCGCGCCGTCCACGAGCCGCCGCGGCCGAGGTCGAACAGCGCGGCAGCGGGCACCACCGGCACCACCTGGCCGGGACCGCCGACCCGGAAGCCCCGGCCCCGCTCCTCCAGCCAGCCGACCACGCCGCCCGCCGCGTCGAGCCCGAAGGCGCTGCCTCCGGTGAGCACCACGGCGTCGATGTACGGCACGAGATTGCGCGGGTCGAGGGCGTCGGTCTCGCGGGTGCCGGGACCGCCGCCGCGTACGTCGACCGCGGTGACCGCGCCGCCCTCGGGGGCCAGCACCACCGTCGTCCCGGTGAGCCAGCCGTCGCCGGTCCGCTGGGCGTGACCGACGCGCACTCCCTCCACGTCGGTGAGGCCGTTGCCGGGACCCGGCCGTGCGCTGCCGCTCATGTCGTCCTCCGTGAGGTAGCCACGATCACGCGGGCCCGCGCCATCCGCGTACTCGCGGCCCGCCCCCTCACCGTACGAGACCGCGGCCGAACGTCGGTGTGCTCCGGCGCGTGTCAGGGCGCGCCGGAGCAAGGGGTATCCCATCAGAAGAACGACGTAAACTTCAATGTTTTTTACGCAACAAGTTGACCGAAGAGTGAAATCGACGGTCACTGCCGCCTCGGTGTCAGGTGCGCGCTCCTCGCCGTCTCGGCATGCGGGACGCCTTGATGGCGCGCCGCAGGCGACCGCCCGTGGGCCGCTGCACGGCGATCAGCACGATCATGCCCCGGTCCTGGACCCGGATCCGGCCGCCGGCCTTCACCTCGGACTCGTCGGTGCCGTCGGCCTCGGCCGCGGTGTCCACGGCGACCTGCCACAGGCCGCCGTACTCGCGTTCGGGGATCACGAAGTCGAGCGGTTCGTAGTGGCTGTTCAGCAGGATCAGGAAGGACGTGTCGGAGATCCGGCCGCCCTTCGGGTCGGACTCGGTGATGGCGTCGCCGTTCAGCAGCAGGGCGACGGCGCGCGCGTCGCCGCGGTGCCAGTTCTCCTCGCACATCTCACCGCCGTCCGGCCGGAACCACACGGCGTCCGCGACGGCCGATCCCCCGGTGTCGCCGCGGAAGAACCGGCGGCGGCGCAGCACCGGGTGCTCGGCGCGCAGCTTGATCAACCGGCGCGTGAAGTCGAACAGTTCGCGCTGCTCGGCGTCCAACGTCCAGTTCACCCAGGCGGTTTCGTTGTCCTGGCAGTAGACGTTGTTGTTGCCGCGCTGGGTGCGGCCCATCTCGTCGCCGTGTGCGATCATCGGCACACCCTGCGAGACCAGCAGTGTCGTCAGCAGATTGCGCTGCTGTCTGGCGCGCAGCGCGAGCACACCGGGGTCGTCGGTCTCGCCCTCGGCTCCGCAGTTCCACGAACGGTTGTGGCTCTCGCCGTCGTTGCCGTCCTCGCCGTTGGCCTCATTGTGCTTGTCGTTGTACGAGACCAGGTCGCGCAGCGTGAAGCCGTCGTGGCAGGTGATGAAGTTGATCCCGGCGCGCGGGCGGCGGTTGTCGTCCTCGTAGAGGTCGGAGGAGCCGGTGAGCCGGGAGGCGAGGGCGGGCAGTGTGCCGTCCTCGCCGCGCCAGAAGTCCCTGACGGTGTCGCGGTATTCGCCGTTCCACTCGCTCCACAGGGACGGGAAGTTGCCCACCTGGTAGCCGCCCTCGCCCAGGTCCCACGGCTCGGCGATCAGTTTGACGCGGCTGACCACCGGGTCCTGCTGCACGAGGTCGAAGAAGGACGAGAGCCGGTCCACCTCGTGGAACTGCCGGGCCAGCGTGGCCGCGAGGTCGAAGCGGAAGCCGTCCACGTGCATCTCGGTGACCCAGTACCGCAGCGAGTCCATGATGAGCTGGAGGACGTGCGGATGCCGCATGAGCAGGCTGTTGCCGGTGCCGGTGGTGTCGAAGTAGTGCCGCGGGTCGTCGTCCACCAGCCGGTAGTACGAGGCGTTGTCGATGCCGCGGAAGGAGAGCGTCGGCCCCATGTGGTTGCCTTCGGCGGTGTGGTTGTAGACCACGTCGAGGATCACCTCGATGCCCGCCTTGTGCAGGGCCTTCACCATCTCCTTGAATTCCGTGACCTGTTGGCCGCGCACCCCGCTCGACGCGTACGCGTTGTGCGGCGCGAAGAAGCCGATGGTGTTGTAGCCCCAGTAGTTCGACAGGCCACGGTCGCGCAGATGGCCGTCCTGCGCGAACTGGTGCACCGGCATCAGCTCGATCGCCGTCACGCCCAGTTCCTTCAGGTGCTCGATGACCGCCGGGTGCCCGACTCCCGCGTAGGTGCCGCGTATTCGCTCCGGCAGGCCCGGGTGGGTCATCGTCAGACCCTTCACGTGCGCCTCGTAGATCACCGACTCGTGGTACGAGTGACCCGGCGCGCGGTCGTCCCCCCAGTCGAAGGACGGGTCGGTCACCACCGACAGCATGGCGTGGCCGAGGCTGTCCATCGTGTTCTGCTCCTCGGGCGCGTGGAAGCGGTGGCCGAACGCCGACTCGTCACCGTCGACCTGGCCTTCCACTGCCGTGGCGTAGGGGTCGAGCAGCAACTTCGCCGGATTGCAGCGATGCCCCTCGTCCGGCCGGTACGGGCCGTGCACGCGGTAGCCGTAACGCTGGCCGGGGCCGACGCCCGGCAGATACGCGTGCCGGACGAATCCGTCCACTTCGGTCAGCGTGAGGCGCTGTTCCCGTCCCGCGTCATCGACGAGGCACAGCTCGACCTTCTCCGCCACCTCGGAGAACAGGGCGAAGTTGGTGCCCGAGCCGTCGTACGTGGCTCCGAGCGGATAGGGACGACCGTTCCACTGCTGCATTCACTGACCCTCTCGACCCTGCGTGAGCGACGATCCGACGTCCTCCCACTCATACCCCGTTGATCTCAGGCCATGGGTTCGTGAAGTGAACGGTCGCAGAAGGCCCGCGCGGACCGGTCGCGGACCGTACGACAGCGACCTCCGGCGGTGGCCGGAGGTCGCTGTCGCGAGCCGCGTCGGGCTCGGGGTGTCGCATGGGTTCGGGTGTCGAGGGGGTTCGGCTGTCGCAGGGTGGAGGCGCCGGGGGTCAGGAGTCCGGGTTCGGGCGCCGGGGGATGTCAGGCGTCGTCGCCCGGCAGGGCCTCCGGGTCGTCCAGGAGGTGCACGGCGGCCTCCTCCGCGGAGGCGGCGCCGCCGTCGATGCCGACGTCGTCGGCCACACCGTCCTGGACCGGGCTGTCCACCCACTGCTCCGGGCTGGTCAGCCGGCCCGCGCGCAGGTCGCCCGCCTCGGGGTCGAGCAGTTCCCCGTCGGTGTCGGCGGCATCGCCGAGGCCGTCCCCGTCGGGGAACTGCGGGGTGTCGGGGCGCTCCCTGGCCAGCCGCTGGTCCAGCGAGTCGCCGTCGTGCTGCTCCTCGGCCGTGGTGCCGTTCTGCTCGACGGCCAAGGGCCGCTCGGGCGGCGAGTACCCCTCGTCCAGGACATCCTCGACGCCCCGGTCGACCAGGGTGTCCTCGGGCTCCAGCGGGCCCGCGTCCTCCTGGATCTCGCTCCCGTCCGGCTGGTAGACGTCGTCCCCCATGCCGTCGTCCGTCATGCGGTCGGACATCGTGTCCTCTTCCTGGTCGGTCGGCGGATTCGCGATGCCGGTGGTGGCATCACGGACGGTCGCCTGCCCGTGGTGCGGCGGCGGAAACGGTGGACATCCCACCGCGGCCGTGCGGCGTACCCCTCAATCCTCGCGCGGTGCGGGCAGCGCGGCCAGCCAGTCGGTCAGCAGGCCGCTGACCTCCTCGGCGCGCTCCTGCTGGATCCAGTGCCCGCAGCCCTTGAGGATGTGCGAGGAGACCAGTCCGGGCAGTGTGCTCGGATACGCGTCGATGGCGCCGGCCATCCATGTGGTGGAGGCGTCGAGGTCGCCGCCGATGAACAGCGAGGGCTGCCGGATCGGCGCGCCGTCCCAGGGCGCGAGGTCCGCCCAGTCGCGGTCGACGTTGCGGTAGCGGTTGAGCGCCCCGGTCAGTCCGGTCCGCTCGAACTCGCCCGCGTAGAAGTCCAGGTCCCGCTCGGTCAGCCAGCCGGGCAGCCGCCCGGTGGGGAAGCGGTCGGAGAGCTTGGCGGCGGGCGGTACGAAGTGCGGGTCGCTCTCCCCCGCCGCCGGCATCGTGTCGGCCGACAGCGCCGCGTAGAAGCCCGCGAGCCAGCCGCGCACGTCCTGTTCGATCTCCGCCTCGGCCCGACCCGGCTCCTGGAAGTAGCTGACGTAGAACTCCTCGTCGCCGCCGATGGCGCCGAACGCCTCGGTGGGCCGGGGGCCGCCGCGCGGCGCGTAGGGCACGCTGAGCAGGCCGACGGCGGTGAAGACGTCCGGCCGCAGCAGCGCCGAGTTGGCGGCGACGGGCGAGCCCCAGTCGTGGCCGACGACCGTCGCGGTCCGCTCGCCGAGGGCGCGGACGACCGCCACGTTGTCGGCGACGAGCTGGAGCATGCGGTACGCCTCGGGCTCCGCGGGCTTCGACGAACGGCCGTAGCCGCGCACATCGACGGCGACGGCGCGGTAGCCCGCCGCGGCGAGGGCCGGGAGCTGGTGGCGCCAGGAGTACCAGGACTCGGGGAAGCCGTGCACGAGCAGGACCAGCGGTCCCGCGCCCTGCTCGACCAGATGGATGCGGCCGCCGGGCACGTCGACCAGCCGGTGCCGCGCGTCGGCCGCGGGGTCCTCGGTGGCCGCGGAGTGCGGACGGGTCGGCTGTGGACGGGTGGGCTGCGCCATTGCTTCCTCCCGGAGCTTCGGGCCGCGCTCACGGCGGTCTGACCTGCGGCGTACGTCGTGCACGGGTCGGGAGACCCGGTACGCCGTGAGCCGTTGCCGCGAGTGTGCGGGCCTGGCCGGAGCGCAGGCCAATTCCGTTGCCGTTCCGGCAAAACGGCGTCCCGCCGGGCGTCAGGTGACGACCGCGCCGACGGCGACGAAGCCGCAGATCATGACGAAGAGGATGGCCAGCAGCGGCCAGATGAAGCGCAGGTACTGGTCGTAGCGGACCTTGGCCAGGGCCACACCGCCGATGGTGACGGCGGTGGTCGGCACCCAGAGGTTCATCCAGCCGCTGGCCGACTGCCAGGCGGTGACGACGACCGAGCGCGAGACCCCGGCGAAGTCGGCCAGCGGGGCCAGGATCGGCATGGCGAGGGTGGCGTGCCCCGAGGTGGACGGGATGAGGAAGGCCAGCGGGAGGTTGACCAGGAAGACGATGATCCCGAACACCGAGTTGGACGTGCCGGAGACGACGCCCTCGATGGAGTGCAGCACGGTGTCGGTGACCTTGGAGTTGTTCATGATCACAGTGACGCCGCGGGCCAGCACGATGACCAGCGCGGGAGAGATGAAGTCCGCCGCGCCCTGGATGATCGTGGCGCTGAGCTTCTGCTCCCCCATGCGGCCGACCAGTCCGATGATCACCGCGGCGACCAGGAACAGCGCGGCCAGTTCGGCGAAGGACCAGTCCAGTTCCCAGGCGTACGGGGTCGCGTCGGCCTTGCCGGTCAGCGCGCTCGACCAGGGCACCACCGAGAAGATCATGAAGGCGAAGACCAGGCCGACGGCCATCAGTACGGCCTTGTGCAGGCCGGTCAGCTCGGGCGGCTCCTGGTCGCGGTCGACGCCCTGCTCCCGGTCGCCGGGCAGGAAGCCGACGAGGGAGCGGTCGGGGTTCTTCTGCACGCGCTTGCCGTAGCGGACGACGTAGGCGACCGTCACGGTCGTCAGCACGATCCACATCACGAAGCGCAGCACGATGCCGTCACCGAGCGAGATGTCGGCGGCCGACGAGGCGACGCCGGTCGCGAACGGGTTGACCGTGGAACACAGCACGCCGACGCCCGCGCCGAGGATGATCGCGCCGGTGGCGACCATGCGGTCGTAGCCCAGCGCCAGCATCAGGGGCACGATCAGGCCGTAGAAGCCCAGGGTCTCCTCGGCGAAGCCCTCGACCGTGCCGAGCACGGAGAAGGTCACCATGATGCCCGCGATGAGCAGCGCGCCGCGGTCGCGCAGGGCGTGCGCGAGGCGGGCGATGCCGCGGTCCAGGGCGCCGGTGGCGAAGACCACGGTGATGAACGCGCCGATGGCGAGCACGAACAGGAAGACGCCCGCGCTGCCGTACAGGTCACCGGAGTTGTCGGGCGCGACGAAGCCGGTCTTGGCGTTCTGGATGCCGTACAGGCCGTTGACCGGCGAGAGGAACAGGTCCTTGAGGTGGTCGACGAAGCTCAGCCCGGACGAGACACGGTGGTACGTGCCCTGGATGGGCGCGCCCGTGTCCTTCCGCTTGTACTCGCCCGACGGGATCAGGAACGCCAGCGCCCACACCGCGAGGGTGACCAGGGCGAGGATGGTCAGGGCGCTGGGGAAGGTGAATTTGTGCTTCTTGGGCGGCTTTCGGCCCGGGTCGCCGTCCCCCGTGGTGCCGGTGCCGGAGCCGCCGGCGGAGTCCCCGTCCGCGGTCCCCGCCGTCCCGGTGTCCCGGTAGGCGGTGGATCCGTTGGCATCGGCCGCGTCGGCGCCCGGCGCCGTATCGCCGCTCACCGCGCCCCGCCCGCCGCGCGGAAGTCCGCCGCGTACTCCCGGAGGAAGGCCGCCTCCGCGATGACGGCGCCGCGCAGCTCGGAGAAGAGCACCCGCTCATTGGGGGCGTGCAGATTGCACATGCTGTCCTGGGCTCCGAAGAGCAGCACCTCCGCGTGGGGTACGGCCTTGGCGAGGCCGTTGACCAGCGGGATGGAGCCGCCGCTGGCGGCGAGCTGGGCCTCCTCGCCCCAGCCCTCGCGCAGCGCGGTGCGGGCGGCGCGGTAGGCGGGGCCGTCGGTGGCCGGTTCGAAGCCGGGGCCCGCGTCGCTGGGGGTCACGGTCAGCTCGATGCCGAAGGGCCGGTGCTCGCGCAGGTGCCTGACCAGCGCGTCGGTGGCCTCCTTCGGGTCCTGCAAGGGGTGCACGCGCAGATTGAGCTTGGCGCGCGCGTACGGCACCACGGCCGAAGCGGCACCGTCCACGGTGGGGGTGTCCATGCCGATCACGGTGACGGCAGGGCCGCTCCACAGCCGCTCGCCGAGGCTGCCGGTGCCGATCAGCGGTGTGCCGTCGGGCACGGTCGCCAGCGCGCGGAACTCCTCCTCGGTGTACGAGGCCCCGTCCCACGGCTCGCGGCGCAGCCCTTCGACCGTGACGTCACCGGCCGCGTCGTGCAGCGAGGCGAGCGCCTGGATGAGGGCCAGCAGCGCGTCGGGCGCGGCGCCGCCGAATTCTCCGCTGTGCCGGGCCTCGGCGAGCGTCCGCACCTCCACGACGACCTCGGCGACTCCGCGCAGACCGGTGGTCAGGGTGGGGGTGCCGGGCCGCAGATTGCCCATGTCGGCGATGACCATGGCGTCGCAGGCGAAGCGCTCGGGGTCGGTCGGCGGGTAGTCGTCGAAGGCGCTGCCGTACTCCTCCTGACCCTCCAGCACGATCTTGACGCCGGTCGGCGGCCGGCCGCCGTACGCGCGCAGGACGCCGAGGTGGGCCATGACGTTCGACTTGTCGTCGGCGATGCCGCGGGCCCGCAGGCCGCCCTCGATGGGCGTGGGCTCGAAGGGCGGCGACTGCCAGGCCGACTCGTCGCCGGACGGCTGGACGTCGTAGTGCCCGTAGAGCAGTACGGTCGGCGCGTCGGGGGTCGGCGGCGGGATCTCGGCGTAGATGACCGGTGAGGTGTCGGGCAGGTCGATCCGCTCGATGTGCTCGACCCCGGCGTCCCTCAGGAGCTCGACCAGCAGGTCGTGCGCCCGGTTCACCTCCGTGGCGGGGTAGCCAGGGAAGGCGATCGAGGGAATCTCGGCGAGCCGCACCAGGTCGGCGGTGAGCTGTTCCATCAGACTGTCGACGGTGGCGGCGAGATCCATACCGGCGTGCTCCTCATCCCGAGTTCTCTGTCTTCCGACCGCTCCGTGGCGCGGTCGCGCTCTCGTGCGATCGCTTCCGTGGTCCGACGCGCCCTGCCGTCCGAAATCCCCGGTGCGGACAGGGCCATGACGGTCCTTTCGAGCACTCTGTCGACTGTCCGGGTGAGGCGCAGCCGTTAATGGGCCGAACGGGCCACGGTGACCGCGGCGGGCGGTTGCCGTGGGACGCGGGTGACCCAAGGGGTTGACTGTGCATGACAACGCTGTCTCAATGTGGAATTGCAACGTGAGAAACGGTGAAGTGCCCGCGCTTCGACCGGAGTTGCCGTGCCGCGCGGTCGAGCGCGGCGTGACCCGTTCCGCCCGGTCCCGGACAGGGGTGTCGTGTGAGCAGACGGTGGTTGTGGCGCGTTCTTCTCCTCGCCTTGCTCGTCCTGGCCGCGCAGCCGGGCATCGCGTCGGCCTCGCCTGCGGGCGGCTCGTCGTCCTCCGCGGCTGCGGGGTCGTCGCACACGGGACGGTCGTCCACGGGGCCTTTGCCCACGGAGCCGCCGTCCACGGAGCCGCCGTCCGCGGAGCCGTCGCTTACGGTGTCGCCGGTCGCGCTCGCCGCGCCGAACGACGCCACGACCGTGTGCGCGGTCTACTGCGACACCCGCGACCCGTCACTGGCAGGGCAGGAGACCTTCCCGGTGGCGGACAAGACCCTCAACGGCCGCCGGGTCTCGCTGCACGTCTCGGACGCCGACGGCATGGCCTGGGCGTCCATCGACGCGGGACAGCTCAACGACTCGGTGTGGCTGGACCGCTCGTGGGACGGCGGGACGACCTGGGACGGGCTGCTGGGCAGGGCCTCGATCCCGTCGACCTGGACCGGCACGCGCACCCTGATGTACAACCTCTACGACCCCACCCACCACCGGCGCGCCGTACTGCGGGCGTGCGGTGACGCGCAGGGCGTCGGCTGTACGGGCTGGGCGCGGCTGAGCGTGTGTGCCGCGCGCTGCGACGGCGCCGATGTGTCCACGGGCACCGGTGACACCCGGCCGGTGGCGGACGCGACGCTCAACGGGCGGACCATCGCGCTGCACATGGACAACTCGGGGATGGCCTGGGGCACGGTCTCCGGCGGCGCCGCGGGCGACGAGATCTGGCTCGACCGCTCGTGGGACGGCGGCGCGAGCTGGCCCGACGGATCGTCGAAGGGGCGGACATCCGTGCCGTCCGGCGCGTCGGGCACCAGGACAGCGGAGTTCAACACCTCCGATCCGCTCGGCAAGCTCTACGGCGGCGCGGTGCGCGCCTGCGGCCGGGCCGTCGAGGGCCAGAACGGGAGCTGCACCGCGTGGGCGCGGCCGACGACGGTCCGCAGCGCGGCGGCGGCCGACGCCCTCATGTACTCCTACGACCCGAACACCGCCTACTGGCCGTCGAGTTGGTGGAATTCCGCGGTGGCGCTCAGCACGGTGATCGACTACATGCGGCAGACCGGCGACACTCGCTATCTGTGGGTGGTGGCGCGCACCTTCCAGGTGAACAAGGCCGCCTTCCCCGCCGGGGCCCGCAGTTCCGACCCGATCGACGGCGACTTCATCAGCCGGGCCACCGACGACGCCGAGTGGTGGGCCCTGGCCTGGATCGACGCCTACGACCTGACCGGCAACGTCACGTATCTCAACGAGGCCGTCACGATCGCCACGTACGTCAACGGGCTGTGGGACACCAGCACCTGCGGGGGCGGGGTGTGGTGGGACCGCGAACGGACGTACAAGAACGCGGTGACCAACGGGCTGTACGTGCGGTTGACCGCGGAGCTGCACAACCGGATCAGCGGGGACACGACCTGGCTGGGCCGGGCGACCACGTCCTGGAACTGGTTCAGGAACAGCGGTCTGATCAACGGGTCCGGGCTGGTCAACGACGGGCTGACCGGCGGCTGCGCCAACAACGGCCAGACGGTGTGGAGTTACAACCAGGGCCTGGCGATCGGGGCCGCGGTGGAGATCTGGCGGGCCACGGGTGACGGTACGGCGCTGGCGAAGGCGCGCCAACTGGCCGACGCCGCGGCCTCGGCACCGTCGCTGGTCACCTCGGGGCTGCTCACCGAGCAGTGCGACGCGCTGAACGCGACCTGCGACGACAACGCCAAGCAGTTCAAGGGCGTCTTCATGCGCTACCTCCAGGACCTCAACGGCGCGACCGGCGGCGCCTATCGCGGCTTCGCCATCACCCAGGGCAACTCGATCTGGTCGGCGGACCGCGATTCGCTCAACCGTCTCGGCGAGCGCTGGTCGGGCCAGGGCAGCACGGACCATCTCAATGTGCGCGACTGGCGTACGCAGGCCAGTGCGCTCAGCGCGCTGCTGGCGGCGGGCTGAGGCGGCGCGGACCTCAGGGTCCGGGCGGGGTCGCGGGCGCGGTCGTCCCGGGCGCGGTCGTCTCGCGCATGGTCCTCCCTGGCTCGGTCGTCCCGGTCGGCGCGGTCTCGGGCACGGTGACACCGGTCAGGCGCTCGGCCGCCGCCCACAGCCGGGCGTTGGTCGTGGCGTCGAGCGCTCTGCGGGTGATGCGCGCGGTCGTGGTCGGGCCGACCAGGCCGAGGCGTCGGCCCGGGCCGTAGTAGCCGCCCGCGACGGCTCCGGGATCGGCCGCGGCGAACAGCAGCGGTTCCGTGCCCTGCTCGACCCCTTGGCGGGGCAGGAAGTCCAGCCGCCTGCCGAGCCTGTGCAGCCGTGACGGCTCGCCGCCCAGGCTCGCGCCCGCGGTTTGCAGGTTGGTGGTGGTGTAGCCGGGGTGGGCGGCGGTGCTCAGCAGATTCCAGCCGCGGTTGGCGGCGAGGGCGGCCAACTGCCGGGTGAGGATGAGGTCGGCGAGCTTGGACTGGGCGTACGAGAGATTCGGGCGGTAGCGGCGCCGCTCCCACTGGAGGTCGTCGAAGCCGATCCGCCCGTAGGCGGCCGTGCCGCTGCTCATGGTCGCCACGCGCGGCGCGGTGGCGGCGAGCAGGGCGGGCAGCAGCCGGACGGTCAGGGCGAACGGGCCGAGGAAATTGCTGCCGAATTGCAGCTCGAAGCCGTCGGCGGTGGTCATCCGGGTCGGCGGGGCCATCACGCCCGCGTTGTTGACCAGCAGGTCGAGCGGGGTGGGATCGGCGAGCACGCCGTCGGCGAACGCGCGGACCGACGCCAGGTCGGCGAGGTCGACGCGGCGCACTTCCAGGCGGGCGTCCGGGTGCCGCTCCAGGATCTCAGCGCGGGCCCGCTCCCCCTTCTCCGGGGTGCGTACGGCCATGATCACCTGCGCTCCCGCGGCGGCGAGGCGGCGGGCGGCCTCCTTGCCCGTGCCGCTGTTGGCGCCGGTCACGACGGCCTTCCGGCCGGTCTGGTCGGGGACGACGTACATGGTGACTCCTTCGGCGTCCGTGCCGGGACACCTCAATAAAGGACCGGTGGTCTGTTACGTTTCACGCTATCAGACCGGCGGTCCGATAACAACAGACCGCAGGTCCGTAGAATGTGGGCATGCCCACGACTTTCCAGCGCGCCCGCAGCGAGGAGCAGCGCGCCCAGCGCCGCCAGGCGATCCTGGACACCGCGTCCGCGATGCTCGCCGAGATGCCGGTGGCCGAGGTCAGCCTCAACGAGCTGAGCCGCCGCGTCGGCCTGGCGAAGTCGAATGTGCTGCGCTACTTCGAGTCCCGCGAGGCCGTGCTGCTCGAACTGCTCGACGTCGCCTTCCGGGAGTGGCTGGCGCACCTCGGACCCGAACTGGACGACGAGGTCGACCCCGGCGCGCCGCCCCGGCATCGCGGCGACCAGGTGGCGGCCGTCCTCGCCGGGTCGTTGGCGGTCCGCCCGGTGTTCTGCGACCTGACCGGCGCCCAGGCCGCCGTGCTGGAGCGCAATGTCTCGCCCGAGGTCGCCGCCGACTACAAGCGCACCGCCGTCCGGAACGTGTACGCGCTGGCCGACCTCGTACGGCGGCACGTGCCGGAACTGGGCGAGGGCGACGCGCTGCGGTACGCGGGCGCGGCCGTGATGGTCACGGGCGCCGTGTGGACGCACGCCCACCCGTCGGCGGCGATGCTGGCCGCCTATGACGCCGACCCGGCGCTCGAGGCGCTGCGGCTGGACTTCGCCGCGACGGTCCGCGAGACGCTGGAAATCCTGGCCAGCGGGCTGCTGGCACGCCGCGTGCCCGAGTAGCGCCGGGACACCGTCCAAGCCCTCGACCCCCGCACCCTGACGGAGAGAAG
The DNA here is from genome assembly GCF_044749865.1 of Streptomyces sp. NPDC088910. Classification (NCBI taxonomy): domain Bacteria; kingdom Bacillati; phylum Actinomycetota; class Actinomycetes; order Kitasatosporales; family Streptomycetaceae; genus Streptomyces; species Streptomyces sp. NPDC088910. Next base: position 161,715 of record NZ_JBIVIV010000013.1, read on the forward strand.
ACCGAGATGCGACTGCGCTGCGCCGTGCTGGACGACTACCAGGGCGTCGCCACGACGCTCGCCGACTGGTCCTCGCTGACCCACGAGGTCGAGGTCGTCGGCTTCCCCGGTCACGTCGCGGACGAGGCCGAACTCGTCGCGGCCCTGGCCGACTTCGACATCGTCGTGACCCTGCGCGAGCGCGTGCCCTTCCCCGCCTCGGTACTGGCCGCGCTCCCCCGGCTGAAGCTGCTGATCGCCTCCGGGATGCGCAATTCGGTGATCGACTACGCCGCCGCGCGGGAGCACGGCGTGACCGTGTGCGGTACGGAGAGCGCCGGCACCCCGCCGGTCGAGCTGACGTGGGCGCTGCTGCTGGGGCTGGCACGGGGCATCGTGCCGGAGAGCGCCAACCTCGCCGCGGGCGGCCCCTGGCAGACGACGGTCGGCGCCGACCTGCACGGCGCGCGGCTCGGTCTGCTCGGGCTCGGCAGGATCGGCGGGCGGGTGGCGGCCGTCGGGCTCGCCTTCGGCATGGACGTGGTGGCCTGGAGCGGGAATCTGACCGACGAGCGGGCGGCCGAGGTCGGTGCGGCGCGCCTGGCCACCAAGGAGGAACTGCTGGCCACCAGCGACTTCGTCTCCGTCCACCTCGCCCTGGGCGAGCGCAGTCGCGGCCTGATCGGCGCGGCGGAACTGGCGCTGCTGAAGCCGACCGCGTATCTGGTGAACACCTCGCGCTCGGCGATCGTCGACCAGGCGGCGCTGCTCGCCGCCCTGCGCGAGGGCCGGATCGCCGGAGCGGGCCTGGACGTCTTCGACATCGAGCCGCTTCCGGCCGACGACCCCGTGCGTTCCACGCCCCGGCTGCTGGCCACGCCGCACCTCGGCTATGTCACCGAGGCCAACTACCGTACGTACTACGGGCAGGCGGTCGAGGACATCCGGGCGTATCTGGCGGGCGCGCCGGTCCGTCGCCTCGACTGACGCCGAGGTGAAGGGGGGTCGGCTCAGGCGCTGGGTCCCGGCTCCCGGCCGACGCCGTTCAGCGGGATCCGCCGGGCCAGCAGCGTACGGTGGCTGATCCGCCAGCCGTCCGCGCCGCGCGTCACCCGGTCGTCGTACGTCAGACTCCCGCACGTGCCGTCGGTGTTGACGCCGAAGCCCTTGGACCGGACGCGGACGGCGCCGTCGGGCAGTTCGGTGATGACGACGTTGGTGACGTGGTGGGCGACGGGATTGCGGTCGCCGAGCGTGAGCGCCGCCTCCCGGACGGCCGCGATGCCGACGAGCGCTCCGCCGCCGTAGTCGCTCATGTCGTAGACCACGTCGGCGGTGAACAGCTCGTCCAGCCGGTCGAGTTCGCCGCCGTCGAAGAGGTGGCCGTGCAAGTGGATCAACTCGGCGACGGCGACGCGGTCCTCGGTGGTGAGCGGCAACGGGACTCCTCTCGGGCCGGGCCCGTCCCGACCGGTCTGCCAGCGTAGTGCGCACGCGACCGGCGCCGTACGGTCCGGCGGCGGTCGGACCCGGACGTGTCGGCGGGCAGAAGGCGACGCGGTTCGGACGGAGTCCGGCCAACTGTGATCACTGCCGACGGTCGTGTCACACCGGGGGGTGAATTCCGGGACCGTCGATCGAGGTCAGCCCTTCGTCGATCCGAGGTGCCTGTGATACTCAGAATCCTGAACAGACCGGGACTCCGGCAGCGCGACACGGCAGGGCAGGACGACGCGGGGCGCGAGCCGCTGCCACCGGCGGCCCCCGTCGATGTGATGGCGGGGCGCGCGAAGCTCAGGGCGGCGCGTGAACTCGGGCGCAAGGCCGAGGAGTTCCTGCGGCTCTATCACGGCGAGGAGCCCGCCGCGGGCGACCTGGACAGCAGGCTCACGGCAGTGCGCGCGGAGATCGGCGACACAGGCACGTATCAACACACCTCGGCGGAGCTGGCGTTCGGCGCGCGGGTCGCGTGGCGCAACAGCAACCGCTGTATCGGGCGGCTCTATTGGCGGTCCTTGCAGGTGCGCGACCTGCGGCACGTCACGGAGGCGGAGGAGATCGCCGAGGAGTGCGCGACGCATCTGCGGATCGCCACCAACGGCGGCCGGATCAGGCCGCTGATCTCGGTCTTCGCCCCTGACGCCCCCGAGCGGCGCGGCCCGCGGATCAGGAACGAGCAGCTCATCCGCTACGCCGGATACCGGGCGGCCGACGGCACGGTCACCGGTGATCCGCGCACCGCGGACATCACCGGTCTCGCGGCGCGGCTGGGCTGGTCCGGCGGCCCGCGTACCGCCTTCGACGTGCTCCCGCTGATCGTCGAGGGCGTCGACGACAAGCCCCGGCTGTTCGACCTGCCCTCCGACGCCGTCCTGCACGTGCCGCTCGACCACCCCGAGCGCCCCTGGAGCGCCCAGTGGGGACTGCGCTGGCACGCGGTCCCCGCCGTCTCCGACATGTGCCTGGAGATCGGCGGCGTCTGCTACGGGGCGGCGCCCTTCAACGGCTGGTACATGGGGACGGAGATCGGCGCCCGCAATCTGGCCGACGTCGACCGCTACGACCTCCTGCCGCGCGTCGCGGACAGTCTCGGCATCGACACCGGCAGCGTCCGCTCCCTGTGGAAGGACCGCGCCCTGGTCGAACTCAACCGCGCCGTCCTGCACTCCTTCGACCGCGCCGGAGTCACCCTGGCCGACCACCACACCGAGGCGGAACGTTTCCTCCAGCACCTCGACCGCGAGCGGCGCAAGGGCCGCGAGGTCCAGGCCGACTGGGCCTGGATCGTCCCGCCCATGTCCGGGGCCACCACCCCGGTCTTCCACCGCACCTACGACGACCGCGTCCTCAGCCCCGGCTTCGTCCGCCACCCGCGGGAAGCGGCGGACGGCGCCTCGTACGCCTGATCCGGCGCTACCGCGTTCCGTCCTGGTCGCGGCACTCCGGGTGGCCCCAGCCGTCGGGGTTCTTGGCGATCGGCTCGCCCGCGGCGTAGGAGCGGCCGCAGCGGCAGCGGCCGGGGAATTTGGCGTTGAGGGTGCGCGAGGAGGCGGACGTGGTGCCGGTGGCGGCGCTCGCTGTCCTGGTCCCGCCGCCGTTGCCGCTTCCGCCTCCGGAGGGCTTGCGCTTGGGGGCGGACGAGGCGCGGGGGGCGTCGGGGTTGCGGGGCGGCGGCGGGGAGTCGTAGCGGGTGCCCGAGGCTTGCTGGGTGATGGCGGTGTTGCTGGCGGCGCGGTCGGCGTAGTCGTTGAGCCGGTCGCCGTCGACCTGGTGGGCGGCGACGTACGTGAACTCGACGTCACGGCCGGTGAGCAGCGCGTCGATGCCCGCGACGAGTTCCTGGTTGGCGACGGGCTTGCCCGCGGCGGTCTTCCAGCCCTTGCGCTTCCAGCCGGGCAGCCAGGTGGTGACCGCCTTCATCGCGTACTGAGAGTCCATCCGGATCTCCATCGGCACGGCGGGGTCGACGGTCTCCAACAGCCGGAGCAGGGCGGTGAGTTCCGCGACGTTGTTGGTGGCCGTGCCCAGCGGGCCCGCCTCCCAGCGGTCGGGCTCCCCCGTACCGTCGGCGATCACCCAGGCCCACGCGGCCGGTCCCGGATTCCCCTTCGATGCCCCGTCACACGCGGCGATGATGCGTTCTGCCATGCCAGAGATCATGCCAGCCCGCGGACGGTCGTACGGCCCCGGCCCGAGGAGGCGCCCCGGCAGGGGTGAGGCGGGGCTACGGCTCGGGCGAGTGGTCCGGCAGGGCGAGCCACTCCTTCCACGACAGGTCGCGGCCGATGTGGCGCGGGCGCTCGAAGGGCCAGTCCTCCGCGATCCAGCGCGGCACCAGGGCGTCCAGCGCCCGCTCCAGGTCGGTGCCCACCCGGTCGTCCACCACCCACCACGAGATCTCGGCGTCGGCGCCCGCCTTCTCCGGCGGGTCGATGTAGACACAGCCGAGCAGAGCGGTGTTCGCGTCGTCGAAGAGCGCGTAGTTGAAGGACTGGTGCGCGGCGATCTCGGTCGCGTGCCGTTCGAGATCGGCGAGATCGGCCTCGTACGTCATGTCGGCGGGCGGCCAGCCCCAGGCCGGGCCGAAGATCGACCAGAGGCGGTCGCGCGAGCCCATCACCGCGGGGTAGTCCAGCGCGGTGTCGGATCCGGCGATCGGGCGCAGATGGTGGCCGCCGGGCACGGGGACGCGGACGGGGTGGACGAAGTCAGCGGGCAGCCAGGTCATGCGGCGGAGGCTAGCGCGCTGGAACGTCGCACCGCACCGGATTTATCGCCGCCGCGACATGACGGCGGACGGTCCGCGGAGGGCACGTCGGCGCTCAGTGACCGCCCTTCGGCTGTTGGCAGCCGGTGCCGTCGGCGTAACCGGCGAAGGCGTCGACCTCGGTGACGGCCGTGTTCAGCGCGCCCTTGAGGCAGATCGGGGTGTGGTCGACGACGAAGCCCACATGGGTGGAGCCGTAGGCCGAGACGCTGACCGAGTCGGGGGCGTAGCCGAGGGCGACGAGGCCGAGGCGGAGGTGACGGCCGCGGTGGGCCGCCCGGACGGCGCTTCGGCCCCCGCGCTGTCCACGGTCCGCGTGCCGCAGCCGGTCAGCGCGAGCGCCGCCACGGCGGTCAGCGGCGGCGGACCGCCGTCGGGGACCGGCCCGCCGCGCCCGCGGGCCCGTTCACTCCGCGTCGATGCCAGTGATGACGGGGTCGCCGAGCCGGGCGGTCTCCTCGGTGAAGCCCGCGACGCCGAGCGCGTCGTTGACGAGGTCGCGCGCGGCCCCCTCGGCGGCGGGCGGATTGTCGGCGTCGACCGCGACACGCACGCTGAAGGCGCTGGAGTCGCCGTACATCGTCAGGATGTCCAGCTCCTCGTCCTCGCCGAAGTCCGTGCTCTGCGGGTCGACGGGGCGCAGGGCCCGGACGAGCGTCGAGCGGGCCTCGGCGGTCGGCGCGTCGAGGAAGGTGCCGGGGACGGTCACAACATAGGTGGTCATGAGGGTTACGTCTGCCCGTTCCGCCGCCCGCCATCCCACCCGCGAGGTGCCCGGTCCGCCGGCGTGCGGCGTGTCGGGCACCTCGCGGTACGGCTGACGTGGGTACGTCATCCGGACGGAGGAGCCGTGCGCGGTGCCGGAATCCGTACGGCGCGGTCACCTGCGCGGTGGGCGTCCGGAGGTCCTAGCTGTGGTTCCAGGTGACGCTGAAGGCGTTGCCGCCGGAGAGCGCGGAGGTGGTCGCCTTGGTGGTGCTGCCGGAGGCCATGTTGATCTTGTCGGGGCCGTAGGTGCCGATCGCCTGGCCGTTGGCGGTGGCGTTGGTGAAGGACGCGGTGCTGAAGTGCGCGAGCGGCAGGACGCCGGTGGAGCTGGACGGCGCCTCGGCGATGATCTCCGCGGAGGCCAAGGAGGCGCCCTGGAGCGTCTTCTTGGTGGTCTTCGTCCAGTTCTTGGTGGTGTCGCTGAGGGTGAGCGTGAACGAGCCGCTGCCGTTGGTGGAGACCGTCGAGGTGAAGTGGTCGCCGGGGCTCACCGCGTTGGAGTAGTTCACGGGATAGGCCGGGTACATCTCGTACCACGAGGAGTACACGGCGCGACCGCCGGAGCAGTCCGCCTCGGTCCCGGTCTGCTCCACGGAGTTGCTGCCGTCGCCGTCGAGACCTATCCAGAACGAGGAGTACGTGGTGGCGCCGGTGCAGGTCACCGACGGCTGGACCCAGCTCGCGGAGACGCTGGTGAAGGTGGAGCCGGTGGCCGCGTAACCGGCCCAGTTGGAACTGGTGCTGTGCACGATGCGGCTGTTCGGGCCGATCAGGCGGTGGCTGCCCATGGGGGTGAGGCGGACCGATGAGTCGGCCGAGGCGACCGCGGAGGGCGCGGTCGCGAGGGCGGACAGGACTGCTGCGGCCACGGCGGATACGGCGGTGATGCGCGTTGTTGCCGACATGCTGCTCCTTCTCGCGGGTCTCGCGGTACAGGTGTCACCGGCGCGACCGGAGGGGTGTGTGACCCCTGAGGGGTGCGTGGCACCAGTGGTGCTTGACAGTGTGCTGACAAGCACGGCGCGTAGGTGCAGGCGGAATCAAACGATCGGCAAAACTCACGCCAAGTCGCCTTGTGGGCACGCCCAGTTGATCTCCACAGCACTCGAACAGGGGCGAAAAGGGGCCGTCCCGGCGTCCGGGTGTCGGACGCCGGGACGGCCTCACGCGCGGCGGACCGGCGAGAACCGGCCTCCGGCATCGCTCAGTTGCGCGCCCACTTCTGATTGCCGCCGTTGTTGCAGGTCCAGATGTCCAACGGCGTGCTGTTGGCCGTACCCGTGCCGACGGCGTCCAGGCAGGTGCCGGAGGCCACGTTGACGACCGTGCCGTCGGAGCGGACCCGCCACTGCTGGGCGGCGCTGCCGTCGCACGCGTTGATCTCCAGGCCGGTGCCGTCCGCGGTGGCGTGGCCGATGGTGCCCAGGCACTTGGTGTCGTAGACGGTCAACTGGTTGGTGGCGGTGGACGTCCAGGTCTGCTGATTGCCGCGGTTGCAGTCCCACAGCGCGGGTTTCGTGCCGTCGGCCTGGCTCGCGGCGGGCACGTCCACGCAGCGGCCGGAGTCCTGGCCGGTGAGGGAGGCCGCGACGGCGCCGCGGTCCCACTTCTGGTTGGCCCCGTTGTTGCAGGTCCACAGTTCGAGCGGGGTGCTGTTCGCGGTGCCGGCGCCGGTCACGTCGAGGCACTTGCCCGAGCCGACGTTGACGACGCTGCCGTCCGCGTTGACGTTCCACTGCTGACCTGTGGCGCCGGTGCAGTCGGAGATGTCGACGGCCGTGCCGTCCGCGGTGCCGCCGCCCGCCGCCTCCAGGCACTTGGTGCCGTAGACCATGAGTTGCTTGGCGGGGGTGGCGGTCCAGGTCTGGTTGGTGTCCCCGTTGCAGTCCCACAGGGTGACCACGGTGCCGTTGGCCTGACCGCGGGCGGGCACGTCGGCGCAGATCCCGGAGTGCCGGTCCTTGAGGAAGCCTCTGACGTTGCCCGCGGCCTTCGGGGTGATCGCGAGGTTGTCGAACTGGTCGGTCTGGTAGCCGACGACACCGAAACCGACCTGGCCGCTGGCGTACGAGCCGTCGTTGGCGGTGCCCAGGGTGGCGCCGTCGAGGGTCGCGGTGATCTGGTCGCCGGAGAAGCCGATCGACACGGTGTGCCAGGTGTTGAGCGCGAGCGCGGCGTGGCTCCCGGACGTCAGCGTGCTGAGGTTGCCCGAGCTGGTGCTCTTCGCGATCGACCAGGCTCCGGTGTTGGAGAGCCGCAACTGGTAGGCAGCCTGGTGGCTCTGGGGCCGCGACTGGGTACCCGCCCGGCCCAACAGGGTCACGCTGCCCGCCTGTTGGAGGTTGACGTCGACTCCGGCCGTGTAATTCGACCAGGTCGTGTCGCCGACGAGGGTGAACGCGTCGGAGTCCTCCTGCCATTCGATCGGCTTGACCGGCGCCACCTGCTGCACGCACTGCCCCGTCCGTCCGCCGGCGCAGGGCCGCGCCTCGAAGGAGCCCTGCATGTCGGAGAGATACCGGGCCTCGGTGTTGGTGGCGACGGCGTCGAAGGTGTCGGAGTACGGCAGCGGCAGCGCGTGCGCCGCCGGGCCGGTGGCGGTGCCCTTGCCCTGGCCGGTGGTCGTGGTGACCGTGTAGACGTAACCGGGTTGCAGCGTCAGGGAGTACGAGCCGCCCGAAGGGGTGATGTCCTGCGTGTGGACGAAGGAGGTGGCCGCGGTCGGCGCGTTCACCTGGGTGGCCCAGACGTGCACGGCCCCGGTGGACAGGCCGCCCTGGACGTGGAGGTTCACGGTCTGCGCGGCGGTGGCGGTCGTGGTCTCCAGCACGGTGGAGTAGTCGGAGGTGGTGTTCGACTTGATCGTCACGTAGGTGCCGTTGGACTCGGCGCCGCCGAGGTAGCCGGAGGCGGAGTCGATGAACTTCCAGCCGGGCTGGGTGAATTGGGTGACCTGGGCGGTGGCCCAGGCGCTGGCGCCGATGGTGTAGTTCCCCGACCAGGGCGAGTTGGCGGTGGCCAGGCCCACCGTGTTGTACGGCAGATTGGGGTAGATCGCGGCGAGCAGCGGCCAGTTGAAGTAGCTGACCATCTTGGCGTCGGTGTAGCCGCGGGTAATGGCCCTGATCAGGGCGGGGGCTCCGGTGTTCATGTCCTGCGAGCCGTTCTCGCTGTCCCACAGCGGCTTGCCGTTGTTCCGCGCGGCGGCGGTGCTGCTGCACGTGTCGGCGCTGCCGCCGTCGCCGCCCGCGCAGGAGTAGTGCGTGCCGATGATCGAGACGGCGTTGTTGAACGCGGCGTTGTTCGCCATGTCGTCGGCCACGCCCCAGCCGCTGTCGTCGGCGACGAGTTGCACACCGGAGTATCCGGCGGTGTTCAGCGCCGCTCGCAGTTGGACGTACCAGTTGACGTCGTGCCCGCGCTCGTTCCAGCCGCCCAGGTACTTGATCGTCAGGCCGTGCTGTTTAGCGCAGCCGAGCCAGGAGATCAGGTAGTTGATCGTGTCGGTGGACCAGAAGCCGCCGTTGATCCAGCCGGGCGCGGCCCAGGCGAGGCCGTAGAGACCGATGTTCGGATTGCGGGCCCTGGCCTGTTCCGCGAGCCAGAATTCGTATCCAGCGTCGCAGTTGATCTGGCCTTTGACGTGTTCGATCGACGGTTCCGAGCCGTCGGTGGAGTTGGCGTCGCCGCCGATCTCCAGTTTCAGCAGTTGCAGGTTCGCGCCGTAGCCGGGCTTGAACAGGTAGTCGAGGATCTGCGCCTGTTGCGCGGCCGGGTAGTCGGTCAGCAGCCGGGAGTTGCCGCCTCCGCCGCTGATCGCGCCGATGCCGTCGAAGGTCCGGCCGCCCTGTGTCCCGTCCACCGTGATCGTGGTGGTGGCCGCGTTCGCGGGGGCGACGCCGACGGTCAGCAGTGCGATGAGCAGCCCCATGACCCACAACGGGGCAAATCTCCATGTTCGTAACATGACTGAACCCTTCACCGTGGGGGGATGGCGTTCAGTGTGTTGTCATGTTCACTTCTTGGTCAATATGGCGAACGAAGAAAACAGAAACAAACGTCGGCAGTCGTCGTCAGCGGGCCGCGCCGTCGCACGGCGCTCGAAGTGGATCAGCGGGGGGCGTGAGCGGAGAGAACGGGGGTGGCGAAGTCGGGAGCGGGTGAAGGCGGGAGCGGTGAAGGCGGGAGTTGATCAGCGCGGCCCGGTCGGCCGGAGAAAGGGCCTTCGGCCCCCGGAGATCGGCCGTCTCACCGCCGCGGCCGTTCGACGGCCGTGGTCACATACCTCACGGGAATACGAAAAGGGAGCGCCGGCTCACGGGAGGAGGACATCCGGGGAGGAAACTCTCCCCCGCACGCGGCGGGCCGCCGGTGCGACAATGGCTGGCATGACCGGCGACGCGCACATGAATGAGCTGGGCGAGTTCCTGAAGGCCCGGCGGGCCGAGCTCGGCCCGCGCACCGTGGGACTGCCGGACCCCGGTACACCCCGGCGCGTGCCCGGGCTGCGCCGGGAGGAAGTGGCGCAGCTCGCCGCGATCAGCACCGACTACTACACCCGCCTGGAGCAGGGCCGTATCCATGCCTCGGTGTCCGTGCTGGCCGCCCTGGCCCGGGTGCTGCGGCTGGACGACGACCAGCGCGACTACCTCTTCGGGCTGGCCGGGAAGACACTCGTGCGACCGCGCCGCCGCACCCGGCAGAAAGTCCAGCCGCAATTGCGACGGCTTCTGGACGACCTCGGTGCGACACCCGCCATTGTCATGGGCCGTTGCATGGATATCATCGCGTGGAATTCGCTCGCCTCGGCGCTCATCACCGATTTCTCGGCCATCCCGGAAAAGCACCGGAATTACGTGCGGATCATCTTCACCGATCCGTCGATGAAATCGCTCTACGCGGACTGGGAGAAAGTGGCGCGCACCTGCGTGTCGCAGCTGCGGATGGAGGCCGCCAAGTACCCCGACGACCCGGGGCTCGTCGAACTGGTCGGTGAACTGTCCGTGCAGGACGAGCAGTTCCGCCAGTGGTGGGCCACCCATCAGGTCGCCACGCTCAGCGTGGGCACCAAGGCCCTGCGCCATCCCGTCGCCGGGGAGCTCAGTCTGGACTGGGACACCCTGACCGCGAGTACCGACCCCGACCAGCAGCTCATCGTCTGGACCGCGGAGCCGGGCAGCCGTACCCACGAGGGCCTGCGCTTCCTCGCCTCGTGGGCCGCGTCCCACCTCCCGGCGGGTGACACCCCCGCATCGGCCGCTGAGGAGCACCCGCTCGGCTGACACGCCGGCCCGCACCCGGCCGGGCGGTGGCTTCAGCCGGTCACGTCCATGCGCTGGGTGCCGATGACGGACAGCAGCCGCAGCGCCTCCTCGGACGGCGAGCCGGGCGTCGCGGTGTAGATCACGACCTGCTGGTCCCGGTCGGTGATGTCCAGGACGTCGCAGTTGACGGTGACCGGCCCGACCAGCGGGTGCTGGAAGGTCTTGCGGAGGGTGGGCTCGCTGCGCACGTCGTGGGAGGCCCACAGCTCGCGGAATTCCGCGCTCCCGGCCCGCAGCTCGGCCACCAGCTCCGTCACCTCGGGGTCGTCGGGGTAGCGGGCGGCGACGGTACGCAGCCGCTGGGCGGCGTTGCTCGCGAAACGGTCCACGTCCGACACCCCGTACAAGCGCTGCCCCTGCCGGTGCGGTCCGAGGAAGGCGCGGCGGACGAAGTTGCGGTCGCGGCGCGGCAGGGCGGAGAAGTCCTCCATGAGGGCCGCCGCCAGGTCGTTCCAGGCGATGACCTCTCCGATCGCGGACATCACGGTCGCCGCGGCCTGCGGCAGGCGGTCCAGCAGGTCGAGGATGCTCTGACGCACCTCGCGCGAGGGTCCTGCGGGCGGTCCCGGCGGGGCGCCCGCGAGGTGGTGGAGATGGTCGCGCTCGACGTCCGTCAGCCGCAGCGCACGGGCCAGCCCCGCCAGGACCTCGCGGGACGGGCGGGGGCCGCGGGCCTGTTCGAGCCGCGTGTAGTACTCGGTCGAGATGAAGGCGAGCTGGGCCGCCTCCTCGCGGCGCAGCCCCGGCGTGCGGCGCCGGGTCCCGGCGGGCAGCCCCACCTCGGCAGGGGTGATCCGCTCGCGTCTGCTGCGCAGGAAGTCGGCCAGTTCTCGTCTGTCCACCTCTCCAGTGTGCTCGTGTGCCGCCGGGCGCAGCCAGGTACAGCCGGTGCCTGGCTGCGCCCGGCAGTCCGGCGCACGCTCGATGCCATGAACACCACACCCAACGTCGACACACCCACCACCGACACCACCGCGACCGGCGCCGCCACCGGGCTGCTGGCGGACAAGGTCGCCCTCATCACCGGCGCGGGTCGCGGCATCGGCGCCGCCGCGGCCCTGCTCTTCGCCCGCGAGGGCGCCCGCGTCATGCTCGCGGCCCGTACCGAGGCGCAGCTCAAGGCCGTGACCGAGCAGGTCGGGGCGGCGGGCGGCACTGCCGACCACGTGGTGTGCGACCTGGCCGACGCGGCGAGCGTACGCGCGGCGGTCGACCGTACGGTGGAGCGGTTCGGCCGCCTCGACGTCGCCTTCAACAACGGCGCCACGAACGCGTCACCCGGCCCGCTGGACCAGGTACCGGAGGCCGACTTCGACCGCCTCTACGCCGTGAACCTCCGGGGTCCGTGGCTCGCGATGGCCGCCGAGGTCGCCGCGATCCGGGCCACCGCGGGGACCGGCGCCATCGTCAACAACTCCAGCGTCGGCAGCCTGCGGGGCAACCCCGAACTGCCCGCCTACGGCGCGATGAAGCGGGCGGTCAACAGCCTCACCGAGTCGGCCGCCGTCACGTACGGTCCCGAGGGCATCCGCGTCAACGCCATCGCTCCCGGCGGCACACTGACCGAGATGATCCACGCCTGGGCGGCGAAATCCCCCGGTCTGCTCGACCGGATCAGGGCGCACACCCCGCTGCGCCGGGCCGCCGACCCCGCCGAGATCGCGGAGGCCGCCGCCTGGCTGCTCAGCGACCGCGCGTCCTACGTGACGGGCACCGTCCTGCGGGTGGACGGCGGCGCGGCGGCCTGAGCCGCGCGGCCCGCGGCCGTCACCGGTCGTCGGCGGGTGCCACCGGTTATCGGCGGGCGTCACCGGGCGGCGGGCGGCGGCGCCACTCGCGCCGTCACCACTCGCGGGCGGCGATCAGTTCCTCGACGTCCGCGTCCTCGAAGCCGTAGGCCGTCGCCACGAACCAGATGTCCCCGCCTATCTCCTCTCGTGCGACGGTCTCGATCTCGCTGCCCGCGGCGTCGAACTCCGCCTCCAGAGCGTTGAACCGCTCCGTCGCGACCGCCGTCAGCGCGTACAGCGCCTTCAGGTCCGCGGGCCGCTCCGCCTCGATCCGCTCGCACAGGTCCAGCAGGATGGCCTTCCCCTTGTCGAGGACGTGGTCGGGAAAATACTCGTCCTCGTACAGCACCTCGAGGAACGCCCGTTCCTTGACCTGCTGGTTGGTGATCGTCATGGCGACGCCCTCCCCTTTCTGCCCTGGATCAGCTCCGCGTCCAGTGTGGAATGTCCGACGTCTCCGATCGTGCACCACACCACTGACAACGCCGGTGGCGCGACGGCCGTCGGCCGCCGCGCCCCGGTCGCGTGAGCCCGCGCCTCAGCGCGGTCCGGCGCCGCTCGTCGCGGGCTGGCTCAGGTCAGCTCGGACTGCACGACACCGTCGGCCACGTCCAGGCGCCGTTGGTCTGGATCGTCACACCCCAGTTGTTGCCGCTGCCGTTCGGCTTGGCGGTCAAGACCTGGGCACTGGGATACGTGGCGTTGATGTTCCACGTCGCGATGATCTTCTCCGGCGCCGGAACGTTCATCGTCACCGTCCACGAACTCGACCCGGAAACCGCCACGTTCAGGTTGTACCGGTCGCTCCACTGCTGACCGGCGGAGAGGGTCGCGGTGCAACTGCCCCCGCCACCGCCCCCGGTGGTGCCTCCGGTCGTGCCTCCGGTCGTGCCTCCGGTGGTGCCGCCGGTCCCGCCGCCGCTCGTACCGCCGCTGTCGGGGGCGACGGCGCGGCCGGTCTGCGGCGAAATCATGCCCGCGCACAGGCCGCGGCTCGCCAGGCCCTGCGCGATCCGCGGGATCGCGGCGAGCGTGTTCGCGGGCCACTCGTGCATGAGGATGATCTGGCCGTTGGTGAGCCGGGCGTTGGCCTGCACGATCGCGTCGGTGCTCGCGCCGTTCCAGTCCTGCGAGTCGACGTCCCAGATGATCTGGGTCAGACCGTACTTGGCCTCGACCGACTGCAAGGTCGTGTTGGTCTCGCCGTACGGCGGACGGAACAGTTTCGGTGTGCCGCCGCCCGCCGCGGCGATGGCCTGCTGGGTCCTGGAGACCTCCGAGTCGATCTGCGCCTGGCTCTCCTGAATCAGGTGGGGGTGGGTGTAGCTGTGGTTGCCGACCCACATCCCCGCGTTGATCTCGGCCTGGACCTGGGACGGATAGGACGCGGCGAACTGTCCCTCGTTGAACATCGTGGCCCGCAGGCCGTTCTGCCGAAGGGCGTTGAGGACGCTCGGGGTGTGGTCGTTGGACGGACCGTCGTCGAAGGTGAGTCCGACGTACCCGTTGCAGGTGGCGGCGTGCGACGGGGTGGCGTCGACGGTGAAGGTGACGGCGCTCGCCACCGCCGTGGCGGCGACGGCAAGTCCCGTGATCAGGGAACGCAATGACATGTGCGGTCTGGTTCGCATGTGGGGGGCCTCCTTGTGGTGGCGTTGCGAACTCCGTGGAGGGATGACGGGGCCACGCGGTACCGGTACACGCGGTGCCGCGAAAGGCGGTGCCGGGCAACACGGTCCGGGGATACGGGCGTACGGGCTACGCGCGTACCGGCGTACGGCGTCAGCTCGGACTGCACGAGACCGTCGGCCAGGTCCAGGCGCCGTTGGTCTGGATCGTCACGCCCCAGTTGTTGCCGCTGCCGTTGGGCTTGGCGGTCAAGACCTGGGCACTGGGATACGTGGCGTTGATGTTCCACGTCGCGATGATCTTCTCCGGCGCCGGGACGTTCATCGTCACCGTCCACGAACTGGAGCCCGAGACCGAGACGTTGAGGTTGTAGCGGTCGCTCCACTGCTCGCCGGCGGACAGCGCGGCCGTGCAACTTCCCCCGCCTCCGGTGGAGCCCCCGGTGGTGGACCCGCCGGTGGTCGAACCACCCGTGGTCGACCCTCCGTTGGTGCCGCCGGTGCTTCCCAGCGTGATGTTGGAGTTGCCGCTGCTCTGGTAGCCCTCGGTGGCGAGGATCATGTAGTTGAAGCTGCCGAGGCTCATCCCGTGGCTGGCCCACGCGTCGAAGTGGTTGCCCGTGGTGATGGTGCCGCCGGTCCGCTTCGACTGCCGGACGCTCCAGTACTGGTTGAAGGTCCGGGTGCCCTCGATCGACGGGGCGTTGACCCGTGTCGTCTCGTAGATGTCGTACGTGCCGCCGTCGCTGGTGACCGTGCCCTTGTACGTGCCGGTCGGCCGGTAGGTGCCGTAGTTGTCGACGACGTAGTACTCGACGAGCGGATTCGTCGTCCATCCGTACAGCGACAGGTAGGCGTTGCCCGAGGGGTTGAAGCTGCCCGAGTAGGCGACGCTCCGGCGTCCGCCGGTGGCCCAGCCCTTGCCTGCGACGAAGTTGCCGGCATTGCTCCACGAGGTGCTGTAGTTGCCGCCGGAGCCCAGGTTCATGGAGACGGATCCGCCGCCGTCGGTCCAGAACGAGTAGTAGTAGCCGTTGTTGGTGCCGGTCTGGTTCGACGTGATGATCGTGTCGGCGTTGGCGGTGCCGGGCAGGATGAGCGCGGCCACGCCGACCAGCGCTATCGCGCAGGCGCCGCTGATGAGCAGCCGGAAACGGCTGAGCAGCCCTAACGGGCGCCGTCTGCGGCTCATGTCGGGTGCGGGTGCGGGTGCGTCGTTCATGTGCGTGCTTCCTCCTCGTCTCGTGAGGACCGTCTGCCGCGACAGTGTTGAGCGGAGCACGTCACGTGTCAACACTTTCGGCATCGATTACGAAAGCTTCGCCACCAGTCAGGCGTACGGCACCAGTCGTTTCCGCAGGCAGACGCGCATCAATAGCCGGAGGAATTGGTTGACCCACAAAACCGCCCACCCGCGAGATCACCCCCAAGAGGATGAAATACCGAATGTTTCGGAAAGCCTTCCGAGTGCGTGCGCGAGGTCTACGACCGGCGGGCGAGGTCGGCCGAGACGTTGTCCGCGAGACGGCGCAACAGAGTCATGGCGGCCTCGGTCTCCCGGGGCGACAGACCCATCGCCGCGCCTATCGCGGGGGGTACGTCGCGGGCCCGGTCGCGCAGCGCGTCGCCCCGCTCGGTGAGGATGACGCGGACGGTGCGCTCGTCCTCGGCGCTGCGCTCGCGGCGGACCAGACCGGCCGCCTCCAGCCGCTTGATCAGCGGGGTGAGGGTGCCGTAGTCGAGTTGCAGGGCGGCGCCGACGTCCTTGATCGGGACGTCGCCGTGCTGCCAGAGCACCAGCAGCACCAGGTACTGCGGATAGGTGAGGCCGAGCTCGTCCAGCAGCGGACGGTAGCGGCTGGTGACCGCACGGGAGGCCGCGTACAGCGCGAAGCAGAGCTGGTCGTCCAGGAGCAGGGTGAACGCGGGCTCGGCGTCGGCGGCTTCCGTGCTGTCCATGCGGGGCGGCCCTCCTCGGGGACGGGTGACGGGGTCGACCGATCAGCCTAGCTTCACCATGAGGCAATTTCAACGCGCACGATTAGCTTGTACACGAGCTAATCGTGTCCTAGTCTTCTGGGGTGTGGCCGGCTCGCCCTGCCGAGCACGACAGGGCACGGCCGAGCACGATCCACCACGACGCGCCGGCCCGGAGCGCACCCGGAGCCGACGCCCACACCGTCCGTCCCCCTTCCGTCCCACGAGGAGCCCCCGTCATGTCCGAGTCCACTTCCGCAGCACCCGTCCTGGAACCGGCCGCCGCGGAATTCGCCGCCGCCACGGCCAACCCGCCGTATCTGTTCGATCTCGGCCCCGTGGCGGGCCGCAAGGCGGTCGACGAGGTGCAGTCCGGCGAGATCGACGCGCCCGAGGTGGACGAGGAGTGGGTGACCGTCGAGGACGGCCCGACCGAGTCCGTACGGGTGCGCGTCGTCCGTCCCAAGGGCGCCGTCGGAACGCTGCCGGTGATCCTCTACATCCACGGCGCGGGCTGGGTGTTCGGCAACGCCCACACCCACGACCGGCTGGTGCGCGAACTGGCGGCCGGTGTCGGCGCGGCGGTGGTCTTCCCCGAGTACGACCTGTCCCCCGAGGCCCGCTACCCGGTCGCGATCGAGCAGAACTACGCCGTCGCCCGCTGGGTCGTCACCGACGGCGCGGCCAAGGGTCTGGACGCGAGCCGTATCGCGGTCGCCGGGGACTCGGTCGGTGGCAACATGGCCGCCGCACTGACCTTGATGGCCAAGGAGCGCGGTGATGTGCCGCTCGTCCAGCAGGTGCTGTTCTACCCGGTCACCGACGCGAGCTTCGACACCGATTCGTACCACCGGTTCGCGACCGGTTACTTCCTGCGCCGCGACGGCATGCAGTGGTTCTGGGACCAGTACACGAAGGACCCCGCGCAGCGCGCCGAGATCACCGCGTCCCCGCTGCGCGCCACCACGGAACAGCTCACCGGGCTGCCGCCCGCGCTGGTCGTCACCGGTGAGGCCGATGTGCTGCGCGACGAGGGCGAGGCGTACGCCGACAAGCTCCGGCAGGCGGGTGTCGCCGTCACCGCGACCCGCTACCCCGCGATCATCCACGACTTCGTGATGCTCAACGCGCTGCGCGGCACGCAGGCCGCGGAGGGTGCGATCAACCAGGCGGTCACCGTGCTGCGTTCAGCGCTCGGCACCGACTGACCGTCACGGCGGCCCGCGACGCGCTCGCCTGCGCCTCACACCAGCGAGCGCGCCAACGACCGTCCCCACATGCCCATATGGCCGAACGCCTCGGGGTGCCACATCCCCACCCCGAGCACGGGCACCACCAGCAGGATCGCCAGGACGAGTGAGGTCTCCCCCAGGGTGGACAGCTCGTAGCGCTCCACGAGGGTGCCGAGCACCATCAGGCCGACGAAGACGACGACGCACAGGGCGAGCAGGTCACCGATCGCGTACCAGGTCACGGCCTCGGCGCCCGGGTGCTCCCAGCGCGCGTAGGTGAAGCTGGTGCCGGCCAGTATGGCCGCGAGCAGCAGGCCGCAGCCGGTCAGGACGGTGCACCAGGTCGTCCAGACCGGGGCCGGCGGCTTCCGGTCCTCCGGCGGGTCCGCCTCGTCCGTCTCCCGGTCGTCCTTCGAGTAGCCGTCCGCGTGGCCGTCCGCCGTCTTCGGCGTCGCGGCCGATCCGGTCACGGCGTCGGCGGTGTCGTCGGCCGGACCCGGTTCGGAGCCGGGCTCCACGAGTACGCGTACGGCGGCGGCCCGGGCGTCGTACGCCTCGAGCTGTTCGTCGGCGCTCTCCAGCGCGAGGTCGAATTCCCGCAGCCGGGCGATCGCGGCGCCCACCCGGGAGCCCTCGTCGGCCCCGGAGCCGGGACCGTCGTCCACGACCGGGGTGCGGGACGGGCCAGGTCGCGTACGGGCCCGGCCCTGCTCCACGGCCGACCGCCGGACGCCGACGGCCAGCTCCTCCGCCGCCTCTCGTTCCCTGCGGGCTCTGGCCAGCAGGGACTCCGCGGCGACCAACCGGTCCTGGTGGTCGGCCAGTTCCCTGCGCCGCGGCGGGGCGTCGATGCCGACCGCCTCATTCGCCCGGCGCTCCAGGACCGCGCACCACGCCTGGAGGTCGGCGACGAGTCCCATCAGCGTCTGGACGACCGCGCCGATGACCGAGAGCGCTTCCCGTACGAGCAACTGGCTCTTGTGCTCTTCGTCGGTCCCCGCGCCCGACCGCGGTTCCAACTCCGGCACCGCTCCGGCAGGATCCCCCTGCGACATCGACCCGCCCCTGTCCTCGACCGGCTCTTCGGTGCCGCCGCGCCCCCGCGTCGGCAGTCCCCGACGTCCATGAGATCACCTGCTCCGGCGATCGGCCACCCTGTTTCGCGCGCCACGCCGGGAGGGTTTCCCGACGGGTCGGCCGGACTCCGCGGCCGCGGCGGGCGGAATCGGACCGTCCGCCCGCGCGGGCCGCCGGGGCCCGGACATGGCGGGGCGCCTTTCTGCCCGGGGATGGCGGTGCCGGGCAGAAAGGCGCCAGGTGCGCGAGCCGCTGCCGCTAGGGCCTAGCCGGTGATCAGGTCGAATTTCTCCCAGGCGCCGATGGCGGCCCGGTTGGCGACCAGCGGCGCGGCGCCCGCGTTCTCGGCGGTCACGTACTGGTTGGTGGCCTGGGCGCGGAGGCTGACGCTGCCGTCGGAGTTGTGGACAAGGGTGAAGGTCTGGGCGGCGCCGACGGTGGTGGAGTCGGCGATGAGATTGCCGGAACCCGCGCTGACGTAGCGGTTGTTGGCGTGGGCGCGCAGCGCGATGTTGCCGCCGCCCGCGTCGATCATGTCGAACTGCTCCCAGGCGCCGATGGCGGTCCTGTTGGCGATGAGGGCCGCGGCTCCGGCGTTCTCGGCGGTCACGTAGTTGTTGTTCACGCGGGCGCGCAGGCTGATCACGGTACCGGTGCCGCCGCCCGGTGTGGTGGTCGTCGGCTGGGTGGGGCGGGTCGCGGTGAGGGCGATCTGGCCCTTGAGCATCTTGCCGCCGTCGCCGGTCAGCCGCAGGTAGTAGTCCGACGAGCAGGCCGTGCCGTCCTCGTCCAGTGCCAGGAACCCGGAGTTGGTCGGCACGAAAGCCTGGGACTCGGCGGTCTTGGCGATCTGGTTGCCCTCGTTGTACTCGTCGAACATCGAGATGTAGATGCCCTGCACCCCGGCCCGGCACATGTTGTAGAACTGCCGCCACATGAAGTCGCCGTGCGCGCGCTGGCGGAGTGTGACGGCGCCGGGCAGGACGCACGGCTGGTAGTCGATGCCGTGGGCGGCGCATTCGGCGAGGTCGGGGACGGTCGCCACGTTGTAGAAGTTGTCGGCGTCCGAGACGTTGCCGATCCGGCCGACCATCCACGGCGAGATCATGTTGAACGCGTGGTAGACGTCGCTGAATCCGGCGCGGGAGTCGCGGTCGCCGGTCCGCCACCAGGTGGGTACGCCGCCGATGACGTAACAGCCCTGGGACTTGAACCAGTTGACGACGTCCAGGCAGGGCGCGGGCGCCCACGGGCGTTTGTCGTCGTTGAAGCCGAAGCCCCAGATGCAGACGACCGGCTTGCCGTTCTGGGTGGCGTAGGCGGACGAGGCCGTGTGGGCCTTCATCTTGTTGGTCCAGTCGGTCTTGATCTCCGACTGCATGTTGGTCCAGTCGGTGACGTCGTACATGATGTAGAACTTCCGGCCGTGCGACTCCGCCGCGCTGCGTACCTTGGTGGCCATCGCGTCGCGCGTCGGGCCTTCGCCGCCGACGGGGTTGAAGCGCTGGAGCGCGGCGGTGTCGATGTTGTTCTGCTGCATCCACTGGAAGTGGGTGTCCACGGTCTGCTGGTCGTAGGACGAGAAGAGCGTGGCGGGCTGGCCGTTGCCGAGATTCGCGTAGGCGGTCTGGTACGTCTTGGTGTAGTCGCGCATGTCGGGCCAGGCGACGATGCCGGTGTTGGACGGCGACGGGGGCTGGCTGGAGTTGGGGCTCCAGTGCCACCAGGCGTTGATCGGGGCGCCGTCGCCGATGCAGGCGAACCAGCCCTGATAGCCGACCGTGACCTTCCCGACCACGTCTCCCGGCCCGCTCGCGGCGGGGGCGGCCGACGCGGACGGGGAGACGGCGGACGCCGAGGCTCTCGCGGCCAGGCCCAGGGCGCCGAGGGCGGCGGCGGACGTACCGGCCGCGGTGACGCTCACGAACTTGCGACGTGACACTGCCATGGATGACTCCGAACGGCGACGCGCGGCGGGACCGCCGGGCGTATCGGTGGACTGAGTGTGGGGGTTCATGCTGTTGGCCTGTTCAACAGATGAACTCAGTGTTCCGTGGTGGGCCGCGCGGGGCGCGCGCGGCCAGCCCGGTGAATTCCGCTCGAATTACGCTGACTTGCGGTGGGGTCCGGCACGCACAGTCCCTTGACACGCGCCTTCACACCGATCTTCCGTGCACAAGCGGTATCGGGCACGCGCCGATTCAACTGCTGAATCCAATGGTGCGTCAAGGGTCCAGACCTGATTGACGGTTCCTCCGGAATTCTCCCGAATGGCGCCCAGGAAAGGCGCGTTGAACGTCCGTATCGGGCACGAAAGGTCGGAGGGGATGATTCAGATAGTGTCAGGCATCGTCAAATATCTCGGCTGACAATCGGCCCCAGCGTTCGGCCGGACGCGCCGCCGCTCGGCCGACTATTCTCGACAGCGGCAGCGTCGCCGCTCATCGCGCCCGTCCGCGACAGCGCTGCCGTACCTTCGCGGCGCCTCCGCCGAATCGACGCCTCCCGATGCCTCCCGATGCCTCTCGACGCCTCTCGACGCTTTACCGACAGGAGACAAGCCGGTGCGGAAGACCGAAACGACCTTCACCGCGGGGGATTTAGCCCCGTCACACGTCCTGACCACGATGACCGGGGAGACCGTCGCCGTCCCCGAGGCCGGATATCCGGTGCACCTGCAATTCCGGCGGTTCGCTGGATGCCCGGTCTGCAATCTGCACCTGCGCTCCTTCGTCCGGCGGGCCGACGAGATCAGGGCCGCCGGAATCCACGAGGTCGTGGTCTTCCACGCCCCCGACGAGGAACTGCTCAAGTACGAGGCCGAGTTGCCGTTCGCCGTGGTGGGCGACCCGGACAAGACGCTCTACCGCGAGTTCGGGGTCGAGACCTCGATCCGCGCGGTGGCCGATCCGCGGGTCTGGCCGGCCATCGCGCGCGCGGTCGGCAGCTCGATGTGGGGCGCGGTCCGGCGCCGCAACCGTATGGCCCCGGTCGTGCCGACCGGCGGCAGCCTCGGTCTGCCCGCCGACTTCCTGATCGCCCCGGACGGCCGGATCGTCGCGGCGAAGTACGGCGAGCACGCGTACGACCAGTGGTCGGTGGACGAACTGCTCGCGCACGCGGCGCAGGCGGCGGCCACCGCGCCGGCCGATCCCACCGAGGCCCCGGCCTGACGGCCGTCGCGCCACGGTCCGGCCGGGTCCCCGCGGCGCCGGGCGTGTCCGCTCGGCACGGCGAGCGGCGCGCCCGCCGCACCTGAGGCCGTACGACCCGGCCGGACCCGTCGTACCGCCCGCCCACGGCACCTCCCGCGCCCTCACGCCGACAGTGCCCGCACCGCCTCCCCGATCTCCTCCGGGGCGCAGGCCGTGGCCAGCACGTCCAGGGACAGGCCGAGCGCCGCCGCCAGGGCGACCACGGTGAAGAAGGCCGGGGTCGGGGCCCGGCCGGTCTCGATCTTGCGCAGGGTCTCCGCGGAGACCCCGGCCGCCGCCGCCACGTCCACCATGCTGCGGTCGCCGCGGGCGTCGCGGAGCAGTGCGCCGAAGCGTTCGCCGCGGGCGCGCTCCTCGGGGGTCAGGGGTGTTCTCACCATGCCCGTGATACTAATACCGGTATAAGTATTGGGCGAGGCCGCGGCCGGAAGGAGTCCGGCCGCCCGCACGACGAGGAGTCACAGCACATGGTGGAGATCAAGACCGACGCGGCGCTCGACGCGATGCGCGAGGCGGGGCGCGTCGTGGCGCAGGCGCTCGCCGCCGCACGGGAGGCGGCGGCCGTCGGCGTATCGCTTCGGGACCTGGACGCGGCGGCCCACGCCGTCCTGGACAAGGCGGGCGCCACGTCCCCCTTCCTCGGCTACCAGCCGTCCTTCGCCCCCTCCCCCTTCCCCGCGGTGATCTGCGCGTCGGTGAACGACGCGCTCGTGCACGGCATCCCCACCGACTACCGGCTGCGCGACGGCGACCTGGTGAGCATCGACTGCGGCGCGGTGCTCGACGGCTGGGCGGGCGACGCCGCGGTCAGCTTCATCGTGGGCACGCCCCGGCCCGAGGACGTGGAGCTGATCGCCGCCACCCAGCGCGCCCTGGACGCGGGCATCGCGGCGGCCGTCGTCGGCCACCGCCTCGGCGACATCTCCCACGCGGTCGGCGCGGTGGCGCGCACGGCGCGCTGCGGCATGCCCACCGACTTCGGCGGCCACGGCATCGGCCGCCAGATGCACGAGGATCCGCACGTGCCCAACCGCGGGCGGCCGGGGCGCGGCTTCCCGCTCCGCCACGGGCTCGTCCTCGCGATCGAGCCGATGCTGATGTCCGGCGGGCGCGACGAATACCGTACGGACCCGGACGGCTGGACGCTGCGCACGGTCGACGGGAGCCGCGCCGCGCACATCGAGCACACCGTCGCGATCACCGAGCAGGGCCCGCGCGTCCTCACGCTCGTCTGATCCGTCCCGGGCGCCGCCGCCCGCCCGCGGTCCACCTGTCGGCCGCCCGCCGCTCGCACGTCCGGCGCACGCCGCGTGCCCTGCGGGCCGCCCGTTGCCTGCCCGTCGTCCGAAACGGGCACTTCCACGGGCCGTATGGCCAACCACCACACCACCTGATCGCCAATACACCCTCTGAACTGGCACTCTTGCCGACCGGTCCGGGCAACACCGGGCAGTTTGTTGTCCGTTATGGGCCGGTCCCTGTCAAAGTGGCGTTGGTATAACTCTTCCACGGGCAAAACCGGGCACGCCTTGCCCGGACCGGCGAAGAGACAGGTGGTGACCGTGAGAGCACAAGAACGCCAACATCGGATCCTCGCGCTCGCGCGCCACCAGGGTCAGGTCGAGGTCACCGTGATGGCCGCCGATCTCAAGGTGGCGCCGGAGACCATCCGCCGCGATCTGGGCGTACTGGAGAGCCGCGGTCTGGTCCGCAGGACGTACGGCGGCGCCTATCCCGTCGAGGGCGCGGGGTTCGAGACCGACCTCGCCCAGCGGGTGACGCTGCACGTCGCCGACAAGCGACGGATCGCGGCCGAGGCGGTCAAGCTGCTCGGCGAGGCGGAGACCGTCTTCGTGGACGAGGGCTACACCCCTCAACTGCTCGCCGCGCTGCTGCCCAGCGACCGGCCGCTGACGGTGGTCACCGCGTCGTTGACCACCGCGGCGGCCGTCGCGGACTCCGCCAACACCACTGTGCTGCTGCTCGGTGGCCGTGTCCGGGCCCGGACGCTGGCCACCGTCGGCTCCTGGGCCTGCGACATGCTCGCGGGCTTCGTCATCGACCTGGCCTTCGTCGGGTCGAACGGCATCTCCCGCGAACTCGGCCTGACCACACCGGATCCCGTGGTCGCCGACGTCAAGGCCAAGGCGCTGGAGGTCTCCCGGCGCCGGATCTTCATGGGCCACCACAGCAAATTCGGCGCGAGCAGCTTCTGCCGCTTCGCCCAGGTCGGCGACTTCGAGGCGATCGTCACCGACACCGGTCTGTCCAGCGCCGAGGCGCACCGCTACGCACTTCTGGGACCCCGCGTCTTCAGAGTCTGACCCGCGGGCCCGCCCCGCGCCGCTCCCCCTTTCCCCTCCCCCCACCCCCCCGCGATCTCCGAGCTCCCCGCAGGCCCCGCCCCCCCCCGCAGTCCCGGCGCTCCCCCGCCTTCCGCACCTTCCCGGTACGCCGATCCGGGCTACCCCCTGCCCTCCCGCACCACGACTCCCGCTCCACCCACCCTCATCCCCGGTCATGAAAGGGACGAATCATGACACCGAGAACGAGAAGCCTTCCCCGCCTGCTGCCCCCGCTCGCCCTCGCCGTCTGCGGCACCCTGCTCGCGGCCTGTTCCGGCGCCGGCGGCTCCGGCGGAAGCTCCGGCGGTCACTCCATCAACGTACTGATGGTCAACAACCCGCAGATGGAGGACCTTCA
Source organism: Streptomyces sp. NPDC088910 (assembly GCF_044749865.1). Lineage (NCBI taxonomy): Bacteria > Bacillati > Actinomycetota > Actinomycetes > Kitasatosporales > Streptomycetaceae > Streptomyces > Streptomyces sp. NPDC088910. Next base: position 185,675 of record NZ_JBIVIV010000013.1, read on the forward strand.
AAAGCTCACCGCCGCCAACTTCACCAAGTCCACCGGTATCAAGGTCAATTTCACGGTGCTGCCCGAGAACGACGTCCGGGACAAGATCACCCAGGACTTCTCCAGCCAGGCCGGCCAGTACGACGTCGCGACCATCAGCAACTACGAGACGCCGATCTACGCCAAGAACGGCTGGCTCGCCCCGCTCACCGCGCACACCAAGTCCGACACGGCCTTCGCGCAGAGCGACATCCTGCCCGCGCTCGAGCAGTCGCTGACGTACAAGAACGACATCTACGCCGAGCCCTTCTACGGCGAGTCGTCGTTCCTGATGTACCGCAAGGACGTCTTCGCGGCGAAGAACCTGACGATGCCCGCCAACCCGACCTGGGCGCAGGTCGCGGACCTCGCCGCGAAGGTCGACGGCGCGCGGTCCGGCATGAAGGGCATCTGCCTGCGCGGCCAGCCCGGCTGGGGCGAGGTCATCGCCCCGCTGACGACCGTGGTCAACACCATGGGCGGCACCTGGTTCGACAAGGACTGGAAGGCCCAGGTCAACAGCCCCGCCTTCACCAAGGCGACGCAGTTCTACGTGGACCTGGTGCGCGCCCACGGTGAGGCCGGAGCCCCGCAGGCCGGGTTCACCGAGTGCCTCAACGACCTGGAGCAGGGCAAGGTCGCCATGTGGTACGACGCGACGTCGGCGGCCGGTTCGCTGGAGGCCAAGGACTCACCGGTGGCGGGCAAGCTCGGCTACGCGCCCGCTCCGGTCGACCAGACCAAGAGCTCCGGCTGGCTCTACACCTGGGCCTGGGGCCTGCAGAAGGCCAGCAAGCACCAGGACGACGCCTGGAAGTTCATCTCGTGGGCCTCGGGCAAGGGCTACGAGGAACTGGTCGGCAAGCAACTGGGCTGGTCGCGGGTCCCGGCCGGCAAGCGCACCTCCACGTACCAGAATCCGGACTACGTCGCCTCCGCCTCGGCGTTCGCCAAGGCCACCGAGACCGCGCTCGAGGCGGCCAACCCGACGAACCCGGGCATCCAGCCGCGGCCCGCGCCCGGCATCCAGTTCGTCGGCATCCCCGAGTTCACCGATCTGGGCACCCAGGTCTCGCAGCAGATCAGCTCCGCCATCGCGGGCCAGACCAGCGTGAAGAGCGCCTTGTCCGCGAGCCAGAAGCTCGCAGAGAAGGTCGCCGACAAGTACGCGGGGAACTGACCGCCACCGCCCCACCCGACGGTCCCGGCCGCCCCCGGCCCCCCGCACGACGGGGCCGGGCGGCGGGCCCGGGGCGCGAAGCGGAGAGAGACGACTGACACCATGAGCACCCCTTCCCTCACCAGACGCATCCGCGCGCCGCAGACCGAGCAAGAGCCTGCGCCGCCCGCCGCGCGCCGGTCCCCCGGCGCCTGGGTCCGGCGGGCCCCGCTGCTGCCGGCCCTGGTCTTCATGATCGTGGTCACCCAACTGCCGTTCGTCGGCACCCTGGTGATCTCGTTCATGCGGTGGAACGCCCTCGACCCCGGTGACCGCGGTTTCGCCGGCCTCCAGAACTACAAGGAAGAGTTCACCGACCCGCAACTGCGCCACGCCCTGACCACCACGGTCGTGCTGACCGTCTCCGTGGTCCTGGTCAGCCTGCTGCTCGGCCTCGGCCTCGCGCTGCTGCTCGACCGGAAGTTCCTCGGCCGGGGCATCGTGCGCACCATGCTCATCACGCCGTTCCTTGTGGTACCGGTGGCGTCCGCGCTGCTGTGGAAGCACGCGCTGTACAACGCGTCGTACGGCCTGATCAACGGCTCGCTCAACTGGCTGTGGAAGCTGTTCGGCAGCGACAACGCGCCGCAGCCGGACTGGCTGTCCACCCACCCGCTGCTGGCCGTCGAGGCGTCGCTGGTGTGGCAGTGGACGCCGTTCATGATGCTGATCCTGCTCGCCGGGCTCCAGAGCCGGCCGATGGACATCGCCGAGGCGGCGCGGGTGGACGGCGCGGGCACCTGGCAGATCTTCCGCTATCTGACCTTCCCGTACCTGCGCCGCTATCTCGAACTGGCGGCCCTGCTCGGGTCGGTGTACGTGGTGCAGAACTTCGACGCCGTGTTCACCATCACCTCCGGCGGTCTCGGCACCGCCAACCTCCCCTACACCGTCTACACGACCTTCTACCAGGCGCACGACTACGGGCAGGCGTCCGCCGCGGGCGTCATCGTGGTCATCCTGTCGATCATCGTGGCCACCTTCGCGCTGCGCACCGTCTCGTCGCTGTTCCGAGAGGAGACCCGGTGATGGCTACCGTCTCCGTGACCACCGCCCGCCGCCGTACGGCGCCCGCCGCCCGCAAGGAGCGGCGCAACCGCTCACTGCTCGGCCTGCTGGCCTGGCTGTGCGGGATCGTCTTCTTCCTGCCCTTCGCGTGGATGGTGCTCACCTCCTTCCACAGCGAGCAGGACGCGGCGACCAACCCGCCGAAGCTCGGGGCGTCACTGACGCTCCACGGCTACCGGGAGTTCTTCGGCTCCGGCACCGGCGTCAGCCCGTGGCCACCGCTGGTCAACTCCCTGACAGCGGCGGCGGTTTCCACCGCCCTCGTACTGGTGCTGTCCTTCCCCGCCGCGTACGCGCTGTCGATCAAGCCGGTGCGCAAGTGGACCGACGTGATGTTCTTCTTCCTGTCGACCAAGATGCTGCCCGCCGTCGCGGGCCTGCTGCCGGTCTATCTGATCGCGAAGAACGCCGGTCTGCTGGACAACATCTGGCTGCTGATCCTGCTCTACACCTCGATGAATCTGCCGATCGCGGTGTGGATGATGCGCTCGTTCCTCGCCGAGGTCCCGGTGGAGATCCTGGAGGCCGCCTCGATCGACGGCGCGGGCCTGCCGACCATCCTGGTACGGATCATCGCCCCGGTCGTCACCCCGGGGATCGCCGCGACCGCGCTGATCTCGTTCATCTTCAGTTGGAACGAACTGCTCTTCGCGCGGGTGCTGACCGGTGTGGTGGCCGGTACCGCGCCGGTGTTCCTCACCGGATTCGTCACCAGCCAGGGCCTGTTCCTCGCCAAGGTGTGCGCCGCCGCCGTCTGTATATCCCTGCCGGTACTGGCCGCCGGATTCGCCGCCCAGGACAAGCTCGTCCAGGGCCTCTCTCTTGGAGCCGTCAAGTGAAAGCAGCCGTCATCAGCTCCCCCGGTGTCGTCGGCATCGAGACCGTCGACGACCCGGCGCCCGGCCCCCGGGACGTCGTGGTCCAGGTCGCGGCCTGCGGTCTGTGCGGCACCGATCTGCACATCCTCCAGGGCGAGTTCGCCCCGACCCTGCCGATCGTGCCGGGGCACGAGTTCGCCGGTGAGATCGTCGCCGTGGGCTCCGAGGTCCGCGAGCTGGCCGTGGGCGACCAGGTGGCGGTCGACCCGTCGCTGTACTGCCACGAGTGCCACTACTGCCGGATCGGGCGGAGCAATCTGTGCGAGCGGTGGGCCGCGATCGGCGTGACCGTCCCCGGCGGCGCCGCCGAATTCGCCGCCGCCCCGGTCGCCAACTGCGTCAAACTCCCCGAGCACATACGGACGGTGGACGCGGCGCTCATCGAACCGCTGTCCTGCGCCGTACGCGGCTACGACATCCTGCGCAGCCAACTGGCCAGCCACGTCCTGATCTACGGCTCCGGCACCATGGGCCTGATGATGCTGGAGCTGGCCAAGCGGACCGGCGCCGCGACCGTCGACGTCGTCGACATCAACGAGGAGCGGCTGACCACGGCCACGGCGCTGGGCTGCTCGCAGGTGGCGACCAACGCGGACGAGATCGCCCGCCCGCGCGGCTGGGACGTCGTGATCGACGCGACCGGCAACGCGCAGGCCATCCAGGACGCGCTGGACCGGGTCGGCAAGGGCGGCACCTTCCTCCAGTTCGGCGTGGCCGACTACGCCGCGCGCGCGACGATCGAGCCGTACCGCATCTACAACCAGGAGATCACGATCACCGGCTCGATGGCCGTCCTGCACAGCTACGAGCGGGCCGCCGAGCTGTTCGCGGGCGGGGTGCTCGACCCGGAGGTCTTCATCAGCGACCGGCTGCCGCTGGTCGACTACGCGTCGGCGCTCGAGCGGTTCAAGGCAGGCAAGGGCCGGAAGATCCAGGTGGTGCCCTGAGCCCTGCGGGCGCCGCGGCCATGTCCGCCGGGGAAGCCGATTGTGACCCGGCCGCGGACTTCGACAGGATGGGGCCATGACCGAGATCCGCACGCCCCGCCTGGTCCTGCGCCGCTGGCGCGAGGACGACATCGCGCCGATGGCCGAGATCAACGCCGACCCGGAGGTCATGCGCTACATCGGCGACGGGCTGCCCCGCGACCTGGAGCAGACCGCGGAGTCCATCGAGCGGTGGGAGGAGGAGTGGGACGACGAGGGCTTCGGCCTCTTCGCCGTCGAACTCCTCGCCTCGGGCGAACTGGCCGGGTTCACGGGGCTGTCCGTGCCCACGTTCCTGCCCGAGGTACTGCCCGCGGTGGAGATCGGCTGGCGGCTCGGCCGCCAGTTCTGGGGGCAGGGTTACGCGTCGGAGGCCGCTCACGCCACCTTGGAGTTCGCCCTCCAGGACCGCGGCCTCGACCGCGTGATCAGCATCGCGCAGCTCGGCAACGACGCCTCCGAGAACGTGATGCGCAAGCTCGGCATGGTCCCGGACCGCACGACGACCCACCCGGTGTCCGGCCGCCCGGTGCGGGTGCACGCGATCGACCTGACCGAATACCGGGCCTGAGCCGCGGAGGACCGGGCCCGGATCGGTCGGCCGGCCCGTCGGCCAGGTCGGCCCGCCGGTCGGTCAGTCGGTCAGTCGGTCAGTCGGTCAGTCGGTCAGTCGGGGAGCGATGCTGATCACATGGACACGTCACAGGCTTTTCACTAAGGTTTGCCTTGCCTAAGGCAAACCGTGTGTTTTTACCTGCCTGCGCACCCGTCGTCGTCTTCGCCCCTTTCCCGCCCGTGGAGTTGTTGACCCATGCCTGCCGTGCCCAGAGCCTCCGCTGTCGCCCTGCTCTCCCTGGTCGTCCTCGGCACGGCCGCCGTCACCGGCTGCGCGAAGAAGAACGACGCCTCGTCCGACGGCGCGATACGGGTGGACGCGGCCGACAGCTCCTGCAAGGTCTCGCGCACGGAGTTCCCCGCCGGTTCCGTCAGCCTGGACGTGCACAACAAGGGCTCCAAGGTCACCGAGGTCTACGTCTACGCGCCGGGCGACCGCATCGTCACCGAGCGGGAGAACATCGGCCCCGGCACCAGCGCCACCATCACCGCGCAGATCAAGGCGGGCACGTACGAGGTGGCCTGCAAGCCGGGCATGAAAGGCGACGGCATCCGGCAGAAGATCACCGTGACCGGCGCCAACGCGCCCAAGCCCGGTGACCCGCGGCTCGACGAGGCCGTCGCCTCGTACCGCAAGTACGCGCAGGAGCAGGCCGACCTGACGATCCCGCTGGTGCAGAAGTTCGCCGACGCGATCAAGGCCGGTGACGTGGCCGCGGCCAAGGCCGCCTTCGCCCCGTCGCGGGTCGGCTGGGAGCGCACCGAGCCGGTCGCCGAGAGCTTCGGTGACATCGACCCGAAGACCGACACCCGCGAGGACGGTCTGGAGGACGGCCAGAAGTGGACCGGCTGGCACCGGCTGGAGAAGGCGCTTTGGGCCGACGGCAAGCTGACCCCCGAGGACAGCACCCTCGCCGACGCGCTGGTGGCCGACCTCAAGGACTGGCAGAAGCGGGTCGGCACCGCCGACATCACGCCGACCAGCATGGCCAACGGCGCCAAGGAGCTGCTGGACGAGGTCGCCACCGGCAAGGTCACCGGTGAGGAGGACCGCTACAGCCACACCGACCTGTCGGACTTCGACGCGAACGTGGCGGGCGCCCGCAAGGCGTACGAGCTGCTGAAGCCGGTCGCCGCCGAGAAGGACCCGGCGCTGTCCAAGACCCTGGACACCGAATTCGCCGACATCCAGACGCTGCTGGACAAGTACCGGCAGGGCGACGGCTTCGTCTCGTACGACAAGGTCACCGAGAAGGAGCGCAAGGCGTTCTCCGACGCGGTCAACTCGCTCGCCGAGCCGCTGTCCAAGCTCGCCGCGGCTGTCGCACCCGCCAAGTAGCCCTCGGCGCCCGGCTGCCCGGGCGCCGAAACCGCAGCTCACCGAGCCGTGGCACTCCCGCACAGGGAGGGTCACGGCTGCGGTACGCACGACGCAGAACCGATAGAAGGGCCACCGTTCATGGACGAAGCAGCCGGTACCGGCGGCACCGAGTCCACCCCCGCAGACCCCGAGGGCGCCGAGCCCGCCTCGACCGCCCCACAGGGCACGACCGCGGACACGAGCACGGATACCGACACGAGCACGAGCACCGACACATCCGCGGACGACCGTACCCACCGGGCGCTCAGCCGCCGCGCGGTCATGGGCTGGGCCGGTGCCGGACTCGCCCTCGGCGCGGCGGGCGGCGGCTCGGTCGCGGCGGCGGTGACCAGCGGTACGAACGGCGGCTCCGCGTCCTCCGACGGCTCCGTCCCCTTCTACGGTGAGCACCAGGCGGGCATCGCCACCCCCGTCCAGGACCGGCTGCACTTCGCGGCGTTCGACGTCCTCACCGACGACAAGGCTGAGCTGGCCGCGCTGCTCAAGGAGTGGACGAGCGCAGCCGCCGCGATGACGGCAGGACGCGAGGTCGGCACGGGCGCGGTGGACGGGCCGGCCGAGGCGCCGCCGGACGACACCGGTGAGGCGCTGGGCCTGCCCGCCTCCCGGCTGACCCTCACGGTCGGCTTCGGCCCGAGTCTGTTCGAGCAGGTCGCCGAGGACGGCACGCGCACCGACCGGTTCGGTCTGCGTGCCCGGCGCCCTGCGGCGCTGATCGACCTGCCGCATTTCCCCGGCGACAATCTCGACCCGGCCCGCAGCGGCGGCGACCTGTGCGTCCAGGCATGCGCGGACGATCCGCAGGTCGCGGTGCACGCGATCCGCAATCTCGCCAGGATCGGCATGGGCAAGGTGTCGGTGCGCTGGTCGCAGCTCGGCTTCGGCAAGACGTCCTCGACGACGCCGGACGCGCAGACGCCGCGCAATCTGATGGGCTTCAAGGACGGCACGCACAATGTGTCGGGCACCGACACATCGACGCTGGACGGCCATGTGTGGGCGGGGCCGGGGGACGGTCCCGACTGGATGACCGGCGGCTCGTACCTGGTCGCGCGCCGGATCCGTATGCACATCGAGACCTGGGACCGCGAGGGCCTCCAGGCGCAGGAGGACGTGTTCGGCCGCACCAAGGGCGAGGGCGCGCCGTACGGCAAGCAGCGCGAGCGCGACACGCCCGACCTCGGGCTGATGCCGAAGGACGCGCATGTACGCCTGGCCCATCCGGACAGCAACGCCGGGCAGATGATCCTGCGCCGCGGCTTCTCCTTCACCGACGGCTCGGACGGTCTGGGGCGGCTGGACGCGGGGCTGTTCTTCCTCGCGTACCAGCGCGACACCCGTAAGGCGTTCGTCCCGTTGCAGCGGCGGCTCGCCGCGAGCGACGCGCTCAACGAGTACATCCAGCACGTCGGTTCCGCGCACTTCGCCTGCCCGCCCGGCGTTCGGAAATCCGGCGAATGGTGGGGGCAGTCCCTGCTCGGCTGACCTCGCCCCTCCCCCCGACCAGCGTCCCACCCGTCCCGGCCCCTGGAGTACCGCCGTGTTCGCCAACTATCTGATCGGCCTGCGAGAGGGCCTGGAAGCCAGCCTGATCGTCTGCATCCTGATCGCCTACCTGGTCAAGTCGGAGCGGCGCGAGAGCCTGCCGCCGGTCTGGACCGGCATCGGCGCCGCCGTGCTGCTGAGCTTCGGCTTCGGCGCGCTGCTCCAGTTCGGTTCGTCGGAGCTGACCTTCAAGGCCCAGGAGGCGCTGGGCGGTTCGCTGTCCATCATCGCGGTCGCGCTGGTCACCTGGATGGTGTTCTGGATGCGCCGCACCGCGCGGCATCTGAAGGCCGAGCTGCACGGCAAGCTGGACGCCGCGCTCGCGATGGGCACGACCGCGCTGGTCGTCACGGCCTTCCTGTCCGTCGGCCGCGAGGGCCTGGAGACGGCGCTGTTCGTGTGGACGGCCGTGCAGTCGAGCGACGACGGCGTCCGTCCGCTGATCGGCGCGATGCTCGGCCTGGTCACCGCCGTGATCCTGGGCTGGCTGTTCTACCGGGGCGCGGTGCGGATCAATCTGGCGAAGTTCTTCACCTGGACCGGTGCCATGCTGGTCGTGGTCGCGGCCGGTGTGCTCGCGTACGGTCTGCACGACCTCCAGGAGGCGGGCTGGATCGGTGGCCTGAACAGCCTGGCCTTCGACATCAGCTCCACGATCCCGCCGGACAGCTGGTACGGCACCCTGCTCAAGGGCGTCTTCAACTTCCAGCCGGACCCGACGGTGCTCCAGGTCTGCGCCTGGGGCGTCTACCTCGTGCCCACGCTGTACTTCTTCTTCCGCCGCTCCGGCGGTCGCCCCGCCCCGGCCGCGCGGGTCTCCCCCGAGCCGTCGCAGCCGGAGACCGCGCGCTGACCTCAGGCCCCGGCCTGCTCCGGGACCGCGTGCGGTCCCGTGGCCGGGGCCCGCGCACGGCCGACGGACGTCACCGGTGGCCGCGGATCGTGTGCGGGACGTAGGGCGCTTCGAGACGGGCGATCTCGTCGTCGGTGAGGGTCACCTCGACCGCGCCGACGGCGTCGTCCACGTGGGCGAGCTTGGTGGCGCCGACGATGGGGGCGGTCACGGCAGGTCGGCTGAGCAGCCAGGCGAGCGCGATCCGGGCCATGGGCACGCCGCGTTCGTCCGCGACGGCGCGGACGGCGTCGACCACGTCGAAGTCGGCCTCGGTGTACAGCTCGTCGGCGTAGGCGTCGCTGCCGGAGCGTACGGTCCTGCGCTCGCCGTCCCTGCCGCGTGATCCGGCGAGCAGGCCGCGGGCCAGCGGGCTCCAGGGGATGGCGCCGACGCCCTGCTCCCGGCAGAGCGGGATCATCTCCCGCTCCTCCTCGCGGTAGACGAGGTTGTAGTGGTTCTGCATCGACACGAAGCGCGGCTGTCCCGCCGCCTTCGCCGTGTACTGGGCGGTGGCGAACTGGTACGCGAACATGCTGGACGCGCCGATGTAGCGGGCCTTGCCCGAGCGGACGACGTCGGCGAGCGCTTCCATCGTCTCCTCGATGGGGGTCTCGTAGTCCCAGCGGTGGATCTGGTAGAGGTCCACGTGGTCGGTGCCGAGCCGGCGCAGTGAGGCGTCGATGCCCGCCAGGATGTGCTTGCGGGACAGTCCTCCGTCGTTGGGGCCCGGTCCCATCGGCAGGCAGACCTTGGTGGCGAGCACGTAGTCGTCGCGGTGGGCGAAGAGCTTGCTCAGCAGCCGTCCGGTGATCTCCTCGCTGCGGCCGAGCGAGTACATGTCGGCGGTGTCGAAGAACGTCACACCGCCCTCGACGGCCCGCCGCACCAGAGGCTCGGACGCTTCCTCGTCGAGCATCCACGCCCGGTTGGCCGGGTCGCCGTAGCTCATCATCCCCAGGGCGATCCGTGACACCTTCAGGCCCGTCGTGCCCAGCCGGGTGTACTCCATGCCGTCTCCTCGCGTCGTGGTCCCCTTGTCCACGGGTACCCCGGCCGACCCGGATCAATATTGCTATTCCGGCAACAATGTTTGCCGCCCGCACGCCAGGTGTCCGATGCTCCGTGCTCGGAGGTGGTCACCATGACCGACAAGGTGAGCGGGAACGGAAACGGGCAGGCGGCGGCGCGTACGGAGGCGGCCGGGGAGCGGCGCTTCGACGTCGTGGTGGTCGGCGGCGGGGCGGCCGGGCTGAGCGCGGCCCTGACGCTGGGCCGGGCGCGCCGCTCGGTGCTGGTGATCGACGCGGGCGAGCCGCGCAACGCGCCCGCCGACGGCATCCACAACTATCTGGGCCGCGAGGGCGCGAAGCCCGCGGAGCTGCTGGCCACCGGCCGGGAGGAGGTGGCCCGCTACGGCGGTGAGACCGCCGAGGGCCGGGCCGTCTCGGCCGCGCGGCTCGACGGCGGCGGTTTCCGTGTCGGGCTGGACGACGGCTCAGCGGTCCGCGCCGAGCGGCTGCTGCTGGCGACCGGCCTGGTGGACGGGCTGCCCGAGGTGCGGGGGCTGGCCGGGCGGTGGGGGCGCGAGGTGCTGCACTGCCCGTACTGCCACGGCTGGGAGGTGAGCGGCCAGGCGATCGGCGTGCTGGGCACCGGCCCGCTGGCGGTGCCCCAGGCGCTGATGTGGCGGCAGTGGAGCCAGGACGTCACCCTCTTCGTGCACACCGCGCCCGAGCCGGACGACGAGCAGTACGAGCGGCTGGCCGCCCGCGGGATCGCCGTGGTCGAGGGCGAGGTGGCCGCCGTGGAGGTGACCGACGACCGGCTCACCGGCATGACTCTGGCCGGTGGCCGGGTGATCCCCTGCCAGGCGCTGGTGGTGTCCACCCGCCTGGACGCCAGGACGGATCTGCTGGCGGACCTCGGTCTGACCACGGTCGAGCAGGAGATCGGCGGGGTGCCGATCGGCACCCGGGTCGAGGCCGATCCGACCGGCGCCACCGCCGTGCCGGGCGTCTGGGTCGCCGGCAATGTGGCCTCACCTGTCGAGATCCTCATCGGCGGCGCCACGGCGGGTGTCAGGGCCGCCGCGGCGATCAACGCGGATCTGACCGAGCAGGAGACGCTGGCCGCGGTGGCCGCGCGCCGCGCTTCGGCGGACGCCGCGCCGACCGCGTAGGGCGCGCGGCTCCCAGCGGTACGAGGACGGCACCGAGCGGTACGGGGACTGCACCGAGCGGTACGAGGACGGCTCCCAGCGGTACGAGGACGGCACCGACCCGTACGGGAACGGCGCGCCGACGCCACCGCGCGGACGACGGCGACACGCCCGTGCGGGCGCGCGCCACGAAGATCACAAGACTCACGAAGGGCAAGGACAGGCCGATGACCGACAACACTCCGGCGACCGAGGAACTCCAGGGCGAGGAGTTCTGGAACGCCCGCTACTCCGGGAGCGAGCGGATCTGGAGCGGCGATCCCAATACGGTCCTGGTCCGCGAGGTGGCCGGGCTGCCACCCGGCCGGGCGCTCGACCTGGGCTCCGGCGAGGGCGGCGACGCGATCTGGCTCGCCGGGCAGGGCTGGCGGGTCACCGCCACCGACATCTCGGGGGTCGCGCTCGACCGCGCGGCGCGGCACGCCGAGGAGGCGGGCGTCGGCGACCGGATCGACTGGCAGCGGCACGACCTCGGCGTGTCCTTCCCCGAGGGCGCGTTCGACCTCGTCTCGGCCCAATTCCTGCACACCCCGGGCGAGATGCCGCGCGAGGAGATCCTGCGGACAGCGGCGGCGGCCGTCGCGCCCGGCGGCGTCCTGCTCGTCGTCGGCCACTCGGGCTTCCCCGCCTGGGAGAAGAACCCGCACCCCGAGGTGCATCTGCCCTCGCCGCAGGAGGTGCTGGCCTGCCTCGAACTGCCGGACGGCGCGTGGGAGGTGCTGCTCTGCGCGGAGCACGAGCGGATCCAGAACGACCCCGACGGGCGCCCGACCACGCGTACCGACAACGCCGTGAAGGTCCGCAGGCTCCCCGTGTCCGGCTGACCCGGCGCACGACACGCCGGGCGGCACCCGGACCCGGCACCCGGACCCGGCGCACGACACGCGCGACGCGGGCGGGGTCGCGGACCTCGCGCCTCCCGGCCGCCCGGCGTTCGGCGACACGGGGGGTCTTCACCCCCTGGTCGGCATGGTGTCGGCTATCAGTGGGAACCTGTGCGGCATGACGGAGATCGGACTGCCCCATGGCGTACGAGCGTGCCTCTTCGACCTGGACGGCGTGCTGACGCCGACCGCGCTGGTGCACGCGGCCGCGTGGAAGGAGACCTTCGACGACTTCCTGCGGGACAGGGACGGCGAGGGTTTCCGCCCCTTCGACGCGAAGGCGGACTACGACGCGTACGTGGACGGACGTCCGCGCGCCGACGGCGTGCGCACCTTCCTCCAGGCCCGCGGCATCGAACTGCCCGAGGGCGAGGACGGCGACCCACCGGACCGGCAGACCGTCAACGGCCTCGGCAACCGCAAGAACGACGTCGTGCTGGAGAAGATCCGCACCGAAGGCGTACGCCCCTACCCCGGCTCGGTGCGCTACCTGGAGGCGGTACGGGCGGCGGGCCTGCGCACGGCGGTGGTGTCGTCCAGCGCCAACTGCCGTGACGTGCTGGTCTCCGCGGGCATCGAGCACCTGCTGGACGTACGGGTGGACGGTGTTGTCGCCAAGGAGCGGCATCTGCCGGGCAAGCCCCACCCGGACACCTTCCTGGCCGCGGCCGAGGAACTGGGCTTCGACGCCGCCCGCGCGGCGGTCTTCGAGGACGCGCTGGTCGGCATGGACGCGGGCCGCTCCGGGCACTTCGGCTTCGTCGTCGGCGTGGACCGGGTCGGACAGACCGACGCGCTGCGCGAGCACGGCGCCGACACCGTCGTGAAGGACCTCGCCGACCTGATCGGAGTGACCGCGTGATCACCGACCCCGCCTATGAGGTCGCCCCCTGGAGCCTGCGCGAGTCCGAACTGAATCTGGACGTGCTGCCGCAGAGCGAGTCCGTCTTCGCCGTCTCCAACGGGCACATCGGCTGGCGCGGCAACCTCGACGAGGGCGAGCCGAACGGCCTGCCCGGCTCATACCTCAACGGGCTGCACGAGACGCACCCGCTGCCGTACGCCGAAGCGGCCTACGGCGACCCGGAGTCCGGGCAGACCGTCATCAACGTCACCAACGGCAAGATCATCCGGCTGCTGGTGGACGACGAGCCGTTCGACCTGCGGTACGGCACGATCCGTTCGCACGAGCGTGAACTGGACCTGCGGGCCGGGGTGTTGCGCCGGGTGTGCGAGTGGGTCTCCCCCGCGGGCCGCGTGGTGCGGGTGCGTTCGACGCGCATGGTGTCCTTCACGCAGCGCGCGGTGGCCGCCGTCGCGTACGAGGTGGAGCCGCTGGACGGCAGCCTGCGGGTGGTCGTGCAGTCGGAACTGGTGGCCAACGAGGAGGTGCCGCGCAGCGAGGGCGACCCGCGGCGGGCCGCCGCGCTGGAGAACCCGCTGGTGCCGGAGGAGAACTTCGCGTCCGGCACCCGGCTGCGGCTGGTGCACTCCACGGCCCGCAGCGGCCTGCGGCTGGCCGCCGCCGCCGATCACCGCGTGGACGGCCCCGAGGCGACCACGAAGGTCTCCTCGGAGTCCGACGACGACGTCAGCAGGCTCACCATCACCTCCGTACTGGAGTCCGGGCAGCGGCTGCGGCTGGAGAAATTCGTCGCGTACGGCTGGTCGGCGACCCGGTCGCTGCCCGCGCTGCGCGACCAGGCGGACGCGGCGCTGGTCGGCGCCCGCGACACCGGGTGGGACGGCCTGCTGGAGCAGCAGCGCGCCTACCTGGACGACTTCTGGGACCGGGCGGACGTGGAGGTCGACGGCGACACCGAGATCCAGCAGGCGGTGCGCTTCGGGCTCTTCCACGTGCTGCAGGCCGGTGCGCGGGCCGAGGAACGGGCGATCCCCGCCAAGGGCTTGACCGGCTCCGGCTACGACGGTCACACCTTCTGGGACGCCGAGACGGCCGTGCTGCCGGTGCTGACCTTCACCGCGCCGCGCGCGACCTCGGAGGTGCTGCGCTGGCGCCACAACACGCTGCCTGCGGCTCAGGAGCGCGCCCACCAACTGGGCCTGGCCGGTGCCGCGTTCCCGTGGCGGACGATCAACGGCGCCGAGGCGTCGGGGTACTGGCCCGCGGGCACGGCGGCCTTCCACATCAACGCCGACATCGCCGACGCGGTGGTGCGCTATGTGACGACCACCGGCGACCGGGACTTCGAGGAGAACATCGGGCTCGAACTCCTCGCGGAAACCGCCAGGTTGTGGCGGTCCCTGGGTCATCACGACCACGCGGGGGCCTTCCACATCGACGGCGTGACCGGGCCCGACGAGTACAGCGCGATCAGCGACGACAACGCGTACACCAACCTGATGGCGCAGGCGAATCTCGTCGCGGCGGCGGACGCCGCCGAGCGCCATCCGCGCCGGGCCGCCGAGTTGGGCGTCACCGACGAGGAGACGGCGGCCTGGCGGGACGCGGCGGCGGCGATGTCCCTGCCGTACAACGAGGAGCTGGGGGTCCACGAGCAGTCCAAGGGCTTCACCCGGCACCAGGTGTGGAACTTCGCCGAGACCGATCCGGCGCACTATCCGCTGCTGCTCAACTACGCCTACTTCGACCTGTACCGCAAGCAGGTGGTCAAGCAGGCCGACCTGGTGCTGGCGATGTTCCTGCGCGGAGACGCCTTCGAACACGCCCAGAAGGTACGGAACTTCGCGTACTACGAGCCGCTGACCGTCCGCGACTCCTCGCTGTCGGCGTACTGCCAGTCGATCATCGCCGCCGAGGTCGGCCATCTCCAACTGGCCTACGACTACCTCGGCGAGTCGGCGCTGATCGACCTCGGCGACCTGGAGAACAACTCGCGTGACGGCCTGCACATCGCGGCGCTCGCCGGTACGTGGACGGCGCTGGTGTCGGGGCTCGGCGGGATGCGGCTCTTCGACGGCGACCCGATCCGCTTCGCGCCCCGGCTGCCCGACGCGCTCAGCCGGATCGCCTTCCGGCTGGCCTTCCGCGGGCGCCGACTGCACGTCGAGGTCACCAGGAGCAAGGCCACGTACACCCTCGCGGAGGGCGAGCCGATCGAGGTCCTGCACTACGAGAAGTCCTTCATGCTGACCGCGGAGCACCCGGTCAGCCGCGACCTGCCGGAGATCGAGCACCGCCCGCAGCCCTCGCAGCCCCCGGGCCGGGCGCCGCGCCGCCGCAATCAGCGGCCCGGCTAGGACCGTCCGGGGAACGCAGTGGGGTCCGGCCGCTGGGCAGCGGCCGGACCCCACTCGGTTGTTCTCTCACGGGCGATGGTGCGGGAACGGGTGTGCCCGTCAGTGCTCGCGCGCTGTCAGCGAACGCGCCGTCAGCGTCGGGCGAGCAGGCGCACGCCGTCGCCGGTCGGCTTGTACGGCAGACCGTAGTGCTGGAAGATCGCCTCCTCGTCCTCGACGGGCAGGACGTCGTCCGTGCCGATCGAGGGGGCCGACTTCACCAATGCCTTGTCGTACGGGACCTTCACCCATCCGGGGCCCACAATCACGTCCGTGACGGGCGTGAAGGTGAGCCGGTGCCTGGTGGGCAGGCCGATCTGGACCGTGACCATCAGCGGCTCGTCCGTGCCGGTGTCCACATACACCGCTTCGAGGGAGCCGATCTTGTGTCCCTCTGCGTCGACCACGTCGTGGTCGCGCCATTCGCGGAGATCAGCGGGCTTGATCATGACGAGTCCTCCTGGTGACGTGCTGTACCCGTTCACTTTCCTTGTGCCCCGGTCCACGCGCCACACGCACGTGGCAGTCGGGTCAATCCGTGCTCACCTCCGAGCGGTCGCCGCCCCACAACGTGTGGAAAGAGCCCTCGCGGTCGGTGCGCCGGTAGGTGTGCGCGCCGAAGAAGTCGCGCTGACCCTGCGTGAGCGCCGCGGGCAGCCGCTCGGCGCGCAGCGCGTCGTAGTACGCCAGCGCCGCGGAGAAACCGGGCGTGGGCACGCCGTGGCCCACCGCGGTCGCCACGACCGACCGCCAGTCGTCCTGCGCCGCGCCGATCTCCTCGGCGAACTGCTTGTCGGACAGCAGGCTCGGCAGGTCGGGGCGGCTGTCGTACGCCTCCTTGATCCGGTCGAGGAAGGCGGCCCTGATGATGCAGCCGCCGCGCCAGATCGACGCGACCGCGCCCAGGTCGATGTCCCAGTCGTAGGTCTGGCTGCCCGCCTGGATCTGGTGGAAGCCCTGGGTGTACGAGACGATCTTGGACGCGTACAGCGCCTGCTCCACGCGGTCGGCGAAGGCGGCGGCCTCGGCCTCGCCGAGTACCGCACCCGAGGGGCCCGGCAGGTCGCGCGAGGCGGCCCGCAGCTCGCCGTGGCCCGACAGCGAGCGGGCGAAGACCGCCTCGGCGATGCCGGAGACGGGAACGCCCAGGTCGAGGGCGATCTGTACGGTCCAGCGGCCGGTGCCCTTCTGCTCCGCCTGGTCGGCGACGACGTCCACGAAGGGCTTGCCGGTGGCCGCGTCGGTGTGCGCGAGCACCTGCGCGGTGATCTCGATCAGGTACGAGTCCAGGCGCCCGGTGTTCCAGGTCTTGAAGGTCTCGGCGATCTGCTCGGGCGAGTAACCGGCGACCTCGCGCAGCAGGTGGTACGCCTCGGCGATGAGCTGCATGTCGGCGTACTCGATGCCGTTGTGCACCATCTTCACGAAGTGGCCGGCGCCGTCGGGGCCGATGTGCGTCGTGCAGGGCGTGCCGTCCTCGGCCTTGGCGGCGATCCGCTCCAGCAGCGGGCCGAGCGACTCGTAGGACTCGGCGGACCCGCCGGGCATGATCGACGGGCCGTTGAGCGCGCCCTCCTCGCCGCCGGAGATGCCGGTGCCGACGAAGTGGATGCCCTGCTCGCGCAGTTCCTTCTCGCGGCGGCGGGTGTCGGCGAAGTGCGCGTTGCCGCCGTCGATGATCACGTCGCCCGACTCCAGCAGCGGCGCGAATTCCTGGATCACCGCGTCGGTGGCCTCACCGGCCTTGACCATGATGACCAGCCGCCGCGGCCGTTCCAGGGCCGCGACGAACTCCTGCGCGGACTGCGCGGCGATGAAGGTGCCCTCGTCGCCGAACTGCTCCACCAGGGCGTTCGTCTTGGCGGTGGTGCGGTTGTGCAAGGCCACGGTGAAGCCGTGGCGGGCGAAGTTCCGGGCGAGATTGCTGCCCATCACTGCCAGCCCGGTGACGCCGATGTCCGCCGATCCGCTCATGCGATGTCTCCACACTTGTTGGTGTGCGTCTGCGTACGTCTTCCTGCCGTGCAACGGTGGCCGGGGCCGTGCGCTTCCCGTGGCCCCACTGTCGAGCCTGCCTCTTCCGGCGGCCGACAGCCACCCGTGCGGACCGCTCCGGCCGGGCCGGGTCGCTCCGGCTGCCCGATGATGGCAGGAGCGGGCCGTACGGAGAGGAGCCGTCGTGGCGGACGCCGACACCGACGCGAACAGCAACGCGAGGACGGGCACGGGCTCGGGCGACGACAAGGAAGCGGGCCAGGGCGCCGACCGGGGTACGGGCCAGGAGCGGGACCGGCTGGCGAAGTACCGCGGCATGCGGCGCTTCGACCGCACCGACGAGCCCCAGGGCGGTACGGCGGCCCCCGGCGACGACCCGTCCTTCGTCGTGCAGATCCATGACGCGACCCGAATGCACTTCGACTTCCGGCTGGAGGTCGACGGGGTGCTGAAGTCCTGGGCGGTCCCGAAGGGGCCGTCCACCGACCCGCGCGACAAACGGCTCGCGGTGCCCACCGAGGACCACCCGCTGGAGTACCGGGAGTACGAGGGCGTGATCCCCGGCGGCCAGTACGGCGCGGGGCCCGTCATCGTCTGGGACCACGGCACCTACCACCCGCTGACGGACGGCGGCCCCGAGGCGTTCGCGCGGGCCCTGGAGCGCGGCCACGCCTCCTTCGAGCTGCGCGGTACGAAACTGCTCGGCGCGTACGCGCTGACCCGGATCCACCAGGCCGCCGACGGCGGTCAGGGGGACGCGGCGGACCCGGCGTGGCTGCTGGTCAAGAAGAAGGACGCGCACAGCACGCCGGGCCGCGGGACCACTCCGGATCCGCGCAGGGCCCGCTCGGTCCTGACCGGCCGCACCCTCGCGGCGGTCGAGCGCGAGGAGCCGCCGGAAGGGCCCGCCGGGTCGGGGAATGCCGGATCGGGGCCCGACGGAACAGGACCCGCCGGATCAGGACCCGCGTGAGGACGGCCGCCGCGCGGACTACGGCTGGGTGAGGCGTTCCATCAGGGCCAGCGCCTCGATGACCGTCTCGCGCTCCCGCGGCGTGTAGCGGTCCTGGAAGGCGCGGGCCAGCCACTCCTCGCGGGCCACGCGGTTGCCCTGGACCCGCTCGCGGCCCGCGGCGGTGAGCACGATCAACTGCCTGCGGCCGTCGCGGGGATCGGGGTGGCGCTCGATGAACCCGTGTTGTTCGAGCGCCCCGAGCGCGACGGCCATCGACTGCGGACGGACCCCCTCCGCGGCGGCCAGCGCGCTGGCGGTGGACTCCTCGCCCTTGCCCAGCCTGCTGAGCACCGAGGTCTGGGAGGGGGTCAGGTCCTGTGTGTCGGCGATCTCCCGCAGCCTGCGCAGCAGACGGCTGACCGTCACCCGCAGGTCGTGGGCCGCTTGGACCGCGGTCCGCGAGATGTCCTCGGTGCTCTCTTCCATACCCCTACCGTAAAGAGACCGGTGGCCGGGCGCGGCACGGGAGTCCGTACCGCGGGCACGTCCCCGCTCTCAGGTCCGGACCGGGGGCGACCAGATGTAGGGCGTCGTGGTCGTCACCGCGTGGAAGCCGAGGCGCCGCAGGATCGGCGCGCTGTCGTCCGAGGCGTCGACCTGGAGGTAGCGGATGCCCCGGGCGGCGGCGACATTGGCGCGGGCGGCGACCAGCGCGCGGTAGATGCCCCGGCCGCGCCACGCCTCCAATGTCGAGCCGCCCCACAGCCCGGCGAAGTCGGTGCCGGTCCTGACCACCAGCCAGGCCGCCGAGACGACCTGGCCGTCGGCCTCCGCGACCAGGACGACGACCTCGGTGGGCGCGGCGGCGATCCGGCCGGCCAGGTCGTCGGCCAGCCACCCCCAGTCCTGGCCCCACACGGCCGACTCCATGGCGGCGATCCGCCGCAGGTCGGCGTCGGCGGTGACCTGGCGCAGGACGACGCCGTCCGGCAGTACGGGGTCGGCCGTCATCTCCTCGGCCCGCCCGATCACGACGGTCTCCCGCTCCTCGGGCACGAAGCCGGCCGCGAGCAGCCGCTCGGGCAGGTCGGCGGGCCGGTCGTGCGCGCGGGTCTTCCACTCCACGGCCTCGCCGCGCGCCGCGAAGAAGTCGCGCTGGCGGGCGATCAGCCGGTCGAGCTCCGTGCCCTCCACGCCGAGGTCGGGCGGTGTGCTCACGAAGCCGCGGTACTGCCCGCTGAGCCGCAGGACCGGTCCGTCCCACTCGCACCTGACCCCGGCGGGGAGGTTCGGCGGAGCGCCGCGCATCTGCTCGTCATAGGCCGCGAGCAGGCCGTCACTGTTCGTCATACGAGCCAACGCTACGAAGGCCCGCAAGTGGTTTTCGCGGACCCCGTGCGGCGCCCGCGATGAGTTCGCGGTCCGCGGCCGGTCTACCGGGGCATGACCACTACCGGATACGTACCGCCCCGGATCGTCGACCGCGCCGCTCGCCCGTACGCGGCCGTCCGGGCCCTTGTCACCATGGAATCGGTCGACACCATCGCCCACCGCATCCCCGAAGTCATCGGGCGGCTGTCCGCGCTCGGCGTGGAGCCCGCCGGGCCGCCCTTCCTCAAGTACAACGTCATCGACATGGCGAGGCAGCTCGAGGTCGAGGCGGGGGTGCCCGTCGCGGGGGCGGTGGTGCACGACGGCGACCTGTTCTCCGGCGTGCTGCCCGCGGGCCGCTTCGTGACGTACACGCACCTCGGCAGCCCCGCCGGGCTCGTCGGCGCCACGGCGCTGCTGCTCGACTGGGCGTTGGCGGCGGGGCTGCGCTGGGACATGAGGCCGACGGCCGAGGGCGACCGGTGGGGCTGCCGGATGGAGAGCTACCGCACCGATCCGCGCTCGCAGCCCGACACCGCGAAGTGGGAGACGGACCTGGAGTTCCGACTGGCCGACTGAGGCCGCGCGGGCCTATCGCGGCTCGCCCGGATAGGTGCCGAAGTACCAGTGGTTGCCCTCGATGTCGCGGGCCGCGAAGTCGCGGGAGCCGTAGTCCGTCTCGAACAGCTCGGCGGTGATCTCGGCGCCCGCGGCCTTGGCGCGCGCGTGCAGCGCGTCGGGGTCCGCGGTGACGACGTAGGCGCCGAAGGAGCCGGGGGGCCGCTTGGCCCAGGTGCCGTCCGGGTCCTCGCGGACCGAGCCGAGCATGATGCCGCCGCCCTCGGGCCAGGCCAGTTCGGCGTGCGCGACGGTGTCGCCCTCGCCGTAGACCGCGGTTTCCTCGAAGCCGAACGCGTCCACGAGGAAGCGGATCAGCCCGCGGGCGTCGCGGGCGCGCAGGGTGGGCCAGACCTGGGGCGGCGGTGCGGTCTTCGCTCGCGCGGAACCGCCGCCGCTCGCGCCCTGCGCCGGGGTGTCGCCAGTGCTCTCGGTCATGGGGATCGGACCTCCTCAGTGCTGCCGGTGTGCTGTCGCGTCCAGCCTCACTCGGACGGGTGGTGCCCGGATTGGATGTTTCGGCGCTCCTCGGCGAGCCACAGTGTCGGCGGGCAGCCCGCCAGGGCCCGGAATTCGCGGTCCATGTGCGCCTGGTCGAAATAGCCGCGGTCGACGGCGATCCTGGCCAGCCGCCCCTCGGCGGCGCCGTAGGAGGCCAGGCCGCGGCGGGTGCGGTCGAAGCGGATCACCCGTGCGGCGGCCTTCGGGCTCAGCCCCACCTCGGCCGCGAAGCGGTCCCGCAGCCGCCGGTCGCTCCAGCCGACCTCGGCCGCCAGCCGCGCCACGCCGATCGTGCCGCCGGTGGCCGCGAGCAGCCGCCACGCGTGCCGTACCTCCGGATGGAGCCGTACGCCCGCGCGCGGGTCGGCGCGTGCCCGGTCCAGCAGCCAGGCGTCGACGACGGCGAAGCGGCCCGCCCAGTCCGGGGCGGCCCGCAGCCGGTCCAGGACGTCGGCGACCGACGGTCCGAGCACGTCCTGCGCGGCGAGATCCGCTCCGGCCAGCGCGCCCGCGGGCAGCCCGAGCAGGACGCGGGCGCCCAGCGGGTCGAGGGCGATCTGCACGCCGGACTGGCGGCCGGGCACGCTGATCAGCGCGGGGGCGGTGTGCAGGCCGCCGACGAGCGCCGAGAAGTCGCCGGGCGGTTCCGCCGGGTCGGGGTGGGCGGCGACGGTGAGCGGTTCGTCGAGCGTGAGGATCAGCGTCAGGTACGGGGACGGCAGCCCCCGGTGCCTGGTCGGGGGCACGCCGCGCTGCCGGTAGCCGGAGTACCAGCCGACCAGGCCGCGCAGGGCGGGCGCGGGCCTGCCGCGTACCGCCTCGTCCACGACGCCCGTGCCGGTGACCGGCTCCGTACCCGTACCCGTGCTCACGCTCTCCGTCCTCCCGGCGGACGCGGCGGCCCGCCGTATGCGACGGCCCGATGTGTACGGCGACCGTAACGTCCGGCGACCGCCGCCGTCAGCCGCCCGCGACCATGCCCCTGGTGTGCTCCAGGATCTCCTCGCGCGTCAGATACGTGTCGGTGTACTCGAAGTCGCGCAGGGTGCCGGCGCTGCGGGACTGGAAGTTGGTGCGGACGAAGTCGTCGCCCGCCACCGCGTTGAGCAGCCAGTTGGTCATGACGCGGGTCTTGGCGACGTTGGTGCGCAGCGCCGACCAGTGGTAGCCGCGGGCGACCGCCTGGGCGGGCAGGCCGCGCAGTTCGATGCCGAGCGGCTTGGAGACCGCGTCCTTGCCGCCGAGGTCGACCACCAGGCCGAGGTCCTTGTGCGCGTACGGCGTGAGCGGCCGGTGGCGCAGGGTGGCCAGGATGTTGTCGGCCATCGTGCGGCCCTGCCGCATGGCGTGCTGCGCGGTGGGCGGGCAGATCGCGCCGTCCTCGCCCTTCGTGACGTCGGGCAGCGCGCCCGCGTCGCCCAGCGCGAAGACGCCGTCGAGCCCCGGCACGGTCATCTCGGGGGTGACCGCGAGCCTGCCGCGTACCGTCTCGGCGTCGAGCGTGGCGACCAGCGGGCTCGCGGCGACGCCCGCGGTCCAGATCAGGGTGCGGCAGGGCAGCACCCTGCCGTCGGTGAAGGTGACCTCCTCGGGTCCCGCCTTCGCGATCGACACCCCGAGCGAGACCTCGATGCCGCGCTTGCTGAGGATCTCCAGCGCGCTTCTGCCCAGCTTGTCGCCGAGTTCCGGCATCAGCTTCGGGGCGATGTCGATCAGGTGCCACTTGATCAGCTTCGGGTCGAGGCGCGGGTAGCGCTTGGCCGCGTTGCTGGTCAGCCGCTGGAGGCAGGCGGCGGTCTCGGTGCCCGCGTAGCCGCCGCCGACCACCACGAACTGGAGCCGGGAGGCCCGCTCGGCCTCGTCCTGGCTGGCGTCCGCGAGGTCGAGCTGCGCTATGACGTGGTCACGGATGTACGCGGCCTCGGCGAGCGTCTTCATGCCGCGCGCGTTGTCCAGCAGTCCGGGGATGTCGAAGGTGCGGGTGACGCTGCCGGGCGCCAGCACGATGTAGTCGTACGGCTCGTTCAAAATCTCGCCCGTTATCTTGCGGATCACGCAGACCTTGGCCTTGGTGTCCACTCCCACGGCCCCGCCGGGGATGATCCGGGTCCGGTGCCTGCTGCTGCGGCGCAGCGACACCGCGATGGACTGCGGGGTCAGCACCCCGGAGGCCACTTGGGGGAGCAACGGCAGGTAGAGCTGGTACGAAAACGGTGTGACCAGTGAGACGTCCGCCTCGTCGGCGGCGAGCGACCGCTCCAGGCGGCGTACGCACGCCACTCCTGCGAAACCGGCGCCCACCACGAGAATCCTGGGTCGTGCCACGACATCCGTCCCTTCTCAGGTCTTCGCGTCCGTCTGCTCCCCTGCCCCGTGAACGCGGTCCGGCACACCTCCTGTCTTAGTACGGCGCGAGCGGGCCCGCCAGCCGGACGGCCGGTCACGGCGTACACCGCGCTGCACGGACGGCCGACTCGACGGAGCATGGTACGGACGACAAGCGGACAAAACGACGAAGCGACGGGACGGCGGATGAGTCGAAGGGGCCGTGGATGAACGATCGTGACGAGGGACCCCCGGCGGACGACCGGACGGCGGGGCGCGCCGCCGAGCAGGCCGCCGAACTGCGTCAGATCGATGCCCTGAACGAGACCGGCCCGCACGAGAGGACCCGCAGGCCCGCGCCGGGCGAGGACGGTGAGCGGGACGGCGCCGCCCGCGCGCCCACCGACGCGGGCAGGCACCGTGATGTGCGGATGCTGGAGGCGGGCCGCGCCCTGGCCGAGGCGACCTCCGTGGACGAGGTCTTCATGGCTCTGGCGTCGCTCACCTCGCCCGAGTTCCCGATGGACGGCACGGCCCTGTTCGGCGTCACCGAGCGGTCGCTGAACCTGATCGGGCGGTACGGGTACCGGACCAGCGGCAGCCGGACCGTCCGTATGACGATCACCACCGACTATCCGGCGGCGGAGGTGCTGCGCACCGGCCGCCCGGTGTATCTGCCCACGGTCGAGGAGTACCGCGACCGCTTTCCGACGACGTGGCGGCTCGCGGCCCGCAAGGGCAGCAGGTCGTGGGCGTTCCTGCCGCTGGTGAGCACGGGCCGGATCACCGGGGTGTGGCTGGTGGCGTTCCTGGACGACGTCGACTTCGACAGCGACACGCGCAGCACGCTGGTCACGCTCGCCCGGCTGATCTCCCGCGCCCTGGAGCGGACGCACACCGGCGAGGCGGAGCTGGCCCTGTCGCGCGGGCTGCGCAGCAGCATGGGGCGGGGCGCGTCGGTGTACCGCGGGATGACCGTGACCTCGCGGTACGTGCCGACCGGCGGCGGGCTGGTGGTGGGCGGCGACTGGTACGACATCATCGACCTGCCCTCGGGCCGTCTGGCGCTGGTCATCGGCGACGTGCAGGGCCACGACCTGCACGCGGCGAGCCTGATGGCCCAGCTGCGGACCGCCGTGCACGCGTACGCCGCCGAGGGGCACGGCCCGGACGCGGTGCTGTCGCGGACGTCGCGCTTCCTGACCTCGCTGGACGGGGACAGATTCGCGACCTGCATCTACATCGAGGCGGATCCGGCGGCGGGCACGCTGCACGTGGCGCGGGCCGGGCATCCGCACCCCGTGCTGCGCATGCCGGACGGCACCTGCATGATCAAGCACATCAGGGGCGGGCTGCCGCTCGGCCTGATGCCGGACGAGGACGACTACCCGGTCAACGTACTGGAGCTCCAGGCCGGGGAGATCATGATGCTCTGCACGGACGGGCTCATCGAGACCGGCGGGCACGACATGTACACCGGCTGGAACCGGGTGCGGGACGCGCTGTCGCCCGGCCCGACCTCCGACCTGGAGGGGATGGCCGACCGGCTGATCCAGAGCGTGGTCGGCCCGGTGACCGAGAACGGCGAGGAGCGGCTGAGCCCGCGCAACGAGGACGACATCGCGCTGCTCATGCTGCGCCGCGACACCGGCGTCCAGCGCCCCGTGCGACCCGTTCGGCGCATCCTGACCACGATCGAGCAGGACGAGGCCGAGGGCCTGGCCGAGGCGCGCTCCGAGCTGCGGGCGCTGCTGCACGACTGGGCGCAGCCCGACCAGGTGGACACCGCCGTGCTCCTCGCGTCGGAGCTGCTGGGCAACGTGCTGGTGCACACCGACCAGACGGCGGCCCTGATGGCCTCGATCTCGGGCGAGCCCGGCAACCGCACGCTGCGCGTCGAGGTCTCCGACAGCGGTGACGAACTGCCCCACCAGCGCACCCCGGGCGAGATGGCGTCCTCGGGCCGCGGCCTCGTCCTGCTCGACATCCTGTCCGAGCAGTGGAGCGTACGGCCGGAGTCGGAGGGCAAGACGGTGTGGTTCGAGCTGTCGGAGGACGCCGACGGGGTCGCGGGACAGGACGTCTGAGGGTCGGCTCAGCCGTTGCGGGCTTCGGGCGCGCGGACCCCTGCCGTATGGGCTGCGGCGGTCGTACGGGTGCGGTGGCGTACGGCGGCGACCGTGGGGGACGAGGTGAAGGCGGCCGTCACCTCCAGCAGCCAGGCCGCCTCGGCCTCCACCGTGCCGGGGACCGTGGGCGGGGTGTGGCCGGGGGGCGCGAACCGCTCAGCGGCGGTGCCCTCGCACAGCCGCCCGGCGCGTTTGTTCTCCAACGCCGCCGCGATCGTGGCCGCTTCGAGCACGGCCCGCCGGTCACGGCCGCGCTCGTCGGCCCAGTCGATCGCGTCGCCGCCGCCGGTCCCCTCGCTGCCGTCGTCTCCCCCGCGCCCGTCGGTCCAGGCCGTGACGCCGGACTCGAAGTACGGGCGCAGCGCGAGATGGCCGTCGCGGATCTCGATCACCCTGCGGTAGAGGGCGAATTCGGCCTGCCGCAGGCCCGGTCGGCGGTCGGCGGCCGACGGGTCGAGGGCGATCTCGGGCAGTTCGCTGTGCAGCGCCGACCACAGCGGCTCCAGCGCCCGGTGGCTGCGGTAGGCGCGCAGCCACCGCATGGGGGCGCCGAGCGCGCCGACCCACAGCGTGGTGGTGGCCCCTCCGGTGGCGAGCGCCGCGGTGACCGCGCCGAGCACGGAGGAGACCACGTCCTCGGCGACGCCTTGGCTGCCGGTGCGCAGGTCCGCGATGACGTCGTCCAGCACCCACAGCGTCCACACCGCGCCGACCGCGGCGGCGAGCAGCATCAGCCGCAGTCCCGTACGCAGCAGCCCGGGGGCGGTCCGAGCGGCGTGGTCGGCGAGTTCCCTGGCCAGGACGGCCAGACACCACGAACCGTAGAGGGCGAAGAGCGCGTTGTACGACGCCAGGGCCCACCGGTGGCCGGAGGAGACGGTCAGCGTGTCGCCCGCGATGGCGGGGTCGGCCACCAGATAGAGCGCGGTGGAGACGGCCAGTACCGCACCGGCCGCCCACATCTGGAGGCGCACCGCACGCGGGGCCGCCGCCGCAGGGGACTTGAGCGCGTACGCCACCAGGACGAGGAAGGCGAAACCGACCATCTTCACGTCGTGGATGCCCAGGTTGACCAGGTTGTCGAAGGTCGTGTCGGAGGACAACGCCTTCGTGAGGGCGGGGGTGTTGAACAGCATGCCCGAGCCCAGGCACAGCGCGAAGCCGTAGACGTAGCGCTGCGCGGAATCGGACCACGGCCGGCGGGTGATCACCAGCCGGTGGACACCGAAGACCAGGAAGAACGCGGCGGAGACGAACGACAGGAGATCAGCCATCACGGCGGCCCGACGCGCGGTCCTCCGGTATGCCGAACAACCTGTCCAGACGCGTTCGTTGCGGGTGCGGCGGCGGCACGGGGACGGTGTTCCCCAACGGGCGGGCGGTACGGGTCAGGATCAGCGAAGCGACCAACTCGGCTTCCTGCTCCTGCGGTTCGGTGTACACACTGCGGCCGAGTACCCGCTGGACCAGGGACGACGATAAGTGCGGTAACAGGACCTGGGCGGCGGCCGACGCCGCGGGCGCGGTCTCGTGGTGGCCGCAGACCAGGTGGGCCGCCTCGTGCAGCAGGATGTGCTGCTGGTGCAGCGCGCTGGTGTCGGCGGCGTAGAGGATGCAGTCGCCGTGGTCGGTGGTCACCAGCAGGCCGCACGGTGTGTGGGGCCGGGAGGAGACGGGCACGAGTTCGATCGGACGGCCGCGGGCGACCGCGAGCATCCCGATGAAGACCGTCGCGTCGAACGGATTGGGCAGGTCGAGCCCGTCGACCGTCCGCTGACATCTGTGCCACAGAGCTCGGCTCCGGTCACGTCGCACACGTCTCACACGCTGTCCCCTTGTCCGCCGGGTGGAACCGCGAGATCTCACCGAAGAGTTCGCGCACTTCAAGCGCTGCGTGCACTTCAGGCGCTGTCAGGGTTCGCGGCTGGGAGAGCCACGCTCCCTGCGGGCGAGCACATCGATCATGTCGCTGATCGTGGCCGCGCCCTCAGGGGAGAGGTTGACCGCGCGCAGGGCCATGCTGCGGACGCCCGCGTCGCGCAGCGCGCCGAGCAGCTCAAGCTCCTTGGCGATGGCGGCGCCCTGCTCGTCGTCGAAGAAGTATCCGACCGGCACGTCGAAGAACTGTGCCAGGGCTTCGAGATGACGTTTGGTGGGATTGTCGCGACGGCCCGTGCGCAACTGCCACAGGTAGGTCGCGGAGAAGCTCTCGCCGGTGGCCTCGCGGCAGGCGCGGGCGACCTCTTCATGGCTGTACGGCTCACGGTTGGGCCGTCGCACGACCCGGAACAGCGCGTCGATCTTGTCGGCCAGCGTCGACGCGGAGGGGGCCCGCGACTCGTTCTCGCCCATCGCCCGCCTCCCCTTCGTCGGTGCAGCCAGTATGGGTTCGTCCCGTGTCCGGCTTCATCCTAGCTGGTACACACAGCCGCCGGAATGGTCCGCTTGCGTGCGCCCATACGGCGGCGGCGGTGTCCGTCGTGCCGGACACCGCCGCCGATTGGCCTACGAGGCAAGGGAGTTGTCGCCCGACCGGTGCGGTCGGGCGGGTCGGTCAGGCCGGGTTCAGCAGGCCGGGGCCCTGCGGCTCCTGCGCGATGCGCAGGGAACTGCCCCAGACGCAGTCCCATCCGCACACCACGCTGAGCGTGCTGCCGGCCACGCTGATCGGCTGGAGATTCGCCTTGCCCTGGTCCTTCTCGCTCCCCAGCGCCTGGAGCCTGAGCACCTCGTTCATGGGTGTTTCCTCGTCTCTCGTCCATGGGACTTCCGGTGGTCCGCCGCCGGACGGCGACGGGGGTCTTGGGTCAAACGGAGGCCGGTGACGGCTGCGCCGCGTCATGGGACCGCCGTGCGGCGCGCAGCGCGGACGGCAGACTCAGGGCCACGCAGCCGAGGGCTGTCAGCCCCATGACCCACAGCGCGCCGCGTACCCCGACCAGGTCACCGAGCAGACCGCATCCCACCGCCCCGATCAGGCCCGCCCCCGCCAGGCACACCTGGAGCGCGGCCATCGCGCGGCCGAGGGTGTCCTCCGACATGTCGGCGACGAGCACGGAACTGACGGCCACATTGGCGACGGCGCCGAAGAAGACGGGCAGCCCGATGCCCATCGCGGCGCAGAAGGCGGCGAGGGGCAGCGGTCCCGCCGCCAGCGGCAGCAGCAGGCTGCACACCACCGCGCCGGTGAAGGACATCAGCATCACCCGCCGGGGGTCGCGGCCCGGGGCGAGCAGCCGTGCGGCGACGGCGGAACCGCCCAGGCCCATCAGCCCCGAGAGCGCGAACAGGGAACCGTAGGCGGCGGTCGGCAGATGGATCACCCGCAGCAGGAACGGGCCGGTGAGGGCGGTCACGCCCGCCATCGTCGCGGCGGGCACCACGATGAACAGGCCCAGCGCGCGGTGGAAGGCGTCACCGGTGAAGACCCGCATGCCCGCCATGGCGCCGCGCATCATGGTGAGGACCGACGGTGCGGGCCCGCGGGGCACGATGTCGGGTGAGCGCATCGTCATCAGCGCGGTCGCGCTGAGCAGATAGCTCGCCACGTCGACCGACAGCGCGGCGGCGGCGCCCAGCACCGCGATGGCGGGACCGGCCAGCAGGCGTCCGACGAGCGCGGCGCCGTACTGTCCTGCCTGGAGTCTGGCGCGCGCACCGCCGATGCCTTCGGGGCCGACGAGTTGGCGCAGGTGCAGGAAGTAGACGGCCGCGGACAGGGTGGACGAGGCTCCCATGATCACGCAGAGCAGGCCGAGCCACAGCAGCGAGATGGCGCCGACGGCCAGGCCCAGCGCGACCACGCCGATGGCCGCCGCGCAGATCAGGTCCAGCAGGACGAGCGTGCGGCGAGGATGGGCGATGCGGTCGGCGAGCGCGCCCGCGGGGAAGCCGAGCAGCAGGATCGGCGCGGTCGTGGCGGCGCTGATCAGGCCGATGGCGCCGGGCGAGGCGTGGAGGTGCACGACGGCCACGACGGGCAGCGCGATGGCGGTGAAGGTCGAGCCGAAGGCGGAGGCCGTCTGCCCGCACCAGTAGAGACTGACGTCACGTCCGACGGCGTTGCCCGGGTCCCCCGGGCCGGCGCTCTCGGGCGCCTGCGCCGGCTCGGCGATTTCCTGGTGGCTCATCAGTTCACCTCAACGGGCCGCGACGGAACGGGAGTACGCGCCGGCGAGTGCGTCCACGGTGAACAGCGGGTCGGGCGCGGGGGCGAGGAGTTGCGACAGGAACAGCAGCACCCCGGCCGAACCGCTCCACAGATCGGCGCTGAACCGCATGAGCTGGTCGCCGAGGAAACGGATACCGGTCTCGTGCGGCACCGCGAATTTGAACAGCCCGCACGCCGCACGGATCGCGTCGTCCCGGCCCCGGTCGTCACCGGTCAGCCGCCCGTACTCCGCGAGACCGAGGCCGAGGCCGGACAGTCCCTGCCACAGCCCCGACATCACGGTGTAGGTGGTGCGCGTCGAGGTCAGCAGCCGGGGCAGCGCGTCGGCGAGCCGTTCGTCGTCCACCGACCGCGTGTAGCGGGTGACGGTGTGCGCCATCGAGGCGGAACCGCAGTAGAGGTAGGGCAGGCTGCGGTTGTCGGTGGCCGAGATGGGAAAGGCGAGACCCGGCGAGTCCGGCTCGGTGGCACGGTCCAGCTCGGCGTGCAACAGCCGGACGCCGCGCGCGAGTTCGTCGTCCGCGCCGGTCACGGCGGCGAGCTGCTGGAGCAGCAGCGCGATCCCGGTGCGGCCGTGCACGAGGCCGGTGGCGTCGTTGGCGCCGAGGTACGGGGTGAGGTCGGCGTCGGCCGGCAGCGCCGCCGTCAGCTCCAGGGCCCGGTCGATGTGGTGCTCGTCGCGGGTGTGGCCGTACATGGCCAGGTGGGTGAGCGCGACCCCCGAGGTGCCGCCGTAGAGGGTCGCCGACGCGCCGGAGGCGATGATGGGGTGGCGGTCGGCGGCGGTGAGCAGATCCCTCGCCTCGTCCAGCATCCCCTGGTCGGCGAGCACCCATGCGATGCCCGCGGTGCCCGCGAACAGCCCCGGGGGCAGTTTCCCGACGCCGCCGAGCGCGTCGTGCCGCAGCCGCTCCAGCACGCCGTCCGGCAGTGCGCGGCCCGCCCGGGTCAGGGCGTGCACGACGCCCGCGGTGCCGAAGGCCAGGCACTGGGTGTTGCTCTGGTAGCCCTCGGCGATGGTGGGGAACACCCGGTCGGGGTGGGCCGGGTCGGCCATGGCCACCATGGCGTCGGCGGTACGGTCGCGCAGGTCGGCCAGGTGCCGCAGCGGGTCCGCGGCGACTTCCTCGGGCGTCGGGATGGGGGTGACGCCCTGCGCCGCGGGCCGCGGCCGGTGATACGCGACGGCCCGCTCCCACAGCGGCTCCGGCAGCGGCGCCCGCTCCAGCAGTTCGCGGCGCAGGTGCGCGAGGGTGTCGGGATTGCGCTGCGCCACCTGGTGGAAGGGCCCGATGAGCAGCAGGGCGAGGCCGGCCAGGCCGTACTTGTCGTGGATCAGCGGATCGTCGCCGACGAGTTCGGCGGGCGGGGTGTAGCCGGGCGTGCCCATCACCGGAGTGTCGTCACTGTCCAGGCGCTGGGCGGCCTCGAAGTCGACCAGTCGGATGCCGTCGTCCTCGGTGACCATCACATTGCCGGGGCTGACGTCGACGAAGAGGTAGCCGGCCGTGTGCAGCCGGTGCAGCGTGCTCTCGATCGCCGCGAACAGCTTCTCGCACCGGCCGTAGTAGTCCCCGGCCGCTTCGGGTCCGCGGTCGACGCCGAGCATGACCTGGTTGGCGACCATCCAGCGCTGGAGCGTCGTGCCCTCGATGAACTCGGTGACGAGGAAGTCGTGCTCCCACTCGCGGAAGTAGGCGAGCGGCTCCGGGGCGAGGCCGGGCGCCGTCTCGTGCAGCGCGGTCAACGTCTGCCATTCGGAGCGGAGTTGGTCGGGTGCGGTGGTGTCGCCCATCGCCACGCCGGTGTGTGCGCGCGCCTCCTTGATGAAGACCTTGCGGCCGGTGGCCGTCTCCCGTCCCAGGTAGGCGCCGCCGGAGTTGGTGAACTGGAGCGCGTCTTCGAAGGCGAATCCGTGGAAGACGATCGGCCCGCCCCCACCGGCGGCGGGCTCGTCCACGGGATCGGCGGCGGCATCGGCGCCCGCCTCCGCCCCGGCCTTCGCGACGGCTCTGTCGGCGGACGCGGCGGCGGGCTCGGCCGAGGACTTCGGCGCCGGGCGCGTCTCGACGAAGGGGTCGGTCATGCCCGCCGGGAGGTAGAAGGAGAAGCCCCTGCGGTCCTCCTCCAACTCGCCGTCGGTGCCGCGGACGAGCAGGGTGTGGGTGCCGTCGGCGTTGACGCGCTCGCGCGGGGCGAAGGCCCCGTAGCGGTAGTGGACCGTGCGCGAGTCCCGGTACCGCCTGTCGGTGAGGATGAACGGGCCTTCCTCGTCGGCCAGTTCGGTGCGCAGCCGTTCCATGAGGTCACGGGCCGCGGCGACGCTGGTGGGATACGCGGCGATGAACTTCCCGCTCTGCTGCCTGGCGGCCTGCTTGTGGTGGGTCCACCAGTAGAAGAGCCTGCCGGCGAGGTGTTTGAAGGCGACGTCCTGCTCGAAGCAGACGGCCGCGACGGTGTCGAGGACGTACGGCAGGCGGTCGGGCCGCGCGGACACGTGCACCTTCCAGCCGTCCTCGACACCGCGGAGCTGCTTGCCCCGGTGCCACATGGTCCAGATCCCCGACGGGGTCTCGGTCCACCCGTCCGGTACCGGCCCGGGCCGGTAGATCTCACCGCGGTCACGGGTGGTCTCCAGCGGCGCGTAGAACTCTCTGTCCGCCACGACGAACGGGAAGGGGATCATGGGCCTCTCCGATGTGGGACGCGAGGGGGCGGCGGCTCAGCAGCAGACGACGACGCTGGTCGCGCTCATCGACGCGACGGGGCTGCTGATCACCGACGTCGTGGGGTCCATCTCCTGGAGGCTCAGGGGGGATTCGGCGTGCGCCTCCACCTCGAATTCGCCCTCGCCGGCGTCCGCGCCTTCGGGCGCGTTCTCCTCGGCGGCGGATTCGGCGGAATCACTCATGGTCGTCTCCTGTCGGTTCTCAGGTGTCGGAAGGGCCGCCCCGGAGGACAACGCGAGCGGGAAAGACGTGTGGGTGGCGCGTCCACGGGGACGCGCCACCCACCCAGCTCGGTCAGGCGCAGGCGGCCAGGCTGACCGTGCTGCCCGGGGCCTGGAGGCCGCCCAGCACACCCTCGCCCTGGTCGGGCTTGCTCACGCCCATCTCCTGGAGGTCCAGGGGGGATTCGGCGTGCGCCTCGACCTCGTTCTCGGGGGTCTCCGCGATGTCCTCGTTGGTGGGCTCGACGGAATCAGCCATGATCGTCTCCTCTTCTGGGCGGGGTACGAGCAGGTGGTGGGAACACCTCAGAAGCTAGGACCGGCCGTTTCGGAACCGGTGAAGCCGCGGTATAAGCGCGGTATCGTCCCAGGTGATGCGGGGTTGGTCCGAACTCTCACCAGCAGTCCCCGCATTGCCGGTTCGCCACAGGCACATCATCTGATATAAGTCGTCTGCCTGATGTCATTCATCTCAGCTCACGATCCCATCTCCGGATCAACGGGCGGGAAAGGTGAAACCGGATATGGCCGAACCAGCGCACGTCAGTCTGCGGCTCTCCGTCCTCGGCCCGCTGTCCGTCGGCACGGCCGAAGGCCCCTTCCCGCTCGGCCCGCTCAAACAGCGGCTGCTCCTGGCCATGCTGCTGTGCCGCCCCAACACCCCGGTCTCGCTGGCCTTGTTGACGGACACCTTGTGGGACGGCAATCCGCCGCGCACCGCGCGCAAGAACATCCAGGTGTACGTCTCCGCGCTGCGCAAACTCCTCGACCGCGCGGGAGCGGGCGACCGGCTCGAGCACCACCCGGGCGGCTACCTGCTGCGGGTGCGCGACGACGAGTTGGACTCGCTGCGCTTCCAGGGCCTGGCCAGATCAGCCCGCGAGGCCGCCGGGCAGGGCGCGTTCGGCCCGGCGTCCCGGATGCTGCGCGAGGCGATGGGACTGCGGCAGGGACCGCCGCTGCACGACCTGAGATTCTCACCCACCGTCAGATCCGAGGCGGAGCGGCTCGACAGCCGCTACCTCCAGGTCTACGAGGACTGGGCCGAGGCCGAGTTGCGGCTGGGCCGGGCCACCGAAGTCGCCGACACCGTCGCCGATCTGGTGGAGCGTCACCCCGAGCGCGAACGGCTCAGGGCCGTCCAGATGAACGCGCTGTTCGACCAGGGGCGGCAGACGGAGGCCCTGGCGGCGTACGAGGGGCTGCGCCGGCTGCTCGCCGTCGAGTACGGGCTCCAGCCGAGCCCCGCGCTGGAGACGCTGTACCGCTCGATGCTCGACGGCGGCCCGCAGGAGCCCGGCGGCCCCTTCGCTCCGTCCGGCGCGCGGGCCGCGGCGCGGCGCTCCTGCGGAGTCCTCGGCGCCCTGCTCCCCCAGGACCTGGCCGACTTCACCGGCCGTGAACGCCAACTGCGCTTTCTGCTCAAGCTGTTGGGCAGTAATCGGCATCTTGCGGTCGTCACCGGGCCGGTCGGCACCGGTAAGACCGCGCTGGCGGTGCACACCGCGCACCGGCTCGCCGCGGAGTTCCCCGACGGCCGCGTACTGATCCGGATGCGCGACGCGGCCGGGCGTCCGCGCTCGGCCGCCTCGGTGGTCGCCGAGCTGGCCCGGATGGCGGACCTCCCCGGGCAGCGGGCGGCGGCCGTCGACGACGGGTCGGAGGACGCCGAGGAGGCCGCCGCCGCGTGGCGCGACTGGCTCGGGCCGCGCCGGATCCTGCTGGTGCTGGACGACGCGGCCGACGAGGCGTCCGTACGGCCGCTCGTGCCGCACTCCGGCGGCAGCGCCGTACTGGTGACCTCCCGCGCGCAGTTGGCCGGACTGGTCTCCGCCGACCGGCTGGAACTGGCGCCCTTCGATCTCGGCGAGAGCCTCGAACTGCTCGGCCGGATCGTGGGCCACGAGCGGCTGCGGGCCTGTCCGGAGGCGGCCCGGCGCATCGTCACCGCGACCGGCATGCTGCCGCTCGCGGTCCGGGTCAGCGGTCTGAAGCTCGCGGTACGACGCCATCTGCCGCTCGGCGAGTACGCGGCGCGGCTGGCCGACGGCAGGACCGTACTGGACGAACTGGTCGCGGGCGACACGGATGTACGGCCGCGGCTGGCGAGCGGGTGGCGGGACCTGTCGGCGGCGGACCGGACCACGCTGTGCCTGCTGGGGCACCTGCCGGAGGGGCCCTTCACGCTGCGGCAGGCCGCGGCGGCGCTCACCTGCGGTCAGGACGACGCGCTGCGCCGGCTGGAGTCCCTGCTCGACGCGGGCGCGCTGCTCGCCCCGGACAGCGAGGTCACCGCGCACGCCGCGCGGTACGAACTCCCGCGCCTGACAAGAGTCTACGCGCGTGAACAATCCCTCCTGGGGATGCGGCCACTCCCCCGGGCCACCGCCTGAGGGGCCTTCGGCGCAGGGCACACGCGACGGAACGCGCCACCAGGCACGCCGGTGAGCTGCGGATTTACCGTTTCCCAACCGTCCATGACCCCGACCTCGAACCGGCCCCGCCGAGACTTCGGTGGACGAGGAAGGGAGCACGCGATGGAACTCGCCGAACTCATGACGCTGCGCCCCGAACCCGGCGCGGGGCTGCTCCTGACCGTCACCGGCCGCTGCCCCCTGCACTGCGCGCACTGCTCGACCGCCGCCACGATGGCCGCGGACGAGCCGGACGCGGACCGGCTGCGCGCCTTCGTCTCCACCTTCACCCCGGCCGAGCACCCTTCGGTGCTGATGATGACCGGCGGCGAGCCCTTGCTGCGGCCCGAGTTGGTCACCGACCTCGCCGCCACGGCGCGCGCGGCGGGCACCAGGACGGCGCTGCTGACCGGCGCCTTCTTCGTCGGCCGGGCGGACCACGGCGCGGGACACCTCACCTCCGGCGCCGGCCCGCTGCCCGCTCCCGTACCCGAGTCCGTGCCTGTTCCCGAGCGGATCTGGCGGGCCGTCACCTCCGTCGACCACTTCTCGGTGAGCCTCGACGCCTTCCATGAGCGCGAGGTCGACCGCAGGTCCGTGTTCGGCCTGATCCGGCGGGTGTTGGACGCCGGAGTGGCCACCAGTTTCCACCTGGTCGGCGCCGGCCCCGACGACCCCTACCTCGCGGACGTCACCACCGACATCCGCCGTACCTTCGGCGACCGCGTCCCGATGCTCGTCAACTCCCTGCGCCGGGTGGGACGCGCCGCGTCCTGGGCCGCCGCGAACACGGCGCTGCCCGGTGCCGCGGCACCCGACCCCGAGCGGGCGCTGCCGTGCTCGATGGCCGCGTGGCCGGTGGTGGCCGCCGACGGCACGGTGGTCGCCTGCTGCAATCAGCGGGTCGTCGACCGCAGGCCCGCCCCGCGTCACCTGACGCTCGGTCACATCGCCACCGACGACTGGCAGTCGGTCGCCGTACGGGCCCGTACCTCTCCGGTCCTGCGGATGATCAGGACGGTCGGCCCGGCCCACCTCCTGCACCGGTACGGCAGCGCGGAGCAGGCGGCCGCGCGCCCCGACTACTGCGCGGGCTGCCGGGCGCTCGGTGACCATCCGGAGGCGCTGGCCGCGGCGAGTGCGGCGGCCAGCGGGCCCGTGGGGGCGCTGCTCGACCGGTACGCGGCCCGCGGCCAGGTCGAGGCGGGCGCGGCCACGCTGGTGCGGCGGCACGGCTGCGCGCCCTACGCGGACCTGGTCGACCTGCCCGGAGCGCGGCGATGACCACGGTCGGTACGGCGGGCGCGGGCGCCGCGCTGC
Source organism: Streptomyces sp. NPDC088910 (assembly GCF_044749865.1). Classification (NCBI taxonomy): domain Bacteria; kingdom Bacillati; phylum Actinomycetota; class Actinomycetes; order Kitasatosporales; family Streptomycetaceae; genus Streptomyces; species Streptomyces sp. NPDC088910. Next base: position 221,392 of record NZ_JBIVIV010000013.1, read on the forward strand.
GGGTCCGGCTGCTGCTGACGGCCCCCGCCGTGCGGGCGACGACCGCGGCCGTGTGGCGACCGCCCGGACTCGCCGCGCGCTACGCCACGTATCTGACGGTGATGCACGGAGTCGTCCGCGCCTCGGTGCCGCTGATGGAACGGGCGGTGGCGCGGCTGGCGGAATTCGGCCCGCGCGACCCGTTGTGCGAGCCGCTCACGGACTATCTGCGGGAGCACATCGAGGAGGAGCGCGGCCACGACGACTGGCTGCTCGGTGACATCACCGCGCTGGGCGGGGAACCAGCGGCGGTCCTCGCCGAGCAGCCCATATCCGCCGTCGCGCGCCTGGCGGGCGCGCAGTACTACTGGATCGAGCACCACCATCCGGTAGCGCTGCTCGGCTACATCGCGGTGCTGGAGAGCAACGCGCCCGCGCCCTGGCTGGCGGACCGGATCGCCGCCGCGGGCGTGCCGGAGGCGGCGCTGCGCACGGTACGCGGCCACGCCGAACTGGACACCGGGCACACCGCCGCGCTCTTCGCGCTGCTCGACGCGCTGCCGTTGGACCAGGCCCAGGTACGCGCGGTCGTGATGAGCGCGCTGCACACCGTGGACGGACTTGTGGAGCTTTTCGCGCGCATCGGCCGGACAGCGGAGCCGGAACACCTCAGGGAAGGGACGTACACCTCATGAGTGACACGGCGGCGCGGGGCGGGGAGAGCGCGGAGCGGGCAGGCGACGGAGCCGACGACGCGCTGGTGGTGCTGGAGTCGCACGGCTTCGGCGTCGGCGAACTCACCGACGAACAGCGCGAGGTGCTGCGCGGGCTGAGCAGTCAGGAGCTGTCGATGATGCTCGACATCAAGGCCCGGCTGGACGAGGTGGGTCCCGAGGTGCAGGCCCACAGCGAGATCGCCGGCGGGGCGCTCTTCTGACATCTCCCCGCGACCGGGGTCCACACCATCGGGAAGAGACCGGGGTCCACACCATCGGGAAGACACGGGGAAGGGACGGGGAGACGAGATGACCACGCGCTGCGCCTCGTGCGACGGCGACCTGCCGCAGGACGCGCGCTTCTGCCCGTCCTGCGGCACACCGGCCGACTCCCCCGCACCCGTGACGGCGGTCGAGGAGCGCAAGGTCGTCTCCGTCGTCTTCTGCGACCTCGTCGGATCGACGGCGCTGTCCGGTGTGCTCGACCCTGAGACGCTGCGCACGGTGGTGCTGCGCTATTTCGACCTGATGCGCGAGTGCCTGGAGCAGTTCGGCGGCACGGTCGAGAAGTTCATCGGCGACGCGGTGATGGCCGTCTTCGGCGTGCCGGTGACGCACGAGGACGACGCGGCGCGGGCGCTGGCCGCGGGCCTGGCGATGCTCGACGCCATACAGCGGCTCAACGAAACGGAGTTGGAGCCGACGCTCGGCATTCGGATCGGTGTCCGGATCGGCATCAACACCGGCCCGGTGGTCACGGCCTCGGATGTGTCGTCCCGTCAGGCGCTGGTGTCGGGCGAGACGGTGAACGTCGCGGCCCGGCTGGAGCAGAACGCCGGTGAGGGCGAGGTCCTGATCGGTCCCGAGAGCCGCAGGGCCGCGGGGGCGACAGCGGTCACCGAGCGCGTCGGCCCTTTGCGGTTGAAGGGCAAGGAGGACGCGGTCACCGCCTATCGGCTGCTGGACGTGGTCGAGGAGGAGCCGGAGCTGACCCGCCGCTTCGATGTTCCCTTCGTCGGCCGGGACCGTGAACTGGACGCTCTGTGGGCGACGTTCCGCGCCGTCGCGGACCGCGCCGGGCGCGGCCCGAATCTGGTGACGGTCCTCGGCGAGGCCGGCATGGGCAAGACCCGGCTGATCCACGAGTGGCGCAAACGGTCGGGCCGCGCCTTCCGCTACGGCTCGGGCCGCTGCCGCACGTACGGTGAACGCGGCAGCCTGGCGCCGCTGGCCGACGCCGTGAGCCAACTCCTGGACGCCTTCCCGGAGATCGCCCAGTCCCCGGCGCGCGCGGGAGAGCCCTCGCCCGAGCGCCAGGAGATCGACGCGGCGCTGGCCGTACTGTCGGCCGGGCTGCTGGAGGACGGCACACCGAATCCGTCGACCGACGACACCTGCGCGGCGCTGACCGGTCTGCTGGCCGCGCTCGCGCGCAGGCGGCCGGTCGTGCTGGTGCTGGACGACCTCCAGTGGGCGAGCGACCCGCTGCTGACGATGGTCAGCGCGCTCAGCGCCGAACTCACCGCGTCCGCTGTGCTGTTCGTCTGCGCGGCCCGCCCCGATCTGCTCGACCGCGGCGCAGGCTGGGGCGAGGGCGGCCCGCGCTCGCTCTCCTTGACGCTGCCCGGTCTGACGGCGACGGAGGCCGAGGCGGTGGCCGAGGCGCTGACCGAGGTCGGGGCGCACTGGGACGGCGGGGCGCCGTCCCAAGAGGGGGGTACGGGCGTGCCGCCGCAGGTGCTGGAGTCCGCGGGCGGCAATCCGTTCTATCTGGAACAGCTCATCGCCGCTCTCGCGCAGCCCGAGTCCGGCTACCGCCCCGACGGCGGAGGCGATGTGCCGACCACCTTGCAGGCGCTGCTCGGCGCCCGGATCGGGGCGCTCGGCCGGGCGGAGCGCGCGGCGCTGGACATCGCGGCCGTGGTGGGACGGGAGTTCAGCGCCGACGAGGTGGCCGAACTGGTGGGCGGGGACCGGGAAGGCGCGCCCGGCGGCGCGCTGCACGACGCGGACCCGCCCTCGGCGGAGACCGGGTCCGGCGTCCCGGCGCTGGACGGCGCGGTCGGCGCGGCACTCGGCATGCTCAGCAGTCACCGCCTGCTGCGGCCCGCGGACCGGCAGGGGCCTTCCCCGTACCGGCTGCGCTTCAGCAGCGGTCTCGTGCACGAGGTCACATATCAGTCGATGGCCAAGCGGACGAGGGCGGAGCGGCACGAGCGGGCCGCGGCGGCGCTGTCCGCGCGGCTGGCGGGCGGCGGCACGGCGGCGGGGAGCGCGGGGGAAGGCGCCGCCCCGTACGGCGGTGTCCTGTTCGGCGGTGGGGCTCCCGGTACGCGCGGCGCCGAGGATGCCGCCGCCGTGGCGGGTCACCTGGAGCGCGCCTACCGCTACCGCGCCGAGTTGGGCACGCTCGGTCCGCAGACGGACGAACTGCGCCTGCGGGCCGCCGCGTTGCTGATCGAGGGCGGTTCCAGGGCGCTCGCGCGCTCGGATCTGGCATGGGCGGGCGGGCTGCTGGAGCGGGCGGTGGAGCTGACCGTCGAGGGCGAGCCGGAGTGGGCCGCGGCGGCCCGGCGGTTCGGTGACGTGCTGCTGGCGACCGGGCGGACGGACGAGGGCCGGGCGCTGCTGCTGCGCGTGCTCGCCGCCGCGGACGCCACGCCGGGGGACGCGGTGCGGCCGGTGGAGGCCGCGCACGCCGACCTCGCCCTGGCCGCGGTGTCGGCGGCCCCCGACGGGAGCAGCGCGGGGAGCGTCGCCCAGCGGACGCTGCCGGTCTTCGAGAGTGCGGGCGACGACCTCGGGCAGGCACGGGCGTGCATCCGGCTGGCGCAGGAGCGGCAGTTGCACGGCAGGCACGGCGAGGCCGATGTCCTGCTCTCCCGCGCTCTGGACCACGCGCGCCGCTCGGGCGCCGAGCCCGAACGGGCCCTGGCGCTGGGCGCGATCGGCGTCTCGCTGTGGCGCGGGCCCGAGCCGGTGCCCTCGGCGGTCTCGCGCAGTCGCCGCCTGCTGGCGGAGCACGGCGACCGTCGCCCCACCGTACGGCTGACCCTCAACTGCCCGCTGGCCGTGCTGTTCGCGCTCCAGGAGCGCTGGGACGACGCGCACGCCTGTCTCGCCGGGGCGGAGCGGCTGGCCGGTGAACTCGGTTACGCCGAGGGCCGGGTGGTGCTGCCGCTGTTCGCCGCGGCGGTGGCGACGCTGGCGGGCGACGGGAGCCGGGCGCTCGGTCTGCTGGACGAAGCGGACGGCGCAGCACGGGAGTTGCAGGCCGAGGCCCTGCGGGACGCGGTGGCCAGGGACGCGGCGCGACTGCTGGTGGACGCGGGCCGTCACGACGAGGCCGCGGCCAGGCTGGCCACCGCGCCGGACCCCGGACACACGGCACTCGCCGCCTCGGACGCCGCCGACCTCGACGGGCTGCTGGCCAGGATCGCCGCGGCGCGCGGCGCGGCCGAGGAGGCCGCACCGCTGGCGGAGCGGGCGGTGCGGACCGCGTCCGGCACCGACTCGCCCGTCGTCCTGGCGGTGGCCTGGCTCGACCGGGCCGACGTGCTGCGCCTGGCGGGCCGTACCGAGGAGTCCGCGAGCGCCGCCGCGCAGGCCGCCCGGCACTTCGGCGCCAAAGGTCATGTGCCGGGGGCGCGCCGCGCCGTGCGATGGCGGGAGGGTCCGCCGTGAGGCGCCAGGACCAGGGGCACCGGAGCCGCGGGCGCCGACCGGCGCCCGTCCGCTCCCGCCCCGGCCTCTCGGGCCACCACCGCATCGGAAGGCGACAACGCCAGAACGCGAAAGGCTGCTGATGAAAACCGCCGAACACGGCGCCGGCCCCGGACTCACCTGGACGCTGCGCGGCAAGCGCCCCGAGGACGTGCTGATCACCGCCGACGGCGAGCTGCCCGCGCTCGACCGGAGCTGGGACGACGCGCGCGGCGCCGGGGTGCGGGTGTGCGTGGTGGACTCGGGTGTCGAGGACGGCCATCCGCTGATCGGCCCGGTCGACGGCGCGTGGACGGTGCGCAAGGACGAGACGGGCACCAGCGTGGTCGAGACGACGGCGACCGACACCTGCGGGCACGGCACGGCCTGCGCGGGCATCATCCGCAGGACCGCGCCGGATTGCGAGCTGTACAGCGTGCAGGTGCTCGGCAAGGGGTTCGGCGGGACCGGCGACGTCCTGCTCGCGGGACTGCGCTGGGCGATCCGGCAGGGCTTCGACGTGATCAATCTCAGCCTGTCCACGACGAGGCCGCAGTTCGCCGAGGAGTTGCGGGTCCTCGCCGACGAGGCGTACTTCCGGGGGACGGCGATCGTCGCCTCCGCGCACAACACTCCGGTGGAGAGCTACCCGTGGCGCTTCGCCTCGGTGATCTCGGTGGGCAGCCACCAGGAGGACGATCCCGATCTGCACCTGTACAACCCGAGCCCGCCGGTCGAGTTCTTCGCACCGGGCCAGAACGTCCAGGTGGCCTGGCTCGGCGGGGCGACGATCAGGACGACGGGCAACAGCTTCGCCACGCCGTACATCGCCGGGCTCTGCGCCCGCATTCTGTCCCGGCACCGCCGGATGACGACCTTCCAGCTCAAGAACGCGCTCTACCTTTCCGCGGCCAACGTCCAACTGGGCATCAGGGGTGCTTCGTGACACAGAGCAACACAGCGACGGATCCGCTGTCGCAGGAGTTGATGCAGTCGGTGGTCGACACGGCACGGGCCATCTTCGGCGCCCAGGCCAGTTCGGTGTTCCTGCTGGACGAGTCGAGCCACGAGCTGGTCTTCCAGGCCGTCTCGGGCCAGGGCGAGAGCTTCCTGGTGGGGCGGCGTTTCCCGGCCGAGAGCGGGATCGCGGGATGGGTGGTCTCCTCGGGTGAGCCGATGGTGGTGGACGACCTGTCGCACAGCGCGTCCTTCGACCGGGACTTCGCGGAGTCCACGGAGTACGTGCCCGATTCGCTGATGGCCGCGCCGCTGACGCACGGTGACCGGGTGCTGGGGGTGCTGGAAGTCCTCGATCCCGTGCCGCAGTCCAGGTCGAGCCTGGACGAACTGGATCTGCTGGCGCTCTTCGCCCGGCACGCGGCGGCGGCGCTGCGGGTGGTCGTGGACCGCGCGCGGCCCGCCGACAGCGGCTCGCTCGGCGGTGACGGGCGCGCGGCGGCGCTGCGGATGGCCGAGGATCTGCGGCGGCTGCTGGAGACCTCCGCCTGAGCCGGGGAGCCCTCCGCTCAGCCCGTGGGTGCCGCCCCGGACCCGCACAGACCTGCGACGCGCCGGAAGGGAGGGACGGGAGATCTCAGGGTGTTCACAGGTGCGAGTTGTCCCCTGAACAGGTGACAATGAGTAGGGTGTGTTCCTCCGGCCCCGGATCATCTGCCTAGCCTGAGCCGGGGAGAGGGAGGTGGCCGTGACACGACGAATATCCTTCGGCCGCCGCCTCCCGACGCCCCACCCCGACCTCTCGCCGCAGGTGTCGGTCGCCGGGCGGACACCGCCGGTGCTCACCGCGCTGCCGTACGTGTTCATGGCCGTGGTCGCCGTGGTGGACGTGAGCGTCGGGACCAGTGTCGGCCTGCTGCCGCTGGTCTCGCTCGGCCCCGCCTTCTCCGGTCTGGTCGGCGGCTGGCGGCGGACCGCCCTGGTCGGGGCCCTGGCCGTCGCGCTCGTGTGCGCCCTGGGCGTCTACGACGGCCTGTTCGAGGAGCGGCGCGGTTTCAGCGCCCTCGCCTCGGTGATCGGCGTGACGGTCGCCGGAGTGATCGCCGCCGTGATGCGCCAGCGCCGCGAGACCGAATTCGCCAACGTACGGTCGATCGCGGAGGTCGCCCAGCGCGTCCTGCTGCGCCCCGTACCGCGCAGCGCGGGCCATCTGCGCACGGCCGTGTCGTACACCTCCGCCGTCGCCGAGGCGCGCATAGGCGGCGATCTGTACGAGGTCGTCGCGTCGCCGGTCGGCGTGCGAGTGATCATCGGCGATGTGCAGGGCAAGGGCCTCGAAGCGGTGGAGACCGCCGCCGTGGTGCTCGGCGCCTTCCGTGAGGCCGCGCACGACGAACGGGACCTGACGGGCGTCGGCGAGCGGGTGCAGCGGGCCGCCGACCGGGCGCTGAGCGGCGAGAAATTCGTCACCGCGATCATCGCCGAGATCAGCGAGGAGCGCGGCGCGACCCTCCTCAACTTCGGCCATCCCGCGCCGATGGTGCTGCGCCAGGACGGCGGCGCGTGCTTCCCCGAGCCGCCGCAGTACGCGATGCCGCTGGGGCTCGGCGTGCACGGCGGTGACGCTCCCGAGCCGTTCGCCGTCCCCTTCGGACCCGGCGACCAGATGCTGCTCTACACCGACGGTGTCACCGAGGCCCGCGACCACACCGGCGCCTTCTATCCGCTGGGGCAGCGCGCGCACTTCCTCAAGGACCCGGATCCGGAAGCCGCGTTGGAGGCGCTGCGGACCGATCTGGTGCAGCACACGGAGGGGCCGCTGCACGACGACGCGGCGATGCTGCTGCTGCGCTTCCGCGACCCCGGACCGGCGTTCGCCGCCTTCGACGGCGCCTGAAGGCCCGGACGGCACCGGCGCGGGTAAAGGGTTCGCAATGTGCGGATGCCTCGCCGTGCGGTCCGTGACGGGTTGTCCGCAATGAGCGACCGGCCCCACCCGAACACCCCTGCGAACACCGGTGTCGCGTCATAGAGTGTCGAGCCGTACACGCGGGCGGAGGCACGCACCGTTTGCCGATCGCGGTTGGAGGAGATCCCGGTGACGCTGCGCGCGTCCAGAGGCGGACCGGTCCCGCCGGACCACCCGGCCGTGTCCGCGGCGCACCTCCAGCGCGACGAGGCGGCGGCGCTCACGCTCTACCGGACCCTGCGCGACATGGGCGAGGGACGGATCGCGGAGGTCGCGGAGGCGGCCGGTCTGGACGCCGCGGAATCCGCGGGCGGCTGGCGGCGGCTGGACGAGCTGGGCCTGATCCGGATCGTGGGCGCGGTCGTCGAACCGGTCGACCCGGACGCGGCCATGGCGCACGCGATGGACACCTACAACGAGAACACCGCCAGGCAACTGCGGGACGCGCACTCGTTGCGCCGGGTCACCGAGTCCCTGATGACCGTCTTCCGCCCGGCCGTGGCCCGTGACTCGGCCGATGTCGCGGTGGAGCGGCTCGGCGACCGCAAGCGCAGGACGCGTACGGTGCGGGACCTCAACGCCGCCGTCCTGGACGCCTGCGACTCGATGCACCCCGGTCCGATGCCCCCGGCCGAGGCGCTGGAGGCGTCGCTCGACGAGGACGCGAAGCTGACCGCGCGCGGCATCCGGGTCCGGGTGATCTACCCCGAGTCGCTGCTGCGCTCCCCCAAGTACACCTGGTATCTGCACCGGTTGCTCGACATCGGCGTCGAGGTGCGGCTCCTGGAGCACTCCCCCTTCGACATCCTGCTCTTCGACCGGCACACCGCGTGCGTGCCCGGCGACCCCGAACGGCCGGGCGAGTCCATGCTGTTGATCCGCGGCTCCGCCCTCCTGAAGGGCTACACCGCGCTGTACGAGGACTACTGGCTGCGCGCCTCCCCCGTCGTCCTCGCCGCGCCGCCCGCACCCGCCGAGGGCCCGGAGGTCAACGACCAGGAGCGCACGGTCATCCGGCTGATGGCGAGCGGGCTGAGCGACGACCAGATCGCCCGGAAGATGGGCGTGCACCGCCGCACGGTCCAGCGCGCGGTCGCCAAACTGATGGACCGCCTCAATGCCTCAAGCCGCTTCGAGGCGGGTCTCAAACTCGCCCGCGACCCGGCCCTGATGAAGGTCTACCCGCTGAACTGACCGGCCGGGGTGACCCGCTGACGGCCGTGACGTACCAGCGGGGGCGCCACCAGGCCCAGGTGGTGCCCCCGCCGACTGCCGTCGGCGGCCTCCACACCAGGTGGAGTGCGCCTCCGGCAGCCCCGGCCCGCGGACATTCGGGGGATCCACGGGCCGGAAGTCGTGTCGCCGCGGCGGTCCGGCCGTCGCCCGCGGCGGGTGGTGCGCACGCGGGACCTCCGCGTGATGGTGATCGGCCTGCCGACAACTCCCTCGCTACGCCTGAACGTTCACGAGCCCTCCCGGAGCCGACGGCATGCCGTTCCCCCCGAGGCCGCGCACCGGCCGAAGTCACCTTCGGCGCCGTACCCGACCACACCTCGATCTTTACCCACCCGACAACCGCTGGCTACGAACCCCCGAGTACGTAATGCCCGGTGAACGGCTTCGCGCAGGCCACCTGAGGTGTCCAAAAGGAGACAGCGACCCAACTGGACAATGGTGGCGGCGGCGTAGCGAGCGCGCTTGCCGACTGCCACTGGTCGGTACGTCGTCGCAGGTCAACGGCGTTGCCACGGACGGCGACCGACCACTGACGCAGGGCGGGATTCGACCGCTGAGGACGGGTTTGCGCAGGTGGTGGGGGCCGGCCAAGTCGGTTGACACCCCATGCGTCCAGCGAACACGATCGACTGGTAAGCGCATTCTGCGGCTGGGCACGCCACTGGTCAGTCCGGGCGCGGGCCGAGCATCCGGGGGGAACGGTCATGACGCGCGGCTCGAACAGCACCACCCCGCTCATCCGCGGGTTTCTGCGGCAGGCCCGCAAGGATTACGCGGGGCCGCCGGAGCCGGGCAGCGGGCACACGGGACACCGCCCCGCCGGGCTGAGCCAGCAGGCGGTGGCGCACCGGATGGACATCTCGCCGCGGCTGTACCAGGACTGGGAGGGCGGCGGCCGGCCGGTGCCGGTCCACCGGCTGGACAGCCTCGCGAGCACCCTCGGCCTCGACCCGTACCAGCGCGACGAGTTGTGGTTCATCGTGACCGGCGGCTTCGCGCCGACCGGCCCGGCCCAGCCGGACCTGGAGGCGATGAGCGGCTGGCGGCTGTACCTGCGCGCGCTCCAGGTGCCCGCGCTCGTTCTCGACAGCACGTGGCGGATCCACGAGGACAACGCGGCCTGGCGCGGCCTGTTCGAGCCCGAGGGCCAGCGGCCACCGGCGAATCTGCTGCGCTTCATCCTCTTCTCGCCCTACGCGCGCCGCCTGTGCGGGGACTGGCAGGCGAGTTGGGCGGTGCCGTACCTGCGGCAGCTCAGGCTGGAGGCGGGGATCAGCGAAGAGCCGGAGCTGCGGCGTATCGTCGCGGAGCTGCAACTCGATCCGGAGCTGGGCGTGTTGTGGCAGACGGTCGGCCGGGGCGGACGGATGGCGCTGCACAACGACGGTCAGGTCCGGCTGCTGATCCCGCCGGGCGGCCGTGCCCCGTACCGCGTACGCACCCTGGTCTCCTCCCCCGCCCACAACCCCCGTGTGCGGATGGTGACCTTGCTGCCGACACCCGTCGAGGCGACCGTGATCGCCCACGAACCGCTGGTGTCGCTGCCGCCGACCGCCGCGTGACCTCGGTGAGGAGAGCGGCGCGTGCGACGGGAACGGCGGGATCGGCGGGAGCACGGCCGCGGGCCCGGAGCGCATCTTCCGTACCCGCGGCCGAACGCCTCGCGACGCCTTACGGCTGTCGCGGTCCTCGCGGCTGACGCGGTGCTCGCGCTGTTGACGCCGTGAGCGCCGTGAGCGGCTTGCGCGCTGTTCGCGCTGTTCGCCGCGTCAGCGGATCGTGACCTTGACGACGTTGGAGATCCCGCCACCGCCGACGATGCGCAGGTTGTTGAGGCCCTTGATGCCCAGCTTGACCCGCAGGTTGTACGTGGCGTCGTGGTTGGTGTTCATCGAGGCGGGCAGCGAGACCCAGCGCTTGCCCTGCATCTGCTGGAGCGTCACCCGCGTGCCGACCTTGATGTTCTTGGTCGCGCCGTAGATCCGGAACTGCTGCCATGCGTTGATCGCGCTGACCGTCGCCTTGGCGGTGATGGCGGGTCGGGCGACGGCGGGCGCCATGGCGACGCTGTCCGCCGCGACGGCCTGGGCCACGGGGGCGGTCAACAGCGTGAGGGCGGTGAGACCGGTGGCACAGGCTCGCGAGAAGCGAAGCATGAAGGCTCCTACGGGGTGAAATCTGACATTTCGTCACATCGTAGGAGCCTGTCGCCACTTCACCGGAGAGTGACGCGCCGGGGCGGGCACGGGATTCCGGTCAGGAACCGCCGGGCTCCGGACCCGCGTCCGCAGCCGTGCCGGTGCCAGTGCCAGTACGTGCGTCCGTGCCCGCCCCCGGACCCGCACCCGCGCCCGCTTCACCCCGCGGACCGGCCTCCGCCGTCCGCTTGAGCAGCCCCAGCCGCTCCTCCCGGGTCGCGGCCAGCTCCGTCATCCAGACGGTCTCCTCACCGCGCTTCAGAGCGTGTCCTCACCGCGCTCCAGCAGCGTGGCCGCGGAGCCGACGATGCGCGGGTCGGGCGTACCGACCACCTCGTCGTCCCTGTCCGCGTAGTCGAAGCGGGCGAGGACGCTGCGCATGGCCTCGACGCGCGCCCGCTTCTTGTCGTTGCTCTTGACCACCGTCCACGGCGCGTAGGCGGTGTCCGTCTCACGGAACATCGCCACCTTGGCGGCGGTGTAGTCGTCCCAGCGGTCGAGTGAGGCGAGGTCCATCGGGCTGAGCTTCCACTGCCGCACCGGGTCGACCTGCCGGATGGTGAACCGGGTGCGCTGCTCGTCGCGCGAGACCGAGAACCAGAACTTCACCAGGTGGATGCCGTCGTCCACCAGCATCCGTTCGAAGGCCGGGGCCTGCCGCATGAAGCGGTGGTACTCGTCGTCCGAGCAGAAACCCATGACCCGCTCGACGCCCGCCCGGTTGTACCAGGAGCGGTCGAACATCACGATCTCGCCCGCGGTCGGCAGGTGGGCGACGTACCGCTGGAAGTACCACTGCCCGCTCTCGCGCTCGGTCGGCTTCTCCAGGGCTATCACCCGTGCGCCGCGCGGGTTCAGGTGCTCGATGAACCGTTTGATGGTGCCGCCCTTGCCCGCGGCGTCCCGGCCCTCGAAGACGATGACCAGCCGCTGGCCGGTCTCCTTCACCCAGCTCTGGAGTTTCAGCAGTTCGATCTGCTGGAGCCGCTTGTGCAGTTCGTACTCGGGCCGCTCCATCCGCGTGTCGTACGGGTAGTTCTCCCGCCAGGTGTCGACGACGCTGCCGTCCGCCCTGACCAGGACCGGGTCGTCCTGGTCGGTGTAGTCGACATGCATGCCCGCAAGGAGTGCGGAGCCGTCGGTGCCTGCGCTCATCGCTCGCCCGCCCTTCGCCGGTGGAACCGTCAGTGGACCCGGTGGTCCTCAGCCACCGCGGGTGGCCTCAGTGGAACTGCGGAATGATCAGATACAGCCCGTAGAGCACCGCGCACGCGCACGCCAGGAAACACGCCCCTGCGCCCGCGAACTGTCCCGTGCCGCTGCCGCCCGACGCCCGTACGGTGTCGCGGGCGGAGAGCGCGAGCACCCCGACCGCGAAGACCACGACCACGCCGACGGTGACGCCGAAGCTCACCGCGGCCACCTCGCCCAGCGCGTTCCAGTCCACACTCATACTGCTGTTCCCCTTTTCCCCGATGATGCCGGTGATTCCGGTGGCGTCGCCGCTCAGACGCCCGCGCCGGCGGGCGCGGGGGGACGGACGGAGGTGGTGTGGCCGTGGTTCACATTGTCGGCGTGGACCGGGTTGCGGCGCGAGAGGACGACGATGCCGCCCGCCACCGCGACGGCGATCAGCGCGATCACCACGACGCCCGGCGTGCCGCCGTGCACGACGACGCTCGCGGCCACCGCGCCGACCGCCGCGGCCGAGGGCAGCGTCACCAGCCAGGCGAGCGCCATCCGGCCCGCGGTGCCCCAGCGGACCTCGGCGAGCTTGCGTCCCATGCCCGCGCCGAGGATGCCGCCGGAGCAGACCTGCGTGGTGGACAGGGCGAAGCCCAGATTCGCGGAGGACAGGATGACCGCGGTGGACGCCGACTCCGCGGCGAAGCCCTGCGGCGACTCGATGTCGACCAGGCCCTTGCCCATGGTGCGGATGATCCGCCAGCCGCCCAGGTACGTGCCGAGCGCGATGGCAAGGCCGGCGGCGAGGATCACCCAGACCGGCGGACCGGCGTCGTGGCCGAGCGCTCCGCAGGAGATCAGCGCGAGGGTGATGACGCCCATCGTCTTCTGCGCGTCGTTGGTGCCGTGCGCCAGCGAGACCAGCGAGGCGGAGGCGATCTGGCCGATCCTGAAGCCCTTGGAGACGGTGTCCTTACGGGCCCGGCCGGTGAGCCGGTAGGCGAGGTACGTCGCGGCGAGCGCCGCGAGCCCGGCCACGACAGGCGAGGCCACGGCGGGGATGAGGATCTTCTCGACGACCTTGCCGAAGTGGACGCCGTGCCGGCCCGCACCGACCCACACGGCGCCGATCAGGCCGCCGAAGAGCGCGTGCGAGGAACTGGACGGCAGTCCGAGCAGCCAGGTCATGAGATTCCAGAGGACGGCGCCCACCAGGCCCGCGAAGATCATGCCGGGGGTCACCAGCGCGTCGTCGACGATGCCGCCGGAGATCGTCTTCGCGACTTCCGTCGACAGGAAGGCGCCCGCCAGGTTCAGCGCGCCGCTGAGCAGGACGGCGACCTTCGGCCGCAGCGCTCCCGTGGCGATGGACGTGGCCATCGCGTTGGCGGTGTCGTGGAAACCGTTGGTGAAGTCGAAGGCCAGGGCCGTGACGATGACCAGTGCCACAAGGAATGTGATGTGGTCCATGTGCCCAGGGAAGCAGCCCCCGGCGTACGCACGGGGAAGGGCGGGTGAAGGACCGGAGTGAAGGAGTGGGCGGACCCGCGCCGGGCGGTGCTTGACTGGTCCCGTGCGGGGCGGTAGGGAGATCCCGTCACCGCGCGGACGGTGCGAATGGGGGGAACCATGAAGCCGCTCGAAGCGGGTGATCCCACTTCCGTGGGCGACGGCAGATACCGGCTGGCCGGCCGGCTCGGCCAAGGCGGTATGGGTGTGGTGTACTTCGGCCGGTCGCGGTCCGGCCGGGCGGTGGCGGTCAAGGTCGTACGCCCCGAGTTGAGCACCGAGCCGGGATTCCGGCGCCGCTTCGCCGACGAGGTGGCGGCGGCGCGCCGGGTCGGCGGCTTCCACACCGCGCCCGTGGTGGACGCCGATCCGCACGGCGAACCGGCCTGGCTGGTCACAGCGTTCGTGCCGGGGCCCACGCTGGCGGACGTGCTCGCCGATGTCGGCGCGCTGCCGACGGACACCCTCACGGTGCTGGCGGCCGGGCTGGCGGAGGCGCTGGAGGCGATCCACCGGGCGGGGGTGATCCACCGCGACTTCAAGCCCGCGAACATCATCGTGGCCGAGGACGGCCCGCGCGTCATCGACTTCGGCATCGCCCGCGCCCTCGACGGCACGGCGCTCACCCAGACCGGGCTCCAGATCGGCACCCCCGGCTTTCTCGCGCCCGAGCAGCTGACCGGCGGTCAGGTCACCGCGGCGGTCGACATGTTCGCGATGGGCGTGGTGCTCAGCCAGGCGGCGGGAGGCGCGCCCTTCGGTGACGGTCCGTCAGCGGCCCGGCACTACCGGGTCGTTCACGAGGCGCCGGACCTCAGGGCGGTACCTGACGAACTGCGCGCGCTGGTGGCGGCGTGTCTGTCGAAGGAGGCCGCCGCGCGGCCCACCCCTTCGGAGTTCCTGAGCAGGCTGACGGTACGTCACCCGGAGGACGGCGACTGGCTGCCCGCCGAGGCGACGGCGCTGCTGACGCAGGTGGTGCCGCAGGCCGTACCGCCCGCGGTCTCGACGCCCCCGCCCCCGCCCCACGCCACCGGGCCCGCCGCCGCGTCCGAGCCGACCGCCTCCTACGCGGGTCCCCCGGCGGGGAATTCGCCGTCGCCGCTCGCGTCCCCGTACGGTCCGGGGCAGGGGTACGGCGGCCCGCCGACGCCCACCCCGACGCCCGGTTTCGGTCCGCCGTCGGGGCCGCCGCGCGACCGGCGCAAGGGGACCGCGGCCGTGGGTCTTGTCGTGGTGGCCGCCGCCGTCGCGGGGGCGCTGGTCTGGCATCCGTGGACGTCCGGCTCCGCGAAGGACGACAACGCGGGCGCTCCCTCGGGCGGGCACACCACGACCGCCTCGTCGGCGCCGCCGACCCCGGCGCCGTTCCCCGATGTGCCGCTGCTGGTCCGGGTGGACACCGCCCCCGGCTGGCCCGCCACCTGCCACTCCTACATCGCGCTGCGCGACAGCACGACCGACCGCCTCAAGCGGCTCGCGTCGGGCAGCCCGTGCGACTTCCTCCCCAAGTGGTCGCCCGACCGCAAGACCGTCGCCTTCACCCGCAGGACCGCCCAGGACACCTCGGTGTGGACGGTCGGCGCCGACGGCACCGGCACCAAGCGAATCGCCGAGACCTCGGGCGGCCGGGTCTCCTGGTCTCCCGACGGCGGCAAACTGGCCGTGCTGCGCAAGACCGGCGGCGTCCAGCAGCTCTACGTCGTGGACGTCGCGGACGGCTCCGCCCAGCAGATGACCACCGGCAGCACGCGTATCGAGGACCCTTCCTGGTCACCGGACGGCACCCGTATCGCGATCTGCGTCGAGAAGGGGCCGGGCAACTGGCAGATCAACATGGTCGATCCGACGACGCCGGGCGCCGCCCCGCAGCGGATCACCGACCTGCCCCGGCCCGCCCTCGACCCGGTCTGGTCCCCCGACGGCAAGGTCTTCGCCTACACCTCGGGCGACTACGGCAAGGGCACGCAGGGCGACATCCGCCTCGTCGGCACCGACGGCACCGGCGACCGGCCGCTGGCCGCCACCCCGGCCCACGAGATGGACCCCGACTGGTCTCCCGACGGCGCGTGGGTGGCCTTCGTCCGCGGCCCGCTCGCCACTCCCGAGATCTGGGCGGTCCGCGCCGACGGCACCGGCGAACGGCGGCTCAGCACCGACGCGGCCACGGAAGGGCACCCCGCCTGGGCGGTCAAGGGCGGCGGCTGAGCCCGGGGTCGGGCGACCGGTCCGACCGATACGGCGACGAGCACGGTCGCCACCGCCGTACGCGACGCCCCGGCGGTGCCCTGATTCGGCATCCCCCTGACCCGGCATGTCTCCTCGCGCGGCGGACCTCGCCGCGCGCCGCCACAAGCAGCGCGAAAAGCGTGAGAGTTGACTCTCATACATTGTGAGAGGACACTCTCACGCCATGGAACTGGGTAACCGTTTGGGAGACATCGAGATCACCGACCCCAAGGCGATGCGCGCGCTCGCGCATCCGGTGCGGTTGGCGATCCTGGAGCACCTGCAACGCAACGGGCCCGCGACGGCCACCGTGCTCGCACCCCGCGTCGGGGCGACGCCTTCGGTGACGAGCTGGCATCTGCGGCATCTCGCGGGCTTCGGGCTCGTCCGGGACGCGGACCCCGATCCGGACGCCGGGGGCGACGGGCGACGGGACCGGCGTGAGCGGCGGTGGCAGGCGGTCGCGCGCGGCTTCCGCTTCGAGGTGCCGGAGGACGACGGGGACGAGGAGGGCCGCTCGGCGGCGCGGCTGCTCTCGCGTGAGATGTTCCTGCGCTCCGCCGATCTGCCGGCCCGCTGGGCGGCCACCGTGGAGCCCGGCCTCGATCCCGCGTGGCGGCGGCTCTCGGGACTCGCCAACACGCGCGTCATGGTGACGCCCGAGGAGGCCGCCGCCATCGAGGACGGGATCGAGCGCGTGCTCGCGCCCTATGTGACGCGGGACGCGGCGGACCGCCCGGCCGCCGCCCGCTCCGTACGCCTGCTGCGCTACACGCTCCCTGAAGGTGAACCTCAAGGTGAGGGTGAAGTTCCGGCTGAGGTTGAGGCACAGGGCCGCGCACCGGGCCCGGACTCGTATACGGATACCGGTACGCGTACGGCCGCGCGTAAGGACGACGACGGCGACGGCGGCGACGGCGGCGGCACCCGGTGACCGCCGCAGCGACGCGGCCGCCCCCGATATCCGTGGCACGCGACCGCCGCTTCGTCCGCTTCTGGGCCGGCCAGAGCGTCTCGCAGTTCGGCGACCGGATCAGCGAACTGGCCCTGCCGCTGATCGCGGTGAGCGCGCTGCACGCCTCCGCCAACCAGGTGGCGTGGCTGACCGCGCTGATCTGGACACCGAATCTGCTGGCGATCGTCCTGGGCGCGTGGGTCGACCACCAGGCCCGCAAGCGCGGCCTGATGGTGGCCGCGGATCTGATCCGCGCCGGGGTGCTGCTGTCGCTGCCCGTCGCGTACCTGGCGGGGGCGGTGACGCTCGGTCAGCTCTACGCGGTGGCGCTGCTGATCGGCGCCGCCGAGGTGCTGTTCAACACCTCCTATCCCCCGTTCTTCGCGCACCTCGTGCCGCGCTCGTCGTATGTGGACGCGAACAGCAAGCTCAGCGCGAGCCGGTCCGCGTCGTATGTCGCGGGTCCTGCCGTGGGCGGCGCGCTCGTGCAGGCGCTGACCGCGCCGGTGGCCGTCGTGGTCGACGCGCTGTCCTTCCTCGCCTCGGCCGTGCTGATCGGGCGGATCAGGATCGACGAGCCGCCGGTCGCCGCGGGCGCGCGGGACGCGCCGCTGCTGCGGCGGGCGAAGGAGGGGCTGGCGTTCGTCGTACGGCACCCGGTGCTGCGGGCCGGGCTCGGCACCTCGACCACCGTCAACTTCTTCACCTTCGTCTCCGGCAGCGGTCTGATGGTGCTCTTCGCCACCAGGAGCCTCGGTCTGTCGGCGGGCTTCATCGGCCTGGCCTTCGGCATCGGTTCCACGGGCGCGCTGCTCGGCGCGGTCCTGGCGCCGCGGATCTCGCGGTGGATCGGGATGGGGCGCAGCATCGCGATCGGCGCGGTGCTCTTCCCCGCGCCGATCGCGCTGGTGGCGGTCGCCGACGGGCCGCCGTGGGTCGGCGCCGTGGCGCTGACCGGCACCGAGTTCCTTTCCGGCCTCGGTGTCATGCTCTTCGACGTCAACCTCAACTCCCTTCAGGCGTCCGTGATCCCCGACGGGATGCGCAGCCGGGTCTCCGGCGCGTACGCCACGGTCAACTACGGCATCCGTCCGCTCGGCGCAGTCGTCGGCGGCGTGCTCGCGACCTTCCTCGGGCTGCGTACGACCCTGCTGGTCGCGGCGGTCGGCGGGGCGCTGTCCGTGCTGTGGCTACTGCCGTCGCCGGTGCCCGGCATCCGCTCGATCGACCAGGACGAGCGCCCGGAGGACACCAGGAACGCTGAGGACACGGCAGGGACGGCAGACACGGCGGTCGGCGAGGAGGTGGCGGACACGGCAGCGGCCGACGGCGCGATGGCCGCCGGCCGCCGGCGGGGCCGTCGAGACGAGCAGGATCAGGAGGTGGCGCCGTGACCGGGGGTCAGGGCGTGGCGCCGTACACCTGGACCTCGTAGAGCGAGTAGCCGTACGCCGTACCGCGCGCCGTGCCGTTGACGCGGACGTAGCGGCCGGTGCCGGTGAGGCCCGTCAGGTCCTCGGTGCCGCCCTTGCCCGCGGTGGTGGAGTAGACCGTGGTCCAGGCGGCGCCGTCCGGGGAGGTCTGGACGGTGTAGCTCTTGGCGTAGGCGGCCTCCCAGCTCAGCTTCACCCGGCTGATGTGCGCGCTCGTGCCCAGGTCGACCCGGATCCACTGCGGGTCGGAGCCTTCCTTGCTGGCCCAGCGGGTGGAGGTGAGGTCGCCGTCGACCGCCTTGCTCGCGGGGTAGGCGGTGGATTCGGTGGAGGAGGCGGTGGCGGACCTGCCCTGCGAGAGCAGGGTGTCACCGCCGCCCGGTGGCGGTCCCGTGCCGCCGGAGGGGGTGAAGTTCCACTGGCTCGCGGCCCCGGAGCAGCTTCCGGCGGTGAGCGTCGAGCCGCTCGCCCGGAAGCACTTCTGCCCGGTCTGGATGTCGGAGACGGTGAGATTCGGGTTGACCGACCACTGCTGGTTCGGGCCGCCGTCGCAGGCTCTGAGTGTGATCGACGAGCCGGACAGGGTCGCGCAGAGATTGTTGCTGATCAGGAAGGCGCCGTGGAAGGTGAACGCCTGCGCTGCGGAGCCGGTGCAGGCCGCCGTGTCCAGCTTGGTGCCGCTGGCCGAGCTGTTCCCCGGATTGTCCAGGCACTGCCCGGTGGAGACGTTCTTGTACTGGCCGACGGTGGTGGTCGGCCGGGCTCCGCCGTAACAGGCGCCGGTCTTGGTGTTGAAGACGGGCGTGGCGTCGTACGGCTCGTTGGATGGCGGGTCCACGACGACGGATTCGAGCACCGGAGTGCTGTCGTCGTTGTAGTGGGTCAGCGCGTCCTCGCAGTCGATGGCGTCGAAGGCGTTGCCGCCCTGGCCGCCGAGCCAGAGGTCGAAGTGGTACAGATTCGGGCCGCCGTTGGGGCCGTGGCCGCTCCAGTCGGCGCCGCACTCCTCGCAGGAGTCCTCCATCACGAAGTACTTGCCGACCCTTGGCACCCAGATCCGCGTGCCCGCCGGTATCTCCTTGGTGGACGAGGCGAAGGTGATCGGGTCGGCGTAGGTCCCGGTGCCGCCGGCCGTGTCGTGCAGGCCGGGGTAGGAGATGTCGCCGCCGGGCGGGGTGTTGTCGTACCAGCCGTAGAAGGTGAGGAACGCCTGCCGGTCGGTGGCGGCCGCCGCCGCGGGGGACTTCGAGGCGGCCGAGGCGTACGGGGTCGCGCCGACGAGCGCGGCCATGACGGCCAGGACGAGGGCGCACAGGACGGCCGCGCCGCGCGGGGTACGCAGGCGGCTCATGCGGCCGGGCTCCAGTAGTCGCCCGCCATCACGATGTACACGAGCATCTTGATGGTCTCGCCGTAGTAGGCGTCCTCGAAGGGGTTGGAGGCGAGCTGCTTCCAGATCGCGTCGGTCCACGCCTGGTCGCCGGAGGCCATGGCGGCGGGACCGGCCGAGTCCCCGGCCTCCTCCGCCTCGGTGTCGCCCGAGACGTTGCCGTTGGCGCAGTTGAGCTTGATGTGCGGCTGGACCTTGGCCGGGTTGCCGCCGGACAGCGACTTCAGGCAGGCGGACTCCTTCTTCGCCGCGCCGTAGGCCACGGCGGCGGTCGAGGAGCCGTTGACCAGGGCGTCGGTGCCCAAGTGCCAGGGCACGCGCAGGGAGTTGTAGCCGACGATGTTGTCCGGCTGGTCCTCCTGGTAGTCGGCGGGGGCGGGCTTGGGGCTGGTGGTGTTGGCGTTGACGACGAAGTCGGAGAGCAGTCCGGCGGACGAGGAGTAGCCCGCGGTGAACTCGCTGATCACGGCCTCGGTGCGGGTGACGACCTTGTTCCAGTCGTGCGCGGTGTCGTAGGCGGCGAAGGCGCGCAGGTGGTCGAGCATCATGTCGGACGGACGGGTGTCCGTGGTGGGGCCGTCGTCCTCGCACTTGAGGTGGCCGTCGGGCGCGACGTCGTGGGCGTAGAAGGAGGCGAGCCACGCCTTGGCGTCCGCTGTGTAGCCGCCCCACTGCTTGTCGGCGAGGATCAGGCCGTAGCCGATGTCGAGGTCGCCGTCGGTGGCCGAGTCCGGGGTGCCGCTGTCGGTGTACTCGCAGGTCTTGCCGTCGAGTTGCCACTGCATGAGACCGTCGGCGTCCTTGTGGTCCTTGACGAGCTGCCACAGGCCGTCGAACTCGGCCTTGGCGTCGCTGTCGTAACCGGCCATCAGGGGCACGATGTTCATGCCGTAGCCCTGGGCCTCGGAGACCGTGCCGTTGTGCGGGGCGTCGTCGTCGCCCTTGGTCGAGACGTAGTACTCGTTGGAGGCGCAGCCCTTGACCAGGTAGGCGCTCTTCCAGGAGTCGTACGCCTTCTTCACCGCCGCGTCGCGGGTGGTCTGCGTCGCGGAGGGCAGCACGCCCACCTTGTACGCGGTGTGCGCGGGGAACGGGTGCGCCGGGGCGGTGGCGGCGTCGGCCGTTCCGCCGCCCGCGGTCGCCAGCAGGCCGAAGGACGCGCAGGCGGCGACCGTACAGGCCGCCAGCCTCCTCGTCCTCGTCTTCACGGGTCGTGGCATCTTCCAACTCCTCGTCGGTTGTGGGGTACGGCGCCGGGCACGGGAGCGCGCACCGGGCAGGAGAGGGTCGTCGCGATAGTTAGGAAAGGTTCCTAACCTGCTTGAGGAGTAAGAGTGTTGCTCCGGACGCGGCGCGTCAAGGGGTCGCGCGCGGACCTTGACCTGACCGGGATTCAGGTACGTGACGCCGTCGCGGACTTCGGCCCGGCCGACCGGCCCGGCACCGGCTCATGCGAGCAGGTCGGCGACCGCGGCGATCCCTTCCGTGACGGCGCGCTCGTTCACATTGCCGAATCCCAGGACGAGTTGGGCCGGGGACTGCGCGCCCGTCGAACGGAACGCGCTCATGCCGTAGAGGCCGACCGCGCGGCCACGGGCGGCGGCGATGACGGAGTGTTCGGTGACGCCGGGCCGCGCAGCGGCGTCGAGGTGCGCCACGGCGTGGAAACCGGCGGCCAGGCCGCTGAGCCGGATGGCGGGCGCGTGCGCGGCGAGCGCCGCCTTGAGTGCTTCGCACCGGGCCCCGTAGATCCCGCGCATCCGCCGCAGATGGCGGTCGAAGCGGCCCGATTCGATCAGCCGGGCCAGGGCCAGTTGGTCGAGGGTGGGTGAGCCGCGGTCGCTGAGATGCTTGTCGGCCACGATCGCGTCGACGAGCGCGGGCGGGCAGAGCAGCCAGCCGATCCGCAGCGCGGGCACCAGGGATTTGCTGACGGTGCCGATGGCGACGACCCGGTCGGCGGCCAGGCCCTGGAGCGCGCCGACCGGCTCGCGGTCGTAGCGGAACTCGGCGTCGTAGTCGTCCTCGACGACCACGGCGTCCCTGCGCACCGCCCACTCGATCAGCGCCAGGCGCCGCTCGGGCGCCAGCACCACGCCGGTCGGCCACTGGTGGGCCGGGGTCACGACGACCGCGCGGGCGCCGGTCGCTTCCAGCGCGGTCACGTCGACGCCGTGCTCGTCGACGGGTACGGGGACGGCGGTCAGGCCCGCCGCCGCGGCCGCCGGCCCGATCACGGCGTGGGAGCCGGGGTCCTCGTACGCCACGGTGCGGACGCCGGACCGGGCGAGCGCGCGCAGGGTCAGGGCGAGGCCCTGGGCGTACCCGGAGCAGATCACGGTCCGCTCCGGGTCGGCCGCGGCGGCCCGTACCCGGCGCAGATATCCGGCCACCACCTCGCGCAGCAGCGCGTGGCCGCGCGGGTCGCCGTAGTCGAGGGCCGAGGCGGGCATGGCGCGGACCGCCTCGCGCATCGCCCACAGCCAGTCGGCGACGGGGAACGCGGCCAGGTCGGGGACGCCCGCCTGGAAGTCGGCGAGCAGGCGCGGTGCGGGCGGCCTCCTCGGCTGCGGCGCGGGCGGCGCGCAGGCCCCGGCGGCGACGCGGGTCGCGGAGCCGACCCGCGTGACCAGATAGCCCTCGGACTGGAGCTGGGCGTAGCAGTCCTGGACGAGGCCGCGCGAGACGCCCAGGGCCGAGGCCAGTTCCCGGGAGGAGGGCAGTCGCTCGCCGACCTGGAGCCGGCCGGATCTGATCGTGTCCCGCACCCCGCGTTCGAGCTGCGACCGCAGCGGTTCCGTACTGTCCCGGTCGATCACAAGCAACAGCTCCGGCGACAAACCGGACCACTCCAGCGGCATGAAAATGGAGCTTACCCGGGTACCGGCCGCACCCCTAGCGTCAATGCCATGACGACCACGACGCGCGCCTCCGACGCCGCCGACCCCGCCGCGCAACCAGATGCCGACGACCCCTCGGAGCCCGCCACCTGCCGTGAGCCGACCCCGGCCCCGGAACCCGCCTCGGCCTCGGACCGAGATCCGCGCCTGGACTCGGGTCCTGCCCAGGGGCCCGGCTCGGGCCGGGATCCGGGCCTGACCTCGGCTCCCGCCGAGAGGCCCGGCTCGGGCGAGGAGACGGCTCTCGCCACGGGCCAAGGACCGGAGCCCGGCTCCGGCAATGAGGCGAATCCGGCTTCGGGCTCCGCCCAGGAGCCCGCTTCAGGCCGGGAGGCAGGGGCGGACTCGGGTCCCGCCCAGGGGGGCGGCTCGGGGCAGGCTCGGGACTGCTCGTCGGCCGCTCGCGGTCCGGCGGCGACCGGCTCGGGGGCAGGGGCCGGGGCGGGCGGCGTGCGGCCGACGCTGGTGACGCGGGAGTTGCTGTTGCGCTGCGCCACGATCGTCGGCGCGTCGGCGAGCTTCTTTCTGCTGTTGTCGGTGGTGCCGCTGTACGCGGAGCGGTCCGGCGCGAGTGGCGGGGCGGGGCTGGCGTCGGGGACGCTGATGCTGGCCACTGTCTGCGGCGAGCTGGCCACGCCTCGGCTCGTCGCCCGGTACGGGTACCGGCGGGCGCTGGCGGCCGGTCTCGTGCTGCTCGGCGCGCCCGCCCTGGTGCTGACCGCGTCGGACGGCATGGCGTGGATCGCGGCGGTCTGCTTCGTCCGGGGCGTGGGCTTCGCCCTGACCATCGTCGCGGGCGGCGCGCTGACCGCGACGCTCATCCCCGCCGAGCGGCGGGGCGAGGGCCTCGCGCTCGCGGGCGCCATGGAGGGGGTGCCCTCGTTCATCGCGCTGCCGCTCGGAGTGTGGTTCGCCGCGCACGTCGGATACACCGCCGTCTGCGTGGCCGGTGGGCTGCTGGCGCTCGCCGCCGTCGCGGTCGTTCCCGCCCTGCCGGGACACGCGCCGGCCGGGGACGGGCACAAGGCGTCGGTGGGTGTGCTGGCCGGATTCCGTACCGGCGCGCTGGCCAGGCCCACCGCGGTCTTCGCGACCACCGCGCTCGGCGTGGGGATCATCGTGACCTTCCTGCCGCTCGCCGTGCCCTCCGACGCGACCGGCCTGGTCGCCGCGGCCCTCTTCGTACAGCCCGCCGCGTCCACCGCGGCCAACTGGTTCGCCGGACGCAGCGGCGACCGGCACGGCTCGCAGCGCCTCGTGCTGCCCGCCCTGCTGCTGTCGGCTTCCGGGCTGCTGCTCACCGCTCTCACCGGCAGCGCGGTCGCGGTCCTCACCGGGGTCGCCCTCTTCGGCGTCGGCTTCGGCATGGCCCAGAACGCGACGCTGGCCCTGATGTACGCGCGCGTCCCGGAGTCCGGCTACGGCACGGTCAGCGCGCTGTGGAACTCCGCGTACGACGCCGGGATGGGTTTCGGCGCCCTCGGATACGGCGCGCTGGCCGCCGCCACGGGCTATCCGCTCGCCTTCGCGCTCACCGCGGGCCTGATGCTCGTCGCGCTCGTACCGGCCCTGGGCGACCGGCGCCGCCCGTCCGTCGCCGCGCGGTGAGTCCCCGCAGTCGCGGTGCCGACCCCGCCCGGGCGGTCAGCCCTCGCCGCGGGCCGCGGCCTGGCGGCGGCGCTTGCCGAGGGCGGCCTGCGACAGGTCCTCGGCGTTCGAGGTGAGGTTCTTCCAGCCGTAGCCGCGCTCGGTCAGCCAGCCGCGGGCGGCGGCCTCGGCGCGCTCCGTGGCCTCCAGGATGTCCTCCTCCGCCTCGCCCGAGTCCAGGTAGCGGAAGGTGAAGAAGGGGCGGGCCGCGAGGTCGTAGGTCAGGGTGCCCTCGGCGGTGAAGGCGGCATGCAGGATGTCGTGCTCCGCCGCCCGCGCGAGGAGTGCGGTCCGCTGGTCCGCGGTGAGCGCGTCGAAGGCGCCGCGGACGGTGATCCGGAAGGTGCGTGTACTCATCCCCGGATCGTAGGCAGCCGGTCGGCGATCGGCGTACCGGTTTTCCCGGCGAACCGTGGCGGCCGTGGTGATCGCGACGACCGCGGCGGCCGGGCGGACCGGGCGCCCGGCCGTCCGGTGCCGCCTCTCCCCCGCGGCCGGCCGCTCGTCCCGCCTTGTGCTTGACAGGCACTCCCGATGCTGATTTTTTAGCTGTCATACGCCCGAACCGAATGGTCGGTCGGTGCATCCACAAGGTGGTGGGCAGCGGTGACTCAGGGCAGCGACGCCAGGCTCGACACGGGACCGGCACCGGGTCCGCCCCCGGACGCGGTGCGAGCGGCCGCGCGAGGGACCACGGACGGGGCCGAAAACGGGGCCGGGATCGCGGCGGCGCAGGCGATGTTCTCGGCCGACCGGGCGTCGAAGGGGCTCGGCATCGAGCTGCTGCACCTCGGTGAGGGCGTCGCCGTCGTGCGGATGGTCGTCACCGCCGCGATGGTCAACGGGCACGGCACCGCCCACGGCGGCTATCTCTTCCTGCTGGCCGACACCGCCTTCGCCTGTGCCTGCAACACCGACGGGGCGGCGACCGTCGCCGCGGCGGCGGACATCGACTTCGTCGCCCCGGCCCATGAGGGCGACGCGCTGCTGGCCACCGCCCGCGAGCGGGCGCGGTTCGGCCGCAGCGGGATCTACGACGTACAGGTGCGGCGCGGCGACGAGCTGATCGCCGAATTCCGCGGCCGGAGCCGTACGCTGCGCGGCGCCGACGCGAAGGAGACCTCGTGAGCCACCTGGGCGGGACGACCCCGCGGGAGACCCCGGACGCGGCGGAGCGGATGACCCGCGCGGAGCTGACGGACCTTCAGCTCACGCGACTTCAGGCGACGTTGCGTCACGCGTATGCCCATGTGGAGCTGTACCGGCGGAAGTTCGACGAGGCGGGTGTCGTACCCGCCGACTGCCGGACGCTGGAGGATCTGGCGCGCTTCCCCTTCACCACCAAGGCCGATCTGCGCGACACGTACCCCTTCGGGATGTTCGCCGTGCCGATGTCCGAGGTGCGCCGGGTGCACGCGTCGAGCGGCACCACCGGTCGTCCCACGGTGGTCGGTTACACCGAGGGCGATCTGTCGATGTGGGCCGACGTGGTGGCCCGTTCGATCCGCGCGGCGGGCGGCCGTCCCGGCGACAAGGTCCATGTCGCCTACGGATACGGCCTGTTCACCGGGGGCCTGGGCGCGCACTACGGCGCGGAGCGTGCGGGCTGTACGGTCATCCCCGCGTCGGGCGGCATGACGGCCCGTCAGGTGCAGATCATCCAGGACTTCGAGCCCGAGATCATCATGGTCACCCCGTCGTACATGCTCACGCTGCTCGACGAGTTCGAGCGGCAGGGCGTCGACCCGCGCGGCACCTCGCTGCGGGTGGGGATCTTCGGCGCGGAGCCGTGGACGGAGCAGATGCGCCGCGAGATCGAGGAGCGCTTCGCCATCGACGCCGTCGACATCTACGGTCTGTCGGAGGTGATCGGCCCCGGCGTGGCGCAGGAGTGCGTGGAGACCAAGGACGGTCTGCACATCTGGGAGGACCACTTCTATCCGGAGGTGGTCGACCCGCTGACCGACGACGTCATGCCGCAGGGCGAGAGCGGTGAGCTGGTCTTCACCTCGCTCACCAAGGAGGCGCTGCCGGTGATCCGGTACCGCACCCGCGACCTGACGCGGCTGCTGCCCGGTACCGCGCTGCCCGCCTTCCGCCGGATGGAGAAGGTCACCGGCCGCAGCGACGACATGATCATCCTGCGCGGGGTGAATGTCTTCCCGAGCCAGATCGAGGAGATCGTGCTGCGGACGCCCGGTGTCGCGCCGCACTTCAGGATCGAGCTGACCCGGCGCGGCAGGATGGACCACATGACCGTCTACGCCGAGGCCAGGGCCGAGGCCGGTACGGAGCTGCGGGACGCGGGCGCGGCGGCCATCGCGCAGGGCGTCAAGGACGGTGTGGGCGTGAGCGTCGAGGTGCGGGTCGTGGACCCGGAGACGCTGGAGCGCTCGGTCGGCAAGATCCAGCGGGTCAAGGACCTGCGGGCGAAAGAATGAGGGCGAAGGGCCGAGCGCGAAGGGCTGCGGACGAAGGACTGTGTACGAAGGGCTGAGGACGAACGGTTGAGGGTGCGGGCCCCAGCCCCAGCCCCGGCCCGCGCCGCACCCGTAAAAGCGGCGGGCGGACCTCCGTACGGGAGGTCCGCCCGTCTGTGCTGTGCGCACACGCCGTACGGCCGCCCCGGCGGAGCGGCCGTACGCGTCCTACTCGATGTCGATCGGGCCGTCGGACGACGTGCCCTTGCCGCCCTTCCCCTTGCCGTTGCGGCCGTCGCCCGGGTGCGTCAGACCGCGCAGCGCGGGCAGGTGGTCCGAGCTGTCCGAGTCCGAACCGGAGCCGCCCTCGCCGCCGTTGAGGTTGTTGCGGACCGAGTCGAGGATCGTCAGCCCCTGGCTGACCAGGCCCGCCGCGATCTCGCTGAGCCCGTCGGCGCCGTTGAGCACGTTGACATTGGCTCCGGCCAGACCGCCGGCCGCCTCCTTCACGATCAGCGGGAGCTGGTCGATCAGCATGCGGTCGAGCGCCACCCGGTCGTGCGAGGCCGCCGCGGCGGCCTGGATGCGCATCCGCTCGGCGTCGGCGACGGCGAGCACCCTGATCCGCTCGGCCTCCGCCTCAGCGGGCTTGACGATCTCCGCCACGAGCTGCTGCTGGCGCAACTCGGCCGCGCGCAGCGCCAGCTCGGTCTGCGCGGCGAGCACTTCCTGCTGCGCGTGCGCCTGGGCGAGCGGGCCCGCCTGCGCGGCCTCGGCCTGCGCGCGGTCGACCTGCGCGGAGTACTCGGCCTGAACGACGGCGGTCTGCCGGGCGTACTCCGCCTGGTTCCTGGCGGCGATCTGCTGCGCCTCCACCGACGCCTGCGTGGCCTGGGCCTGCGCGATCTGCGCCTGCCGCTGGATGGCGGCCTTGTGCGGCGCCGACATGGCGTCGATGTAGCCGGTCTCGCCGTCGTCGATGGACTGGATCTGCAACGAGTCGACGCTCAGGCCGATCTTCGCCATCTCCGTCTTGGAGGTCTCCAGCACCTCGGAGGCCAGCTTCTGCCGCTCGGTGACGATCTCCTCGACCGTCATCGAGCCGATGATCGACCGCAGGTGACCGGCGAAGATCCGGCCGGTCAGAATCGACATCTGGTCCTGGTCGGACAGGAAACGCTGTCCGGCGTTGACAATGCTCTCGTGGTCGTTGCCGACCTTGAACGCGATGACGGCCTTCACCGTCAGCGCGATGCCCTGCCGGGTCACACAGGTCTCGGCGACTTCCGCCTCGCACATCGCGAGCGTGATGAACCGGGTCTTGCGGAAGACCGGCAGAACGAACTTTCCGTGGCCGGTGACCACACGGAACGGCGCACCCCCCAGTCCACGCCGACCGCCCGAGATCAACATCGCCTCGTCCGGCGCGGGAACGCGGTAACCGAACATCCTTTGTCTCCTTCATGTGCGCCGGCTCAGTCGGCCAGCGCGTCCAACGGGTCGGCCCACTCGATGACGTCCACCTGGCGTGTGCCACGCGAGTCCACCACCAGCACGGTCGCCCCCTTAGGCAGGGGTTCCTCGGACCAGGCGAGGAAGGTCTCGCTGCCTCCTCTGACCCGCACGTAGACCTCACCGGGTCCGGCGAGGCCGCGCGTGCCGATGAGCAGCTCCCCCGTACAACCGATCACGGCTTCGTCCTGCGCCATTCCCGGCCGCCCCTCACTTCTCGTGTCCGTTCCGGTCCTGGAATCTCCGTCTCATTCATCCTCCCACCAGCGGCCTCTTCCGGTCCGTCACCGGTCCGTACCAAATACGGAACGCCGCACCGTACCGCTCATCCGTGGATGGCGATTGGACGCGCCACCGGGGTCCCGCTCGTGCCAGGGTGTGGGAAGACCGTTCCTCTGCTGGGAGGCTGGATGTTCCGGGGCTTCACCGCGCCCTTGTCAGGCAGGACCGAGCGCGACCGTACGACGGCCGCCTCCGCGTTGGCGTACATCCGTACCGAGACGGGTAGCGCGGCCGTGCTGCTCGCGGCCACCCTGGTGGCGCTGGTCTGGGCGAATGTCGCGCCCGGCGGCTACGAGTCGGCGTGGGCGACGCACCTGTCCTTCCGCTTCGGGGACCACGGGCTCGACCTGGACCTGCGGGAATGGGTGAACAGCGGGCTGATGACGCTGTTCTTCCTGGTCGTCGGCCTGGAGGCGCGGCGCGAGTTCGACATGGGCGAGCTGCGCGACCGGCGCCGTATCCCGCTGCCCATGCTGGCCGGGATCAGCGGCATGGCCGTACCGATCGCGATCTACCTCATGGTGAACGCGGGCCGGTCCTCGGTGCACGGCTGGGGCACCGCGATGTCCACCGACACGGCTTTCGCGCTGGGCATGCTGGCGCTGCTCGGCTCGCGGTTCCCCGAACGGCTGCACACCTTCATCCTGACCGTCGCCGTCGTGGACGACTTCCTGGCGCTCGGCGTGATCGCGGTGGCGTACAGCGACCACATCTCGTGGACGCCGCTGATCGTCGGGATCGGCGTCCTGCTGGTGGTGTACGCGGTCCGCAGCGCCGGTGTGCGGCGCGGCGCGGTCTACGGGGTGCTGGGGGTGATCGCCTGGGTGGCGTTCCTGCATTCCGGGGTGGACCCGCTGGTCGTCGGTCTGATCATGGGCCTGCTCTCCTTCGCCTACCCGGCGTCGCGGGACGCGCTGGAGCGGGCGACGGGCCTGTTCCGGTCCTTCCGCGAGCAGCCGACCGCGGAGCTGGAGCGCGAGGCGCGGCTGGGCCTGGCCTCCGCGGTCTCCCCCAACGACCGGCTCCAGCGGCTGTGGCACCCGTGGAGCAGCTACGTGATCGTGCCGCTGTTCGCGCTGGCCAACGCGGGGATCGAGATCAACGGCTCGCTGCTGGCCGACGCCTTCACCTCGCCGATCACGCTCGGCATCCTGCTGGCGTACGGGCTCGGCAAGCCGATCGGCATCGTGGGCGCGTCCGCGCTGGCCACCAAGCTGAGCCGGGGCCGGATGCGGCCGTCGGTCGGCTGGGCGGCGGTGCTGGGCGGCGGTTCCATCGCGGGTATCGGCTTCACGGTGTCGCTGCTGATCGCGACGCTGGCCTTCGACGGGGACCAGCTCGCGCAGGCGAAGATCGGCGTGCTCAGCGCGGTCGTCTTCGCCATGCTCAGCACGACGGTGGTCGCGCTGGTCGCCGGGCGGCTGCCGGAGACGCGCAGGGCGCGTGCCCTGCTGGGCACCGCGGAGTCCGTCGTGGACCTCGTCGAGCCCGTCGACCCGGCCCGCGACCATGTCCGCGGGCCGGTGGACGCGCCGGTGACGATCGTGGAGTACGGCGACTTCGAGTGCCCCTTCTGCGGCCAGGCGGAGACCGTCGTACGCGAGCTGCTCGCCGACTTCGGCGACAGCGTCCGCTACGTGTGGCGGCACCTGCCGCTCAACGACGTGCACCCGCACGCCCAGCTCGCCGCGGAGGCGTCGGAGGCCGCCGCCGAGCAGGGCCGCTTCTGGGAGATGCGGGACCTGCTCTTCGAGCGGCAGGACGCGCTCAAGGTGCGCGATCTGCTGGACCACGCGCGGGAGATCGGACTCGACGTGGCGCTGTTCAAGGAGTCGCTGCACAAGCGGCACGGCGCGCGGCGGATCGCGAAGGACGTGGAGTCCGCCGACCTGAGCGGGGTGTCGGGCACCCCGACCTTCTTCATCAACGGCCGCCGCCACCATGGCGCGTACGACATCGACAGCCTGTCCGCGGCGGTGATCTCGGCGCGTGAGCGGGCGCTGGTGGAGCAGGGCGGGGCGGAGGCGTAGGGGACCCCTGGACGGGGCCTACGCCGCCGCGTCCGCGGGGGCTCGCGCGCTCCGGGGTCTCAGGGGTGGAGGGAGCGGACCGCGCGGGGGACGCCGGGGGCCTGGTGGCCGCCGCTGGCGATCATCCGCACCTCGCCGTCCGCGCTGATCTCGGCGCGGACGATCCCCGTCTCGTCCTCGTAGACCGGGTAGCCGCCCGCGCCGGATTTCTCGGTCCTGCGTACGACGACGACGTCGTCCTCCACCGCGGGGGCCTGGAACACCAGCTCGTAGATCTCCGGGTAATCCATATGGGACCTCCTGACCCGCCCATCATCTCCCGCGACGCCCCGGCCCGCCTCTGGGGACCCGGCCGGTACGCCGTCGGTCGCGGCGGTGGCGCGGAAGCGGACGGACACGGTCCCGGAGGGGCTCGGGAGGACGGGTCGAAAGGCGGACAGAGAGGTGAACGCGGACAGAAAGATGAACAACGTGTCACACCGGCCGGTCGAGGGCGCCGGTCCGCTGACACACCGGCCGCCGCTGTGGTTCCCTGGCGTCATGACCCCGCTGCTCGTGATGCGCCGCCACGTGGACTACGGGCGTGTCACGAACATGGCCTGTCCCGCCGTGCGCTGACGTCGCGCTCTCGACGTCCTGCCGCCCGCAACGGCCGCTGATCAGCCCCTTTCACCACGCAAGGCGCGTTCCCGTGCCGCGCCGTGCCACCGCCGGGTGCCGTCCTCGCCGCCCGCCGTACGGGTCGTCGCGGCGGCGGTCCGCGCGCCGGACACATCCGCACATCCGTACGGCGCGCTCCGCGCGAGCCGAGGGCCGTACGCCATTTCCCAGGGGAGAGCCATGACCCAGCCCATCGACTCCGTGACCGCGGGCACCACCGCGGAGGACACCGCGGCGCGGGACCTGCCGGGGTGGTCGTTCGAGACCCAGCAGGTGCACGCGGGCACCGCGCCCGACCCGACGACCGGCGCGCGGGCGGTGCCGATCTACCAGACGACGTCGTTCGTGTTCCGCGACACGCAGCACGCCGCCGACCTGTTCTCGCTGGCGGAGCCTGGCAACATCTACACGCGCATCCACAATCCGACGCAGGACGCCTTCGAGCAGCGGGTCGCCGCGCTGGAGGGCGGTGTCGCGGCGGTGGCGCTGGCGTCGGGGCAGGCCGCGGAGACGCTGGCGATCCTCACGCTGGCGCGCTCCGGTGACCACATCGTCTCCAGCGCGTCGCTGTACGGCGGCACGTACAACCTCTTCCGTCACACACTGCCGAAGTTCGGCATCGAGGTGTCCTTCGTGGAGGACCCCGACGACGCGGACGCGTGGCGGGCGGCGATCCGGCCGGAGACGAAGGCGCTGTTCGCCGAGACGCTGGGCAATCCGCGCGGCAATGTGCTGGACGTGCGGGCGGTCGCCGACGTCGCGCACGCGGCGGGTCTGCCGCTGATCGTGGACAACACGGTGCCGACGCCGTTCCTGCTGCGGCCGATCGAGCACGGCGCGGACATCGTGGTGCACTCGGCGACCAAGTTCCTCGGCGGGCACGGCACGACGATCGCGGGCGTGGTCGTGGACGGCGGGACCTTCGACTTCGGGGCGCACGCCGAGCGGTTCCCCGACTTCACCGAGCCCGACCCCAGCTACCACGGTCTCCAGTACTGGCCCGCGCTCGGCCCCGGCGCCTTCGCGGCGAAGCTGCGCGTGCAGCTCCTGCGCGACCTCGGCCCGGCGCTGTCGCCGCACTCGTCCTTCCTGCTGCTCCAGGGCGTCGAGACGCTGTCGCTGCGGCTGGAGCGGCACTCGACCAACGCGCAGGCGCTCGCGGAGTGGCTGGAGGCGCGTGACGAGGTCGCGGTCGTCCACTATCCGGGACTGCCGTCCAGCCGCTGGCACGACGCGGCCCAGCGCTATCTGCCGCGCGGGGCGGGCGCGGTGCTCGCCTTCGAGCTGCGGGACGGCGCGGAGGCCGGAAAGCGGTTCGTGGACGCGGTGTCGCTCTTCAGCCACCTCGCCAACATCGGTGACGTGCGGAGCCTGATCATCCACCCGGCGTCCACCACGCACAGCCAGTTGGACGAGGAGCAGCTCGCCGCCACCGGCACCTCGCCGGGCCTGGTGCGGCTGTCGGTCGGCATCGAGCACATCGACGACCTCAAGGCCGACCTGGAGGCGGGCTTCCGCGCGGCGAAGGGCGCGTCCTGAACACCGCTGCCACCACCGGGGTCCCCCTGCTGCCCGCCACGGGCGCCTGGCAGCCGGGGGACCCGCCGGGGCGCCGGAACTGGCACGCCCTCGACCGGCCGCTGGCCCTGGAGGCGGGCGGCGAACTGCCCGGCGTGCGGCTGGCGTTCGAGACCTGGGGGCGGCTCGCGCCGGACGCGTCCAACGCGGTCCTGGTGCTGCACGCCCTGACCGGCGACAGCCATGCGGCGGGCCCGGCGGGTCCCGGGCATCCGACCGCCGGGTGGTGGGACGCCCTGATCGGACCGGGCCGCGCGCTGGACACCGACCGGTGGTTCGTGGTCGCGCCGAACGTCCTCGGCGGCTGCCAGGGCAGTACGGGTCCGTCCTCGTACGGTCCCGACGGTCGTCGCTGGGGCGGCACCTTCCCGTTTCTGACGCAGCGTGACCAGGTCGCCGCCGAGGCGGAGTTGGCCGACGCGCTGGGCATCGGGAGCTGGGCGCTGGTGGTCGGCGGGTCGATGGGCGGGATGCGCGCCCTGGAGTGGGCGGTCGGTCGCCCCGACCGCACCCGCGCCCTGCTGCTGCTCGCCTCCCCCGCCGCGGCGAGCGCCGAGCAGATCGCCTGGGCCGCCGTCCAGTCGCACGCCATCCGCTCGGACCCGCACTGGCGCGGCGGCGACTACCACGACGCGGGTCCGGGCCGAGGACCGCACGCGGGGCTCGGCCTCGCGCGGCGGCTGGCCCACATCACCTACCGCAGCGAGGGCGAACTGCGGTCCCGCTTCGGCCGCTCCGCGCAGGACGGCGAGGAGCCCTGGCGCGGCGGACGGTACGCCGTCGAGTCGTATCTCGACCACCACGCCGCCAAGCTGGTGCGGCGGTTCGACGCGGCCAGCTACGTCGTGCTCACCGAGGCGATGAACGCGCACGACATCGGCAGATCCCGCGGCGGTACGGCGGCGGCCCTGCGCCGCGTGACCGCCACGACCCTGGTCGCCGGAGTCGACTCCGACCGCCTCTACCCCCTCCCCCAGCAGGCCGAGTTGGCGGCGGGCATCCCGCACTCCGACCGGCTGCGGATCGTCGAATCGCCGTACGGGCACGACGGATTCCTCATCGAGACGGATCAAGTGGCCGCGCTCGTCAGAGAACTGACGGCGTGAGGGGCATGGGGTGCCGGCGGAAGAACTGCCACATCAGGGCGTCGGCGCTGATCTCCCGCGTCGTCGTACCGTTGCCCGCGGAGTCCTGAGGTGATCCCGGCCAGGTGTGACCGCCGTCCGACACCGAGTACAGCTCGACGTCCCCGCCGTCGCGGCAGCCTCCGTAGACGGTCCGCTGGACGTGTGCGGTGGTCTGGGTGGTGGCCGGTCCCGTCGTGCAGCCGTTGAGGGAGGCCCAGCGCTGCTGGGCGACGGGTACCGAGTAGTGCCAGGCGGCGCTGTCGCCGCCGCCGTAGTACGGGTTGGTGTTGTCCTGCTGCCCGTGGAAGGCGATCACCGGTACGGCTCTGCCGGGCGCGCAGGACGCGGCATCGGGCCGGCTGCCGTCGGCGGGGTCGGGGCGCCCGGCGCGGATGCCCGCCACCGGGGCGATCGCGGCGACCTTGTCGGCCAGCGCGCACGCCAGCGCGGAGGTCATCCGGCCGCCGCCGGAGTAGCCGGTCGCGTACACCCGCGCCGGGTCAACGCAGGCGGAGGCCGTGACCGTGTCGATCACCTGGCGCAGGAATCCGACGTCGTCGCGGGTGCCCTGCGGGGTGACGGAGGGAACGTTCCAGATGAAGCCGCCGCCGCTGGGCACCACCCCGGTGGGCGCGGCGACGACGAAGCCGTTCGCGTCGGCGGTCGGCGCCATGTCGCTGTACGCGAGCTGCCCGGCGCCCGTGCCCTGGCTGCCGTGCAGATCCAGCACCAGAGGCAGCAGCGCGCCTTGGGCGCGAGCCGGGATATGGACGAGGACCTGGTAGGTCGCGCCGCCGAACGACACCGGCGTGTTGTACTGCCCGCTGCCAAGCGCGGGCACGCACTGATCCGGCGCCGTCCCTCCCCCGCCGGGGAGGTTCCACTTCTGCCAGGCGTTGGCGTTGGAGTCCCAGATCTGCAACTGGGTGCCGTTGGCCGTGCTGCCGCCCGGATCATCGAGGAAACGGCCCGACTGAGGATTCCTGAGCTGGCCCGACGCCTGGGCCTGCCACTGCTGCGCACCCGAACCGTTGCACGTCCAGAGCTGGATCTTCGTCCCGTTCGCCGTCCCCTGGCCCGTCACGTCCAGGCACTTGCCCAGCGCCCGGACCGTACCGTCCGAACCGACCGTCCACGACTGCGCGTTGGTGCCATTGCAGTCGTAAAGCTGCACGGGAGTGCCGTCCGCGCTGCTCGCCGACGCCACATCCACACACTTGCCGCCGACACCCGTGATGGGTCCCGTACGAGCGGACGGCGAGGTCGGAGGAGAGGTGGGCGGGGTGCCGGTGGGGACGGTGAACTGGCCCTGGCTGAGGACACGGGAGGTGGTGAAGGTGGTCTGGAGACCGGCGGTGGTGTTGGCCGAGGTGAGGTAGTCGGACCAGATCATGAACCAGGTCCACAGCGGCTGGGCCGCCAACTGCGCGGGCGTGGGGACCGTGCCGACCTCGGCGAGCGAAACCGGCTTGCCGTGGGCCTGGTTGACGATCGCCTGGTACCACTCGGTGCTGGCCGAGCCGTGCACCCACGGGTCGAGGCTGGCGACGTCCACGTACGCGTCACCCGGGTAGTAGTCGGCCACGTGGGCCGCTCCGCCGTCGATGTCCTTGACGTTCCAGACCCAGATGATGTTGTCCAGGCCCTTGGACTCCAGGTAGTCGTGGGTGATCTGGAACAGCCGGGCGCTCCCGGCCGCGCCGGTCTTGCCGCCCCACCAGGCCCAGCCCTCGTTCATCTCGTGCAGCGGACGGAACAGCACGGGGATGCCCGCGTCCTTCAACTGCTGGACGTACGGCACCACTTGGTCGAGCTTGCGCTTGTAGTCGGTGTTCAGCGTCGAGCCGTCCGTGACGAGTTGGCTCCACTCCGGGTCCGACAGGTGGCTGCCCTTGATGGGGTTGGGGCCGGTGTCGAAGTCGCAGGTCGCCACGTCGGGCCGGCACATGTGCCAGGTCAGGTTGACCAGTGAGCCGTTGGCCCACTCGGTCTTCGCCTGGTCGATCATCGTCTGACGATTGGCGATGTCGTCCGGCCGGAAGCCGAACTCCCCGCCCCACAGCCCGGCCCACTTCCCGGTGATCGAGTGGGCCTGGGCCGTGTAGGCCGAGGGCTGGCTGAGCGGTTCCTTGTTGTGGACGCCACTGATCACATGGTTCCCGCTGATCTGGTGCAGGTAGCCGATCACCGCGTCGGGCGTCGAGGCACCGGTCGCCGACGCCTGCGGCGGCGAGGTCGCCAGCCACGCCCCGGCCACCAGCGGCAGCGCGGCGAGCAAGGCGGCCCGCCTGCGGGTGAAGATCTTCGCTCTCATCGGACCCTCTCATGTATCCCATGGGGGTGGAACGTTGCATGCCGCGCGTCCGTGGCAGCGAGATGTCGCGTCATCGCGGCCACGGGAAAACAGCGGAAAGACCAACGCCTGGAAGCTAGAACTCTGGTCTAGGCCATGTCAATGAGTCCGGCACAGGTTCTAAAACGTGCCAGTGACTCATCAGTAACCAGGGATGGATTACGGGGCACGGCCGGGCACGCGAGAGAGCGCGGGCGGCCCACAGCGCGGGGAGACGTACTCGTACGGACGAGGAACACGGGGCCGACAGCGGTGGCGCGGCGCGCCGTCACCGGCGATCCGACCTCAACAGCCCGACGACAGCGCGGTGTTACGGCCTGGGCGGCGGCGCCGTCGAACCCCTCGGGACGAGGCCGGGGATCTGGGCCGCGTGGGACGCGGGCTTCTGATGCGTCATCACATCGAAGAGCGTCTCGGTGACGTCGGCGCCGAAGGAGAAGATGTCGTGCCGCATCGCCGAGAGCATGGGCCGGGTGAGCTGGCACAACTGCGAGTCGTCCCAGGCGAGCAAGGACAGGTCCTGCGGTACGGACAGGCCGAATTCGGCGGCCACGCCCAGCGCGGTGACGGCCATGATGTCGTTGTCGAAGACGATCGCCGTGGGGCGCTCGGCGGAGAGCAGGAGCGTACGGCAGGCGCGGCTGCCCTGGTCGGCGGAGAAGTCGGCGACGACGGTCTGC
Source organism: Streptomyces sp. NPDC088910 (assembly GCF_044749865.1). Classification (NCBI taxonomy): domain Bacteria; kingdom Bacillati; phylum Actinomycetota; class Actinomycetes; order Kitasatosporales; family Streptomycetaceae; genus Streptomyces; species Streptomyces sp. NPDC088910. Next base: position 258,039 of record NZ_JBIVIV010000013.1, read on the forward strand.
GCCGACAGGCCCAACTCGGCCGCCGTCTCGGTGAACGCGCGGGTCCTGATGGCGCTGTGCCCCAGCTCGGCGGGTCCGCTCACCCGGGCCACCCTGCGGTGCCCGAGCGCCGCCAGGTAGCGGACCGCCTCGACGGTCGCGGCGGCGTCGTCGGTCCACACGGAGGTGAACGGACCGGCGAGCGAGGGGTGTCCGACGGCCACGGCGGGCAGGCCGATCGCGGACAGCGCCGGGATGCGCGGGTCGTCCACCCTCAGGTCGACCAGGATGCTGCCGTTGACCCGGTTGCCCTGCCACCACTCGCGGTGGACCTCGATCTCGTCGTCGGCCTCGACCAGCCGCAGCAGGAGCGAGCAGGAGTGGCGGCCGAGCACGCTCTCGATACCGGAGATGAACTCCATGTAGAACGGTTCGAGGCCGAGCATCCGCGCGGGTCTGGCGATGGCGAGTCCCACGGTGTGCAGCGCCCGGCCGGACAGCGACTGCGCCGCCTGGTTCGGGCTCCAGCCCAGGTCACGGGCGGCCTGGAGGATGCGTTCCTTCGTACTGGACGACACGCCCGGCTTGTTGTGCACGGCGATGGTCACAGCGGACGGCGAGACTCCCGCACGCCGGGCGACGTCCTTGATCGTGGCCTTGCGCCCGCCGCCCGCTGCTGCCGTCTGGCTCACCCGGATGTCCGCCTTCGTCTCGTGGTCGGGCCGTGCCGAGACGCGCCGCACCGGGGCCGGAAGTCGCGGGTCGCGGGGAGTCCCGGCCGAGGGGTGGACCGTGCGAGCCGCCTCGTCGGCTCAGCGTACACTCAAACGTTGCATATGCGCCGGTCGGCGCCGGTCGGCGACGGTCAGCGGCCCAGGGAGCCCCGGAGCCGGTCGACAGGCCCACGCCCCGGCCGTACGCCGCGACGCGGGCCCGTGGCTCAGCGCGCTCCGGCCGTGGCCGCTCCCGCGATGGCCGCCGCACCGACCAGTCCGGCGTCCCCCCGCAGCGCGGCCCGCTCCACGAGTACCCCGGCTGCGAACGGCAGCGCGGCGTACGACTCCAAGTGGCGGCGCAGCGGCGGGAACAGCACGTCGGCGGCCTCGGCGACGCCCCCGCCGATGACGGCCGCCTCGATCTCCACCAGGGTGGCGACCGCCGCGATGCCCGCGGCCAGGGCCCGCGCGGCGGAGTCGAAGGCCGCCAGCGCGACCGGGTGGCCCCGCCGGGCACCGACGGCCACCGCCGCCGCGTCGGCCGGTCCCTCCTCGGGCCGCCAGCCCTGCTCCAGCGCGCGGCGCGTGATGGACGTGCCGCTCGCCAACTGCTCGACGCAGCCCCGCGATCCGCAGACGCACGGCTCGCCGAGCAGGTCGACGGTGATGTGCCCCAGATGCCCGGCGTTGCCGGTCGGCCCGCTGCGGACAGCGTTGTCAAGAATGAGTCCGGCGCCGACACCGGTCGAGACCACCATGCACAGCGCGTTCCGGTATCCGCGCGCGGCGCCGATCCAGTGCTCCGCCGCCGTCATCGCCACGGCGTCGCCGCACAGCACCACCGGCTTTCCCGCCACGGCGGGGTGCGCCCGTACGCGCTCGACGATCGGGAAGCCGCGCCAGGCGGGGATGTTCACCGGGCTCACCGTGCCCGCCGCGATGTCGACAGGACCCGCGCTGCCGATGCCCAACGCCGTGACCGCGCGCCAGTCCTGATGCTCGGTCAGCTCGGCCAGCACCTCGAGGACGGCGCCGAGAACCGCCGAGTCGGCGCCCGCGGGCGTCGGACGCCGGGCCCGGTGGCGTACGCGGCCCTCGGCGTCCACCAGCGCTCCGGCGATCTTCGTCCCGCCGATGTCCAGGGCGGCCAGCAGTCGCCCTCCGACCTCGGGCAGGGGCAAGGACGGCTGCGCGGCATCAGTGGCCATGGGGTGGATCTCCGTTCACGGCAGAGAGACGGGAGACGGGCCGGCCGTGGGAACTGGCCCCATTTAGGCGTGCGTCAGCGCAAAGGAGTCGATCTCGGACCAGCATGCTACTACAGCGTTTTATGGACGACGACACGCCATGCCGTGCCCGCTGCCCTCCTGTCGCGGTCCGGTCCGCGCCCGGTGTCCTCCGCACCGCCCGGTCCGGGCAGACCTCGACGGCAACGGGAATCACCGCCGGCCGCGCGCCATGCGGCCGCTCACACGCGGTCCCTCAGACGCGGGGGCTCGGCGGCGCGAGGACGAGGGCCTGGCGGCGCTGATGGACGGTCAGGTAGCGCAGCCCGTGCGGACCCGCGGTGAACGCGCGCAGCGAGCGGCGCGGGAGCCACACCAGATCGCCGGGGACGAGGGGGACTTGGTCGAGTTCGGTGGTGAGGCGGCCGTCGCCGTCGAGGATGTGGACGAGCACGTCGAGGTCGGGACCGAGGTGCGGTGCGATGCCCGCGTGCGGCGGGAGTTGGATGATGTTGGAGTCCAAGTCGCGGTCACGCATGCGCAGTTTCCACACCGCGCCGGAGGCGTCGGGCACGCCCGGCGATGCGACGGCCGGGGCGCCCGGACCGTCCGCGGAATCCGGGAAGGCCGGGGCCGCCGAAACCACCGCGGAGTCCGAAACCACCAGGGAGTCCGAAACCACCAGGGAGTCCGAAACCACCGGGGAGTCCGGTGGCCGCGCGCCAGTCAGGACGCGGGGCAGCGAGGTCGACGCGAGTTTGCGGATGCGGATCCGCCACTCCCCCGGCGCCTTGTCCTCGTACTGCCAGTCGTGGCCGCCCGGGTGCTCCGTGTCGAACTCCTCGCGCAGGTGGCGGGGGTCGTGGTCGTTGACCAGGACCAGCGAATCCCCTACTGCGAGGGCGTCGTACGCGGCGAAGACGGCGGGGTGCCTGCCGGGCTTGGGCAGCGGACGTACGTCGAGTTCGGGTCCTGGCACGGGCCGCGCCTCCCTCTATTTCTACAAGTGGCAATTGTGTAAACTCTAGCGCATGACGCCTCCCTCCGATCCCGCCGACGCCGTGACCGACGCGCCCGCCGGCCGTCGGCGGGCCGTCCTCGACCTGCTCCGGCGATCGGCGGCGCCGCTGAGCATCGCCGACATCGCCCGCCGCCTCGAAGTGCACCCGAACACGGCCCGGTTCCACCTCGACACATTGGTGGGGCACGGGCAGGCGGAGCAGGTCACGGCCGCGCGCACCGGGCCCGGAAGGCCGCCGCTGCTGTTCCGCGCCAGCCCTGGCATGGACCGGACGGGGCCGCGCAATTACCGGCTGCTCGCGTCGATCCTCGTCGAGGAGCTGTCGCACAGGCCCCGTCCCACGCAGGCGGCGGTGGCGGCCGGGCGCGCCTGGGGCGGGGAGTTGACCGAGGCACCGGACGCGGCGGCCCCGTCGGGCACGGTCACCGAGGCGCGCACGACGGTCACCGAGGCGCGCGCGGTCGAAGGTCTCATCCGCCTGCTCGACGACCTCGGCTTCGCCCCGGAGCGCCCGCCGCGCGGCGCCGTCGACCGGATCGGCTTGCGGCACTGCCCCTTCCTCGACCTGGCGCAGGAGCGGTCGAAGATCGTCTGCCCGATCCATCTGGGCCTGATCCAGGGCGCGTTGGCCGCGATGGAGGCGCCGCTGACCGCCGAGCGGCTGGAGCCGTTCGTGGAACCCGACCTCTGCGTGGTCCACCTCGGCCGGGCGGCACGCCCCGTGGAAGGGAAGGGGCGTTGAGCGCGTCGGCGGCGGCCTCGGTGGCCCTGGTGTTCACCTGGCTCGGGATGGTCCTCGCCATCTCCTTCCTGGAGACGCCGCTGAAATTCCGCGCCCCGGACGTCACCGTCCGTATCGGTCTCGGCATCGGCCGCCTGGTGTTCCGCGCGCTCAACTCCGTCGAAGGGGTCTTCGCGGTGACCCTGCTGACCGTCGCGGCCAGCGGGCCCCTTTCCGCCCGCGCGACGGTCGCGCTGACCGCCGCCGTGGCTCTGCTCGTCCTCCAACTAGCCGTGGTACGGCCCCGCCTGACCCGCCGTTCGAACGCGGTCCTGGCCGGGCAGGACCCGCCGCGCTCCCACGCCCACTACGCCTACATCGGCCTGGAAGCCGCCAAGGTCGCGGCCCTGATCACGACAGGCACCCTGCTGCTGGCCGGTTGACGCCCGCGAGCCGGTCCCCACGGTGCGGAACCGGCCGCTCAGAAGAGGGCGATCGGGTTGACCGGGACACCGGTCATGCCGTGGATACGCGGCGGCGCGACGGAGAGCAGGAAGCTGTAGCGCCCCAACTCCGCGCACAGCGCGGCGAGATCGTCGAGCTGTGAGGCGTCGATCAGGGGCATGGCCATCCGGCCGAGTGCCACGCCGTGCAGCGGCGACGGCGCGTTCGGATCGAGCGGTGGGAAGGCGTCGCCCCGGTCACCGGTGTAGACGGCGACCTGGCGGTGGTGTATCCAGCGCACCGCGTCGAGGCTGATGCCCGGTGTCGGTGTGCCGGGGACGGGCGTGGCGGGCCAGCCGAGCCGGATCGCGAGGGCGTCGCCCGAGCGCACCTCGACGTTCTGCCGCTTCTCGGCCTCCTCCAGGTCGTGCGAGGTCACCGCGTGACCGGGCGCCAGCGGGCCGTCCACGGCCAGGTCGAGCAGCACCCCGCGTGTGACGATGCCCGCGGCGAAGGCCCCCGTCGAAGCGAAGGTCACGCCCGCGGCGGTCACGACCTGGTCCCTCGGACGTCCGGGGTAGACCTGACCGTCGGTCGACCAGTGCGCCAGCGCGTCGATGTGGGTCGAGCCCGCGTGGTGGTTCTGCGTCAGCGTCAGATCGGCCGCCACGGGAACGCCGGTGTAGGACATCATCTGCTGGACCGGGGAGACGTCCACCGTCGTCGGCGCGAACGGGCTGCTGACGATGGGGGTCGGCGTGATCGGCTGCGCCAACGACACCCACCGGCCGGTCCGCACCTCGGCGGCGGCCTGTGCGCGTACGGCGTCGGTGATCAGATTGAGCGTGCCGAGTTCGTCGTCGGAACCCCAGCGGCCCCAGTTGTCCGGAAGTTCCTGCTCGGTCGGATCGGTCACGTGAGCGCTTCCCCTCTTGCGATGTGCGGGAGCCGCGCGATGCGCCGAACTGCCCTTGTTCGCCCCGGCCGGCGCACCACCAGCGGCCAACAGCATACGGTCGACACCCTTTTCACACCTGCCACATCCGGGATCGGACGGACGGGGTGGCAGCGGCGGGGATCGTGACGCTCGACGCAGCCGTTCCGGCCGGGACGCCACCCGCCTCCGCGCGGCCCGCGCACCCGCCCGACGGCGGGAACGGGCGGCGGGTCCCGTGACATACCGTCACCCCGATGCGTGCCGTGACGTGCGCGGCCGGGTGTTACGGCGAAGGGTGGGAGGTTCAGGGCGCCGCGCCGGGCGGGGGCTCCGTACCGGAGGTTTGCGCACATGCGGTCCCTGCACCCGTCGCCCGCCCGCTCCGTACCGGCGGACGTACACCGGTCGTGACCGGGGAGGACACCGCGACACCGGCCGTGAGCGAGGAGGACACCGCGACACCGGCCGCCGGGTCGCCGCCGCGGGTCGCCTGGGCGTGGCCCGGCTTCGCGCGCGGTCTGCTGTACGCGCTGCCGGGCGCCGCGGTGGCGCTGCACGATCCGGGCGCGGGCATGGCGCTGGCGGTGGGCGTGCTCCCCGCCGCCGTCATGCGCATGCCCGCCCGGCGGCGGGCCCGGTTCATGACCGTCGTGGTCGGCCTGTGCACCGGCCTGCCGATGGTGCTGGGGTCGCTGCTGGTGCAGGTGCGGTGGGTCGCGGTGCCCGGCGTGTTCCTGCTGGCATACGCGTCCGCCGTCGTCGCCGCACGGCGCCCGGCAGGGATGGTGCTGCTCGTGCTCAGCCTGCCCATGGTGGGCGCAGGGCTGAGCTATGACGACGTGTCCCAGGCGCTCGGCATCACCGGGCTGATCGTCGCGGGCTCCGCGTACGCCTGGCTGGTGTCGCTGCTGTGGCCGTCGACCGCGCCGCCCCCCAGGCCGCCGGGCCCGCCGCACTCCGCCGAGCAGGCCAGGATGTACGGTCTGCGGCTCGGCGCGGCCGGGGCCGCCGCGGCGGGCTGCGGTCTGGCGCTGGCGCCGACGCATCCGGGCTGGCCGGTGGTGGCCGCGCTGATGGTCATGCGTCCGCGGCCCCAGATGCAACGGCTGCGGTCCTTCGGCCGGGTGCTGTCGGTGCTGGCCGGTGGCGCGGTCGCGCTCCTGCTGCTCCGTAACGACGCGCCGGACTGGGCGTACGCGGTGACCGCCGCGGCCACGCTCGCGCTCGCCGCGGCGACCCAGGGCAGCCGCTGGTATCTGACCCCCGCCTACTCGACGGTCCTCGTGCTGCTCCTGCTGCTGCACGCGGAGCCCGACCAGGCCCGCGCCCGGGCCGACGAGCGTCTGTGGGCCACGGTCGCGGGCGTGGCCCTCGCGTATCTCTTCGGCCTGCTCCTGCCGAGGATTCTGCGGCTGCCGGCGGTGTCACGCCTGCTGGGGGCGACGGGACACGGCTGACCACCGTGCCCCTCACCGCGCGGGCGCGGCCTGCTTCGTCTCCTGCGGCGCGGCGATCCGGCCGAGCGAGCGGTCGACGAGGGTGAGGACGAGGAAGACGGCCGCGGCGGCGAGCATGAACAGGGCGAGGCCGTGCAGTCCCGAGGTGGTCGCGCGGCGGCCGAAGAAGGCGCCGGTCGCGGAGGAGGCGACCATGGCGCCCAGATACATGAACGTCCGCAGCAGCCCGGACGACGCGCCCATGCGCGCGGGGTCGGCCTGGAAGTAGAGCGCGTTCTGGTTGGCGAGGCTGACCAGGCCCTGCGGCAGTCCGAGGACGACGGCGACCGCGACCAGCAGCCACACCGCGGCGTGGTCGCCCACGGCCAACAGCATGGCGCAGGCGACGAGTTGGGCCACGGCGCCGACGACCAGCTTGCCGCGCACGACGGCCTTGCGCCCGGTGAGGGTGGACACGACGATGCCGACCGCGAAGGTGGGCAGCAGGAGCAGCCCGGCCGCGGAGGCGCTCAGCCCCCTGCCGTCCTCCAGCCACTGCGTGAAGCCGTAGATGAAGGAGTACGAGACGGTGTACGCGACGAAGGTGCGGGCGTAGGTCGCCAGCAGCGGGATGTTGCCCGCGAAGACGCCGACGTCGATGAACGGGTCGGCGGCGCGCCGCTCGCGCAGGGCGAATCCGGTGCCCGCGAGCAGGGTGAGCGCGATGAGCCAGGCCCGGTCGGTGCGGGCGTCCATGAGGAACAGCAGCAGCGACACGAGGGTGGCGGCGAAGAGCAGGACGCCCGCCCAGTCGAGGCGGTTGCGCGGGCGCGGCCCGCCGACGGGGAGCGGGGCGCCGTCGGGGAGCGGGGCGCCGTCGGCGGCGCCCGACGGCGCGATCGCGGTCCTGCCCGGCAGGTGGATCCAACCGAGGACGAGGCAGGCGATCGCGAGCGGGATGTTGATGGCGAAGGTGCTCCGCCAGCCGCCGAGTCCGATGAGCAGGCCGCCGAGGGTCGGGCCGATGACGGCGACGGTCTGGCCGGTCACGGCGAGCGTGGTGAGCACGCCCGCGGGGCTCTTCATCCCGGTGCGTTCGGCCTCGCTGCGGATCAGGTACATGGCGGCCGGATAACCGGCGCAGGTGCCGAAGCCGAGGATGACGCGCGCGGCGACGAGGACGGTGAGGTTCGGGGCGAGGGTGCCGATCACCCCGGCGACGCCGGTCAGCGCGGCCCCGGCGAGGAACAGCCGCTTGGGGCCGTACGTGTCGACCAGCCGTCCGACGAGCGGTTGCCCGATGGAGGTGGCCAGGTAGAGCGCGGAGATGAGCCAGGCCGTCCGGGCGGCGTCGGCGCCGAGGGCGGCGCCGATCGGCGCCAGGGCGACGGCGATGATGGAGGAGTTGATGGGGTTGAGGATCGAGCCGATCATCATCGGCGCGAGCAGCCGCCGGTCGAAGGCGCCTTCGGCCGGTGCGGAGGAGGGTTCCGACCGCTCGGACCGCTGGGGCCGCTCGGGCCGGCCTGGAGCGGCCGGTCCGGCGTCCTGCGCGGCGGGTTGTACGGCAGGTTGTACGGCGGCTGGCGCACCCGACGCGGCGGTCCGTTCCGGCCGTACGGCGGCCTGCTCCGTTCGTACGGCGGCCACGGCGGACGCCTCGGGCTGCTCAGACGGCCCGGACGGCCCCGACTGCCCGGGCTGTCCCTGCGGTATCGCGGCCATCAGTTCGTCAGCCTGCCCAACAGGCGCATCGCCTCACTGATCGTGTGCCGCTCCGCGTCGTCGTACTGCTCCTCCAAGGCGCGCGCCAGCCACTCCACGCCCGCCTGCCGAGCGCCCTCCGCGCGCTCGCGGCCCGCGGGGGTCAGCTCGACGATCTGGCGGCGGCCGTCGGCGGGGTCGGGGGTGCGGTGGATCAGTCCCAGCCGCTCGAGTGAGGACAGCGTCGCGGCCATTGACTGCTGCCGTACGTGCTCGGCGTCGGCCAGCGCGGCGGCGGTGACGGCGTCGCCCCGGCTGACGCGCATCAGCACGGACGACTGCGACGGGGTCAGATCCTCCCCGTCCGTCACCTGGAGGATGCGGCGGCGCAGTCTGCCCACCACCACGCGGACGTCCAGGGACGCCTGGAGCATGCCGGGAGCGACCGGCTTCGCTTCACTTTGCATATCGTCAGTCTACACTGTTTAATTCTCACTGTTCAGTTAAGACTGTCTACTTTCCGCCGAGAGGACCCGCCCCTCATGTCCGCATCCCGTACCGCCCTGCTGGTCATGGACTTCCAGAACGGCATCGTGCAGCGCATCGCCGACGACTCCGTCGTGGCCGCGGCGGCCCGCGCGGTCGAGGCCGCCCGCGCCGCCGAGATTCCGGTGATCTTCGTACGGGTCGCCTTCCGGCCCGGCTATCCGGAGACCGCCGCCTCGAACCTCTCCTTCAGCGCCCTCAGCCAGGCAGGGGACGCCTTCACCCAGGACAACCCGGCCACCCAGGTGGTCGACGCGCTCGCCCCGCGCGCCGACGAGCCGGTGGCCGTCAAGCGCCGGGTCAGCGCCTTCACCGGCAGCGACCTGGAGGTCCTGCTGCGCGGCGCCGGTGCGGACTCGCTCGTCCTCACCGGCCTGTCCACCAGCGGCGTCGTCCTGTCCACCATCCGCCAGGCGGCCGACCTCGACTACCGCCTGACCGTCCTGTCCGACGCCTGCGCCGACAACGAGCCCGACGTCCACCGCATCCTCATCGAGAAGGTCTTCCCCAAGCAGGCCCAGGTCATGACCACCGACGAGTGGGTCACGTCCCTCTGAGCCGACGGCTGTTGCCCTACCCCGCGGCCTCACGCGCCGGTGCCCGGCCGCGCCGGAGGGTCGGTGTCCGGCGCCCGTGAAGCGCAGGTCACGGGAGAGGTCCGGCGTTCACGGACACGCTCTAGACTGAGCGCTCGCGCGGTCGGCGCGCAGGCGCGGTCCGGAGGGAGAGCGGTGGTGGCGAGGGGCGGGGGCGACTTCGAGGAGTTGCCCGCTGAGGTGCTGACACAGGCCGCCGCGGCCTTCGGCCTGCTGGCCTCGCCCGCGCGGCTCCACCTGGTGTGGACGCTGATGCAGGGCGAGAGCGATGTGACCGCGCTCGCCGAGCGGGTCGGCGGCGCGCTGCCCGCGGTCAGCCAGCACCTGACGAAGCTCAAGCTCGCCGGCCTGGTGCGGTCGCGCCGTGAGGGACGGCACGTGGTGTACCTGGTGGACGACCCGGACGTGGAGACCATGGTGCGGTGGATGCTGCGGCAGCTCGCGGAACGCGGTGGGTACACGACAACGCCTGGGCGCGTCCGTGACCTGGGCGCCTGACAGCGGACCACGTCCCACCGCCTGGGCGGCGCCCGAGCCGGTCGACGGCCTGGAGCAGGGCGCGCCGCCCGGTCACCTCACCGCCCCCGACACGGCGGATCTGCCCACGCTGGAGTTCCTGCGCGTGGTCGGCAGCGGTCCGCGCGGGCTGCTGGAGTCGCAGGCCGACGACCGGCTCGCCCGGTACGGCGAGAACGTCCTTCCCGCGCTGCGCTCCGTCTCCTGGCCGCGCCGCTTCCTGCGCAGCCTGCGCGATCCCTTCACCACCGTGCTGTTCTGCCTCGCCCTGGTGTCCGCCGCCGTCGCCGCCTGGAACACCGCGTGCGTGATCATGGCACTGGTCACGGTCAGCTGTGTGCTGCGCTCCAGCGGCGAGTACCGCGCCGACCAGTCGGCGTCGGCGCTGCGGGAACTGGTCGCCGCGACCGCGACCGTACGCCGTCGAGCGGACGCGAACAGCGCGCCGGAGACCCGCGAGATCCCCGTCGACCAACTGGTGCCCGGGGATGTCGTCCTGCTCGGCCCGGGGGATCTGGTCCCGGCCGATCTGCGGCTGCTGCGCGCCACCGGGCTCACCGTGCACCAGGCCGCGCTGACCGGGGAGTCCGCGCCCGTCGCCAAGTATCCGGTGGAGAGTCCCGCCCCGACGGGCGACGCGTCGCCCGCCTCCGACCAGGAGCCGGGGGACGGGGCGACCGGCGACCGCCGGCACCGGCACGGTTCGTCGTCCGCGCAGGAGGCGCCGCACCTGTGCCTCCAGGGCAGCAGCGTCGCCTCGGGCAGCGCGACGGGGGTCGTGACGGCGACCGGCGAGCACACCCGGTTCGCGCGGGGCTTTCGCGGTATGTCGACGCGGCGGCGGGAGAGCGCCTTCGACCGTTCCGTGCACGGCATCTCCTGGTCGCTCATCCGGTTCATGCTGCTGACGCCGCCGCTGGTGCTCATGGCCGACGCGGGTCTGCGCGGGCGCGGTCTGGAGACGCTGCCGTTCGCGGTCGCGGTGGCGGTCGGCCTGACGCCGGAGATGCTGCCGGTCGTGGTGACCACGACGCTGGCCAGGGGGGCGTCCCTGCTCGCCCGTGGCAGCGACGTGATCGTCAAGCGGCTGCCCGCGCTGCACGACCTGGGCGCGATGGACGTCCTGTGCACGGACAAGACGGGCACCCTGACCCAGGACCGGCCCGTCGTCGCCTGCCATGTCGACGGCGAGGGGCACGACAGTCCCGACGTCCTGCACTGGGCGGCCGTCAACAGTCTGTGGACCCTCCAACTCGCCGAGCTGCCCTCGCCCGACGCGCTCGACGAGGCGCTGCTGGACGCGGCGGAGGAGCGCGGCGACGACCTCGACCACGACGCGGTGGCGGCGCTCCCCTTCGATCCCGTACGCCGCCTGGCCACGGTGGTGCTGCGGACACCGGGCAGTCCCGGCACGCACGCGCTGGTCGTGAAGGGCGCGGCGGAGGCGGTGATCGCCCGGTGCGTGCGGCAGCGCGTGGACGGCCGGGACACCGACCTGGACGACGAGGCCCGCGCGCGACTGCTGTCCATGTGCGCGCAGCGGGCCGAGGGAGGTCTGCGGGTGCTCGCCGTGGCCGCGGCGGAGCGGCCCGCGAAGTCCGGCGCCTCGTCCGTCACGGCGTCGGACGAGTACGGGCTGACGTTCCTGGGCGTCGTCGGGCTGCGGGACGCGGCGGCGGACACCGCGGCCGACGCCCTGACGGCGCTCAGCGGGCGCGGTGTCACCGTGAAGGTGCTCACCGGCGACCATCCGGGCACCGCCGCGCGGGCCTGCGACGAGATCGGACTCGACCCCGGCCGGGTGGTCACCGGCGACACGATCGACGGCCTGGACGACGACGCTCTGGCCGAACTCGCCGAGACCACCACGGTCTTCGCCCGCTGCACCCCCGCGCATAAGGCCCGCGTGGTGCGGGCGCTGCGCGCGGGCGGCCACGTCACCGGTTTCCTCGGCGACGGTGTCAACGACCTGCCCGCGCTGCACGCCGCCGACGTGGGGATCAGCCCGCGTGACGCCACCGCCGTGGCGCGCGAGGCGGCCGACGTGGTGCTCGCGGCGAAGGACCTCACCGCGATCTGCCACGCGATCGTCGCCGGGCGCCGCAGCAGCGGCAACATCGCCACCTATCTGCGGATCGCGCTGTCCTCGAATCTGGGCAACGTCATCGCGATGCTCACCGCCGGGCTGCTGCTGCCCTTCCTGCCGATGCTGCCGATGCAGGTCCTCGTGCAGAATCTCTGCTTCGACGGCGCGCAGCTCGCCTTCGCCTACGACCGGCCGCCGGCCGCCGACATGGCGCGGCCCTCGGCCCTCGAACCCCGCGCCATCCTGCGCTTCGTCACCGGTTTCGGCATCCTCAACGCCATCGCCGACGTGGCGACCTTCGGCATCCTCGCCCTGTCCATCAGGGGATTCGGCACCAGCGCCAGCCAAGAGGCGTTCCAGTCGGGCTGGTTCACCGAGAATCTGCTCACGCAGGCCCTGGTGATGCTGCTGCTGCGCACCGGCCGCACCGCCGCGGAGGGCCGCGCGCCCGGCCCGATCCGGCTGACCACCAGCGCGCTGGCGGCCATCGGCATCCTCGTCCCCCTCTCCCCCCTCGCCCCCGCCCTCGGCTTCACCGCGCTCCCGCTCTTCTATTACGCGCTGCTCGCCGCGGTCCTCATGTCGTACGGGACGGCGCTGGTGATGGCGAAGACGCGGTACGAGGCGCGGACCGCCGCCCGTCAGGGACTGGCGGCGTCGAAGCCGTAGCGCAACGGGGTGTCCCCGGCGCGGGACGTGCGTCGATAGATGTGCAGCGCGTCCACCCGTACGCCCGTCGTGCCCGCTTCGTCGTCGAGGGGGCACGGACAGCTCACCTGCACCACTCGCGGCCGTCCGGCCACCCGTATCCGCACGCCGTCCGCCGGACCGCCGTCAAGGACCGCGGCTTCCCAGCCGTCGGCGCCGTTCCCTGCTCTCTCCATGCGCGACACTTTATCGATTACGCAATTGGGGAACTGTCGCGGGTGCGGACGTGGCGGGATTCAGGCGACGGGGGGTGGGACCGCCCCCAGGGGGGTGGAAGGGGCGGCCCCGGCTCGGTGGACCTCAGACGTTGACGCCGAAGTCGGTGGCGATGCCCGCCAGGCCCGAGGCGTACCCCTGGCCGATGGCGCGGAATTTCCACTCCGCTCCGTTGCGGTACAGCTCGCCGAAGACCATCGCCGTCTCGGTGGAGGCGTCCTCGGTCAGGTCGTAGCGGGCGAGCTCGCGCCCGTCGGCCTGATTGACGATACGGATGAACGCGTTGCGGACCTGGCCGAAGCTCTGGCCGCGCTTCTCGGCCTCGTAGATCGACACGGGAAAGACCACCTTGTCGACCTGGAGCGGGACCGTCGCGAGGCTCACCCTGATCTGCTCGTCGTCCCCGTCACCGCCGCCGGTCAGATTGTCGCCGCTGTGCGTGACGGAGCCGTCCGGGCTCTCCAGATTGTTGAAGAACACGAAGTGCCGGTCGCTCAGCACCTTCCCGCCCGCGTCGCACAGCAGCGCGGACGCGTCTAGGTCGTAGTCGGAACCCGTCGTGGTCCGTACGTCCCACCCCAGGCCGACCGTGACGGCCGTCAGTCCGGGGGCTTCCTTGCTCAGAGAGACATTGCCGCCCTTGGACAGAGTCACACCCACGAGCTCTCTCCACCTTCCCGCTTGTTTTCGCGTCCTCTACTGAGAAGAACGAGGATCCGCGCGACGCGGTTCCTTGATTGCGCAATCTTTGAAGTGCTCACAGGTCCAGGCCCGGACCTGCGGCGGAGGTCGGTACCCCCTCGCGACGCGGCGGACGCGCGTGTCGCGGGGCGAGTCCGTACGGTGGCACCGTGCGGTGACGGAAGGCGGCGGGACAGTGGCGGTCGACAAGCCCCGGAAGCGGTGGCCCTGGGTCGTCCTGGCGACCCTGGTGGTCGCCGGATGGGCCGCGGGCGGCCGCGGGCACAGTCCCGACGCCGCCGACCGGTCGGCGGCCGGCGGCTCCGCCCGGCCGAGCAGCAGCGCGCCGAGCGCGTCCGCCGAACCCTCGGTCTCCGCGAGCGACGGTCTCGGGCGGTACGCGCCGCAGGTCAAGCGGTACGCGGCCCGCGCCGGGGTCGACCCGCAGGTGCTGATGGCGATCCTCTACAACGAGGACTACAAGCCGCACGACCCGGCCTTCCAACGGGCCTGGCAGAAGCTCAAGCCGGACGCCGCCTTCGGCATCGCGAACATGCACAAGGCCACCTTCGACGAGACCAGGCGGGGCCGCGACTTCGCCGGCCGCGACTGGGACGAGCTGCCCGACGACACCGGCTTGGCCATCGAGTCGGCGGCCTGGTATCTGCACGACCTGGCCGCCCAGCTCCCCGCCCACCGCTCCACCTCACTGACGGTGAATCAGCTGATCGCGCTCGGCTACAACACCGGCGCGGGCAACATGCTGGCCTTCGCCCGAGGCGTCACCCCCGGGTCACAAGCCCAGTCCTATCTCGACCAGTTGAGCTCGAACTGGGCCGCCGCGGGACGGGACGTACGCGGCTCCGGCTGACCGCGCGGCGGACGCCGAGTGCCCGATGCCTCATGCCTGATGGCTGATACCTCATGGCTGATACCTCATGCTTTGTGCCTCATGGCTGGTGCCGGACTCCGGGTGTCGCGGCTCAGGACACCGGAGGCGTGGCGGGCGCGGTCGCCCGCGACGACCAGGCCGACCACAGCTCGGCGTACCGGTCGCCCGCGGCGACCAGTTCGTCGTGCGGGCCCTCCTCGACGATGCGGCCGTCGTCCATCACCACGACCCGGTCCGCGGTGGCGGCCTGCGTGAGCCGGTGCGCCACCACCAACGCCGTGCGTCCGGCGAGCACTTCGCGCGCGGCGGCCTCCAGCGTGCGGGCGCCCTCGCTGCCCGCCTCGGCCGCCGACTCGTCCAGCACGGCGATCGGCGGATCGGCCAACGCCAGCCGGGCCAGCGCCAGTTGCTGGGACTGCACGGCGGTGAGCGCCATGCCGCCCGACCCGACCCGCGTCGCCGTCTCCTGGGGCAGCGCGCGGACCCACGCCAGGGCGCCCGCCACGTCGAGAGCCGCTGTCAGCGCCGCCTCGTCCGCGTCCGGCCGGGCCAGCAGCAGATTGTCGGCGACCGTACCGGCGAAGACGTGGGTGTCCTGGTCGAGCAGCAGCACGGCGGGCCGCCCCGCCCGCCCGGTGGCCCCGACCGACACGTGACCCGACGTCGGCGGATGGACGCCCGCGACGATCCTCGCCAGGGTGCTCTTGCCCGCGCCGGTCGTGCCGACCAGCGTCACCTGCTCGCCGGGGGCCAGCCGCAGCGAGACGCCGTGCAGCACGGGCCGTCCCGGCAGGTAGGCGTGGTGGATGTCCCGCGCGTCGAGGAGATACGCCGGGCCCTGTGCGGCGTCGGCGTCGGGCTCCCGCGGCGCGGGTACGGCCGTCCCGCCCGGCTCGGCGGCGGGCTCCGGTGCGAGGTCGGCCGCTCCGACCAGCCGGGCGAGTCCCGCCGCCGCCTCCTGCGCGGTCGCCGCGAGCCCCAGCAGCACATTGACGGGGTCGAAGAGCCGGACGAACAGCAGCGCGGCGGCGGTGGCCTCGCCGACGCCCGCGTGGCCGGTGTGCACCAGCCAGTAGCCGGTGCACAGGATCAGCCCGAGGCCGGTGAACTCGGCCGCGTTGAGGCGGCCGTAGAAGCGCGAGCGCAGGGTGACCGCGCGCAGGGCGTAGCCCATCGCGGCGGCCGAGCGGTCCGCGACGCGCTTGGTGTGCCGTTCGGTGAGCCGGAAGGCCCGTACGGTCTCGACGCCCGACACCGATTCGAGGATCTGCCGGGTCCGCTCGCCGCCCGCGACGCGCTGGGCCGCGTAGAGGGGACCCGAGTGGCGCAAGTACCAGCGCATGGTGGCTGTCTGGATCGGCATGGCGCACAGCCCCGCCAGGGCGAACCGCCAGTCGAGGGCGGTCAGTCCGATGACGGTGAAGCCGATGGTCAGCGCGGCGCCCGCGACACTGGCCAGCACGCCGCGCAGCGCGCCCGCCACCAGGGAGGCGTCGTCGCCGATCCGCGCGGCGAGGTCGCCCGCGCCGACCTGTTCGACGCGCTGCGCGGGCAGGGCGAAGGCGCTCTCGATGACGCGTTCGCGCAGCCGGGCCAGGGCGGTCTCGCCGACCCGCGCGGTCAGCCGCAGTCCCATCGCGGTCAGTACGGCCTGGGCCAGCACCGCGGCCAGCAGCACACCCGCGGCCACGTAGACCGGTCCCTCGCCGCGCCGCTGCTGCACCACGTCCACGATCCGGCCGAGCGCCAGCGGCCCGACCAGGCCGACCAGTGCCTCGGCGACGAAGACCGCGGCGGTCAGGAGGGCGAACGCCCTTTGCGGGCGGACGAGTTCGAGCACCGCGCGGCCGGTTCGCGCCGGGGTCGCGACGGGCAGCAGGTCGGCGACGGTGGTCGCTTCCCCGGTCCGCTCGGTCTGCGCGCTCATGCGAACACCGCCGCCCGGTAGGCCGGTTCGGCCGCCGTGAGGTCGGCGTGCCGCGCGCTGGCCACCACCGCGCCTTCGGTGATCAGGACGGTACGCGCGCAGGCCGCGAGCAGCGCGGGGGACGTGGTCACGATCAGTGTCGTACGGCCCGCCCGCTCGTCGGTGACCGTGCGGGCGATCCTGGCCTCGGTGACCGAGTCGATCGCGGTGGTCGGGTCGTCGAGCACGAGGATCGGCGGGTCGGCCGCCAACGCCCTTGCGAGGGCGACGCGTTGGCGCTGGCCGCCGGAGAGGAAGGCGCCGCGCTCGCCGACGCGGGTGTCCCCCGCGGCGGGCAGCAGGCCGTCGGGGGCGGGCCGGGGAAGGGTTCCCTCGGGCCCGGAGCCGAGGTTGTCGAGGATCGTGCCGTCGAAGAGGAACGGGTGGTGCGGTGCGACGAGGACGCGTTCGCGTATCGCGGCCCCGGTGAGGTCGGTGGCCGCCGTGCCGTCCAGCAGGACGGCGCCGCTCTCGGGCTCCGCCTGTCCGCGCAGGCACGCCATCAGGTCGGCGACGGCGGCTGGGTCCGGCACGACCAGCCCCACGTGCTCCCCGGCCGCGACGCTCAGTTCGACCCCGCGCAGCCGCCCGTAGGTGAGGGCGCGCAGTTCGAGCGCGCCACTCGGGTTCGCCGGGGAGTCGGCCTCCGGGGCGTCCTTGGCCGCGGCGGGAGCGCCGGGCGCGCCCGCCGTGTCGAGCACCGCCGTGACGCGTCCTGCGGAGGCGCGGGCGCGGGCGAGGTCGGGGCCGACGGCGATGAGGCCCTGGGTCGGTCCGAGCAGGAACTGGCACAGGCCGGTGCAGGCGATGAGGTCGCCGAGGCTGATCCGGCCCTGGAGGGCGAGCCGCCCGCCGACCAGGGCGACCGCGGTGACCAGGACTCCGCCGAGCAGCACGGCGGCGGCGTCCATCAGCGCCTCGAAGCGGGCGGCGGAGATCGTGGCGCGCAGGCTGGTCCGGTTGGCCTCGACGTAGCGGGCGTACGCGGGGCCCTCCGCGCGCAGGCCCTTGAGGACCCGCAGTCCCGCGACGAAGTCGACCGCGGTGCCCGACGCGCGGGCGGCGGCGGCCTGTTCCGCCGCGCCGCGGCGCTCCAGGGGGCGGCCGAGCAGATGCACCGCGACGAGGACGGCGGGCGTGCCGAGCAGCACCAGCAGGCCGAGCGTGACGGACATGCGCAGCAGCAGGGCCGCGCCGAGGACGAGCGCGACCACGCACGCGATCGCCTGGACGACGGACGTGGTGAATCTGCCGACGTTCTGCGCGTCCGAGACGGCGACCGACATCAGGTCGCCGGGCATCCGGTCCCGTACGGCCGTCCCCTCCGGCGCGAGCATCCGGTCGGTGAGCCGTACGCGGACGGCGTGCGCGGAGCGTTCGGCGGCGGCGACGGTGGCGCGGGAGCCGAAGCGGAAGCACAGCGACAGCGCGAGGAAGTCGGCGGCGAGCACGGCGAGCCAGGCCGCCAGCTCCCGGCCGGAGCCGCCGTCCACCGCCCGGTCGATCACGACGCCGACCACCACCGGCACCAGCGCCTCACCGGCCAGATGTCCGCTGCGCAGCAGCACCGCGGCGGTGAGGCTGCCGCGTACGTGGAGCGCCGCGGCGCGCAGCGGGCCGGGGTCGGCGGCGGGGGTGAGGACGGCGGTGGGCGGTGTCTGGGGCATGGGGAGGTGTGCGCTCTTTCCAGGCCCGCGGGGACCTTGGCCGGTGGGTGGTGCGTTGTGCGTACGGCCGCCGGACGGTGGTACGTGCGGCGGCCACCGCGAGGTTACGGGTCGGTCCGGACTGTCGTAAATGAGCTACGCTGCTGACTTATGTCGCTGAACAGCCATGCCGTCGCCGAGGGTTCGACGCCGCCCGCCCGCGCCGAGGCGCTGCGCGTCGTGAACTTCGACATGGCGCGCGGCCAGCGCTTCGGCGAGCACGAGCACGACGTGCACCAGCTCGTGTGGGCGCCGACCGGTGTCCTGGCCGTGGACATCGGCGCGCACTCGTGGGTGCTGCCGCCGACCTTGGCGCTGTGGATACCGGCGTGGGTGCCGCACACGACGAGCGCGAGCCGCACCGCCCGGATGCGCAGTGTGTACGTGCATCCCGAGAGCTGCCCGCTGGCGTGGTCGCAGCCGACGGTGGTGGCGGTGGGGCCGCTGCTGCGCGAGCTGATCACGCACCTGGCGGACCCGGATCTGGAGCCGGAGCCGAGGGCGCGGGCGGAGGCGGTGATGTTCGACCTGCTGCGGCCGGTGGGGGTGACGACGATCGACCTCCCGATGCCGGTGGACGGCCGGGCCCGCAAGGTGGCCGAGGCGCTGCTGGCGCTGCCCGCCGACCACCGGCCGCTGGAGGACTGGGGGCGCGAGGTCGGGGCCAGCGCCCGTACGCTCGCGCGGCTGTTCAGCTCCGAGACCGGGATGTCGTTCGGCCGCTGGCGCACCAGGGCGCGGCTGCGCGCCGGGCTGGAGCACATGGCGGGCAACCGGCCGCTGGCGGCGGTGGCGCTCCAGGTCGGGTACTCCACGCCCAGTTCGTTCATCGCGGCCTTCCGCCAGGAGACCGGCCGCACACCGGGCGCGTACTTCTCCGCTTCGCCCCGCTGAGACCGGTCCCGCGGCAGCGCCGTCACAGCGAGGTCAGCGCCTTCTCGAAGTCGTCGAGCACGCCGAGCGCGTCCTCGTAGCCGCCGGGCAGGAAGTAGTCGCTGCCGTAGAGGTGGTGGGCCTTGGCGGCGGCGAGCTGCTTGAAGGACTTCTGGGCGAAGAGCTTGGGACCGAGGTTGGCGGGCTTCCCGTCGTTGGTCGTGTAGTAGAAGATCGCGTCCGCGTCGGAGAGCTTGGCGGTGATCAACTCGTAGGAGACGGGCTGCTGTTCGGCCAGCCGCTGGGTGGCGGTGGCGAACTGCGCGCCCGCCTCCTTGAGGATGCCGCCGATCGGCGACCCCGCGCCGTACAGCCACCACTGGCCCTCGTCGAATCCGCCCTGGAGCAGATCCCAGTGGACGCGGCCGAGGACGTCCGCGTGCTTCTGCTTGATCTCGGCGACGCGCTGGGTGTAGCGGCCCTTGAGCTTGTCGAGAGCGGTCGGTACGCCGAGGACCGCCGCCGTCTGGTCGGACATGTCCCGCCAGGGCGCCTTGGACTTGGAGAAGGGCAGCAGGACGGTCGGCGCGAGCTCGCTGAGCTGGCTGTACGGCAGGTTGGCCTGGACGTCGATGCCGATGATCAGGTCGGGGCGCAGGGCTGCGACCTTCTCCACCTCGATGGCGCCGCCGACGCCGTTGGAGACCTTGGGGATCTTTCTCCAGCGCTCCAGGTCGCGCTGCGGGACGTACTCCTCCCCCGCGTTGAACAGGCCCGCGGGGGTCAGGCCGAGGTCGAAGATCGCGGACATCGGGAAGTCGTTGATCGCGACGACGCGCTGGGGCTTGTCCGGGATCTCCAGCGGGCCCTTGGCGGAGTCGACGGTACGGGTCGCCTTTCCGCCGCTCTTGCCGCCGCCCTTGGTTCCGGCCGAAGCGCTGTCCGAGGAGCCGGATCCGCCGGATCCGCAGGCGGCGAGGCCGAGGAGCGCGGCGCCCGCCGCGCCCGCGCCGAGCAGGGTGCGGCGGGTCGGACGCGCGAGGCGCGACGAGGAGGGGCCGGGCGGCAGGGACGACATGAGGACCTCCGAGCAGAACTTAGGTTTACCTAACTTTGGTTACCCTAAGCGCGGCTTTCCGGGGTGGATTCTGGCCTCGGCCAGTCGGTGTCGGCAGAAGGTCACCCGCGGCCTCCGGCCGCTCCCGCCGCCGTACGGACGCGATCTCGCCAACTCCCCCGCGCGGCACGGAATTCCGCACTCCGGTGCGACGACGGAACGGCCGCACGGAGCATCGGCCCGATCGGGCAGGACCGCTCAGGAGTGTCCGTTCGGCGACACAAGATGTCTTCCTACGGCCTGTCCGCCGCCGCCGGGCGGCTCGATTCCCCCCAAGGGGCGGCAGAACGACCGCACGGCTTAAGTTAGCCTGCCCTTACTTTCCGCCCGGGTGAGTCCGCCGAGGAGTTGGCCCATGAACGTCTTGCGAGCCCGCAGCGGGCCCGCCCCGGTACCGGCCGACGGGACTCCTCCCGTCCCGGCCGCGACCGGCTCCCCCGCGAACGCGCACGGTTCACCCCGCCGTGATCGTACGGCCGCGCTCGGCGCCGGGCTGATCGTCGCCGCGGTCGTGCTCGCCCTCGCGGTCGGCGCGAGCCTGGCGATCGGCGCCAAGTCCGTCCCCCTGGGCACGGTCCTGGACACCGTCTTCCACCACGACTCCGGCAACGACGACCAGACCATCGTCACCTCGCTGCGGCTGCCGCGTACGGTCGTCGGTCTGATGGCCGGTGCGGCGCTGGGCCTGGCGGGGACGGTGATGCAGGGTCTGACCCGCAACCCGCTGGCCGATCCCGGCCTGCTGGGCGTCAACGCCGGGGCCTCGCTCGCTGTCGTCACCGCGATCAGCGTCTTCGGGATCACCTCCTTCACCGGCTACGTGTGGTTCGGCTTCGTGGGCGCCGCGGCGGCGGCCCTGCTGGTCTACTCGGTCGGCTCGCTCGGCCGGGAGGGCGCGACACCGGTCAAGCTGGCGTTGTCGGGCGCCGCCGTCAGCGCGGGGCTGACCTCCCTCACCACCGCCGTCCTGCTCACCGACACCGCGACGTTCGACCGGTTCCGGTTCTGGGAGGTCGGCTCGCTGGCCGGGCGCGATCTCCCGGTGGCCTACCAGGCGGGACCGTTCCTCCTGGTCGGCGCGGTGTGCGCGCTGGGATCGGGACGGCTGCTCAACACCCTGAGCCTCGGCGACGACACCGCCCGCGGGCTCGGCGCGAACATCGCCGCCGCCCGGATCTTCTGCGCGGTGTCCGTGGTGCTGCTGTGCGGCGCCGCGACCGCGCTCGCCGGTCCCATCGGCTTCGTCGGACTGACCGTTCCGCACGTCGTCCGCTCCTTCACCGGCCCCGACCACCGCTGGATCCTGCCGTACTCGCTGTTCATCGCCCCGGCTCTGCTGCTGGTCTCCGACGTCCTCGGCCGCATCGTGGCCAGGCCCGGCGAGATCCAGGTCGGCATCGTCACCGCGGTGCTCGGTGCGCCGGTGCTCATCGTGCTGGTCCGGCGCGGAAGGCAGGCGGGGCTCTAGTGAGACCGACCTCCCACCCGCAGACGTCCGTGCCGCCCGGACCGCGGACCCCCGAACCGCCGACCGGCCGCGCCGGATCGGACAGCGCCGCTTCGGACGGCGCCGTTGCGGACAGCGCCGTTTGGGACACCGCCGCTTCGGACAGTGCGATCCGGACGACGGTGCCTGCCGACACCCTGCGCGCGATACGGGCCGCGCGGCGTCGGCCGAGGGCGCGTACCAGCGCCGTCGCACTCGTCCTCGTGCTGTGCGCCGTCGCTCTGCTGTGCGCCTCGCTGTGCGTCGGCAGCTACTCCGTCCCGCTGTCCGACGTGCTGCGCTCGCTGGCCGGGCGGGGCGACGCGGCCACCGACTTCATCGTGCTGAAGGTGCGGCTGCCGCGGGCCGTCACCGCCGTCGCGGCGGGCGCCGCGTTCGGCCTGTCGGGCGCGGTGTTCCAGACGCTGATCCGCAATCCGCTGGCCAGCCCCGACGTCATCGGGATCACCTCCGGGGCGAGCGCGGCGGCCGTGGTGGCGATCGTCGTGTTCGGACTCGGCGGCGCGACGGTGTCGGGACTCGCCGTGGCGGGCGCGCTGGCCACCGCGCTGGCGATCTATCTGCTGGCCTGGCGGCGCGGGGTGACCGGCTACCGGCTCGTGCTGGTCGGCATCGGTGTGGCCGCGGGGCTCTCCAGCATCGTGTCCTTCCTGCTGACCAGGGCCGACATCTACACCGCGCAGCAGGCCCTGCTCTGGCTCACCGGCAGCCTCAACGGCGCGGACTGGCCGCTCGCCCGCGCCCTGTTGCTGTGCCTGCTGCCGCTGCTGCCCGCGGTCTGTCTGGCGGTGCGTTCGCTGCCGGTGCTCGGGCTCGGCGACGACAGCGCGACCGGCCTCGGGGTACGCGTCGAGCGCAGCCGCCTGGTGCTGATCGGCCTCGCGGTCTGTCTGGCCGCGGTCGCCACGGCGGCGACCGGGCCGGTCGCCTTCGTCGCCTTTCTCTCCGGTCCCGTCGCCCGCCGTCTGGTGCACGGCCGGGGTCCCGCGCTGACACTGTCCGCGCTGACCGGCGCGGTCATCATGCTCGGCTGCGACTTCGCCGGGCAGCACCTGCTGGGCCCGACCGAATTCCCGGTCGGTGTGATCACCGGGGTGCTCGGCGCCCCGGGTCTGCTGTGGCTGCTGGCCCGGGCCAACCGGGTCGGGCAGGGAGGATGAGGACACCGCGATGACGGACACGACAGAGCAGGGCGCGCCCGCGCGGCCGGCCGCCGCGACGGACGGCGTATCCGGCGCGGCGGAGGCGTACGGCAGCGGGGGCGACACCTACGGGAAGCGGGAGGCCGAGACGAACGGGAAGAGGGCAGTCGACACGCGGGCCGAGACGTACGGAAAGGGCGCGGTGGACGCGCCCAGCACGCTCGCCGCCCGTGGCCTGCGACTCGGCTACGACCAGCGGCCCGTGGTCACCGGCATCACCGCCGACATCCCCGCCGGGCGGGTGACGATGATCGTCGGCCCCAACGCCTGCGGCAAGTCCACCCTGCTGCGCGGCCTCGCCCGGCTGCTCGCGCCGACCTCGGGCGAGGTCCTGCTCGACGGACAGGACATCCACCGCCTGCCCACCCGTCAGGTCGCCGCCCGGCTCGGCATCCTTCCGCAGACCCCGGTCGCGCCGGACGGCATCCGCGTCATCGACCTGGTCGGGCGCGGACGCTATCCGCACCAGGGCTGGTTCCGGCGCTGGACGGCCACCGACGACGAGGCCGTCGCCGAGGCCCTGACCGCCACCGACACCCTCGACCTGGCCGAGCGCTCGGTGGACGAACTGTCCGGCGGCCAGCGGCAGCGCGTGTGGATCGCCGTCGCCCTCGCCCAGCGCACGGGCGTCCTGCTCCTCGACGAGCCGACCACGTACCTCGACCTCCCCCACCAGGTCGAGGTCCTCGACCTGGTCACCGACCTCAACCGGCAGCGCGGCGCCACCGTCGTCACGGTCCTCCACGACCTCAACCTCGCCTGCCGGTACGGCGATCACCTCATCGCGATGAAGGACGGCCGGATCGCCGCCGAGGGCCCGCCCTTGGAGGTCGTCACCGAGGACACCGTCCGCGACATCTTCGGCATGGAGTGCCGCATCGTCACCGACGAGGTCTCGCGGACCCCGCTGATCCTCCCGATCGGCCGCCACCGCGTACACCGGCCGACCGCGACCGACTGACAGCTACCGGCTGACGTACGCGGGCCGGAGCTTCTGGCGGGACGGACCTTCTAGCGGCGGGGCGCGGCGGTCGGCGTACGGGCGGGCGCCACGGGGATGACCGGCGGTACGGGTGACAGCCGCGCCGCGGGCGGGAGCGGCGCGTGCTGCGGGGACGCCCGGAACGCCTGGATCGCGAAGGCGGCGAAGCGCCGGGAGGCCGCGACGCGGGCCGCGGGTGACGGCGCGTGGATGCCGCTGTTGGCCATGAGGACGAGGATCAGGTCGTCCAGCACGAAGTCGGGGCGCAGGCGGCCGGTGGACTTGGCGCGGGCGGCCAGTTCCGCGACCGCCTTCAGCGCGTACTCGCGGCCCGCGTCGAAGTCGACGGCGTGCGGGAACGTCGACATGAAGGCCGCGGTGAAGCCGCGGTCGCGGGCGTGCAGCTCGCAGATCCTCTCGATCACCAGGCAGAGGCCGCGCCAGGGATCCGGGTCGGCGAGCCCTTCGTCCACGATGTCGTGGCAGGCCCGCAACTGACCGGTGAACGCCTCGGTGACCAGCGTCTCCTTGGTCGGGAAGCGGCGGTAGAGGGTGGCGGGGCCGACTCCGGCGCGCCGGGCGATCTCCCGCATCGGCACGTTCAGCCCCTCGGTCGCGAACACCTCGCGGGCCGCTTCGAGGATGCGCTCGCGGTTGTCGAGGGCGTCGGAGCGCAGGGTGTGAGGCAATTCGTCGGTCACGCTCTCACTTTAGCCAAACGGACGGCGGCGTCCGTTACCGTCCGAAGCACCAGGTCCGCGGGCCGCCGGGTTCCGGACGGGCGCGGACCACGAGGGCCGGGAACGGCCGTGGACCAGCGCAGGGAGCAGACGGTGAAGGCAGTCGCGATCGAGACGTTCGGCGGCCCCGAGGGCATGGCGGTCGTCGACCTCCCCGCCCCGGCGCCCGCCGCCGGGCAGGTGCTCATCGGCGTCGAGGCGAGCGGTGTCGGCGGCGTGGACGCCGTGATCCGCAGGGGGACGCTGGCCTCGTACGGCTTCAAGGAGGGGCACATCCTCGGCAGCGAGGCGGCCGGTACGGTGACCGCGGTCGGCGACGGCGTCGACACGTCGTGGATCGGGCGGCGCGTGTGGGCGTTCACCGGGCTCAGCGGCGGTTACGCCGAGCAGGCGGCCGTCCCGGTCGAGGCGGTCCTCGCGCTGCCCGACGGGCTGTCGGCGGTGGACGCGGTGACGCTCGGCAACTCGGGCGCGGTGGCCCATTTCGCGCTGGCCCACGCCCGCTTCGCCCCCGGCGAGTCGGTTCTGGTGCGCGGCGCGGCGGGCAGCATCGGGATCATGACGGTCCATCTGGCGTCCCGCGCGGGCGCCGCCGCGGTGGCGGTCACGACATCGTCGGCCGCGCGGGGCGAGCGGCTGCGCGCACTCGGCGCGACGCGTGTGCTGGACCGCTCGGGCGACACCATGGGCAGCGGTTCCGGTGCCGACGACACTTCCGACGACGCTCCGGGGGGATACGACGTCATCATCGACATCGTCGCGGGCGCGGACCTGCCGTCCTTCTTCGGCCGGCTCCGGCCGAACGGCCGCATGGTGGCCGTGGGCGTGGTCGGCGGCCCGCCGCCCGCCGACTTCGGCATGACGATGATCGCGGCCTTCCAGAAGTCCCTGTCGTTCGCCACCTTCAGCACCGACACCGTGGCCGCGGCGGATCTGACCGCCGTGCGTACCGCGCAGTTCGCCGCCGCGAGCCGCGGTGAGCTGCCTCTCGCGGTGCACGAGGTGCTGCCGCTGGAGCAGGCCGCGCTGGCGCACCGGAAGATGGACGCGGGCGAGGTGTTCGGCCGGATCGTCCTGACGCCGTAACCCGAACCGCCGTCCAGAGCTGGGCAGTCGCTCGCGGCGCGGGCTCCCCAGGCCGCCCGTCCCGCTACGCGCTCATCGGTTGATGCGCTGATCCGCCCAACCTGGCGCGGGAGAGCCGGTCCCGCGCCACCGCCGTGGCCAGTGGCAGGATCTCCTCATGCAGCATATTTCGTTCGCTCTGCCGCTTTTCGATCCCGGTGCGGGCCAAGGGGCCAGGCAGTTCGCCGAGTTGGGCCTCGCCCTGCTGCTGTCCACCCTGATCGGCGCCGAGCGCGCCACGCAGCAGAAGAGCGCGGGACTGCGCACCCACACCCTCGTCGGTGTCGGCAGCGCGCTGTTCATGGAGGTGTCCCAGCACGGGTTCAACGCCGTGCTGGGCATGCAGGCCGTCTCGTTCGACCCGTCGCGGGTGGCCGCCCAGATCGTCTCGGGCATCGGCTTCATCGGCGGCGGCCTGATCTTCGTACGGCGTGACGCCGTCCGCGGCCTCACCACCGCGGCGACGGTCTGGCTCACCTGCGCGGTCGGGATGGCCTGCGGCGGCGGTCTCCCGCTGCTGGCCATAGGAGTCACCCTCGCGCACTTCCTGGTCGTCCAGGGCTACCCATGGCTCACCCGCCGGGTCCCGGTCCTCGCCACCCCCGAGCGCACCCGCATCCACCTCGCGTACCGGATCGGCACCGGCGTCCTCACCCGCGTCCTCGAATACACCGCCACCCAGGGCTTCCGCGTCGTCCAGGTCCGCGTCGACCGCGCCGCCCAGCACCCCGACGACGAGAACTGGCACCCCACCGAGGGCGGCACCGCCCTGGTCGCGGTCGACGTCGAGGGCACCGGCAGCCCCGAGCACCTGGTCGCGGGCCTGTCCGAGTTCGAGGAGCTGCTGAGCGTCTCGTCGGTCGCCGACGAATCCGACGACTGACCGGGGACGCGCCCTCGTCCCTGCCCCGACAGCGTGGTGCCCGGCGCCCGTGGACGGTGCCGCCGGGCCGAGTCCCCGAGCTGAGCCATGGGGCCCACGTCACTGGCCCGCACCACCGCCCTCGTCACTGACCTCGCCCCTGACCTGCGTCGTTGACAATAGGCAGGCAGATACCTGCATAATGGAGAGGTGAGCCCAGAACCGAGCGAGATGGACCCGGTCTTCAAAGCACTGGCCGACCCGACCAGGCGACTCCTGCTGGACCGGCTGCGGGAACAGAACGGTCAGACGCTGCGTGAGCTGTGCGAGCGTCTCGGCATGGCCCGCCAGTCGGTGACGCAGCATCTCGACCTGCTCGGGCAGGCCAATCTCGTGACCGTGGTGCGCCGTGGGCGGGAGCGGCTGCATTACCTGAATCCGGCGCCCATCCACGACATCGAGGAACGCTGGATCTCGGGGTTCGACAAGCCCCGGCTGCGGGCCCTGAGCGCCATCAAGAACCTGGCAGAGGAGTACGCCATGACCGACGAATCCGTATCCGTACCGACCTATGTCTACGTCACCTACATCCGGGCGACGCCCGAGCAGGTGTGGCGTGCCCTCACCGACGCCGATCTGACCGCGCGGTACTGGGGACACGCCAACGTCTCGGACTGGCGGCCGGGCTCGGCCTGGGAGCACCGCCGCGCCGACGGCTCGGGCGCCGTGGACGCCGTCGGCCAGGTGCGGGAGGCCGAGCCGCCCACGCGCCTGGTCCTCACCTTCGAGGACTCCGTCGGCAAGGAGCCGCCGCGCGAGCCGTCGGAGGTCACCTTCCTCGTCGAGCCGCACCAGGACATCGTGCGGCTGACCGTGACCCACGAGAAGCTGGCCAATACGGACATGTTCAACGGCATCTCGCGGGGCTGGCCCGCCGTGCTGGCCAACCTCAAGTCGCTGCTCGAAACCGGTGAGGTGCTGCCGCAGGCGCCCTGGGAGATGTCCCCCACCGCCCGCGCCTGAGCACACCGGGCGCGGGGCCCCGGCCACCGGGCCTCGGGCCCCGGCGGGAAAGGGCCGGTCACGAGGGCGGCGCGGGACCGGTCAGGAATGGAGAAGCGAATCCCGGCGCCCGCCCGTAGCGTGAATCGCATGGACGCCGAGCCCCAGAACGTTTGGGGAACTCGGCACGGAAACACCGGGTCCATGCGGCCCGCGACCACAGGAGCGATCATGACCGGCACCACCACCCAGGGCATCAAGACAGTGCTGCACCCCGTGTCCGACCTGCCGAAGGCGAAGGCGGTGTACGCGGCGCTGCTCGGCATCGAGCCGCAGACCGACGAGTCGTACTACGTGGGCTTCGAGACCGGGGACCAACACATCGGGCTGGTGCCGGGCGGCGGCCCGCAGGGTCTGACGTCCCCGGTGGTGTACTGGGAGGTGTCGGACATCGAGGCGAAGCTGGCCGAGCTGACCGCCGCGGGCGCCACCGTGAAGGACGCGGCGTCGGACGTGGGCGGCGGCCGGCTGGTGGCCACCGTCACCGACCCCGACGGCAATGTCCTCGGTATCCTCCAGGACCGATGACCGCCGACCCGCGCGAGTCCGGCCACGCGCCGGGGGACGACGCCCGCCGGTCGACCTGACGTCATGGAGAGACGATGAGCACGGCGAAGAAGACGGCCAGGCCGACAGCCGCGGCAACCACCAAGACCGCCAGGACCGCCAGGACCGCCAAGCCGGCCAGGACTGCCGCACCCGTCGGCGCGGACGAGACCGCGGAAAGCGCCGGGGCGACCCGGGCGTCCGCGGTGCGTCCGGCCGACAGCCACGACCTGATCCGTGTGCACGGCGCGCGGGTGAACAATCTGAAAGACGTCAGCATCGAAATCCCCAAGCGCCGTCTGACGGTGTTCACGGGGGTCTCCGGTTCCGGCAAGAGCTCGCTGGTGTTCAGCACGATCGCCGCCGAGTCGCAGCGGCTGATCAATGAGACCTACAGCGCCTTCGTGCAGGGCTTCATGCCGACCACGGCACGCCCCGACGTCGACGTGCTGGACGGGCTGACCACGGTGATCACCGTCGACCAGCAGCGGATGGGCGCCGACCCGCGGTCGACGGTCGGCACCGCCACCGACGCGAACGCGATGCTGCGGATCCTCTTCAGCCGCCTCGGCACGCCCCACATCGGCCCGCCCGGCGCGTACGCGTTCAACGTCCCCTCGGTCAGCGCGAGCGGCGCGATCACCGTGGAGCGCGGCTCGAAGACGGCGGTGAAGGCGACCTTCCACCGGACCGGCGGCATGTGCACGCGCTGCGAGGGCCGGGGCACGGTCTCCGACATCGACCTCGCACAGCTCTACGACGACACGAAGTCGCTCTCCGAAGGCGCGATCACCATCCCCGGCTACGGCTCGGACGGCTGGAACATGCGGCTGTACAAGGAGTCCGGCTTCGTCGACCCGGACAAGCCGATCCGCAAGTACACCAAGAGGGAGCTGCACGACTTCCTGCACCGCGAGCCGACCCGAATGAAGATCGCGGGCATCAACATGACGTACGAGGGGCTGATCCCCCGGATCCAGAAGTCGATGCTCTCCAAGGACACGGAGGCGATGCAGCCGCACATCCGGGCGTTCGTGGAGCGGGCGGTCGCCTTCGCCACCTGCCCAGAGTGCGACGGCACCCGGCTCAGCGAGGGCGCCAGGTCCTCGAAGATCAAGCGGATCAGCATCGCCGACGCCTGCGCGATGCAGATCAGTGACCTGGCCGAGTGGGTCCGCGAGCTGAAGGAGCCCTCGGTCGCCCCGCTGCTGACCGCGCTGCTCCGGACCCTCGACTCGTTCGTGGAGATCGGCCTCGGCTATCTCGCGCTCGACCGGCCCGCGGGCACGCTGTCCGGCGGCGAGGCGCAGCGCGTGAAGATGATCCGGCACCTCGGGTCGGCGCTCACCGACATCACGTACGTCTTCGACGAGCCGACCGCCGGTCTGCACCCGCACGACATCCAGCGGATGAACGACCTGCTGCTGCGGCTGCGGGACAAGGGCAACACGGTGCTCGTCGTGGAGCACAAGCCGGAGACGATCGCCATCGCCGACCATGTGGTCGACCTGGGGCCCGGCGCCGGTACGGCGGGCGGCACGGTCTGCTTCGAGGGCGGCCTCGACGGGCTGCGGACCAGCGGCACCCTCACCGGGCGGCACTTCGACGACCGGTCCTCGCTCAAGAAGACGGTCCGCGAACCGGCCGGCGCGCTGGAGATCCGCGGCGCGACCACGAACAATCTGCGCGGTGTCGACGTCGATGTCCCCCTCGGCGTGCTGGTCGTCGTGACCGGTGTCGCGGGCTCCGGCAAGAGCTCGCTCATCCACGGCTCGCTGGTCAAGGGCGCGCAGGTCAAGGGCGCCGACGGTACGGCGGTGGTGTCGATCGACCAGGGCGCGATCCGCGGCTCGCGGCGGTCCAACCCGGCCACGTACACCGGGCTGCTCGACCCGATCCGCAAGGCGTTCGCGAAGGCCAACGGGGTGAAGCCCGCGCTGTTCAGCGCCAACTCCGAGGGCGCGTGCCCGACGTGCAACGGCGCGGGCGTCGTCTACACCGACCTGGGGATGATGGCCGGGGTCGCGACCACGTGCGAGGAGTGCGAGGGGAAGCGGTTCGAGGCGTCGGTGCTCGACTACCGCTTCGGCGGGCGCGACATCAGCGAGGTGCTGGCGATGTCGGTGGCCGAGGCCGAGGAGTTCTTCGGCGGTGGCGAGGCGCACACCCCCGCGGCGCACGCCGTCCTGCGGCGCCTGGCCGATGTGGGCCTGGGCTATCTGGGCATCGGCCAGCCGCTCACCACGCTGTCCGGTGGCGAGCGGCAGCGGCTGAAGCTGGCCACGCACATGTCGGACAAGGGCGGTGTGTATGTGCTGGACGAGCCGACCACCGGCCTGCACCTGGCCGATGTGGAGCAACTGCTGGGCCTGCTGGACCGGTTGGTCGATTCCGGCAAGTCCGTCGTCGTCATCGAGCACCATCAGGCGGTGATGGCGCACGCCGACTGGATCATCGACCTGGGCCCCGGCGCGGGTCACCACGGCGGCCGGGTCGTCTTCGAGGGCACCCCCGCCGACCTGGTCGCGGACGCCTCGACCCTCACCGGGGAACACCTCGCGGCGTACGTCGGCGCCTGACGTACCCGTCGCGGACGCCCGACCTTGCGGTGCGCTCACGCCAACGGCGGCCAGGCGCACCGCGGTTGGCCGAGGACATGCTCAACAGCCGCGACCGAGGCCCGACTCAGCGCCCTTCGCCGGGAGCCGCGCTCGAACCCCTGGACCCGAGCCCGGCTCAACGCCCTTGCCCACAGCGCGGCTCAGCGCCCTTCGCCGGAGAAGGTCTCGCCGAGGATGTCGAAGGCCGAGCCCAGCAGGGCCGGCAGATCCGCGTCCTCGTCCTTGAGCCACTGCTCGTAGGCCGACAGCGAGGCGGCCAGCGCCGCCCAGGCGATCACCTGCGGCCGCATGTCGTCCTCGTCCACCCCGAGCCTGCGGGCGGCGTACTCGGCGATGGCCTGCCGCCAGGTGGCGTACCGCAGCGTGGAGTGCGCGACCAGCGTCGGCACGTTCAGCAGCAGGGACATCCGCAGCCGGTGGTCCTGGACGACGCTGGCCGGGAAGCGGTTGAACTCCACGATGGCGCCGCGCAGCGCCTCGGCCAGCGCCATGTCCGGCGGGGTGCGCTGGAGGTAGCGGCGCATCCGTTCCACCAGCGCGTCGAAGTCGCCCCAGGGCACGTCGTTCTTGGACGGGAAGTAGCGGAAGAACGTCCGGCGGCCGATGCCGCAGGCGGCGGCGATGTCGTCCACCGTCGTCTCGGCGAAGCCGCGCTCGGCGAACAGCTCCAGCGCCACATGGCTCAGCTCGTCCACCGTCGTGGAGGGCTGACGCCCCATGCGAGTGCTGGTCGACGGCGGTTTCGGAGCGTCGGCTGGGGACCTCACGGATTTTCCTTCTTCCATTTGGCACCGGGTGCCATTAGTCTGAACATTATTGAAGGCACGGCGGACGACAACAACCCCGCCTGCGACCATCGCCCGACTGAGGAGCCATGGTATGGAAGAGCTTCAGCTCAAGGAGCCCGGCGAGCCGCGTGCCGCCGACGAGGATGTCACCGCGGATTCCGTGATCGAGGCCGACGACCTGGTCGAAGAGGTCTCGATCGACGGCATGTGCGGCGTCTACTGAGCCGCCCCGCCATGAGCGGCACGGACCGTCCGGTGAACACCCCGGACCCGGCGCCCGGCATGGATCTCGACCGCCCCTGGGATCTGCACCCGCAGGTCTCAGTCCGGCCGGAACCGTTCGGCGCCCTGCTGTACCACTTCGGAACGCGCAAACTCTCGTTCCTCAAGGACCGGCGACTGCTGTCGGTCGTCCAGTCCCTCAAGGACTCCCCCACGGCACGGGCCGCCTGCTCGGCGGCCGGGGTCACCGAAGCCGACGTGCCGCGGTACGGCCGCGCCCTCGCGACCCTCGCCAGGTCGTCGATGGTGGTGGAAAGGACCCCGTGAGCCCCATGACCACGACGACCACGGATGCCCCCGCCCGCGCTCCCGGCGCCGAACGGCTGGTGGACCTGTTCGAGTACGGACTCGACGCGCCCATCTGCCTGACCTGGGAGCTGACCTACGCCTGCAATCTGTCCTGCACGCACTGCCTGTCCAGCTCCGGCCGCCGCGATCCGCGCGAACTCACCACGGCCGAGGCCGAGGCGGTGATCGACGAGCTGGAACGCATGCAGGTCTTCTACGTCAACATCGGCGGCGGCGAGCCCACGGTCCGCCCCGACTTCTGGGAGTTGGTCGACTACGCCACCGCCCACCACGTGGGCGTGAAGTTCTCCACCAACGGCGTCCGGATCACCCCGGAGGTCGCGGCCCGGCTGGCCGAGAACTCCTACGTCGACGTGCAGATCTCCCTCGACGGCGCGACCGCCGAGGTCAACGACGCCGTCCGCGGCCCCGGTTCGTACGACACCGCGCTGCGCGCCATGGCGAATCTGTCCGCCGCCGGGATGCGGAACTTCAAGCTGTCCGTGGTGTGCACCCGGCACAACATCCCCCAGATGGACGAGTTCAAGGCCATCGCCGACCGGTACGGGGCCCAGCTCCGGCTGACCCGGCTGCGCCCGTCCGGGCGCGGCGCCGACGTCTGGGACGAGCTGCACCCGACGCGTGACCAGCAGCGCGAGCTGTACGACTGGCTGGTGGCGCACGGCGACAGCGTGCTGACCGGTGACTCCTTCTTCCACCTGTCCGCCTACGGGCAGGCGCTGCCCGGCCTGAATCTGTGCGGCGCCGGACGCGTGGTGTGCCTGATCGACCCGGTCGGGGACGTCTACGCCTGCCCGTTCGCGATCCACGAGGAGTTCCTGGCCGGGAACATCCGGCAGCCCGGCGGCTTCACCGAGGTATGGCGCGAGTCCGAGCTGTTCCGCGGCCTGCGCGAGCCCCAGTCGGGCGGCGCCTGCGCCTCCTGCCAGTTCTTCGACACCTGCAAGGGCGGGTGCATGGCGGCCAAGTTCTTCACCGGCCTGCCGCTGGACGGGCCGGACCCGGAGTGCGTGCAGGGCTACGGCGAGGAACTGCTCGCGAACCGTACGCAGCACACACCCGTCCCGAAGTCGTCCGTCGACCACTCACACCGTACTTCCCCCGCACCGCGCCGGGGACCGGTCCCGCTGACCCTCACCCGTCGTGAGGATCTGGACCGGCCGCCCGTCAGCGACTGCGCGGAGGATCCGCTCGCCGGTTTCCGTCCGGTCTGAGCACTCCGGGACCGCCCCACCGGCCCGGCCGCCGGTTCCGGTCACGGAACCCGGCCACCGTATCGATTCCGCACACCTCGGGGACATCACTCACAGTAATCAACCCGTAACGAAAGGTGCACGCAATGGGGCGTGTAGAAGGAAAGGTCGCATTCATCACCGGAGCCGCGCGCGGTCAGGGCCGCAGCCACGCGGTGCGGCTGGCGCAGGAGGGCGCGGACATCATCGCGGTGGACATCTGCGAGGACGTGCCGAGCGCCGGTTACCCGGGCGCCACCGACGAGGACCTGGCCGAGACCGTACGGCAGGTGGAGAAGCTGGACCGCCGGATCGTGGCCACGAAGGCGGACGTCCGTGACTTCGGGGCGCTGAAGGCCGCCGTGGACGACGGTGTGGCGCAGCTCGGACGGCTCGACATCGTCGCGGCGAACGCCGGGATCGGCGTCATACCCGACACCCTCGACGTACTGGACGCCCAGCGCTGGCGCGATGTCATCGACATCAATCTGACGGGCGTGTGGAAGACCGCGAAGGCGGCGATCCCGCACCTCAAGGCGGGCGGGCGCGGCGGCTCGATCATCCTGACCAGCTCGGAGGCGGGCCTGCGCGCGTATCCGCACGCGGGTCACTACGTGGCCGCCAAGCACGGCGTCGTCGGCCTGATGCGCACGCTCGCGCTGGAGCTGGCCCCGGACAGCATCCGGGTCAACAGCATCCATCCGACCCAGGTCGACACGGCCATGATCCAGAACGAGATGACCTACAAGCTGTTCCGTCCCGACCTGGAGCACCCGACCGCGGAGGACTTCGCCGAGGTCTCGCGGTCGGTCATCGCGCTGCCCATCCCGTGGGTGGAGCCGGTGGACATCTCCAACGCCCTGCTGTGGCTGGCCTCGGACGAGGGCCGGTACGTCACCGGGGTCACGCTGCCCGTCGACGGCGGCAACTTCCTCAAGTAGGGCCGCGAGCCAGGCGGTTCGCGGCAGAACGCGACACGGCTCACGGGGATCAGCGGGGGTTCACGGGGGTTCGCAGAACGACAGCGTCATCGAAAGAGAAAGAGGTGAACACGCAATGGGGCGTGTAGAGGGAAAGGTCGCACTCGTCACCGGGGCCGCCCGTGGTCAGGGCCGCAGCCACGCGATACGCCTGGCGCAGGAGGGCGCGGACATCATCGCCGTCGACGTCGTGTCGCAGATCGACTCGGTGCCGTACCCGATGGCGACGCCCGACGACCTCGCGGAGACCGTACGCGAGGTGGAGAAGCTGGACCGGCGGATCGTCGCCGCACAGGCGGACGTCCGTGACTTCGAGGCGCTGAAGGCAGCCGTGGACACCGGGGTCGCGCAGCTCGGACGGCTCGACATCGTCTCGGCGAACGCGGGCATCTTCAGCTTCGGCACCATGTCGGAGCTGGACGAGCAGGTGTTCCAGGACATGATCGACGTCAATCTCACCGGTGTGTGGCACACCGCGAAGGCGGCGATCCCGCACATCAAGGCGGGTGGCAACGGCGGTTCGATCGTGCTGACCAGCTCGACGGCCGGGCTGATGGCGATGGAGAACATCGGGCACTACGTCGCCGCCAAGCACGGTGTCGTCGGCCTGATGCGCACGCTGGCGCTGGAGTTGGCCCCGGACAGCATCCGGGTCAACAGCGTGCACCCCACGTCGGTCGACACCCCGATGATCCAGAATTCGGCGACGTACGAGCTGTTCGCGTCCGACCTGCCGGTGGCCGAGCGGACCAAGGAGAATCTCGGCCCGCGCTTCGGTTCGATGAACGCGCTGCCGATCCCGTGGGTCGAGCCGGTCGACATCTCCAACGCGGTGCTGTGGCTGGCCTCGGACGAGGCGCGGTACGTCACCGGCGTCACCCTGCCGATCGACGCGGGCCAGACGGCCAAGTAGCGGGTCCGTCAGCCACGTCGAGCGTAGGGAGCGCGAACGATGACCACACTGCGGACGGTACGGGACGCCGGGGCCGGCTCCGGCGTCGCGGCGGCCGGGGAGCGGATCGCCTCGCGCATCGTCGGCCGCGAGCGCGAGCTGGAACTCGCGCTCGCGACCGTCGGCGCCGGGCGGGATCTCGTCCTGGAGGGCCCGCCCGGCACCAGCAAGACCACCATGCTCAAGGCGATCACCGAGGAGTGGGGCATCCCGCTGGTGTTCGTGGAGGGCAACGCCGATCTGACCCCGGCCAAGCTGGTCGGGCACCACAATCCCGCGCGGGTGCTGCGGGAGGACTACAGCGCCGACAACTTCGTGGCGGGGCCGCTGGTCCAGGCGATGCGCACCGGCGGGTTCCTCTACATCGAGGAGTTCAACCGCGCCCCCGAGGACACCCTCAACACCCTGCTGTCGGCGATGGCCGACCGCGCGGTCGAGGTGCCCAGGGTCGGCCTGGTCACCGCCGAGCCGTCGTTCCGGGTCATCGCCTCGATGAACCCCAGTGACGACATCGGCACCACCCGGCTGTCGGCGGGCGTCAGCGACCGGCTCAACCGGATCGTGGTCGGCTACCAGGACGCCGCCGCGGAGGAGGACATCGTCACGCTGCGCGCCGCGCTGTCCGGTCCGCTCGCGGACCGGATCGTGCCCGACGCCGTCGCGGTGACCCGGGCCACCCGCGCGCACCCGGATCTGCGTCAGGGCAGCAGCGTGCGGGGCGCGATCGACTGCGCGCTGGTCGCCGACGGCCTGATGACGATGCGCGGCCTGAGCGGACCGGACGACGACCGCTACCCGGAGAGCTTCTACGACGCGATGACGGTCTCGCTGTCCGGCCGGATCCGGCTGGACGACGCGGCGGAGACCACCGCGGAACGCGTCCTGCGGGAGATCTGGGAGGACCGCTTCGTGCTGGATCCGGCGCGGGCGGAGCCCGGATGAAGAGCGGTGGAGGCCGACTCGCCCGTACGGCGGCGCGAACCGGCGTCCACGGACCGGTCGCGGCGACCGCTGCGCCGTATCCCCAAGACACTCGACGAGGAGCCGAAGGTGTTCGAAGCGGTGGCGGGCACGGGAGGCACGGTGCTGCGCGCCCGCTCGCGCGGCGCCGGTCCCGCGCGCCCGCGGCCGACCCGCTCGGCGGCCGACTTCACCGACGAGCGGGGGGAGCTGCTCAGCGGCCCGGACGACACCGAGCCGGTGGACCCCGCGGTGCGGGCGCGGGCCCGCGAGATCGCCGCGCGGCTGTCCCTGCCGAAGCCGAAGCGGGCGCGCGGCGGACGGCCGGCCGCTTCGGGGCGGCTGGCCAGCCTCCCGTACCGGCAGCGGGGCAGCGACATCGACCTGGATCCGACGCTGGAACGGCTGGCGGAGCGGCCGGTCCCCGACGACGAGGACGTCTTCGTCTTCGAGCGGGTCCGCGCGCCCCGCTCCGTCGTGCTCGCGGTGGACCTGTCGGGGTCGATGAAGGGCGAGCGGGTACGTACCGCGGCGGCGACCGTGGGCGCGCTCGCGGCCGAGCTGGAGTCCGAGGCACTGGCCGTCGTCGCCTTCTGGTCGGACGCGGCGGTCCTGCTCGAACTGGGCGACCCGGTCAGGCCGATGGAGCTGCTGGACGCGATGCTGCGCATCCCGGCCAGGGGCCTGACCAATGTGGCCTTCCCGCTGGAACTCGCCGCCGCCCGGCTGGCGTCGGTGCCGCGGCGCGGCGCGCGGGTGCTGCTGCTGTCGGACTGCGTCCACAACGCGGGGCCGGACCCGCGCCCGGCGGCGGCCCGGCTGCCGCGGCTGGACGTGCTGCTCGACACGAGCGGTGAGAAGGACGTCGAATTGGGCGCGGAACTGGCCAGGGCCGGGCACGGCACCTTTCACCGCATCCGCACCCACCACGACATCGCACCGGCTCTCAGGGAGGTCTTCCGCACATGAACGGCGCGTGGAGGCACGTTCGCCCGGGGCACGTGAGGAGCGGCTGACCCGCGCCTCAGCGGCGCACGGGCGGCACCTGACGCTCACGGACATGGACCGGCCCCGAAGGACCGGCTCCGAGACGAAGAGGAACACGCAATGAGCAGGAATCCCTGGTTCGAGACCGTCGCCGAGGCGCAGCGCCGGGCAAAGAAGCAACTACCGAGTTCGGTCTACGGAGCCCTGGTCGCGGGCTCGGAGCGCGGCCGGACCATCGATGACAACATCGAGGCGTTCGCCGAACTGGGCTTCGCGCCGCGGGTGGTGGGCCATCACGCCGAGCGCGACCTGTCGACGACGGTGCTGGGGATCCCGACGTCGATGCCCGTGGTGATCTCGCCGACCGGTGTGCAGGCCGTGCACCCGGACGGCGAGGTGGCCGTCGCGCGGGCCGCCGCGAACCGGGGCGTGATCATGGGGCTCAGCTCCTTCGCCAGCAAGCCGGTCGAGGAGGTCGCCGAGGCGAACGAGAACACCTTCTTCCAGATGTACTGGACCGGCACCCGCGAGTCGATGGTGCAGCGGATGGACCGGGCCAGGGCCGCCGGGGCCAAGGCGCTGATCTCCACGCTCGACTGGTCCTTCTCCAACGGGCGCGACTGGGGCAGTCCTTCGATCCCGGAGAAGCTGGACTTCAAGACGATGCTGAAGTTCGCGCCGAACGTGGCGCCGCACCCGGCCTGGCTGATGCGGTTCCTCAAATCCCGTCGGCTCCCCGACCTCACCGCGCCCAACCTCCGCCCGCCGGGCGGCGCGGCGCCCACCTTCTTCGGCGCCTACTACGAGTGGATGCAGACGGCGCCGCCCACCTGGGACGACGTGAAGTGGCTGCGCGAGGAGTGGGGCGGCCCGTTCCTGCTCAAGGGCGTGACGCGGGTGGACGACGCCAAGCGCGCGGTCGACGCCGGGGTCAGCGGGATCTCGGTGTCCAACCACGGCGGCAACAACCTGGACACGACACCGGGCACGATACGGATGCTGCCGTCGATCGCCGAGGCGGTGGGCGACCAGATCGAGGTCGTCCTCGACGGCGGCATCCGGCGCGGCGGCGACGTCGCCAAGGCGCTGGCGCTCGGCGCCCGCGCGGTGCTGATCGGCCGCGCCTACCTGTGGGGGCTCGCGGCCAACGGCCAGGCCGGGGTGGAGAACGTCCTGGACATCATGCGCGGCGGCCTGGACTCCGCGGTGCTGGGCCTGGGCCACTCGTCGGTGCACGAGCTGTCCCCCGACGACCTGGTGATCCCCGACGGCTTCACCAGGACACTCGGCGGCGGGCTCGTCGGCCGCGCGGGCGCCGCGGAGGCCGCGCCGCGCTCCAAGGACCCGATCCGCTGACATGCCGTCGACACCCGCGAACCGCGTGGGCCCCGGGAGCACGGCAGGACCCGCGGCCCCTTCCGACCTGGCGCACGCCGTCTGGCCGACGGTCCCGTTCGCGCCGCTGGTCCTGGTGCCGCTGGGCTCGACCGAGCAGCACGGGCCGCATCTGCCGCTGGGCACCGACGCCGCCATCGCGCGGGCGGTGGCCGAGCGGGTGGCGGCCGGGGCCCCGCCCGAGTGGCAC
Source organism: Streptomyces sp. NPDC088910 (assembly GCF_044749865.1). Classification (NCBI taxonomy): domain Bacteria; kingdom Bacillati; phylum Actinomycetota; class Actinomycetes; order Kitasatosporales; family Streptomycetaceae; genus Streptomyces; species Streptomyces sp. NPDC088910. Next base: position 296,848 of record NZ_JBIVIV010000013.1, read on the forward strand.
ACCCTGGTCGCGCCGACCATGGCCTACGGTTCGAGCGGCGAGCACGCGGGCTTCGCGGGCACCGTCTCGATCGGCCGCGAGGCCCTGACGGCGGTCCTCGTGGAGTCCGTGCGGTCGCTGGCGATGTGGGCCGGGCGGATCGTCTTCGTCAACGGGCACGGCGGCAATGTCGCCACGCTCGCCGAGGCGGTCGTCCTGCTGCGCGCCGAGGGCCACCACGTCGCGTGGGTGCCGTGCGTGGCGCCCGACGCGGATCCGCACGCCGGACGGTGGGAGACCTCGGTCATGCTCCACCTGGCGCCCGGGGACGTGCGGACCGCGCAGGCCGTCGCCGGGGACACCCGGCCGCTCGCGGACCTCATGCCCGACCTGGTCGCGGGCGGTGTGCTGGCGGTCTCGCCGTCCGGGGTCCTCGGCGACCCGGCGGGGGCGTCCGCCGAAGAAGGAGAGAAGGCGATGACGTACATGGTCACCACGGCCACCCGGCTGATCGCCGAAGGGTCCGCCGACACCCGCGGCCGACTGGTCGACGCCGAAGCGGTGGACGGGACGGTGACCGAATGACCGCGGAACCGGCGGGGCGCGCGCCCGAGGGCGACGGCGGTACGGGTGCGCCGGACGGCAAGCGCGGCGCCGGCGCTCCGGACGGCAGGAGCGGTACGGGCGCGCCCGGCGGGACCGCGCGGCTGCCCGGCGGCTTCGTGGTCGCGCTCAACCGCCACACCCGCGTCATCGACGGCGGCCGTGCCCTGCTCGGCGGCTTCCCGACCCGGCTCGTCCGGCTGACCCCCCGCGCCCGCCCGCTGCTGGCCGACGACCGTACGGTGCGCGTCCGGGACGCGGCGAGCGGCGTCCTCGCCGACCGGCTGCTCGACAACGGCATGGCGTACCCGGTCGTTCACGACCTGCCGCAGAATCCCGACCCGCGGCACACCTTCGTCGTGCCCGTCCACGAGCGGGCGGCGCAACTCGACCGGCTGCTCACCAGCATCGGCCCCGGCCAGCGCGTCGTCGTCGTGGACGACGGATCGCGGCACGCCGACGACATCGAGGACACCGCCGTCAAGCACGGCGCCCAACTGGTCGTGCTGGAGCGGAACATGGGCCCGGCCGCGGCCCGCAACGCGGGGCTGCGGCTGGTCCGCACCCCCTATGTGGTCTTCGTGGACTCCGACATCGTGCTGCCCCCGGAGACCGTCCCCGTCCTGCTCCGGCACTTCACCGACCCCAAGGTCGGCATGGCCGTGCCGCGCATCACCGGGCTGCCGACCGCCGCGGCCACCGGCTGGATCGGCCGGTACGAGGCCGCCAGGTCCTCGCTCGACCTCGGCCGGGACCCGGCGGCCGTACGCCCGGGGACCCCCGTCTCCTGGGCCTCCACCGCGTGCAGCGTGGCGCGGGTGGACGCGATGGCGGACGGCTTCGACGCGGCCATGCGGGTCGGCGAGGACGTCGACCTGTGCTGGCGGCTGATCGAGGACGGCTGGCGCGTACGGTACGAGCCGTCGGTCCGCGCCGAGCACGAGCACCGCGTGCGGTTCACGGACTGGATGCTGCGCAAGGCGGCGTACGGCACGGGCGCGCATCCGCTGGCCGAGCGCCACCCCGAACTCATCGCCCCCGCCGTCCTCGCTCCTTGGGCGGGCGCGCTGTCCCTCGCGCTGCTGGCCCAGCGCCGCTGGTCGCTGCCGGTGGCGGGCGCCGTCTGCGGGATCACGACCGTACGGATCGCCCGCAAACTCAAGGGCGCCGACCACCCGGTACGGCTGGCCACCCGGCTCACCGCCAACGGCGCGGTCAGCGCCCTGTCCCAGACCGGCGCCCTGCTCACCCGCCACTGGTGGCCGCTGGCCGCCGTCGGCTGCGCGGTCTCCCCCCGGATCCGGCGCGCGGTCGCCGTCGCGTCGGTCGCCGACGTCGCCCTCGAATACCGTCCGGGCGAGGTCGGCCTCGACCCCCTGCGCTACGCCGCCGCCCGCCGCCTGGACGACCTCGCCTACGGCACGGGCGTCTGGCTCTCCGCGCTCAAGGGCCGCTCGACAGCGGCGCTGCGCCCGCGCCTGGGGTCCGGCAAGGGTGCCTCGGGCTGACGCTCACGCGCGGTCGTGGCGGATCGCGTCCGCGACGACCTCGCCGATCAGGACGGCGGTCGCCGCGGGACCGCGCAGGGGAGCGGCCGGAAGGATCGAGGTGTCCGCGACCCGCAGCCCCCGCACCCCGTGGACCCTGCCGTACTGGTCGACCACGGCGTGCCGGTCGTCGGCCGGACCCATGGGCGCGCTCGCGCAGGCGTGCACCGAGGTGCCGATACGGGCCCGGATCCACGCGTCGAGCAGGCCGTCGTCGGCCAGCGTCTCGTGGCCGGGCCCCGCCGTCGAGTCCGGCGCGACGACGGTACGGAAGGCGGGTGCGGCGATCAGTGCCGCGGTCGTCCGGACGCCCTCGCGCAGCCGCCGCCGGTCGTCGGGCGTCCGCAGATAGCCGTAGTCGACGGTCGGCGGCACCGCGGGGTCGGCGGAGACGATCCGCAGGCGTCCGCGCGGTCGCGGGGCCTGCGCGGAGACGAGGAAGGGCAGCGGCGCGCCGGGCAGCGACGTGCGGGCGCGGATCAGGGCCGCCATCGGCGTGAGCGACTGGAGGATTTCCAGGTCGCCCGCCGCGGGGCCGCCGCTCGACACCAGGTGGAGGGCGCCGCCGAGCCAACCGCCGTCGGCGGCGGGCACGTCGCGCACCGGGGTCCACTCCACGACGATCTGCGGGTGGTCGCTGAACGACCCGCCGACGCCGGGGGCGTCCCGCAGCACGGGGATGCCGAGGCGTTCGAGGTCCGCGCGCGGGCCGATGCCGGACAGCGCCAGCAGGTGCGGTGACCCGAAAGCGCCCGCGCACAGCACGACTTCACCCGCCGTGACGGTCTCCCGTACGCCGTCGCGTTCGGTCTCCACGCCGACCGCGCGGCCGTGCTCCACCAGGACTCGGCGGACGGTGCGGTCGCCGAGGACGGTGAGATTGGGGCGCCCGAGCGCGTCCTGGAGGTAGCCGACGGCGGTGTTGGCGCGTACGCCGTCGACCGCGTTCGACGGCACCGGGCCGAAGCCGGGCGCGCCCTGGTCGTTCTTGTCCGGCTCGGCCGGGAACCCCGACTCGCGGGCCGCCGCGCCGAACGCCGCGGCGGCGGGGTGGTCGAGCGCGGTCCGCCGCACCCGGACCGGGCCGTCCGCGCCGTGGACGGCGGACGCGCCGTAGTCCAGGTCGGTCTCCATCCGGCGCAGGAACGGCAGCATCCGGTCGAAGGACCAGGCGTCGTTGCCCGCCGCCGCCCACCGGTCGAAGTCGTCCCGCCGGGCCCGTACGAAATACCCGCCGTTGACGGTGGTCGAGCCGCCCAGGATCCTGCCGCGGCCGATCGTGTGGGGACGCTCGGGTGTCAGACGCGCCGGATACAGCCACAGCGGCGCCCCCCGCGCCCACGCCCCCGGTACGAGCCGCGCGTCCAGCAACTCCGGCGCGAAGGTTCTCGGCGCGGGCCCCGCCTCGATCAGCGCCACCGTCCGCCCCGCGTCCTCGCTCAGCCGCGCGGCCAACGGCCCCCCGCTCCCGCCTGCCCCGACCACCACGACATCGGCCCGCGCCACCCCGCTCGTCGGACCCACGCCCCGCCCCTTTCCCACCGGTTCACGGCCACCCTAGGCGAGCCCCCCTCCCGTTCCCGGTCGGCGCTCCCGCCGGGCCCGGTCAGGCGGACGGGCTCCGCGCCGGGGTCTCGCCGAGGGCCGGGCCTTCAGCGGTGGGGAGCGGGCGCAGGCCGGGGGCCAGGGCGAGGGTGACGGCTACGGAGGCGGTCGCCATCACGGTCATGGCGGTGGCGGGTGAGGTGCGCTGGGCGACAGCTCCCGCCAGGGTGGCGCCGACGCCCTGGAGTGTGAGCGTGCCGGAGGAGTGGAGGCCGAGGGCGTGGCCGCTGAGGGCGTCGGGGGTGAGGGACATGAGCCGTTCCTGGAGGAGGAGGCTCGCGGAGTAGCCGACGGAGGCGAGGACGACGGCGGTCACGGCGAGCGGCAGGGCGGGGTGGAGGGCGAAGGCGAGGTAGGGGGCGGCGAGCAGCAGCCGCAGCGGGGCGCCGAGGCGTTCGCGCCAACGGCGGGGCAGGAAGCGGCCGGTGAGGGTGTCGCCCGCGAGCATCCCGAGGGCCGCGCTGGCGAAGAGGAGCCCGGCGTGCCGGGGCGCGTAGGGGACGTAGAGGGATTCGCAGCCGACGATGAGCCCGTTGGGCACCCACAGGGCGAGGTAGACGTAGCGGCGGGGCACGGACGACCAGAGCAGGCCGTTGGTGCGCCAGGTGTCGGCGACCGAGGGGCGTCCCGCGGTACGCGGCGGGCGACCGCTCAGGCCGAGCCGGGCGACGGCCGCGGCGGCCAGGTAGAGCGCGGCGCCGGCCAGCAGGGTGCCGCGCGGGGACAGCACGGTGACCAGGACCCCGCCGACGGCGAAGCCGCAGATCTGCGTGGCGCCGACCGACATGTTGAGCACGGACCTGCCGAGCAGATAGCCGTCGCGCTCAAGGATCTCGTTGAGCAGCCCGTAGCGCACTCCGCCGCCCAGTGAGGCGATCAGCCCCTCGCCGAGGAGTACGGCGAAGGCCGCCCACACGGGCAGTTTCGGCACGGCCTGGGCGGCGGTGCACAGGCCGAAGAGCAGGGCGAGCCCGGCCGTCGCGGCGCGCGGCGGCAGCCGGTCGGCGGCCGACAGCAGTGTGGTCGCGCCGACGACCTGGACCAGCGCCGGGCCGAACATCGCCAGGGCGGACAGCAGCGGCGAGCCGGTCGCCGTGTAGATCAGCGTGCCCAGCGCGAGACCGCTCACCGTGGAGGCGGCCGTCGACAGCGAGCCGGTCGCGAACAGCGGCGTGAACTCCGGGGCGCGGAAGAGTTCTCGGTAGGTGCGCATGGACGGGGAGTCTCCGCAGGCCGGCCGGCCCGGCGTTAGAGTTTCGCGGGGAGGCGAAACGATGGGCTGGTGGCTGGTCAACGCAGACACCCTCGCGGGAGGCCGTTTCGTCGTCTCCCCGCTGGCCGAGACCGTCGCGAGCCTGCTCGACCTGGCGGGCGGCACGGCCGCGCACCCCGGCGAGAGCGCGTGGCTGCGCGCCCACCGGTCCGCGTACCGGCGCCGCCTGGCCGAGGACCCGGTCGCCGCGCTGATCGTGGGGGCCGGATTCCGGCCGACCTGGATCGCGGACTTCCTCATCCCCCCGCCGCGGGCCGAGGGCGAGCCGTCGATCGAGGCGGAGCTGGACCGTATCCGTACGACCCCGGCCGACGTCGCCCGCGCCGACCTGGCGATATCGCTGGGCGGACCGCTGCCCGCCTGGCTGCCCGAGGCCGATGTGCCCCGGCGGGCCGCGGATGTGATGCGGTGGGTGTGGACGGAGACGGTCCTGCCGTACTGGCCCCGGCGGCGCCGCGTTCTCGAGGCCGACATCGTGGCGCGCACCCGGCAGTTGAGCCAGGGCGGCTGGACGGCGGCGCTGGACGACATGCGGCCGGGGATGCGCTGGCTGGGCGAGGGACGGCTTCAGATCAACGCGTACGACAATCCGCCGCGCGAGATCTCCGGGGCGCGGCTGCTGTTCGTGCCGGTCACCCCGCGCCGCAGCTGGGTCTCCTGGGACCGGCCGCACCGCTACGCCGTGATCTACCCGTGCGCGGGCGTACTGGCCGAGCCGGACCCGCCCTCGGCGCCGGACGCCCTGCGCGCGCTGCTCGGGCCGGGGCGCGCGGCCGTCCTCGTCCTCCTGGACTCCCCCAAGAGCACCACCCAACTGGTCGCGCTCACCGGCCAGGGACTCGGCTCCGTCGGCCGCCATCTGAAGGTGCTCTTCGACGCCGGTCTGATCCGGCGCCGTCGCGCGGGGCGGTCGGTGCTCTACTACCGGACGGACGCCGGGGAGGTGCTGGTGCGCGCCCAGCGGCACGAGTGAGCCGTCGTCGCGGAGCGGGCGGGGCGCTCAGGAACGCGTGGCCGTCGTGTCGATCTGTTCCTCGGCCGGGCCGGGGGACGCGGCGGCGGCCGGGAGCGCGGCGCGGCGGCGCGCGTACGGGCCGATGGCCTCGGTGAGTTTGCGGGCGATCGGCTCGGTCCAGCGGGCGGTGAGCGGGCCGAGGACGACCAGGATCAGCACATACGCGGTGGCCAGCGGCCCGA